>NZVB01000038.1 GCA_002701375.1 Cyanobium sp. NAT70 | reverse complement strand
CAATGATGCGTCAACGGAAAATAAAACCATCAATGAACTTCAATGGTTGGGTGATGTGATCCAGTTCGGTGATGTTGACCAAGATGGTGATGGTGATATTGCCAGTGGAATTGCGGCATTCACGGGTTATGGAGGCCAGGGCTTCTCAGATCTCAATAATCTCGATGTCAGCAATCTGAACTCCGCTTATCGGATGTTCTACGATGCTCGCCAATTTAATCAACGCTTACCAGAGAAGTTTATCCACGGCGGGATCACTGATCTGTTCAGTATGTTTGGATCAGCCTTTCTGTTCAACAACGGGCAGATGCCAGGTGCAAGCGGAGATAACTCCAGCTTAGCCAGTTGGGATACCAGCAATGTCAACCGCATGAAACAGACATTCCAATCTGCAGAGGCCTTCAATCAGGACATCTCAGATTGGGATACATCCGCAGTGGTCGATGGAGAAGGTGGAGACAAAAATGGTGGAATGCAAAATATGTTCAATTACACCCAAACTTTCAATCAAGATCTCTCTGATTGGCAAGTTGAAAACCTTGATCCAAAAATCCAAGGCAAAAGAAAGGATCAATATGATGTGAAATGGTTCAACACCAATCTGCTCAATCAGCCCAAAGGAGAAGGCAAGAATCCCCGCTTCGGAGAAGCCCCACCGACTCCCGATCCAATCGAGCCAATTCCAACCCCACCATCTCCCACTCCAGCGCCAGGTCCAGATAACGGTGGTGGAGATGATGGTGGTGGCGGCGGCGGTGGCGGCTTCGACAATGTGCCCGGCGCTCCTGATCCTGCACCCCTGCCACCTGTTGTTCCTACTCCAACCCCTGGCCCAGNCCCAACACCTGGCCCAGAGCCAACNCCCGTTCCNACGCCCACACCCCAACCNTCAGNNCCAGGTGGCAGCACNATTAATGGGGGAGATGTCATCGAACCCATTCCATCTCCAGGCCCAACACCCACCCCAGAACCAGAGACACAACTTCGTAGTGTCACCGTCAAGCAGAATCCAAAAACAGATTACTTTGATGATATTTTCAAAGGCACTAAGAAAGCTGATGACCTCACAGGCACCAAGCAAGTCGACAAGCTACAAGGTAAATATGACGACGATATTCTCAAAGGGAAAAAGGGTGGCGACTACCTCTATGGCGGTCATGGCAATGACAGTATCGATGGCGGTAAATCTAATGATGTGATCAATGGTGGTGATGGAAAAGACACCATTGTAGGAGGCAAAGGAGCCGACGTTATTTATGGTGATATTGGCAAAGACATGCTCACTGGCAACCAAGGTCCAGACACCTTTGTCTTATCAAGTGACAAAGATACGGTAACTGACTTTAAGGTAGGTGAGGACAACATAGGACTTGTGTACAAACTAGATCTTCAGATCAAACAGAAAGGCAAAGATCTGCACATCAACGGAGATGATGGGATTCAAACCATCCTGCTTAATGTTGATAAGGAGAAATTCTTGGAGTTCTATCCAGACAATCTCCAACTGGTGCCTTTCGTCGCACTCGATTTGGTCTGATTCAATTAAGCGCAACGCAATCAACTGAATTGCTCCTTCCCCTCGCTCAAGCGGGGGGTTTTTTCATGCCGAATAACCAGCGACACTCTGACCTCACGCGATTCAGGACCTGAGGTCCCGAACTGAAATGATCAACTCCAAGCAATCAAACGAAGCGCAGCCACAAAGGCCACAGGCCGGCGATCAAAACAAAAAGCGAAACCGTCGACTGCTCGCCTCACTCGCTTCTGCTCCGCTGGCCGGTTTCGCGGGCCATTCCGTATCCAAATAGCTAATGCCACCACGGCGAAACGGTCGTGCCTTCAAGCGTTGAGTATCTAAATCGGTGGTGCCCATCGCCGTGATCAGCCCCGCCAACTCCATCGGNCCTAAATCCGTTTGCAGCTTGCTNCCCGCAGCCGCAATCAGTGCGGGCAGACGAATCAAATTCTGCGGTTGCTTCATCCGCTCGAACAAGCCCTTCAAGGCCAGCTGCTGCCGTTCCAACCGACCAAAATCTCCCCGTTCGTCATTGCGCCAACGCAGAAAACCCTCCAAGTCCTTGCCCTTGAGAACTTGCTTACCAGGCTGCAAATCGATCACCAATCCCTGGCTGCGATCGACGTAATACAAGCGCTTCGGCACCTCCACTTCGATGCCGCCAACCATGTTCCCCAAACTCTCGATCGCATCGAGGCTCACCACAATGTGGTGCTGAATCGGGCGATTCATCAAGCGCGTTAATTCTGCTTCCACCGCGTCTGGCCCACCACGGGCGAGCAATCCATTGATTTTTAAAGAGCCAAAACCATCGGTATCGATGTAGCTATCACGCGGGATCTGCGTGATCGTCGTGCGGCCACCCCCAACACGCACCGTAAAAATGGCATCGGTATTACTTCCACTCACATCACGACCGAGCACCACCACCTCCCGATCACCGAAACCCATCCAACTGCCGAAAGGATTGCTGTTCGATGCCGGCGACGGGGCCTGGCCATCGTTGTTGAACGTCCGACTCAACGGCACAGACAGCATTAACCCACCGATTAATCCAATCGCCACTGCTCTGCAGATATTGCGATTGCGAGGTGTGGTGGTTTGTTCAATCACTCTATTAGCGTAACCATGCCTGAAGGCATTTTTCGCGGGATTGGGTTCGGATCCCCGCTTCCGTGATCAAGAGACACGAACCATGATTGCTGCAGAACAACAGCGCAGGATCGCCTCACAACAAGCTTGGAAGGTCTCAAAAGCAATCATCAAGCCAAGCCATGATGACAGCATGATGCCAGCTAGTGCCGCATGATAGGCAGACCTTCACCCCCCTATCTGAGCAGACAGCAAGACAGCCATAGCGAGCCATAACCCCATCCAAATCATCAANCAAGAATGTAAATCAAAAATCAAAAAACATGACTAATTTTCATATCTTTGCGCCGAAAAGATAACAAATTTCACTGCAAATTTCAGATCAAATCAATGGATCACTGATCACCATTGCCGCGCAAGGCAGCTGACTGATCAACTTGCTGGTGCGGTCACTGCCAGGAATCGGTAATCCCGCCACCCGCCGCCGTTGGGTGCGCAAAATCACCAAATCATGCTCGCGGCTAAGGCGGTGAATCGAACCGTCGATCCCCGGCCCCCGCACAATCACGACGTGGAAGCGCTCGGCCGCGATACCAGCTGGACGCCAGCGAATCAGCTGCTCCTCCATCCATTGACGATCCTGCCGGCTGAAGCGCGGGTCATGCACATGCAACAACGTGATTCGCGTGCGCTGATGCTCCGGCGCCGTCGTCATCACCCGCAAAGCAAGCTCAAACTGCTCCCGAGCACTGGCCGATAGATCCTTAATCGGAACGAGGATTTTGCTGAGGCTGTTCTCCCGATCCGATCGCCCCAAATTCACCACCACCACAGGGCAGTGGGCGGACCGGCAGACCCCGTCAACGATGTCGCCCAGCAGCCAGGCACGCAGTTGATCATGGCGTCCAGCACCAATCAGCAGCAAATCGGCAGCCTGCTCCAAGGCTGTGCGGCTCATGCCGCCGGCGATGTCCTCATCCAGGCGCAGCAGGGGGCGTGTGGGCACCTGCAACTCCTGCCCGATCGATTCAGCGGTGATCAAACGTGAGCGTGCCGCGGCCACTGCTCGATTGAGGCCACCGCGCACCTCCTCAAGGCTCGGGTTCACCATCGCCAGCGGCAGCAGCAACCCCTCACCACCGGATGAACCGCGCACCAAGCGTGAGGCAATGTTCAGCAATCCCTGCTCATTACCCGGATTGGCCACCGGAACGACAATCCGCAAGGGCCGCTGCACCACCTCGCTAATGCCGTCGTGCTGCTCCTGCTCCTCGCCAAAGCTGATCGGAACCATCCCCTGCTGAGCTTGGGTGAGCTTCGTCACCGAGCGTTCAGTAAGGATCGGNCCCAGCGTTGCCGTCACCACCATCACCGCCAGCACAGCATTGAGCACCGTCTGGTTGAGCAGCTCCGCCTGGAACCCGATGAACGCAGTGGCGAGCGTCGCCGCCACCTTCGGCATGGTCAGCGACCACATCATCANAATCTGCGGCGGCCTGTAACCGAACAGAGCCCCACTGATCCAAGAGGCGAGGCCCTTNCCGCCNATCGCGCCCACCAGCATCAAAGCTGTGAACTGGAACTTGCTCAGGCTCGCTCCAAGACTTCCCACATCCAGTAGCAGACCCAAGTCGATGAAAAAGATTGGGATGAAAAGCACACCTCCAACAAAAATCACCTGCTCTTTCACCCGGCCTTCTGGCAAGACCGAATTCACCGCTAGCCCTGCCAAGAAAGCACCAACAATCTTCTCGACACCGGCCAATTCAGCCCCCAGCGAAGCCAGAAACAACGCCACCAGAACCGCCAGCACCATGCGGTTCTCATCGTTGATTCCACGCATCACCAGCTTCTGACCCAGCCAGCGAATGCCAAAGACCACGACCAGAGCGAACAGGCCGATTTTGAGCAACAACCAAGCGATACCAAAACCGCTGAGATCACCCTTCCCCAGGCCGAGGCCAACGGCCAGCANCAGCAACGCCACGATGTCGGTGAAGATCGTGCTGCCCACGCTCACAACAACAGACTCATCCTTCTGGGCGCCGTAACTGCGCACGATCGGATAGCCCAAAGGCGTATGGGTGGCCATTAGAGCGCCAAGCANCAGNCANGAGACGGATGCAAATCCTTCCAGCCATCCGATGGTCACTCCGGTACCGACACCGATCAACAGAATCAGAAGTCCGTAGATGAACGAGCGGCGTTTGACCCGGTTGAATTCCTCCAGGTCGATCTCCAGACCCATCGTGAANAGCAAATAGACCGCTCCCAGATCCGAAAGCAGCCGCACCGTCTCGCTGTCCGTTTCAACCCATTGCAGCGCGTGTGGTCCGATCAGCACGCCTGCCAGCAATAACCCCACTAAATCCGGCAGCCCGACCCGACGGATCAACGGCGGCACCGCCGCACTAATCGCCACCAAGATCGCGAACACCCCCAAGGGGTGATGCATCACATGGCTGACTGAAGCCTCCATCGCCATGGCCGGATGGCTGCGCCGCCTTAAACAGGCTTCAGCATGCTCACCCCAGCGACAGGGGACAACAGTTGCTTCAGAAAGCGAAAGCGCTCTGCAACGTGTGTTGATCCGTGGCCAGCCACGACCAGCCGCGATCAACAGCAATGACGCCTGAATAAAGGCCAGCAACACGCCCTTCCATTTATGTCAATCAAAGGCACCAATCCGACCTCATCAAACAGACAAATTCNACAAGAATGCATGAAACATCCAACAAAATAACGGGTTATTTCAGAACATTTTTCCGGCAACATGTCATCTCATCAGCTTGTCTGAAGCAACACGGCAGCAACATTGAAGCAACGTTGCTGCAAAGAAGTAACCACACTTATTTCTTGTGTTACACGTTTTGCAATCCTCCTGAAGCTCAGAACACAACACAAGCCGTTGTCATCCTCTGATCAGCGCATCAGTCCCCCCTTGAGCTTTCGGCGATTCACCCGCCTGCACTCGCCAAAGGTTGTTGTAAACACCATTCAGCGCCAAGAGCTGATCGTGGCGCCCCTGCTCCACGATGCGGCCTTGTTCCATCACAACGATGCTGTCGGCATGCCGCACGGTGCTTAACCGGTGGGCGATCACCAGTGTGGTGCGATCCTTCCTCACCCGTTCCAAGGAGCGCTGAATCGCGGCTTCGGTGTCGTTATCCACGGCAGCGGTGGCCTCATCCAGCACCAAGATCGGGGCATCCTTCAAAATCGCCCGGGCCAAAGCAATCCGCTGACGTTGACCGCCAGAGAGTCGCTGACCTCTCTCTCCGACCAAGGTGTCGTAACCATCGGGTAGTTCAGCGATAAACGATGCCGATTCCGATTGCTGGGCGGCCCATTCGATCGCTCTGAGATTGGCACCGCTGCTGCCGTAGGCAATATTTTCCGCCACGGTGCCGTGGAAGAGATAAACCTCTTGGCTCACCAACGCGATACAACGTCGCAGATCTTGTAGACGCAAATCCTCAATCGGCAAACCGTCCAGCAGGATCTCCCCCCCATCGCGCTCATACAGCCGCAACAGCAATTTCACTAATGTGCTTTTCCCAGACCCGGTGGAGCCGACAATGCCAATCGTGCTGCCTGCCGGAACACTGAGCTGAAAATCCTGCAGCAACGGTGGGCGACCGGCGTAAGCAAAGTCCACGGCCCGAAAACATAGTGTTCCGTCCACCGTGCTTGGATCCAAGTTGGTCGGTCCTCCTGTAATCCGAATCGGCGTGTCGACCAAATCCAACACCCGTTGAGTGGACGCCATCGACCGCTGAAAATCATCCAACGTGCGGCCCAATGTGGTGAGCGGCCAAAGCAACCGTTGCGTGATGAACACCATCACGCTGTAGGCCGCGACGGCCAACTGACCCTGCACGGCCTGAAAACCGCCAATCAACAAGATCGCCAGAAAGGCGAACAAAATGGCAAAGCGAATCAGAGGAATAAACGCCGCCGATAAACGGATGGCACGGGCGTTACTGAGCCGATAAGCCTCGCTTTCCCGCTGCAATCGCTGCAACTCAAGCGCTTCTGCCGTGAAACTCTTGATCGTGAGCATGCCACCGAGATTGTTGGCCAAACGCGCCGCCAAATCACCTGCTCGAGCCCTTACCTCCCGGTAGCGCGGCTCCAAACGCTTCTGAAATCGCAGTGACCCCCAAAGAATCACGGGAATCGGGAGGTAGGCAAACAGGGCAACCTGCGGAGCGAGCAGCGCCATGCCGACTCCAACCACGGTCACGGTGGTGACCAACTGGAGAATTTCATTGGCGCCACGATCAAGAAAACGCTCCAGCTGATTGATGTCATCGTTCAGCACCGCCAGCAAGCGACCGCTGCTGTCTTGCTCGAAAAACGCCAACTCGAGCTGTTGTAGATGGTCGTATGCCTCCAATCGCAAACTGTGTTGCGTGGTTTGCGCCAAATTGCGCCAGAGCACTCCGTAGAGATATTCAAATAAGGATTCCGCGCTCCAAACCACCAGCGTCAACAGGGCCAACAGCCACAATTGATGGGTGACCGTGACCACACCGAAACCAGACAGAAAAGACTGACGACCCCGAACCACCACATCGACAGCAAGACCGATCAACGCCGGTGGAGCCAAATCGAACAGCTTGTTCAGCAAAGAGCAGCTGATCGCCGTCATCACGAGACGGCGCTGAGGAGCTAGATGCTTCAGCAGCCGTCGCAGCGCAGACTGATTCGACATTCCTGAAACCTTTGTGATGGTTTCCTTTGTCACGGTTTGAACGCCAACACCAGCGGTAGAACGTATTCACAACTGAAGCAGGTGCAATGAGCCGTTCAAGGTCGTTCAACCGCTTTCATCGCCACCTGGCGAGACAAAAGCGCCGTGGGTTGCGCTCCGTTTTGCCACAGTATCGGGATGATCAACAGGTGCTAGGAGCACCCATTGATCACAGCCGTTTGATCCTCAGCCGTCTGAACGGTCGTGAGATTCAGTTGGACCTCCAAGAAAACGAGGCCTAACAACCCGCTGAACAGCGCTGTTCACCGCTGTTCAGCGCTGTTCACCGCGATAACCCCCACCGCCGCCACCGCGAGGTCCACCAGAGCGCTCGCGGGGGGTGGCCTTGCTAACGCGAATCATCCGACCCATCCACTCCACATCCTGAAGGTCGTCAATCGCCTTTTGTTCGTCGTCATCATTGACCATTTCAACGAACGCAAATCCCCGCTTACGACCAGTTTCTCGGTCAAGAGGAAGACTGCAGTTCTTGACCTCGCCGTATTCACTGAACAGGTCAAACAGATGTTCCTGCTCGGCCTGGAACGAGAGATTGCCGATGTAGATGGTCATGAACGTGGAACCGTTGGAAGCGCTCAGTCGCGTGAGCCGGTTCCGAAGAAGTCGGAAGGGGCCGGTGATCCGGACGTGAACACAGTGACGTTACAGGGCAAACGCACGTTTCATCACAAAAAACGGAAGGGAAATGGAAGGTCTTGACCTGAATTGATTGAGTCCATCCATTGTCAGGAGATTCTGACAGGAGGACGGATCATGGATTGCTTGAACCTGCGGACACTGCATTGGAGTGAAAACGGCGAATTAATTAGCTCTGATCGGCTCACAGTTCTGAACACCCTCATCCATCAAAGCCTCCCAGACGTGCAAATGGAATTGATTCACACCATGGAAAACACATGCGTCCAGCAACGCGAACTGACCNTGCAGGTCAGCGAGTCCTAACAGGTGTCGCTCTAAACACGAAATTTCAACGCAGCAGCCTGCTTGCAAGTCTGCTGCGATTCACCGATTCCAGCACCTTCTTCCATTTTTTGAAGAAAGCAGTCACAGGTGTAATCCGCCATGCCCTTGGGAGGGACCTTGCCAGCGTGACTCATGGCTGAATCAAATGAAGCAAGGCACATCTGACGAATCAACTTGTTGTTGAAGGCAGCATCAGAAGCGAAAGAGGGAACTGCCGCTACCAAAAGCAGTATCAACACCATCAGGACGTCGCCTGACTGATCTGCAACTCTCGATTCATCACCTTGAGGGAGCGCAAGCTGTTGAAAATATCCTCAGGCATCCCTTTCGGCAAATCGACCAAACTGTGATTGTCGAAGATCTGGATGCGGCCAATCATTCGTCCCTGCAATCCCGTTTCGCCAGCGATCGCACCGACAAGATTTCCAGGCTTGACGCGATCGCGATGTCCGACCTCCACTCTGTAGCGCTGCATGTTGTCCTCGAGCGGGCGACTGGGTCGCTCACCACGGCGGTCTCCACGGCGATCTCCACGCTCTCGGTCACGACGACGCCCAGCACCCGCTGCAACTTGATGGATCCAATCCTCATCTCCATGGGACAGAAGCGGTGTCGATCCCAATGCCAAATTGAGAGCAGCAAGAGCCATCTGCTCCGGAGTCATCTCTAGCTCTGTACCGATCCGTTGAATCAGCTCCTGCAAGAGAGCCGTTTCCTCCTCACTGCTACGACCATCGCGCGCTGCTTGGCTCAAGCGTTGATGCAAACGATCGAGTCGTCCCTGATTAATCGCGGCATTTCCCGGCACATCCATCGATTCAATCGGCTGGCCCGTCGCCCGCTCCAAATTGCTGATGAAACGCCGCTCACGCGGTGTGACAAACAGCACTGCTTCACCACTACGACCAGCTCTGCCCGTGCGACCGATGCGATGCACATAAGCCTCGCTGTCAAAGGGCATGTCGTAGTTGATCACCAAACCAATCCGATCGACATCCAGGCCACGGGCCGCCACATCTGTGGCCACCAGGATGTCAACGCTGCCGCTGCGCAACCGTTCCACTGTGCGCTCCCGTTGGTTCTGGGGAACATCACCATTCAGCACGGCGACTTGATGACCAACAGCTTCGAGGGTTTCAGCCACCGTCAAAGTGATTGCTTTCGTGCGAGCGAAGATGATCACCCCTTCGCTGCCACAAGCATCGAGCACCCGCTTGAGGGCCTCAAGCTTGTGACTGATCGGGACAGTGATCGAACGCTGGCGAATCCGCTTGGCTTCCTGCGCTTTGGTGCGAATCGTGACCTCGGCAGGATCCTGGAGATAGCGCTTGGATAACCGTCTGATCTCTGGTGGCATCGTCGCCGAGAACAACACCACCTGCCGCTCATCTGGCAGCTGCTCGAGGATCCATTCGACGTCGTCAATGAATCCCATCCGCAACATCTCATCCGCCTCGTCCAGAACCAACGTGGCCAAACCACTGGTATCCAAGGTTCCCTGCCGCATGTGGTCCATGACTCGGCCAGGAGTGCCCACCACCACGTCCACACCACGACGCAAAGCCTGAATCTGGGAACGGAAATCAGATCCGCCGTACACCGCCAAAACCCGCAAATGCGGATGCCCCACGGCATAAGCCTTAAAAGAATCCGCCACCTGCATCGCCAACTCCCGCGTCGGCGCCAACACCAAAGCCTGGGGACGCTTATCTCCGGACTGAAGCCGCTCGAGGATCGGTAGTGCGAAGGCCGCCGTCTTGCCAGTACCCGTCTGAGCTTGTCCAACCAAATCCCGACCCATCATCAGATCGGGGAAGGCAGCGCTCTGAATCGGAGATGGTTCGGTGTAACCCTTTTCAGCCAGGGTGTTTAACAGGGCATCGCTGAATCCAAANCCAGCGAAACCGGAGACCTCTTCATCAGTCGTTTCGACAGTCGTCGCCGCTTCTGCATTGAGCTCCCCATCTGGATCCGTCTGATCCTCAGCCGCTCCCTCAAGGGCAGATGCGACCGTTTGTTCCACAGACTCCTGGGCGGATGTGACCTGTTCAGGCTCGCTCTGCTGCTCGGGATCTACCTGCATCACAGCAGCAGTGCAGTTGGCCTGCTGTTCTAAAGAGTCATCTGATTTAGACAGTTCAACGGAGCACGAGGTCACCCCGTGCGAAGTCTGTTCGATCATGGAAGTAGGCCCTGGCCTGATTGATCTCTGAAATCAGGCTCACAACCTCCCGGCGATCGCAGATCGCTGCCTGGTTGTGTTGCCTACGCTTCAAAGGTTGACTCTCAACTTAACACTCTTCCGTAATCATCTTGTAACCGTTCAATATCGTCCTCACTCAGGACAGCCCCATGTTGCACCTCAAGAATCACGAGATTCATTGACCCAGCCTGGGCGCGGTGAACCGCACCTTCTGGAATGCTCAACATGATGCCNGGATGAGCGTCATGCCATTGTTCNGAGCAGAGCAAGCGGCCGTTTCCCGACACCACAGTCCAACTTTCACTGCGATGGGCATGCCTCTGCAAGGAGAGCTGCTGACCGCTGCGAACGAACAAGCGTTTGACTTTGTAGCCGGGTTCTTCGAGCAAATCCTCAAACCAACCCCAAGGCCGTTCCACCCGCATCAAGCTGGTTCTGCCGTGATCAATTCAAGGCTGACACGTGCGCGCGTCATCGCGGTATACAACAGGCTGACGTCATAGCTCTGGCTGTCGTGCTGATCATCCTGCTGCTGCGGCCAGAGCACCATCACGGCGTCGGCCTCACTTCCTTGAGCACGGTGAATGGTGAGTGCTGCTGCCGGCTCTAACACCACCAAGCGCGCCGGGTGCAAGCGTTGAATCTGAGGACGACCGTTCTCTGACAACACCCGGAACAACAGCCGACCCCGTTCACCTTCGCCGATCTTCACCCCCAAGTCACCATTCGCCAGACCGAGTTCGGGCTGATTGCCGCCGCAAATGACCGGCACCCCCGCCGGCCAGAGCATCGGATCCAGTCGCGCGGCGGCACCCAACAAATTTCGGTGCACATCCTCGAGGCTCCAACTCCCCCTCCGCCTGGGACAGAGCACAAGCTCCCGCTCCAGTTCCGCCAAAAGAGGAGCGGCCGCCGCAGCCAAAGCATCCTCACTGCAAGCGTCCAAACCATCCGCCAAGGCAGCAAGACGTTGATGACGCTGCTTCCAACGGTCACGCACAAGCTTGGGAAGGCGCCGCCCGCTGCAGCGGTGATGTTGCACNTTCGCGTCCGATGGCAAGTCCTCCAGGCAACGACGAAAATCCTCCTGACCGCGATCCCGAAGCACCATGGCCAACTCCGCCAAAGCACCACGGTTGCGGTAGGTGCGTTGGAGATGGATCGCGCCATCTCCGAAACACTCCCGAATGCTGGATTGCTGGAGCCGATGCCACACCGCCCCACTTCCGACAGGTGGCAGTTGCGCCGGATCCCCCACCATGACGAGCCGGCAGTCCGGAGGCATGGCGTCCAACAAGCCTTGCATCAGCACCAAATCCACCATCGACATCTCGTCGATGACCAGCAGATCAAGCTCTAGCGGCCTCTGACGGTTACGGCGAAATCCATCTCTGCCGGCCTCAAGCCAGCGATGCAAGGTCAAACAGGNGATCCCCTCAAGTTGTGGTCGCACTGTGTCCCCCAACCGCCGAGCCGCCTTACCTGTAGGAGCTGCCAAGCCAATGCGTAGATCGGGATGTCGCGCTGCAGCCCGCCGCAACATCTCGACGACCGTGCTGGTTTTGCCTGTCCCCGGACCGCCACTCAGCAGCACCACGGGCGAGACATCCAGCGCCAAGACCGCAGCCCTCTGCTCATTGTTGAGACTGTCCGGCAACGTCAGAGCAACAGAATCAACCGGTGTGTCCAGCTTTGTGGAAGCAGAGCTGCGCTCCAGCAGGGCTTGGACCACAGCATCCATCGCTTCAAGCCAGCGGCGCCAGCCGATGCGCTCGCCCTGGAGCAACAACGGTGCACTCTCCCCCTCCAACCAACCACTGTCGCAAGCCGCAGCCCACCGCTCTGGGTTCAGGGGCAGATCCAGCTCGCCCCGTTCCAGCGCCTCAACCAGTTCTCGGCTGAGTTGCTCCAGCTCGACCGCGTCGCTCTTCGCTGGAATGCGTCGCATTAGCGCAGCATGCAAGGCCGGAGCAAAAGTGGCCGGCCAATGACTGGTCCGATTCATGCGGCGCCCTGCTGCAACAGACGATCCAGGGTCAGCACCCTCTGAAGCGGCACATCTTCCACCAGGCGACCGGGGCCNGCNGGCCCCGGTCGCCANCCCTGCTCTCCAGGCATGCCACGCAAAAANACATAGACATACCCACCGAGATGGCGTTCCGGCGCATAACCAGGCAGTCGCCAAGCCAGGTGACGATGCAGCGCCACCAAGTAAAGATGAGCCTGCAAGGGGTAGTGATGATCGAGCATTTGCTCATGCATCGCCCTGACCTGGTAATGCCGTGGTCCACAGAGATCACCCTTGCCATCGAAACCACGCTCGCCAATCCAATTGCTCTTCCAGTCCAGAACCCACCAGCGACCCTGCTCAGGATTGGCGTGATCACAAAACACAAGATCGATCGAACCGGTCAGAAAACCTCGGCTGTTGATCGACAAACGGCTGATTCGCTCGAGGTAGTCCCCACCGAAACGCGCCTTGGGGTCCTGCCGAAAGACCTCGACCAAGTCACTAGTGCTCAGATCCTGAACAGGCAGATCAAAACTGAGTTCATGCAGACGACGGTCAGGNCTTAATCGACAAAGGGGCAAACGACCCAAAGAGCCCCCCAGCGGAGTGCTCAGCACTCGATCCAGTCCTTGCCGCACTGTGGAGCTCAACTCTGGCTGAAGCCCTGCACGACGCAATTCCAGCTCAATGACTGCATCAGCGCCCTCATCAGCCCCCTTTTGCTCTCCTGAAGCAAGCAAAGAGGCCTGAAACGGAATCTGCTCAAGAATCCGGTGCAAGCAATCGCCGGCTGAAGCACCACGCGGGAAATCAACCAGCGGACCTTGCTCGGGCCAATCGTCCCCACTGGTTGCACTGGCCTCCTCCGCTTCTGGATCACGATCACGCCCCTGCTCCAGCCAAGGGTCGGCCGAAGGGGATGAAATCCAGGCGGAATAACTCGAGCGACCCCAGCTGCGATCGAGCCGTTGTGGTGTCGGACCCAGCTGCAAATCATCCAGCGGAAGCGATGGCTGCCAGCTGGGTTGACTCGAATTCACCGACTCAAGCACTGCGACGCTAATCGGAAGATCCCTTGTAGTGAGGCTGTTTTGCAGCCTTTCATGGCTGAGATCCTCGATCGACTGGCCCACCGCTTCGGCACCAAACAGCCAAGCCACTAACGGCGATTGCTCCTGCCCCTTCGCAGAAGCCCACACCACGATCAGATGAGATTTAGCCCGCGTGAGCGCCACATAAGCCAGTCGCTCAGCCTCAGCGACCGCCTCTTGTTGCGCCTGCTGAGACAGCTCCCATCCGCCGCCCCAAGAACGATCCACAGCAATGCGCCAGGCACCATCAGCGCCCTCCCGCCAAAGCGGTCCCGTTCCCTCTCCTGGTGCTTGCCATAGATAAGGACAGATCACGACTGGATATTCGAGTCCCTTAC
Organism: Cyanobium sp. NAT70; assembly: GCA_002701375.1. Taxonomy (GTDB): domain Bacteria; phylum Cyanobacteriota; class Cyanobacteriia; order PCC-6307; family Cyanobiaceae; genus Parasynechococcus. The sequence goes on along the minus strand of NZVB01000038.1, from coordinate 41,506 downwards.
TGCGATGCACCGTCACCACAGCGACGGCGCTCTCCGCCAGATCGCTATGAGGCTGCCGCGCATCCGGCACGGGAGTGGATGGGTGCAACCGTTCCCGCCGCAGCCAATCCGCAGCACTAGCAACATCCAGTCCCTGGCGATGCATCGCCTCTTGCACAAGCCGTGCCGCCTGCTGCAAATCCCCCAACAAGCGACCNCGTTCGGAGAGATCCGCCATCAACCGTCCATCCACAAGCTCCGACAGACATCCCAAAAGGCCCAGCTGGGGCAAGCGCAAGGCCCAGATCTGAAGACGCTGGGCAAGCTGATCCAAACGACCATCCTGCGCTGATGCCACCAGCTCATCCGTCGTCCATCCCAGCAGTGGAGACGTGGCCAACAAGCGCAGGCGTCGATCATCACCAGGCGTCGCCAACGCATCGATAAACCGCTGCAAGACCAATGCGGCCTCGCTTTCCAACACATCGCCCTGGTTCACCAATCGCGTGGGCACACCGCGACGAGCCAAAGCGGTGCGCAATTCAGAGGCTTGACTGTGACGTCCAACCANAATGCAGAGATCAGCCGGCTTCAACTGGGGTTGCTCCTCGAACAACCGAACCACAACCCCAGCCATGACGGCAGGTAACCACTGCTCCAAAGCCGTCTTCGACTGAGGCGCATCGCCGGGAACAAGCATCACCTGCAGCGGATGCTGACCCTCAGGCAAGGCAGGCGCTTGCAGTGTGCTGAAAGCCTGCACCGATGGCACAGGCAAGGCCGAACGCAGCAATCCAGGCTGCATCAAGCCATTGAGACCCTCCATCAAACCAGCGGTTGTGCGGTAGTTGTCACGCAAGTTGTCGATCCGATCCACCTGCGATCGCGCTAATTTGTAGGTGGCGAGATCACCGCCCCGAAATCGATAAATCGCTTGCTTGGGATCCCCAACCAGCAGCAAGAGATGGGACTGATTCAGNCCAAAGGCCCCTTGCAGCAATCGCCACTGCACGGGATCGGTGTCTTGAAATTCATCGACCATGACAGCGCGATAACGCTGGCGAAGCGGAGCCAACCAACTGCTGTCTGCATCACCGGGATCCATGGCCGCTAACAAACCAGCGAAGGTGATCACCCCACGTCGCCGTCGACGCTCCGCCAGGCTTTGCAAGCCACGTTGCAGCACATAGCGCCAAACCCGTTCAACAGGACCATCCCAGAATCTGGCGATCGCTTGCTGCAGAGCTTGGGAGGCAAGGTTGGGATCACGTTCACCACAACTGCGCGCTACTCGACACCAAGTGGCGGGATGAAAGTACTCACGCAGTGGCTTCTCAACATCACGAATGGCGGCTAAATCCGGACACGTCAATTGAGTTGCCATCCACTGATCCACCACTCCACAGCGATCGCTTCTGGGCTTGGCGCTGTAGGGGGTGGTCGTCTTCATTCCCAGAGCCTTCCACTGAGCGGCCGAACGACGAAAGCAATCGTCCAACGCACGGCTGTCCCGCTGCCATAGGGCCTGAAACTGCTGCCAGGCTTTCTCCACCCATGCCTGCAGCTGATCCACCAACGGTTGCTCAGGATCAAAATCCTCCTCATCCAGACACAGTTGCGGATGAGCATCTCCATCCATGCGACTGAGGGCTTGGCGGAAACGTTCTGGAGACAACCCCGCCTGACGGAGCCCCCGCAACTGCTCCACAGGCAACGTCATCAAATCCTGCTGCCAAATGTCCTGGACCACCTCCAGCACAAGCGGATTGGAATCGACCTCGAGCTGCGGTTCCATTGCAGCGGCACGGCTTAATGCAAGGCGACGCAAGCTCCGCCGGCAAAACCCATGGATCGTGGTGATGTCGGCCCGATCCAGTTGTTCCAGTGCAATGAGCAGAGCACGAATCCAACGCTGCCGAATCTCTGCCTGGCTGGCGTTTGACCACCACTGTTCAAGCACAGGATCTGCATCAGGCAGTGGCTCCTGACGTTCCAAAGCCTCTAGTCCAACCAAAGCCTGTTGCAACCGAGCTCCGATGCGCGAACGCAGCTCCGCAGCAGCAGCTTCGGTATAAGTCACAACCAAAACAGCATCAAGTTGATGATCTGCCTCGGTGACAAGCCTCAAGCAGAGGTGAGCCAGAGCAAAGGTCTTTCCGGTCCCAGCACTTGCCTCAAGGAGACGTAAGCCTCCGACTAGTGGATAAGCATTGGCATCAAAACGAGCGTCCATTGTTGAGGACAATGCATTCGGATTCTGACGGGATTTCAACACCCTGACGGGGTTTCAACACCCTGAAACAAGGTTGATTGACATCGTTTCGATGTTGAGCCAGAACGTAGAAAAGACGTTTCACATTATGACTCGCCAAATCACTTCTATCGGCCTTTTAGGCCTTGCCATTGTTGGGCTGTATGTCTATGCCCTGATCAATACGGCAACTCTCTGAAAAGAACCGATTAAGAGCATCTCAGAGAGTTTTTCTAGTTTCAACCAAGTTTAGGTTTCTTAGAGGCCAAGGAACATGGCAGGAATGCGATCGAGGGTATGAATACCAGCAATTTGCGTGGTGACATTCAAAAACATTCCAGCAAGGTGCAAGCCACCTACCAGAGCCAAACCACGCCAAAGCTTCTCGTAATTGACAGGAGGCTTACCACCTGACCAGCTCGCAGAGGCGGACATGTAATCGAACGAAGGAGGAACCTTGATGGTTAATGGGCTCGCGTTGATCAGATTGTTGCGGAGAATGCTGTCAGTCCCCTTCGATCGATCACTGCTTGCGAAACTCTGTTCGAGAGCTGCAATCCGCATGAAATTAATCATCGGCATTCCAGAGGCTGATGTCCAAGCGCGGACATAAGGAACGGTGTCAGCACCGAACACCTCTGCATACTCTGCTGAATCGATCAGCGCATCGACCATCGCGTCGAAACCTGATTGAGCCTGAATCACGATGCTGGAGGTGGCCTCTTGCTGATCGAGCGGTGCACGACCTAGCAGATGTTTAAAGCTGAGTTCCACACCCCGTTGCGGGGAGACCCCCTCAAAAAATCTTGTTTTGTAGAAATCAGATTTAGCCAGACCACGAACAAAGTCACGCACACAAAGCCGACCATCCTTGAGCTGTGCCTCAAGCTCCGATGAGCGCTCATGGTCCATCACATGGCAGTGACCAAACACTTGTCGATAAGCCGCTTCAATGACAAGGGTGAGACCTTCTGAATCGTGAGGCGAAAAATAATCAAACGTGACGCGATGAGGGCATTCCTGGTGATCACGTGGACCAACCCCAAGGCGCATTGAAGCGCAGGACTGACGCAGAAAATCTGCATTGGTGAGGGTAGGAGCAGCTGAAGAGATTGCTCCGCTTGAAAAAGCGACTGGACCAGTCTTGGCTTCAGCCCCGAAAGAAAGCTTGGGTGAAATCGATGCGTTCATCGTAAAAAAAATGAAGCCGACGGAATCTCCAAAAATCGGCAAGTTGGGGTAACTGGCCAATCGATGGCCCTATAAAAAGATGGAGATCAGACGGAAACTACACTGAAATTCAAGGATGACGCCAACCCTCAAACAAAGGTAATCTTGAGAATGATGATCTTATATTTTGTTTTTTAACCATCTGATAAAAAATCCTCTACTTCGCCCTATCCCTCAAATACATCCTGACAACAATTCCTCAAATCAGCTGCGGCAACTACGTTCTCAACCCACTTTTACCCCAGCCTTGAAGACGAATTGGGGCAAATCAACAGTTCAGATCTCGGAGCAAAACTCAATGAAACGTACATTTGATACATAAATCGATACCATTTTATTCTTCATTTAGAAGCAATTGATTTTTCATAGCTCCAAACGATGGTGAGTTTGATCGCTCCATGGGCAGAGCCATGACCTCCAAGAGAGATCAACTCAAGCGATTCTGCACCAGGGCTGACTGCATCTCGCTAACCGTGGCCCAATCACCCGCAATCAGACAGACAAACGCATGATGAGAAGCAGAGGCGTTCCATCCCTTCAACAGGCCAGCAGCGGAAGGAAACCAAAACTGACGCCCCCACCCTGGAAAATAGAGATTAATCTCAACCAATAAATCGCATTAACACCTACAAACCAATCACATTACTGCCGAGCCCAATCAAAACAATTCGCCATCGATCACAACCCTAGAACCGACAACCGCAACTGCATTGAGCCCCAAAACACAACCACTAGCACTAGCGAATAAGCAAAAAAATGGTTCATCATGCTGCTCAAGATACCAAATCAATCAAATGTCGCTCAGCCAACGAGACAACACAAGATCTACATTGCCCATCAACAATATAGAGATCCTAAAATTGGCTTCTCTATGATTGCGCCTATTCTCTATACTTGCGCCTTAAAGAATACTGATTCACCCGGAAGCAACCAACTCTTGTTCAGCCACCGATCACGCATGAACAAGCGTTCATGATGCTGCGCAGAGAGCGAACCACCACATCTCATCGATCAAATCATGGCTCGCCAGGATTTCTGCATACAAATCAGTGGCAGAAGAAGAGCGACCAGCCTGATGACGACTCATCTGAATTTCACAGTCCAGCAGCGAGGCAGAAGCAAGCAACCGGGCAGTTTGCGATAACAAGCAAGACATCACTTAATACGAGAAAAGAACATTGACAAGATCACAACTTCACAGGTGAATTCTTCTTGCTAGCACCGGTGAAGACAGCAGGAGTTTGTGGTGAAGAGATGGTGAACAACTGATGGGACTGGGATCAATCTCACCCCCTGAGCAAACCCTGAAACAGCGGCCGATAAAGCGCCTCACAGGCGGCATCAAACCCCGGAACTTGCAACAACATCTCCGCATCAACGTCCCGACCAAAACAGAGTTGAAAAGGGGCCTTCTGACGCTCTATCTCCCAGCTACTGCGGAACTGAGCATCCCCACTACCCGGCTTGCGGTGCTCATGCCATGACCGCAACCAACCACTGTTCACAGGAACGGGCCAACAACGCTTCAATCCATCCAGTGCCAAGCACTGGAGCTGATCGAGTTCTTCCCTTGCTGTATCGCGATCCAACCTCCGCCAATGGAGGTGAATCTCCGCTCCATCGCCACGACTTTGGCGGGCAATCACCGCAGTACCACTCAAGGCCTCACCCTCAGCGCAGAGGAGTAAGTGCTGCAACCATCCGAGCATCACGCTTCGGGCACTGAGCTTTCCCGGATGCAGCACCACCTGTGTGTCACCCGCAAACAACCAGGAGCCGCTGCGGCGACATGGTCCAAGCTGCTCCACGCATCGTTGAAGTGACTGCCAACGCTGTTGCAAATCCTGCTCCTCCAATTGCCCCCCCGCACCAGCCGGCAACACCCCCTGCCCAGCCAACAACTCACGCCAAGAGGGAATCGGCTGATCAGGCAATTGCGCCTCCAGTTCTTTGACCAGAAGCTGGTGACGCTGTAGAGCATCAAGCTCCAGATCCTCGAGATCCTCCACCGCATCGATCCCTTCACCGGCGTGCAGACCCAATTGCCGCAACCAAGCCTCCTGGGGATGCATCAGCCAGCGTTGCAACGCAGCAACTGAGAGTGGGGCCTGACCAACAGCCCGATCGGGTGGACTCCAAGCCAACGGAAGAGCCAACCCTTGTTGTGCCGGTCTGCGTTGCCGATCGAGCCAACGCCGCGCCGCCAATTGACGGCGATCACAGCTCAAGGCGGATCCATGCGGACCAGATCGAAAATTGCTGCGATCGAGGGGATTGGGGGCTGGTTCCAGACAAAGACCCTGCGTTCCAGCGTCGCCAAGCTGGCGTTGCAAATCAGCTAACCACTGCTCCACTGGCGCCGCGGCCGGCTCGCCTTCACCCGTGCGTTCATTACGACCGCACCAGCTGATCATCAAGTGTTGACGAGCAGACATCAAGGCCTCAAGCAACACGTAACGGTCCTGATCACTGCTTCGGGGATCGCCCAGCTGTCGCTGCTGTTCAAGCAGGTGAAAACCTGGCCGATTGCTGTGGCGGGGGAAATCCTGACCATCCAGACCCATCAGCACGATCACCTTGTGAGGGATCGCTCGCATGGGTTCAAGCGCACTCACNGTGAGTGCACCACTGCGATGCCCGAAACGACCACTATCCACAGACAACGCCTCGCGCAGCACCTCAGCCGCCACCGCTACGTCAAGCGCTAGATCACAATCACCAGCGCGACGCTGCCAATCCTCCAGAGCGGAGGACCAACACTGACGTTCCCAACTCCAATCACCACCGTCGCCAAACAGCTCCTCCAGCAAACGCTGCATCAAGGCAACCCAGGCCATGCAGGGTTGTGGGTTGCGGAGCCGCTGCAACCAGCGCTGAAGACAATCCAACACAGACCACCAACGCACCAACCGTTGNGGATCTAAGTCGTCNTGAAACGGTGCCACTCCGCCTGGCGCCAGACCATCGCGTTGTGGCAAGACCAGACCCAGCAGCCAACGATCCAGCGTCCAATGCAAGCTATGGGTTTCATCACCACCGCGCTCACACGCATCCAGACCCCAGCGAAACCCTGATCGCTGCAAGCTGCGGGTCACCGCAGCGGCATCATCAGCATTCAAGCCTTGCTGCCGCTGAAGCGCAGGATTCGCAAGCAACCGCTCCAAGCCACTAGCCGTCAAACGATCGGCGGCCAGTTGCAACAAGTCCAACATCGCCATCGTCAAGCCGGGCGAGCTCTGCTGGCTGCGATCCGTTAATCGCCAGGGAAGTTCGACGCCTGTGGCATCGACATCGTTGAACACCGACGCCAACAACGGGGCATATCGATCGATGTTGGGCGTCATCACCAAAACATCGCGCGGAGTTAACTGCGGATCGGCCTCCAGCCACTGCAAGATGCGATCACGCACGAGCTGAACCTCCCGCCACGGACCCGGTGCGGCCTGAAACAACAGCGACGTGTCATCCGCAGAACGCGCGATTGGCTCTGCCTGATCGGGAGCCACCAGCTGCTGCTGCAACTGCTCTAACAACGTGGGGGCGCGGTCCAACCCGGCGGCGATGCCCCTCGGATCCGCAAAAAGATCGCCCTCTCGCACTTCACCCAACTGGCTTTCGCCACTCCCTTCCAACAGTTGCTGGAATTCAGCACCCATCCGCCCCAGACAGGCCTCCAAGCGGGGGGCCTCTTGTAGCCAGGCCCCATCCGGCGGCTGATTCCAAGCATCNCCAAGACCTTGNCGACGACTGCCNCATCGCTGCCAGAGATCGCGACATGGAGTNAGCAGGTAGATCTGCACATCAATGCTGCCGGAGAGGGCCTGAATCAACTCCACCTGCACAGGCGCCAGCGCAGAGATTCCAAACAACCGCAAGGTGGGCGGCAGCACAGCAGGATCGACCAAACCCAGGCGCAGCCGTTCCACAGCCCGACAAACCTGCAAGCCGAAAGGCTGAGAGGGCAACCGCTCGACGAGTTGTCGAAACAACAGGGGTTGCCAGTCCTGCTCGGATGTCAGCGGTTGCCGTTGCCACTCCTGTAGTACAGCGGGTCGATAGAGGGCGTAATCGTCCAAAGCATCTGCAATCACGCGAGCCAGCTGCCAACGATCCCGTGTCAATCCCGATGTCGATGCGTCACGTTGCTCAAGCCAAAGGCGCAAGGATGCCGCCTGTGGTTGTTCCAACAGCTCAGGCAACAGATCCAAGACGGTCCAGACCAAGACCGTGGCTCTCCACGGATCGTCCTCCTGCTCCGGCAAGCCCAAAACCTGACGCACCAGTTGCCGCAGATGACTGCCTGGGAAGGGGAAGCGCACTAAAGAACTGATGCCATTGGCTTGTGCCAGCTGTTCACCGAGCCAACGGCTGGTGGGCCATGTGTTGACCAACACTTCGACCGTCTCCAATGGCCCAGGCGGGTTGTCCAACAGCTGACGGGCCAACAGCGCGGCCAGAAATTCCGCCCGATTACTGCGATACAGCCTCAGCAACTGCGCTGATCTCCCGCCAAAACCACTGGAACACGCCTGGCATCGCTTGGCCTTGGAAAAGAATCGACGCTGTTATTGCCCCGAACCTGAACCTCAGCATCCGTTTCAGGGCAATAGGCGGACAAGCATCCTCCGTAGACCGCACCTGTATCGATCAANACGATCCGCCGATGACGCTCCAGCCGAGGCCTGGGGGTATGACCAATCACCACACGGCCATAACGACCGTCGTAGGTGGTCCAAAACGGATCTCGAATGGACAGGTCGGGTTGCCCCTCGCTGTTGAAGCCGGCATGGGTGGCACTCCAACCATCAGCCCAATACACAAGGGGCAACTGAAGAAGACGGGGCAGCCATTGACGTGTCAGTCGATCTCCGAGTTGACGGTATGTGTCTTGCTCTAAAAGAGCGAGTTCACCGGCCTCGCCCTCGGTCTGCAACGCATCGATCAGNTCTTGTTCATGGTTGCCACGCAGCCAGGTTGCCCGCCCCTGCGNAACCAAATCCCATGCCAAGTTCATGGTGGCTTCGATCTGAGAACCACGATTGATCAGGTCGCCACAGAAAATCAGATGGTCAACATTGGGCAANACCGTCAGCAACTGCAACAACGACGGATGGCACCCATGCACATCACCGATCACCCAGTGGTGCGTAGGGGAAGCGTTCAAATGCCGTCATTCCAGCCAATTCATTCTGAACCGATGAGCAGGAGCTGTCAGGCCAGCAGGACACAAAATCACAGTGACATCGTGGACGATCAAAACCGAGCCGTTCCTAGACGCTGTTGGAATCGCTTGAAAAACAGAACAAAAGCAGTCAATCCCTGCATCTAAGNATCAACTTGCTAGCAGGGGACTCAAACATAGATCGTGACAATGGANCCTAAAGAAACAGACCTAGACAACGAATAAAGCCCCTGGCTTAGATTAAAATAAACCCAGGAATTTACGCTTCTTNTTNTCCTCTGAATCTTGACGATAACGGGGCTTGCTATCGCCAACAGTCAACAAAGGATCATTNCTCTTAAACCAAATCCAATCGCGAATCGGCGGCGTATCCATGAGATGCTTTCGCGTCAAGCCCAGGCCAAGCTTGGCAGACGCTCCAAGCAAAATTTCAATCATCTCATCCCCATCCGCACAGGTTGCGAGTGCTTGATTGGTTTTCTCCGCTCCATCAAGAGCCTTGACCAAGAGGTCGATCCGTTGACTAACAGGAAGCGATCGGGGGTCCACGGAACAACCGAAAGGGGCGTGCAGATTAAGGGGAGATGACAATCTTCAGGCTTGACCAGGGCAAATCGCCTCAAACATTCACTCTGAGCAGAGCAAAATGATCCGAATCAGTTCACTTGTTGTATCAAATGCTGCTATTCGTGCCCTTTCAATGCAAACGACAACAGGCATGAATCATGGCAATCTCCCAAACAACACAATCCATACCGCCAGCCAACCAAGCAGGCACCTCGCCCTCAAGAGACCAGGACAATCTTTCAAGAACGATTCACAAAAGAGCCATCAATTCACTACATAAAAATCATCAAAACATCCAATTACTCAACCTCTTGGAACAAACAAAACGTTGATCGACCGAGCACTTTGCCATCAATGAATCTCAACAGCACAAGAAGGACGAAGCCAATCACATTGAACACAACTCACGCCGAGGCATTGCTGGCCAGAGCATCGGTGATGCTTCCTGTCGGAGCATCAAATGTTCCAACCAAAACAAACTCCAGTCGAAGCTTCAAGAAATCAATGAACTTTCGATCAGTTGACACCACAGCAGCTGCGGGCTGTGGCACCTGATGTTTGATCTCTGCCATTTCTGCAGCTTGCAAGAAGGCGGGTTGACGAACCAACCAAAAATCAATGGCTTTGTCCTTCTCCGCGTAATTGCGCCGGCGCTCTTTTAAAACCTCCTCCAGCGGTTCTTCCTCCGTGAGAAAGCGCTCGCTTGCAGCAACAAAGTGATATGTGGTCATCCTGGCTGTTGTCCAAACAGTGGGTCGAGTCGTGGATTCTGAATCAAGACCTTCATCTCTCGCACCGCCTGTTGCAGTCCGATGGCAAGGGCGCGGGCCACGATCGTATGGCCAATGTTGAGCTCCTCCATCCCCGGGATCGCTGCCACTGGCTCGACGTTTTGATACGTGAGACCGTGACCGGCATTGACGCGCAGGCCCAGTTGACGAGCGATCGCCGCGGCCTCGATTAAACGAGCCAATTCCTGCGGTTGATCGGTCCATGACGCTTCCGCATAAGCCCCTGTGTGCAGTTCCACCCAACGCGCTCCAGAGCTCTGACAGGCCTGCAACTGCCTGCGATCAGGATCGACAAACAGACTCACGGGGATGTCGCTGTCCTGAAGGCGACGTACCAAGTCGCTGAAATCCTTGGCCTGAGCAGCTACGTCGAGGCCACCCTCCGTGGTCACCTCTTGGCGCCGCTCCGGCACCAACGTGACCATATCCGGCTTCAGACGAAGTGCGATGGCCAACATTTCTTCGGTCGCCGCCATTTCCAGGTTCAGCCGCGACCTCACGGTCTGACGGAGCAACTCCACATCTCGATCTTGAATATGGCGTCGGTCCTCGCGCAAATGCACGGTGATGCCATCAGCTCCCCCCAGTTCCGCCAGTAGGGCCATAGGAACCGGATCGGGTTCCACGGTGCGACGGGCCTGTCGCACATTGGCGATGTGATCAATGTTGACGCCCAGACTGGCCATGGTGACGAATTCACGAACGGATCCTATGCAGGTCCGCCTGAGCACCGTAAGTTCGTCGATCATTCGTTCTGAGGTTTGGTGCCAGCGGCCCTTGCCACCCGCGAATCAGCGCTTCGCGTCGGGATCGACCCGTTCTGGGCTCCATTGGCGATGCTGGTCACACAAGATCTGGCGTTGAAGCTGCACTTTCGTCAGCGCATCGTGCTCCAGCACGACAACTTGCCCCACCAAGGTCCTGTTTTGCTCGCACCGACCCATCGAGCACGCTGGGACGCTCTAATGCTGCCAATGGCGGCTGGGCGGAGAGTGACTCGCCGGGATTGTCGTTTCATGGTGACAACCACGGAGATGAGTGGGTTGCAGGGTTGGTTTCTGCATCGACTTGGCTGCTTCCCGGTCGATCAGGGACGTCCATCTCTGACAACCCTGAGGTTGGCCGTTGATTTATTAGCGGATGGTCAGCAGCTTGTGATGTTCCCGGAAGGGCAAATTCAGCGCCAGGATCAAGCGATCAAAGTGCGTCCAGGCCTCGTCAGGTTGGCGCAGCTCGCAGAGAAACAAGGAGTGACCGTTCCGGTGGTTCCTGTCGGCCTCGGATATAGCCAAGCTCGACCGAGACCGATGGGCCGTGCAGCGATCTGTTTCGGTCCTCCGCTCAGGGTTCCGAACGAGGGAGGACGACGAGCTGAACAACGATTTAACCAAGACCTCTCAGAAGGCATGCATGCGGCTGAACAAGCGGCCCGTGAGGCCGTGGGTCGACCCATGAATTGCCTTTAAATTCCGACAACGTTTTAAAAAGTGTTCGATGGGTTGTCGTTCTCTGCTGACGGCTACCGCCCTGCTGGCAACCCTGGGGTTTGCTCCGGCCATAGCCAACGCACAAGGGGCCCAAACCGGTGGTCGTGTTCTGGCTCAGAGCAACGACGGTTTTAATCCTTCCGCCGTTCAAGCCTTGATTGATAAAGGCGATGCCGCTGCCGCCTCTGGCGATTTAGCGACAGCTCGCAAGGCTTACGACGACGCCCGAAAAGCGTCCAAGCAGCTGTTGGCCTTCTACAGGGATTTGAGCGGAGCGTTTCGCGGTCTTGATGCCCGCATCCCAAGAGAGATGGACAGCAAAGGTCGTCAGGCTCTCGGCCTGCTGGCAGAGTCCAATTTGCGTCTCGCCGCATTGTTCCGTCGACAGAATCAGCCCGAAGTCGCTGTTCCCGTCTTGGTGGAAGTTGTGAAACTGATGACACCCTCGCAGCCTCAGGGTCAGAAGGCTTACCAGAGCCTTTTAGAACTCGGTTTTGTTGAAACGGAATTCAAGGGAGCCGCCCCCGCCGGCATCAACTGATCTGTCAACATCGCGCTGAAGGACGTCAACATCGTCATGGTTCAGCCTGCAGCCGTCCAAGCCGCAATTCAGCGCGCAATCCCTGATTGCCGCGTTGAAGTCGAAGATCTCACTGGTGGAGGTGACCACCTCCAGGTCAGTGTGACGTCCTCAGCATTCGCCGGCCTATCCCGAATTAAGCAACATCAATTGGTGTATGGAGCTCTGCAGAAAGAGCTGGCCAGTGAAGCGATTCATGCGCTGGCTCTAAACACGGCAGTTCCTGACGCCACCGACCAAAACGAACCCACAAACTCCTGAGATTCTCACTCCGCTCACCATCATGGACGACTCCACACGCAACCGCATTGAAGAGCTGATCAACTCCAGCCCGATTTTTGTGTTCATGAAAGGATCAAAATTGATGCCGCAATGCGGATTCTCCAACAATGTGGTTCAAATTCTTCATTCACTTGGAATGAGCTTCGAAACCTTCGACGTTCTTTCCGACATGGAGGTTCGTCAGGGAATCAAAGAATTCTCCAGTTGGCCTACGATTCCACAAGTTTATGTGAACGGTGAATTCATTGGTGGATCAGACATTTTGATTGAAATGTATAACGCCGGAGAACTAAAAGAGAAGCTCGAAATTGCACTTGCGAGCTAGGGAGTCCACTCAAGTCGTCAAACCAGCACAAGCGCAATAACGATGTGTTGTCGCAAAAATCAGAACTGCTTATTGATTCCAAGATAGCTGCTGAGATCGAGTGATTATCAGGGGGGGATGATTGATGAATCAGAACCCTTTTGGTTGACGCATAAACAGCGTGCTGACATCTCCATCCGGACCAATAAAACTGGAAGGATCCATGATCCAGCGGTCGATCAACTGCTCAAGTTTGTGCTGCTGACGCGGATCCAGCGCCCCTGAGCGCCTTAAGGCATGAAGATATCCGTCCGCATAGAGACGTAGCTCGGAAGGCCCGTGATAACGGCTTGTCAGTTCTTGACAAGCGTCACATAGGGATTGGAAATGACGGATGGCCTCCGGATCATCGAGTGACGTCATCGAATTGAGACAGCTGCCTCTGTTACCAGCGTGCCAGGAATTTCCGCTTAGCGTAAGCGCGCCTCAGTCAGACCCGTGACCTCCACCCCCAGCGATCTCGCGGTTGATGCCAGCGATCCGAACCTGGCCACAATTGCGATCCCAAATTCCGGTACTGGGCAAGAACCCTCCAGGGTGCTTGTGGTGGAGCCCCATCCCACCCTCCGCACAGTTTTGGTTCAGAGGCTGCGACAGGACGGCCACCTCACTGCAGCCGTGGGAAGGGCTTCCGAAGCTCTCGAGGTCTGCCAGGAGCAATCACCCGACCTCCTGGTCAGTGCCGAGATCCTGGAACAGAGTTCTGCCTTAAGACTGGCCGAACAGCTTCGCTGTCCGGTCATTGTGCTGACGGCCCGCAGCGGTGCCGATCCAGTCGTTGGCCTGCTCGACGATGGCGCTGATGACGTCCTACGCAAACCCTTTGGTCTTGAAGAGCTCGCCGCGCGCTGTCGCACCTTGCTGAAACGAGGTCACAGCGGCCTTCAAGAGCGCGTGACGGTCGGTCCTCTCGAAGTGCACTTGCTGTTGCGTCAAGTNACCCTGAGAGAGCAACCGGTGGAGCTCAGTCCACGGGAGTTCGCCTTGCTGTGCGCTTTATTGATGCCACCTGGGCTTGTGCGAAGCCGCCAAGAACTGCTTCGGATGGCTTGGCCACCCTTCAGTGGTGGACCGCGATCCGTTGACACTCAAGTTTTGACCTTGCGTCGCAAACTGGAGCAAGCCGGCCTTGGCGAAGGCGGAGGGATTACGACCGTGCGTCAACGGGGCTATCGCTTCAGTTTGGACTCCCTCCCGGGAGCATGATCCAACCCACTTGCAACGCAATCCCGGCAGCGATTTCACTGGCAACCATCAAAACCGCCAAAACGGCGAGCAGTTGATAGGTCCAAGGCGGAGTTAATCGACCAATCCCCGTTGTCTCAAGGTCAGTTCGCTCACGAAAAATTTCGAGGAATCGATCAAAGCGCTCGATTCTTTGTGGCAAGAGTTGATGGTTTAAATCGTTCGTTTTGAGGTAGTAAACGGTGCCGCCCTGGCTGGTTCCGACTGGAACAATCGCTTTGATGTTTTGCCATTGCATCGACCAGCCTCGCCGAAACAATCGATGCATCAACCAGCGCATCCAAGTGGGGTACGACACCTCCAAACCATCCTGGTCGATCACCAATCTCTCGCTAAGCAAGCCAATCACAAGAGCAAAGCCGAACAACACGGCCAACAGCATGAGGAGCCTGAGCTGAGTGGGGGCCAAAAGAGGTAATGGCAACACCAGAGCCAGATACAAACTCAACAACGTGAGGCGAATGAGAGGGGACAATCCAAACTGCTCCTTCATTGGCGACAGGCCCCAATACCCTTCCAAGTTTCGATCATGATGAATGGTTGATCACTCCAGCCAGGGCAGAGGCCAAATTCAGCTGACGGCCATCATTGACAAACGGTTCAATTAAAGGGTTTTCAATAGCATGATCCAGCAAAATCTCCTTCACCTCAACCGCCGACAATTCAGGATTTTCAGCCCAAATCAAAGCTGCAGAGCCGGATACAACAGGAGTTGCCATCGACGTCCCAACCATCCCCTGATAGCCACTTAGAGATGCATCCTTCGCCAGAACCTTTTGCTTGAGCACACTCATATCCTTAAGAGAGATCAAATCAAGCAAAACATTGTCTTTTGGCGGAGAGGTAACCAAATCACCACTGCGACGATCAACCCAAACCCCACGAAGTTCTTTCCCCTTACGACCGGTATACGAACCAAGATAGTAAGGCTTAGTACTATAAATCTTAAGGCTCATCGTCTCTGAATCAATAATATTTCCAGTCACAGCGTCCCTTTTATAAACAACCTCATCAGATCCGCCAGGGGCAGCAATATCGACGGATTTCCCATAATTGGAATAGGATGTCATCCTGCCATTCGCTGCAATTGAGCCAGCAACGATGACATTATTAAACTCTCGCCCCAAACTACTCCAACCAGCAAAAAATAGATCATTATTACCGACCTGATCCCAATAAAAGAGATCGCCGCCCCAGCGATCAGCCTCATTACCAGCCGCGATTACCATCAGAACATCATTCTCTTCCGCATACTGGAATGCTTTCCTCGCACGCTTAAACGTTTGACGCAAATTCTTTTGAAATGACTGACGCTTATAATCACCCGGCTTCATCTTTACATTATAACCAAGGGACATATTAATAATCTTGGCACCGTGATCAACAGCATAACGAATAGCATCATTGATTGAGTCCAAACTATCATACTTAAGATTCATTAGCTCCGCTTGCCAGGCAATCCCAGAAACGCCAATTCCATTATTTCCTTGGGCTCCAATCGTGCCAGCAACATGGGTGCCATGACCACTAAAATCGAGACCTGTATCTGCTCCCTTGCCCCAATCCCAGCCATGAACATCATCCTTATAGCCATTCTCATCATCATCCTCATTATTACCAGGGATCTCACCTTTATTCGTCCATAGATTAGCCTTTAAATCGGGATGCTGATAATCAATGCCTGAATCAATCACAGCAACAGGAACACCTTTGGCACTAGCCCTAACGCGCCACGCTTCGGGAGCGGCAATATCAAAATTTAAAATCGATTTCATNGCATGATCAACCGACTGAAAACCTCCATTAAACAAGTACCATTGCTTGTTAAAATCAGGATCATCTGGCAACATGATATTACTATTCTTGCCACTCTTGAAATTACCTAAATCCAAGACAAAGTGGTTCACTTNCTCGCCAACGGGCTNAGTTTGATTGGAGATTTTCAAAATATATTTCTTACCTGCTTTGATCTGAAAAAATCCATTTTCTGGCTCAACTCCAAGACGTGAACCCGTCAAAAAGGGTAAATCTACTTGCCCTTTTCGAGCCAGAGTCTCATTGTATTCAGGCTCGCCATACACCTTGAAATCCAAATCCTGATCTAGGCGCTTAAGCTCAATGTATAAATCTTGATCCTTGGTTGAGCTGATCGAAAACAGGGCCTGGTCCGATCCTAGAGTTTTACCTTTAATCTTCAACGCCTTGCCCTTAGGCGAACTCAACAAAGGCTGAAGATCATAAGCGACATAATCTAATTGATGATCAAAAGGAAGATCATTTAAAGCAATCTTCTTCGACATCGCCAACAGAAATCTCTTTCAATATTTTGAACAATTTAAAACTGATTCTAAAAAATCAAACACTCTTTTAATTAATCATGGATGCTCAACCATGTAAAATTCATACAAGCTCAGGCTTGAGCAAAAATGGGTTGCTGTCATGGCAGCTCCCAAGCATTGAGACCGAGATCTGCTCCAACCCGGTGCGCACAGGCAAAACCGCTAAAGGCCACTGCATTCAAACCCTGGCCCGGGAAACAGGAATCACCAACGCAATACAAATTCTGCAGACCAGTGCGATTAAACGGCATGGGCAATAGCCCAGGCAACTGCGTGGCAGGGATA
The DNA here is from genome assembly GCA_002701375.1 of Cyanobium sp. NAT70. Taxonomy (GTDB): domain Bacteria; phylum Cyanobacteriota; class Cyanobacteriia; order PCC-6307; family Cyanobiaceae; genus Parasynechococcus. Next base: position 24,924 of record NZVB01000038.1, on the reverse strand, counting down.
GGCCCATAACTGCCTTGGAATCGACCAAGAAAACGGCGATGACTGCGGGGCGTACCGATCTCCTTGTGAGTGATGGACTCAGACAAGCCAGGCAGAATGCTCTCAAGACGTTGAATGAGCCGCGCAGCATCGGCTTCTTTTTTTTGCTTGTACTCTGAAGGGCTTAATCCCCGCCACTCCTGCATCGAGGAAGGAGTGAATGTATGCACAATGTGATGCCCCTCCGGCGCCAAATCGGGATCCAGCAAAGTCGGCATCGACACGAAAATCACCCCCTGTTCAGCTTCCATGTGCTGCCAATCTTCGAGAAGTAGATGATGACAATGTGTCGCATCTGCGATCAGATCTGCCCGCACTCCAAGGTGCAAAGACAGGAATGAAGAAGAGGGCGCATAACGTTTTCTCCACACGTGTTCCTTCTTTGGGGTATGCATCTGATCAACCAAGCCTTGATGAGCTTCTGAACTGCCTTCAACCTCTCCTGAAAAAGTATCCCAACGTGTGGCATTAGAAATCACCCGTTTCGCCAGGATCTTTTCCCCGTCTGCAAGACGAACACCAACAGCACGACCTGAATCGATCAAGACCTCTGTCACACGCGCTTGAAAACGAATGCTGCCGCCATGGCGCTCCAATCCACGCACAAGCTTCTCGGCAATCACGCCAACACCACCCTTCGGATAATTAATGCCGCCGGCATGACGATCGGAAAAGACCATGCCCGCGTTGATCATCGGAGTGCGATCTGCCGGCATCACTGACCAGCAAAAACATTCCATGTCGATGAACTTAAGCAGTTGCGGATCCTTGATGTGTTGTCTTGCTACAGCACCCACATTGAATGGCAGCCATCGAGCCAGACCCAAGCAAGCCAAGGGGGCCTTCAAGAAAACCTTGGCCAGGTAAGCAGGGTCCTCCAGCGAGAGCAGTGGCATCGCATCAAGGCAGTTGAAGACCTGCCAACAGGTGTCATAAAAGCGACGGATGCCAACAGCTTCATGCGGAAACCTCTGCGAGAGATCCGCAACGAATTGTTCATAATCGCGATCAACAGCAATCTGCAAACCGCCTGGCAAGTGGTACTCGAGCTGTGCCGGATCAGGAATCGTTTCGCAATGCTCCCCGACAGCGGCCAATGCACGCGTCAACAGGTTCGTGTAGCCCTTCTGGCCAAAACCAAAGATCATCGAAGCGCCGACATCAAAGGTATACCCACTGCGGCGAAACGACCCGCCACTGCCTCCAGGGATCAAATAACGCTCCACCACCAGAACCCGAGCGCCCTTGCTGGCCAATTGACTAGCGGTCACCAATCCGCCAATCCCGGAGCCGATGACGACCGCATCCCAAAGATCCACAGCAGAGGGCGCCTGAATGGTCATGATGATGCAACTCAACCTCATGACGCTAGGAGGTCGTCAAGCGACACCGATTACAAATGATCGCAACATCCAATAACGACGAAACATCTGATCAAAAACGCACGGGAACGACTCAAGCAAATATCAAAACACAATGCTTTAATATAAGCCTATCCAACGTCCAAGCCATTCAACAAGTTATTTATAAAATGAGATTTTCTGCATTAAACAGAGAACGCCCGGCAAGTTGATTTTCATCTCAGCCACGCCATTACCATCAAGATCAATACTCAGAAACTCGCTCTTAAACATCAGTTCTCCAGNCTGCTTAGAGNAGGCATCAACCAATTCAAAGGCGAACTCATCTTGNAAAGCAGGCCTCATAGGGTTGAGCTTACGATTCATGGACTCACGTAGCGGCTTAAGAGAAATCTGATCGCTTGACTGAAAATCAACAATGTCATCACGCATCCCCTTGGCCGCAGAAGAATCTGCAGCACTGGAATAAGCATAAACATCTTCACCCTTGCCTCCAATAAGCTAATTATCTTCAGCATTTCCTACAATAACGTCATCACCTTGCCCACCTCTTGCATTCTCGATAATCACTCCTGCTGCAATNGTCAATCCACCATTAAGTCCCCTAAAAAACATTGGATAACCACCTACGCCAGCACCAGAGCGAGCAAGAAGGACCTGCTGTTGCTCTTGCAGATGAGCCAGATCAACAGCCTTCGATTCTGGCCCTGAAACCTCCGTAAAGGTGGACGGGAAAAATTTATCAATGGAAGCAACCTAATAAAAAGATTCTCGCAAAAGCCCAATCAAATTCTGAAGAATCTCATCAGACAGGTTTGCAAAGTCAGACGATCGGCAGCCTGAACCATCATCCCGGAATCCTTACACTTTAAACTACGATTGTCTCCAATATAGCAATTGATCAATTTATAATTATCATAATACTTACGCAATAAAAGGAGATAAATACGCAACAATTTCCTCCATACGACACATCGAAAATCCATCCATTACCATCCNTTGCTTCACTGGGAGGGCAATGGATGGATTGGCGGCTTGACCGTGAGAATCATTTCAGTTCGCACTGGCCGTCGCAACACATTTGCGCATTTGTTATCAATTGATAGACGCAAACGATCAATCAATTCGGCCTCTATTTTTTCAGCTGGATTAATATAAACCACAAGAAAAACCGTACGGCCTAATTGCTGCAATGTGAAATCCATCATCAGCAAAGACAACACGGATAGTTCCTGATTTAACGCCTTTTGTATGGCTTTAAACATCTTGGGATGCGCAGCCTTCCCTGCCGTCTGTGCAACGGCATCCATCAGCGCTGTCACAGGTTCTTTGATCAACACAGAACTGACCAAAATCACCAGCAAAGCATCAGTCATCGGTGCGAACTGACTCAAGGGTGTCTGAACCAACAAGGGAGATGCCATCAATGCAATCCCGGTAGTGGCGGTGATCACGGCATCAATGCGCGCATTGCTTGCTTCCGTTATCAACAATAAAGACACGCGTCCAGATTGTTCCCAAGCATTGAGGAAGTACCAAGACAGACCAGCGCACAACATCACCACTGCCACCGTATAGATGCCAACAGGTCCAAGGTTGATTGCATCAATCTCATTGCCCTGCAGAAAAGAGAAGATTGTCCCCAGCGCTGAACTAATGCCATACACCAAAACACCGATCAAAACCAAAGAACGAAACAACACATACAACGCTTCCTGACCGTCGTAGCCATAGGGATAGGCCCGGTCTGGAGGACGTAGAACATTGCGACTGATCTGAGTAGCAATCATGCTCGAACCAACCATGACTGCGGAATACAAACCATCCAGCAACAATGCACTTGATCCGGTCAGCAGGTGTGCAGCAAACCCTGCGACTGTCATCACGACATTTCCGATGACGCCGATCCTGAGAGCCTGCTGCTCAAGATCGATCTCCTTGGACTCGATCTGATTCAACGAAGTCATCGTTAAACCTCAACCGGAGTCAACAGCGCGAGGCGAGTCCGTTCCAAATCCGACAAGGCACGATCGCGGTAGGCGCCATACCGAGCACGCTTGTCGCGAATGCGATTCGGCAACTCAGGCAACAAACCAAAATTGGCCGGCATCGGTTGAAATTTCTCTGTTGGTGTCTCACTGACGAAATGCGTCAAAGCACCACTCATCGTGGTGCTGGGAAGTTCGATTGGCTCCAATCCTTGAACCAAACGCGCAGCGTTCGTGCCGGCCAGCCAGCCCCCGGCCACTGCTGCGGCATAACCCTCGGTTCCAGTGATCTGCCCTGCTGCGAGCAATCTTGATCGGCGACGAAACTGCAAGGTGGGTTGCAACAATTGCGGGGATTCCAAAAACGTGTTGCGGTGCATCACACCGAAGCGAACGAATTCTGCCGAAGCCAATCCTGGAATCATGTGCAATACCCGTCGTTGCTCACCCCATTTGAGATTGGTCTGGAAGCCAACCAAATTCCATAGCCGACCCTCACGATCCTCCTGACGCAGTTGCACAATCGCGTANGCACGCTTCGCCCGCCGAACATCTCGATCATTCACATCACCCCAACGCGGATCCCAAAGTCCAATCGGCTTCAAGGGGCCATATCGCATGGTGTCCTCGCCACGGCGAGCCAATTCCTCAATGGGCAAACAACCTTCGAAAAACGTGGCGTCCTCTTGGTCAAAATCTTTTAATTCAGCTTGTTCAGCGTTCAGCAAGGCCTCGCGAAAAGCAAGATACTGCTGCCGATCCATCGGACAATTGATGTAATCCGCATCACCCTTGTCATATCGACTCGCACGAAAAGCAATACTGTCATCAATGCTGTCGCCATGAACAATTGGACTTGCAGCATCGAAAAAATGACAATCAGCACGACCTGTAAACAGCCTTAAATCCTCCGCCAAAGGGTCACTGGTGAGTGGGCCAGTTGCTAACACAGTCACCTGTGATTCATCCGGTAACACCTGCTGCTCCCTGCGCTCGATGGTCACCAACGGGTGCTGCGCCAAGCGCTCAGTCAGTGCGGCACTGAAATGTCCGCGATCAACAGCCAAGGCACCTCCGGCAGGAACAGCATGCGCATCCGCGGTCTGAATCACCAGCGACCCCAGCCGACGCAACTCCTCCTGCAACAAGCCCGCTGCCCGATCACTGCTTAAAGCACCGAAACTGTTGCTGCAGACGAGTTCGGCACAATCACTGCTGTGATGTGCTGGGGAGCGACGAATCGGCCGCATTTCCACGAGCGTGACTGGAATGCCTGCCTCAGCAACCTGCCAGGCAGCTTCCGTACCGGCGAGGCCGGCTCCTAGAACACAAACCATTCGATTGGCGCATGGACCAGCTGCCATGACATGCCACTCAGCTGAACTCCACCATATGCACCATGCATGGTGGCATTGCGATCAGTCGTCAACACCTGAAGCAAGCATGGGGTTGGACTGGTGTTTCAACCCCGTGGTTCAGCAAATTCCTGGATTACCTCAAAGAGGGGAGAACAAGACCACACCAGAAAATCCAATCAAGATTGATGATTGACGTCTCCCCGAGAAAAAATTAAAGCTCTCAGGGAACAGCTTCCATACATTTTTAGAAATGTCAATCAAAAAAATCGCCTCCAAATAAAGACTAACTGCAAAGCCAACAAAAAAATAGATTGCCTAGAGGCAAGGCATCCATTCAATTTCAAGCGATTAAAGACCCTGGTTTACAGCCGTCATTCACAATGGGGACAAACCCAAAAAGAGCTCATGACATAGCTGCTGAACATTCAAATCTGTTCAACAACTCGCTCGAGCCGACAAATTTGATGGTCAGTTTTGACCATTGCTCTGGGTCAAGGGGCCTCGATCAAGCGCGGCTGCGCTTCAAAACCATCTGCAGCTGACCAACAGCAGCTCGCCCAATGTTGAACGCTGCCCAACTCACCGCGGCAAGAACAGGAGCAACCACCAAGAACAGGCGGGCATCAATGCCAAGCACCTGGCCAGTGGTGATCACGCTGAAAGTCGAGTAGCCGACAATGGCGAGAATGAGGACCAGGCCGATGGCGACTCGGACGAAGCTCATGGGGGGGGCTTAGTTTCGGGAGATCTTACGGACTTTGACCCGTTTACGGGCCACCGATCACACAAGCTGATCGAATTTGCAGCAATCAAGTCCCGATCGAGGCATGACGTCGAGCGAGCTCGGCGTAGCGATGAGCATGGGCACGTTGTTCATGCACAGCAGTCTCAGAAAGCTGCCGTTTCATCTGAGCAGGGCACCCCATCACCATGGATCCTGGCGGCACATCCTTTGTCACCACCGATCCAGCTGCGACAAGGGCACCCGTTCCCACCGTCACGCCGTTGAGCACCACAGCACCGATGCCGACCAGGCAACCATCTTCAAGCGTGGCTCCATGGATCACCGCACGATGGCCCACAGTCACCTCGCAACCAATGGTGACGGGCTCACCGGGATCACCATGGAGCACGACACCATCTTGAACATTGCTGAATGCACCAATACGGATTCTCGCCAAATCACCACGAGCCACAGCAGTTGGCCAAAGGCTGCTGCCTTGCTCCATCACGACATCTCCAACCACCACCGCACTCGCAGCCACCCATGCATGGGGATCAATTTGCGGATCAGGCCAGGGATCAAAACCATTCATGGGAAGACGGTAACGACCTCCAGTGTCCAGGCTGTTCAAGTGATAATGTCTGTGGGTGCCTGATAGGCATGCCCAAGCGGGCGAGGGTCGCTAGCTCAGCGGTAGAGCACTCGGCTTTTAACCGATTGGTCCTGAGTTCGAATCTCAGGCGACCCATAAGACGGATCGAACACGTTTTGAAGTGTCGACCATGACACTGTTCCTTAATGGCCGTGCAATCCGGCAACTGATGTCCCAGCGATGATGTCACATCTGGGCTAGATCCGATTATTTGAGCTCAACCAGATCGGAGAACAACACAAATTTTTTCATCGACACTCAGCAGCCCCCTCGGTGAAAACAACAAACATGAGCTGAGCGTGCTTGTTAAGACATGAATCTTTGCTCGTCAAAAAGCCCCTGCACATTAAAAGCATCTGCGTAGAACCTCACCCATTCGGTGAAATCAGGACAAGGGAACACGAAGGATCGGAGCGATAGCGATTTTAGAATTAAAACAATGTTTAAGACTGACAGACTGCGCAAGGGTTGAAGCCAGAAGTTAGCCAAGATGTTGAGGCAGTCCGTGCGCAATGATCCCAAGAAGATGACTGTAGCGATTCAAGGAAAAAGTTTGCAGATCACCGGCAAAAATAAGGATGATCTGCAAGCCGCGATTCAGTTTAAAAATCATCATTAACGGAATGCTCTTGCGAATNCTGCTGCATGTATAGTCNTGACAACAACATCCTTGTTTACGCATTGGAGATGAATGACTCGACGGGGCAGAAGCTATTCAATCAAGGCATAAGGCTTGCTCTTGCTCTGAGCATGACTTGTCTTATGGCTGAGAAGTCTATGGCCAACCAGTTTAGTAGTCAGAAATTTGCGAATAAGGAGTCTACAATTGAATCCATCCATGATGCTTTCAAAGAGAGAAAGATTGATTGCGAGCAATTAATTCAGAGCTATTTACATCGAATCAAGAAGTATAATTTCAGCCTCGAAAGAGGAGCTCCTCTGAATGCGTTTGTTGCACTGAATCCGAATGCAGTCAGGCAGGCAAAGGCTCTGGATAGGCATTTTAAACAAAGCAATAAATTGATTGGCCCTTTGCATTGCATCCCGATTGCTGTTAAAGATAATATTGATACCGTTGATACTCCTTCTACTTCTGGGACGTTGGCTTTGCTTGGCTCTCAGCCAGTCAGCAATGCTTTTTTGGTGAATCAATTACGAGCCGCTGGCGGCATCATTATTGGTAAAGCCGCCATGGATGAATTGGCTTCCGGCGGGGAAGGAATTAGTGGCCGCAGCGGAAGGATTGGCAATGCTTATGACCCTAATCAAAATTCAGGTGGCTCAAGTGGAGGCTCTGCAGTTGCAGTGAGTGCGAACTTTGCTGTATTGGGGATTGGCACGGATAATAGTGGCTCGGTCAGAGTGCCGGCAGTCTTCAACGGGGTTTATGCCATTCGCCCAAGCACGGGTCTGATCAGTCATTCAGGAATTCTCCCGAGAGGCAACCTGGATGGAGTCGCTGGCGTGATGGCAAGGTCGATTCCTGATCTTGCTCTTGGCCTTGCTGCGATAGCAAACACATCTGACCCTGAAGATCATTTAACGAAGCAAGTGCCGCGCACAGATTCTTATGCAAATAATTTAAAAAATGCTTCCCTTGATGGAAGGCGAATTGGCGTGATTCGCAGTGTTGCAGGCAATGATGTCTTTGACGCCACCGACAAGTCTTCAATGACTATATTCAATCAGGTCAAAGCCAGGCTTGAGAGCAAGGGTGCATCACTTGTTGAAATCAATCTGCCCTTATTCGACACGAACAGAGACAATAATATGGCGGGCGAGGCGGAAGATATTAATCAATACCTAGGTTCTTTCGCGTCGACCAGAAGGAACCTTCAGGACATATGTNTATCTGGTCGCACACGGCTAGGCGAGAAAGCCTGCCTAGGATATATGGAAAGTATTGCGCCAAAATATAGCGATCAATATAATTCTGCGCTACAGACTTTTCAGAAGAATAAAAACTATTTAGAGGGAGTGATGAGAGAAGATGGCATTGATGCTTTGCTAATGCCACTTAGTTCTTGGCAACCCCCAAGCTATTACGATGATATGTATCGTACAGCCACAACGGAATCGCCGGTTGCATCAAACTCCGGATTGCCGGCAATTGCTTTGATTGCTGGTTGGACATCGGCAACTCCAGCGATGCCGATCGGCTTTGAGTTGATTGGTTTTCAATATGGAGAGGGGGATTTGATCGGCCTTGCGCAGGCATATTCTTCTGGACTTCCCGACAGACCTTTACCTGAATTAAAAGTAGGCAACAACGACTTTCCTTTCGAGGATATTTGTGTTCAAGGAATCAATTACTTTATTACTCAGGCTGGTTGGCATAGTTATAAGCAGTTCTTAAAGGATGCTCATGGTCAGAGTATTGAGCCAGCTGCTTATCAAAGGTTTTTTGAGCAGCAAACCCAAAAATTCGCTCAGGCAAATCAACAGTCTGTCCAAGCTTGTGAATAACTGCTCTGCTTATCCAGCTTTTTCCTGTTCATGAGAGGCTACTGCCATGCGAACACAGGCTGAATTAAGGCTTGCTAAAAAACGAGAATCGAATTAACTCTCGTTCCTCACCTTTTAGTTCTAGATGTAGCCCCTTGGCTTAGCTTGCTTGTATTTGCGCAAGAGAGCTGTAAGAACATCTCTTTATTCCCGTTGTCTGTTCACGCGACTGCTGCAAAACTCTGGCGGGATGCCTTTAGGGTGGTTTCATTGTCTATGATCTGCTTAGGAATGGGCCAATGATCTGAAGCCTGCGCCGACCAAAACATTGTGCGATTGTGGGGATATTCTATCGACGGTGATGTGTTCACCGAGAGATTCAAGCTCGACACATCATGACAGGCTCTGACCAGTGAAAAGCTGCCACAAATAAGTTTAGACAGGAACACGCCAAACTCTGCATTAATGAACCTTATTCAAAGACACGGTCTACCATCCAAATTAACCTAATAACAACAGACCTTGGACGAACCAAAGATTTAAAGCTTCACAACATCAACAGACTAAGAAAGATTTAGAATGTGGATATTGGCTAAGCTTTTAACAAAATACTCAGGACTAAGGAGCAATCTCCAAACGCCGGCCACTCGTGACAAGGAAATAAGCTTTTTCACAAGATTCACGGTTATAAATCAACGAACTTCTCGGATTGTCTGGAATCTTCCTACGAAAATCCTTACCTTCTTTGAAAACACCATCCTTCCGTAACCTATAAATGGTGCGCTCAGAAATACCCATACCTTCAGCAAGTTCAGCACATGTCATCCAACGCTTACTATCCCTTGGTGATTTACGAAGCTCTAAAAGAACATCTTCGAGTAAATCGATCATAAGATCGAGCTTTTTCTCAATCTGACTTTCCATAACCCCATCATAGAAGAAGCGATGCTTTCTGCCAAGTCGGAGCAAGCACTCGATGACCTGGGTGACCAGACCAGGACAAACCATCGAGCAGCAACGATCGCGACCCGGCAATAACCAATCAGCACATTCGAACAACACAATCAATGATTAAAGCATGAGCATTTTGACCTATCAACAGCCAAGCGGATTGAGAGATGAATCGTCCAATCACATCAATGATCATCGCAATTGATCGAAAAGCTTGTGCAGAAATAAACCAACCACTGCACACCAAATTCACTTAAACAATGCTTGTCACAAAGACGCTAAAGAAATCTGAAGAACTATATTTTCGATCCCAGACTAAGCCTTTGCATCGACGCAAAATCTCAAAGAAACGATCTCATTCACCCTCAGGATCAATATTATTGATGTCCCGAATTTTGAACAGAGACAGAGCTGAAAGCAGGACCATCTAGCCCGCTGGCTTGATCCACAGAAGTTGCCAGACAAGACTGAGCAGAACGCCAATTGCGTGGCAGATGACAGCATGGGTAAACAACCAACTCAGCTTGTTCACTTACAAGCTGTCGGAAAAGCGACGCTGAAAAACCTCTCACACGCAACATGAAGAGTGATGGCCAAGACTCAGAGAAACTTAATAGCAAAAAGCATTTTGCGTAGCCTCTGTGCAGTGACATTCGACACGATATATGGCCTTAAATCAGACATAACGATCATTCATTTCATCACAATATTCGGGAGATGAAAAGCTGATAATTCAAGGTAGAGAAATGCAACTCGTCAGCAGTAAGTCGTGCAAACAAGCTTGCAACACGCTCTCAAACCTCAGATCACATCATCCAATCATCGTGGTGAGCAGAGCTGCCGAGGCAAGACCACCAAAAAAGAGTGCCGTTGGTAACAAAGCGGGCCAAACAGCTGGGGAGGAAGGCTGACTCATACCGACCTAAGCAAATGTACTCAGCCATTGTATGCGAGCTGGGGGATGCGTTGTGGGAGCTGACAAACGCAACAAGTGAAAAGGAAGGAAACCACAGCCAAAATGACGACCAGCTCACATCAATGCCAGCNATGAAACAAGACTGCAACCTTGGATTAAACGAGTCAATCGATTGAATTGAGTGACCGAGTTCAGTCGGAGAAATGGAACCTGCGCAGCCCAAACAAAAAACCCCCGGTTTCTCAAGCCGGAGGTGATAACCCGGATAGGCCTGTCTTCATAGGCCCAATGAATGTCTAATGACTCAGACCAGGCGAGTGTTGTGACATATGACGTCAATCTTCGTACACCGCACGAATGATAGTCGTTCTATGTTGAAACCATACATCATTTTAAAATCTTAGGGCAATCAACAGCCAATGTGCACATTCAGATTGACGAAAAGGCATAACAAGAGCGCAAAGAAGCATCTGTGAAACACTAAAAAATATGCGACAGGCTTATACTTAAACCACGAAAATTGATCACAGACTAAAAGAACATCCTCCAAAACGTTCCGCCTTTTCAAATAAGCAAACAGAATCAAATCAAACATGTCAATACAAAAACCCTNAGAGCATAACTCCTAAGAACCATCATTAACAACACGAATGGATTTAGCTAGCTTTTACGAAAGATGTGAACAACAAGCGAGAGCCTTGGAAGACTGGATCAGGATTCACGGCTGCAGCAAAAATGTAAATTGGGATGAATTACAGCAGCAAACGAGAGGAGATCAACACCGATTCATTACAAAAATCAATTGCAAAGCACAATTCATTCAACCAACGATCACGAATAAAAAGGACTATTAATTCAAATGTTAAAGCAATCAAGCCTGAAAGCAAATCAAGAAATATTAGNCTTCAACAGAGGAGCTCCATACCGTGTTAAAAAAACATCATCCAAACTTTTTTCTTCTTAGCATAATTAAGCCAATAGAGGACTGAAAGTAATAGCATGGCTAAAAAGAACATGCCCATTGTCCACTCAATTGTCCACTCAGTACCAAGAAATGTAAGACAGTGAAAAGCACCACCCGCGAGAAAGAAAAGCATCCCATAAAGCCTTTTGGGGTCGGGATTTGTAAAGCCAGGAAATGAATTCATTGTTCTACTGAAAAAACACTACGCATCCACACAAGCCAAAGACCAAGGACGACAATGGTTAATGGCAAAATCGAAAGNATTTCACTGCGCAAGTCACCTCCCTGCAAAAGGATAGGCAGTGCAATGAAAAAAACCAGAAGAAAGAAAAGAGCATTTAAAGCCACTTTTGTTTGCAGTGGCTTGGTCAAGAGTGTTGCGACAGCCGTTTTGAATTCAAGTGTGCTTTCTTGCAAACCGTAAGCCATACACCAATAGCAATATGAATATTTATAAGGGTGCTTACGCTAGATTACACGACATATTATAGAGTCACGTCAACATTTTGATACGCACTCAGCATTCAAAACGATTGCAATCAGGTTATCATTGTAAGACAAATAATCAACCCAATCAATGGAACAATTGCCTATGGCAAAAAGACTGGAAGCTGATTGGCCTAACCGATACCAGATTGGACAATAAAATCATACTGAACACACTAACTCTCATGCCAATACAAGTCACTCACTCACTTTTCCATCTATTTAGCACTTTAATCCTGAAAATTTAATCTATCAATATAAATCATGACCAACTTACAAGCAACGCGCTGATCAAGACAACCGTCAAATGATCATCGTCCAGAACAAAGAAACTCGATCCAATTTATCGATAAAAATCTTCTCTTTTCAAGGGTTGTTTGCGTTCATTATTGCGAACATAAAAGAATGCTGTCAAGGCCACAACAAGCAAAGGCACTGCTGTGAACAAAAGCAAGAAAATAGCAGTGTAATCTTGATACATGAAACGGATTCATCGATTTCATTTTGAATCACACTGAATAGGGCATTACGATCAAATGATTCGCACTCGTATTTCAAATGAATCTAAACGTATGATCCTTTTTTAAATCGATCAATTTGTCCTATCTAGATGCTCATTATGGATCGACACACGTGAATGAAANCATCAAACTAGTCATTTGCAGCGGTAGTAATGACGTTTGAGCAATGGATCGGTTGGTTAAATTTTTGGAGTGGCATTGTGATGATCGGTGTCTTATTAGGTTGCCTCGTCGCTGTTCTTGTCGACATTGAAAGTGAATAGCAAGCATGATAGAATTATCAAAGAGAGAATTAACGCATCAACGAACGGATGACAATGTACGCGTACAATATGATAAATACATTGTAAATAATGATGCGTGCACGAGCTTCAGGTGTGCGTACGTGTTCTACGCAAAACCATATTCTTTTCACATATACAAATGAGATTCACATGTTTCTTGAAATGCATGACCCTTTTTCAAAGCCACACACAGCATTGAGACTTCAAGCCGGTTGCCTAACTTGGAGAGATGAAAAAAACGCTCTCCGCGTTATCACAACCCATCCATATCTTGACAGCCTATTAGAATCAATGGTTGAGGATGAATCCATGTANAATGACGACGAATATTGACATCTAATTAAACTATAACCAGCAAGGAATGGACTCTTAGCGAGAGAATCGTTTGCATAAAGTGCTTTGCAGAGAATGTCACCCTTGTTAAGGCTTGCAAGAGAAACATGCTTTTCATCAAAATCAAAGCATACAACCAGCTGAAGACTTCAGTGAACATCAATTAAACTGGCTTCTATTCAAAGTTTTTAAACCATTTGATTGTCCTTATATTGCTTTAACATCGTTTGAAACTGGCCTAAAGCAGCGCGACCTGCGTTAAAAACAGCCCAAGCCAACGCAAGCGCAATCGGAGCTGCTACAACAAAAAGTCTATAATCCATGCGATGTAAACAATTCAGGCAAAAGTTAGCTCACAAGCTAATGGAGCAACCAAACATAGATACAAGACGAAGGATCTAAAGCATCAATGAAAACAATTAAAAGTCACAAAAGAATTTGTTGTTTCTTGATAAATAATCGTGATCCGCTTTCTTTTGCAACACAATCACGTAGTCAACGCTACAACAAACTTACTCCTGTTCTGTAGTTTGATAAGAGAAGTTTTTTGATGGCTTGCAATGATAGAGCCAAATTGGAACTATTTTTTAAATGCACCTCTCTCGCATGGAACGATTCAATACAAAACAAAAACAGAGCGGGTCCTGGTTGCACGCGTAACAGCTGCCGCTAGCAATTGGCAAGAATGCCAAACTTATGAAAGGCTAGAACGATGGAAGCAAGCACGTGAAGATCTGGAGGCATTTCGGCAAGGTCAACAAAAATAACGATTTCAAATCCTGCAATCACCAAGGCCATCCAACCAATAGAAGAAATTAGACACATATTTTGCTCTTTCAAATTCTATAACTTTGTGGGATTAAAAGGCACAAGATAGGTGCTAAGAGGTTTTTTGTGGACGTTGAGCCCGAAAGAAAGGGGGAAATAAATCACACTAGAAATATATAATAATGAGCGTGCACGCAAAAGCTTACGCAATCAGAATGCATGACCTGACACGGGTGTTAATTGGTATGACTATGGATTTAATTTTAAAGTGGGTGGGCTTTAGCAGCCACAATGACCATTAACATGGGGCTTAAATTCGGTGTCAAGATTTCGATCTGTTCCTGAAATTCGGAGTCGATTGCATCATCGATGGAACGAGATCAAACGATTGCTATAAAAGTCGAATTGACAATTATTAGTTGCGGCTCTCAAAAATCAATTAAACATTACCAGTGGGGAGCTGCGCTCGATAGTCATCCGCGACAACATCCAAAATACCAAGAAGATATTGATCACTGGCACCAATCTCCTTCTGCACACCAATCAAGATTGAACGAATATCCTCAATGGCTACATTAATCTGATTTTCGAGTTGCTCCTGATTTGGTTGCCAATCTTTTTTTGTTGTTCTGAATGCAACAATATTAATGCTTGAATGATGGGTGGGCTTTGGGGGGAATCCACCGCCATGAATTGATTTGACTTGGCGACGCTGACCTGGCATGACGGCAATAAATACTGCAAATAAGTTATTCGCTGCATTAAAAGATGGATAAAATATTTAACCAGCCAACTGTTCATAAGCAATGAATGCAAGTATCTGAAGCTTCATCGAAAAACCGCTAGAGCCGACTGGTCGACAATCAAATAAGCCATAATCGACAATCTCTTGATCTAAACGATAGTCCCTTTTCATTTTACGTTTCTACTGAAAGCTCTGCTTCACCAAAAAACTTTCAATCAAAACAGGACAACCAAGACATCAAATCGTAAGGTTTTAAGAGCCATAGCTTGCACGTAACCGAAGATCGAATTAGAAGAGTTAAAAATATATCGAATCATTTAGTGATTAAAACTAATATTTTTTAATTGTGTCAAGCACTTTTTGATGTGAAAGGGAACGACGTCCCGGCAGCAGTATCCATCCGATTGGGGTTGTCAATCGGTCATCCATCTTTGACCAACTGTCTTGGGAAGCGTGAGGGAAAGCAATTGCACCGCTCAATCAGTGTTTCAGGGATTGAGCAGACCATCTGATCGTTGCGAATGACGTTGCAGCCTGCGCATCCCCTGTTATGACACGCAGGCTTTCCTCCTACCGGCCACCTGGCTAGGGCAATGGCTTATTTCATTTTCTTTGCGGTGACACTGCTACTGGCCCTCCTCGGTGGGCTGATCTCTCGGATCGCGGCCGAGGAATACTGGATGTAAAGCCCTTCTCGAGACGTCAACGCAGATCGAAGCGATCCAGATTCATCACTTTGGACCAGGCAGCGACGAAGTCCTTCAGGAAGGCAGCGTTTCCACCGGCCTGGGCGTAGACCTCAGCNATAGCTCGCAATTGGGCATTGGAACCAAACACCAGGTCGGCTCGGGTCGCCGTCCAGCGTGAATCACCACTGGTGCGGTCCCGGCCTTCATACAGCTGCCGACTGCTGTCGACGGCGCTCCAAACAGTAGACATATCAAGCAAATTGACGAAAAAGTCATTGCTGAGCTGACCCACACGTTCACTCAAGACTCCATGGGTTGATCCATCAGAATTGATACCAAGCACTCTTAAACCACCCAGCAAAACGGTCATTTCAGGGGCACTGAGGGTTAAGAGTTGAGCCTGATTCACCAGCATCTGCTCGGCAGGCACCTCCAGTCCAGGCCGCATGTAGTTCCGAAAACCATCCGCAATCGGTTTCAGGGCGGAAAAAGATGCCGTATCAGTTTGAGCTTCAGATGCGTCCATCCGTCCAGGAGTGAAGGGCACACTGATCGGATCACCAGCAGCCTGCGCCGCCTGCTCCAAACCGACACCGCCAGCCAAAACGATCAAATCTGCCAGTGAGACCCGTTTGCCATCGCTTCGACTGGTATTGAAACCGTGCTGAATCTGCTCTAAGACTTTGAGGACCTTTTGAAGTTGAGCCGGTTGATTCACGTCCCAACTGATTTGGGGTGCCAATCGAACCCGGGCACCATTGGCACCACCACGCTTGTCGGACCCTCGGAAGGTTGAAGCAGACGCCCAAGCCGTGCCGACCAATTCCGAAACCGATAAGCCGCTCTGAGCCAACTGTTGCTTCAGTTGATCGATCTCAGCAGCCTCGATCAACGGATGATCTAGGGAGGGGATCGGATCCTGCCAAATCAACTCTTCACTGGGTGCCTCAGGCCCGAGATACAGCGAACGAGGGCCGAGATCACGATGGGTGAGCTTGAACCAAGCCCGCGCAAAAGCATCAGCAAAAGCCTGCTGATCCTCATGGAAACGCCGGGCGATCGGTTCATAGATCGGATCAAATTTCAAGGAAAGATCCGCTGTCGTCATCATGGGCGGCGCTTTCTTCGACGGGTCGTGAGCATCCGGAATCAAATGTTCATCCCTGACGTTCTTGGGCTGCCATTGCCAAGCGCCCGAAGGACTCTTGGTGAGCTCCCAGTCGTAGGTGAACATCATTTCGAAGTACCCGCCATCCCAGCGCGTCGGATTGGGTTTCCATGCCCCCTCAATGCCGGATGAGATGGCATGCACACCCTTGCCACTTTCAAAGTCACTTCGCCAACCCAATCCCTGCTGTTCGATCGCAGCACCCTCAGGTTCGGGACCCACATGCGCTGGTACGGCAGCACCATGCGCCTTCCCGAAAGTATGACCACCGGCCACAAGTGCCACGGTCTCCTCATTGTTCATCCCCATCCGCGCAAAGGTGTCGCGCACCTCTCGCCCTGAAGCAACAGGATCAGGGTTTCCCTCGGGCCCCTCAGGGTTGACGTAGATCAAGCCCATTTCTGTCGCAGAAAGAGGCTGCTCGAGCTCCCCCTTCTCACTGTGCCGCTCATCGGTGAGCCAGCCGCTCTCACGTCCCCAGAACACATCCGCTTCAGGCTCCCAGATATCAACGCGACCTCCAGCAAACCCGAACGTCTTCATCCCCATGGATTCGAGGGCACAGTTGCCCGTGAGGATCATCAAATCCCCCCAAGAAATGCAGTTGCCGTACTTCTGCTTGATCGGCCAAAGCAAACGGCGAGCTTTATCGATATTGATGTTGTCGGGCCAACTGTTCAGCGGAGCAAAGCGCTGATTGCCATGGCCGCCGCCACCACGACCATCTGCACTGCGGTAGGTGCCAGCACTGTGCCAAGCCATTCGAATGAATAAGCCGCCGTAATGCCCCCAATCCGCTGGCCACCAATCCTGAGAATCCGCCATCAGCGCGAAGAGATCCTTCTTCAGGGCTGAGTAATCCAGTTTCTGAAACTCAGCGGGGTAATCGAACGCTTCACCCAGCGGATTTCCAGCGGGATTGTGCTGGTGCAGCAGGGAGAGATCCAGTTGATTCGGCCACCAGTTGCGGTTTGTCGTTCCACCGGCTGGAGTCACGGCGCCGCTATGACCGGCAAACGGGCATTTGCTCATCGGAAGGACACAGGAGAACACTGCTCTTGGTCAAATTGGACAACAAACGTTGTGATTCGTTTATCTCCACCGAATCTCTATGTTTTTGCCACTGATCGGCGTATAGACCCATGAAGGTCGAGCTCGCGGTGATAGGCGCTGGCTTAGCCGGTTGCAGCTTGCTCGCGCGCTTGCATCAACTGGGATGGAAGCATTCCATCGCTCTAGTTGAGGCTGGTCGTGGTCCAGGTGGACGCACCGCAAGCCGACGTCGCCGAGACGATCCCTCCTGGTGCCTCGATCACGGCGCTCCTGGATTTGACGTCACCCCTCCGCTATCGGGGGGTGTGGAAGCGATCTTGGCTGGCTTAAAGCAACAGGGCAAGATTCGTGAAGAGTGGAATTCCTTCCATNGGCTCGATCTGGATGGATCGATCACCACTCAGCCGGACCCCCACTTTGAAGGGCAGAGGGTTCAAAGGTTGCGTGGTGATCCAGCGATGGCAAGCGTCTGCGAAGGGCTCTTGGCCTTGGCGGGAGAACAGCTCGAATGTCATTTCGGCGAGCGCGTGCGATGGCTCCATCGCCTTGAAAATGATTGGCTTTTGGCGAATGAATCGCGTCAATGGACCCTGCGAGCGCGTCTGCTGGTGCTCNGCGGTACTTTGCTCGCCCATCCACGTTCGCAGTCCCTGTTGGGCTGGCCTGACATTCCCCTGCGCGAAGCCGTTGGGGTCGGAATGGATCCAGCACTGGATCAAGTTCTGAACCACTTGCTTCAGGCCAAATCCAGTCAACGATGGAACTTAATGCTGGATTTACCGCAACCAGCCGTTAGCGCCAATCCAATGCCTCGCCAACTTTGGCTCACCGAAAGAGCACAACAACGATGGGGGGTGGAACGTCTGGTGATGCATCCACAACGAAACGGGAGACTCGGTGTCGTGATGCACGGCCTCGATACGACCCCTGCTACAACACCTGACAACCAGCAGGAACGACTGGCGCATCAAGAGCGGCGTTTATTGTCAACCCTGAACGAGTTAGCCCGGCACGTTCCAGCACTTCAGCCATTGCTAACAACAGCGCGATCGCTTGGTGTGATGCGCTGGGGTGCCGCAAAGCCCTTGGATCATCCACTTCCACAACCGCTGCAATGGTGCTCGCAAAGCAACATTGGTTTTTGCGGTGATTGGATTGAGGGTGTTGGCTTCGGGAGAGCCGAGGGTGCACTGCGCAGCGGGGTCGACCTCGCAGAACAATTGATCAAAATTCACGAATCAAGCTCCTGCGAGACAACGTTATTCAAGGAGCCAACAAAGAGATACACCAGATAATTGCTCGACCGAAGACTTCTCGAGGATACATAGACTTCCAGCAATGAAATCACAAGCGCCAAAACAAACAACAAAAACAACACTCAAAACAGGATGCGAACCGTGCCAAAGCAATTCACAATCAAGTAAAACCACTCACCGAGAAAGAACGTATCGCTGAATCCATTGCAAGCCAATCAGCAACCCATGAAGAGCTGTCACAGCGAGCCTGAGAACAAGTGCCAAACCGTCAAAACGACTAAGCTCAGATTCATTTGACGATTCACCGATGGCACTCATTGAGAATCTGAGCAAGAAAGAGCAAAAACTTATCAGCAATATATGGAACGGCAAGAGCGTCAAGCCCAAAAAAATTGTAAGGTTGTTCAATGCAATAGCGGAGGATTTCTACGATGACAATCCACAAATGATCGAAGGCAATAACTGGAAAAAGCCAACCAATAAAATCAATGGAAAACGTCCGAAAGGCGAGCTTCTCCCTCTTCAGAGCTCAGGAACAGTGATTGATGAAATCGTTGGCGACAACAGACTTCACGTTTCGATCGGGCAACGCGTAGCAGGAACTCGTGTCGGAGTTCATGTGCATGAACTTGGCGGCTTAACGTTTGTCATGAAAGGGGAAGGCGAAATCACAGACTTCGTCGAAGGCGTCGAAAACAATACCTTTCCAGCAGGGACATATTATTTCATGCCAGCAAACATCCAAATGTCAGCCAGCAATCTTACCGAAAAAGATACTTGGCTTATGGATATCTTTGTAACCAACGAAGCGAAGCCCAATCCGATCACAATCATCGAGCCTCATTACCCTGGCTATACCAATCCCATCAGCTGAAAGCCACCCAAGCATTCACAACAACGATCCTAAAGGATGTTGTGTAAGCAAACAAATTATGAGCACTAAAAACATCCCAAACCAACAGGCCATGACGAGGAGACGTGCAAACGTATAACGTCAAGCTCAAGACCTTGATCTTTCTATTAGATCAATAACTGCAATCAATAAAACTCAATGTTCAATACCATGCAACGAGTTATGCAGGGCTGTATCCCTTAGTGGAATTCCGTTATTGTTCCGATGCAACAGCCAAAACAGAAGGCCACTGGGCCGCAAATTCCGCATCGGTCACCACAGCTGTCACCTCAAACTGAATGCCATATCCTTTAATCCAAGGCCCCAAGTGAGCCCAAACCTTGCCGATATCTGTGGCAGCAGCAATGGCCACACCACTTCCACTAATTGGTTCACAAACGCGATACTTCAACTCAAACCCTTCAAAAGAGTCGCCAGGACAACCTGAGTTAATGTAATCTGTAAAGCCTTGACACGACTCCCAAGCACCTTCGACAGTGGGGAATGTCCAAACGATCAAATAATGCTGCATAATCATCATGAAGACATTTTTGTTGTAGCAATACAATCAGCATTTGATGTCGCTATTGATTCTAAAGATTGGAGATTCGGTGAATTTGTTGCTCAGCTCTCTACGGGCCGATCACCATGTTCAAACGAGACTGACGCCAATTAGGCCGCTGACAAGCCAAAGGCCTGGGATCGAAACACCGGATTGCAGATCAATGTCAGTCGATCAGGGACATTGACCCAAAAAGAAACCCCCGCCAAAGGCAGGGGTTTCAGAAAACAACACAAGAGTGTGACCTTGTTTCCACCTTGTAAAGTTTTGCTCCTCACAGCGACATCATAGCGCTCAGGACTGGCACTGTGCCAGTCCTGTCTGGATCAGTTGCTAAGCCGTCCATTTCGAGCTATATATCCATTGTTCAACTCCTCACACAAAGAGCTGGACACCTCACACACACCCTTGAGGCCTGCTCGCTGAGCGGCCTTTTTTTGTGTGAGCTCGGCTCTTTCGTAGCGGAGCGGAGCTGACTCGCGGCCTGGCTCTCGGCATCCCGCTTGAACCGAGAGTCCTGATCCAGTTGGAAACGCCTGAAGGGGCAGCCGCATAGACCCGCCTAGTGACAACAACTTGGTCTTGGTCCAATCCACAGCGGTTCAACCACAAAAAACGAGTGGTGTCACTCATGCAGAGAGGAAAAGACACCTGCTAAGCCGGAGTAGCAAGTGCTACCCATTCATGACCCCAGATCCTTTGGTCACCTCTGCGTTGTCTCATCATTCCTCTGATCTGTGGGAGACCTCTCTCCTCATTGGCAGTTGTGTGCTGGTGATGGTGATTACGATCGCGGCCNTGTATCGCATCAATCATCTCGACCCTTATGGCGGGGCCACCAACTCTGTAAGCCTTTTAAAGCAACGGATTAAAACCGATCCAGTCTTTGCGGAGGGGCTTCACCACATCCATACAACCGCAGAAGCGTCACGGTTCTGTAAAGACCATGGCATTTGGATTCGCCCAGAAAAGCTATGGACTCAAAGAGGTAAATTATTCTCTGATGGCTTGCCATGCTGGCCTGGCTGAACTCCACTTAAAACCAGGGCCACACAGCAACTCATGAGAGATCATTTGAACACATGAGATGTTCAAATGATCTCTTTTATTTTACCAAGACAATCTTACGCTAGAACCTGTTGGACCGATCATCAACAAGAGACATCACGAATGATCAGTCGGAAGCCTGCTTCAAGATAATGTTGTTAGCTGTATTGGCATCTATCAGAAGCCAGGCAAGATGCTTGTAGGCAAAACAAATGCCAGCAATACAATCCGATGGTAAGGCAGTTGCAACTACAAACTGGATGATCAGAATGACAACAACCATGACCATACTGAGCGTCAGTGGTTTCATTGTTGCAGGACTTGAATTGTGGTGGATTTGGCTCCTCCTAGCCCGCCATCGGCGAGAACGCTT
The DNA here is from genome assembly GCA_002701375.1 of Cyanobium sp. NAT70. Taxonomy (GTDB): domain Bacteria; phylum Cyanobacteriota; class Cyanobacteriia; order PCC-6307; family Cyanobiaceae; genus Parasynechococcus. The sequence continues at coordinate 3,349 of NZVB01000038.1, read as the reverse complement.
AGCGCAGCCACTTAATCAGAAAGACTTTCAGAAGGAACTCGATCGGATCTTGTGTCAACGCGAAGCATTGACACAAGACAAAAAAGAACCAGCATAAGATATCTTTTTGAAAGATTTCACGCAAAATTGATAAATGGCCTTGAGCTTGATTGCATTAACAGGCAATCCAAATAGGCATGCAAGCAATGAGTAACGAGCTTTTGCTGCTATGTGTTCAATCCATTAATAGTGCCATGCCACACATACTTAATGGACAATACTGGCAATAGACTAGCGTCTTTTCCAATAAGGGGAACTCGCATAGATCGCACGATGTGTCCCAGGCGGTTGATCGCTTACGGTAATTAATTAAAATGACAAAAGCAAAGCTGACATTCTGTCTTTTAGGGCTTCAGAATCCAACAAATGCTACTGCAAACATATCGGTTCGATCCAATAGCGGTACGAAGCTACATTCCCGTTAGAAAAGCATCCGCCTGAATGACCTCTTGCCATCAACTTTGCTTCCAGGGCACTAAAACCCATACTCCGTAGGCAAACTGGAAGGGAAAGCATCTTCACACGTCCCTCAGAATCAACAGAAATCACCTTGCGGNTGGAAAGCGTTCTAAGCACTGATCGTCAACACCCTCGCATCCAACGCATTTTCACGATCTGGCCAAAAAAGAAAAAAGGGTGTACTGGTTAAAGTTGCAGCACGATTGTCGAAAACTTGACCTGATAATGTCAATCAGATTCCATCATGAGGAGTGAGTATTTCAATCTCAATGGATGCGTGACAGCAAGTCAAAGAGTAACAAAAAGTTCAAGTCAATCAATCTAACAACCATAAAAACCAACTCCTAACGCAACCGCGCTTCTCAAGCTAAACAATCACTGCACACACATATCATTGGTGTTTTTGATCAAATACAAACCAAAAGTGATCTTTTTTGCATCAATAGGACGCAGGCACAGCAGGACCTTCGCCTAGCAACAAGCGAAAATCAAAACTGATGCGAGTCGAATTTGTAGTATTTATTTTTGATCCATGGCCAAGATTAACGCCATCAAATATCAAGATTTGTCCAGGATTCATTTTTATTGGTCGATAATCTTTAGCACCAACTTCACTTTCTATCCAGAGGCTGTTATCTCCCCATACATCGGTCAAAGGGACCCAGACATTCAATTTCCCATCTTCTACGCCGAAGTCACGGTCCCGATGGAACACACTACTACCCAACCCGCAATAGTGAAAGCGAAATGAAGGCGGACTCTGGTAAGAAGCAATTTCACCAAATTCTTTTACTAAGACATTCAATACAAAAGATCGATAGGTATCAACAATGACAGGGAAAGAAGATGCTAATTGATTCAACGTCGGGCTTTTATTCAACATTCTGACTTCATCTGAGCAGTGAGCTTTCTCCAAATGAGAAAGGCCAAGCACTTCACAAGCCCAGTCTTGGAATTGATACCTGCTCGAATCGTAATCGAGAATGACATGCTCCATACAAGGACTATATGCGCACAAAAGTTTCTCTTTCCAGCAGAATTACAGTGTCTTAAAAAAAGTTTTTTCGTTTGTACTTAATGATACAAATCGCCACTACTGCGCTGCGATTCCGCACATACGCGCAGGTAGGGAAAGCAGCATTACGCAAACGAGCATCTGCTCATGCACCAAGCCATCATAAAAAAGTCCTTTCGAGACGACCGCATCTTGCTTAAAATCATCAAGGTGTAAGCCTGTGTCCCTCTCAACAGAAGAAAATCCGTCCTTTTGTCTCGCAAAACAATAGACATCAAGGTCTTATTGACGTCAAACCAGTACTCAACCACCAGGTCTGTTTTGTCTGTCTGGGAATTACTCAATGATTCGCAGAATAAAACGATCTTCTCGATAGAGCTGTGGTTGCCATCAGCACAGCAAACATCCTGCTTGCCCGTTCTGCATCCGAATCAATGCCGTAGTCGTGTCCAATGCTGAGCTTCATTGGACTGCGGAAACCCTGACGTGAAGGCGTCGAGGCTCAAGTGCCACTTGATCGAGGCGTGTGCCCCCTCTCCCTTAAGGGGAGCATTACTGCAACCGCTGAAAAAGCTGCCGCAAACGGATGCAGCCAGATGCCCGTCAGCCATTACAATGATGCTGCGTCGGGGAGTGGCGCAGTTTGGTAGCGCGCTTGCTTTGGGAGCAAGATGCCGCAGGTTCGAATCCTGTCTCCCCGACTCGCTGATGTGTGAGTCCCCAACTGACATTTCCACCGCTCCACAAGGGGCGGTTTTTTATTGTTCAGTGATGGGTAGGCGCAAAATGTGCATAAAGCCATTAGTCAGCCACTGGTTATACACACAACTTTCTGAGCATCTGGTGATCGGTGTTGACAGGATTTGATGATCAATTCAAAATCGAAACAAAGCAATTTCTGAGGTCAATTCCGTCGCAAGCTTCACTCATAGGAGTGAGGTGACTTTCCACGAGCTGACGTGAAGTGCCTGAACTTGGTCGGGGAGGAAACCGCAGAACCTCAGTCAATAACTGCCGCTACTGAGCGAGAAAGGCCGTTACTTCAATGCAGAAATCAGGGGAATGCAGCGTAAACGCACAATCGAAGTGGTGCAAACAGAAACTGCGGTAACTGACCTGCTGATTGCCCCTAAATCCGCTCCGTTATCGAAGGGTTGTGGAGCACCTCTATTCAGTGCCCATGCACTCGATCACCTCTGCTACTGCTCCAACGCGACACAGCAAGCGGCAGACACTGCCACGCATGTAAGAGCTTCTGCCGCGATTAACGGCAGTGATCAAGTTGTCGTTGATATCTCCCTCTTGTCAGCAGCTGAGCCTTCGCAGAAGAACCGATGGGGGAAAGTCGAGTTCAATATGTAAGTAGACCCCCTCACAAATTTGCAATATTTTTTCCTATATTCCGGGTTTTAGGAAGTATTGGATGTGGTGAATGGATTAGGGAACTGGATAGGTGAAAGCTGTGACTGTTTTATTGGTAGTGATGCCAGGTATTGAAGGCTGATTGATGGGATTAGTCGGGCTATTGAAGAAATAAAAAGCCCCTGCATTAACAGGGGCTTTGATGAGTAGGCTCACCACCATCAGACACACCCCGGTAGGCTCACCCACCCAGCTTCGCCCAGAGCCATGCGCCAGCAGCCACAGTTCCCGCCACAGCTGGGCCCCCTGCGGCCACGCCTTCCAGCTCTTCTTCAGATAACTCTACCCTCGATTGCATGGATTGAATGTCTTCTGCAGTAATTGCAAATCCAGCTTCTTTGGCAATGGCAAGAGCAGCATCGGCATCGGCAGCTGCTTTAACTTTCTCCTGAAGGGTGGTGTCTGCCTTCACCT
>NZVB01000037.1 GCA_002701375.1 Cyanobium sp. NAT70 | reverse complement strand
AGCACCGTGGGTGACTATCAAACAGTCGCCACCCTGGAGACCTTCGGCTTTCTTCCGCCGATGACCCAGGACGAGATCTACGACCAGATCGCTTACATCATTGCCCAGGGCTGGAGCCCGCTCATCGAGCACGTCCATCCCCGCAACTCCATGGCCTCGTACTGGTCTTATTGGAAGCTTCCCTTCTTCGGTGAGAAGGACCTGAATGTGATCGTGAGTGAGCTCGAGGCTTGCCATCGCGCTTACCCCGATCATCACGTTCGCATCGTTGGTTACGACGCTTACACCCAAAGCCAGGGAGCTTGCTTCGTGGTTTTCGAGGGTCGCTGAATCCTCGACCTCAACGGTTCCGAGCCCTGATTGAGTTCAGGGCTCAAGCACATTTCAAAGGGCGAGTGTCCCTTTTTTTTACGTCGACACCCACGGGCGGACATGGCAAGACTCTCCAGTCGCGAACTCGCACTTGAGCGCCGAAAAGCGCTGACCACCACTGGCAAGAAGGCATCTGTTGTCGCCGGCGCCGGTGATAGCAGGGTTCGTCAGGCCTCGGATGCTCGTCCGACCCGAACCAGGGCGAACGCGTCAGGCGACGCGAACGCAACTGTTCAACCTTCAACAGCCGTGAGATCAAAGCCCGTTGCTGTAGCTCCGCAGCGGACTCCCATTTTCACGCCTTCCTCATCCATGGAAGCTCGCAGTTCGGTGAAGCCCCTACGCCAACCGAGTAGGGAGCTGGTCCTCGCCCGACGCGAGGCGCTCGCCCGTCGGGGTAAGACCGCCGACACCAGTCGTGACCGCAATAGGGCAGATGTGGCTCGCCGCGAAAAGTCAGCGGCGCCAGTTGTTGCGACTGAAAAGAAGCCTTGTTCCTGCGGTGGAAAACGGTCTACGGAGAAGGCTGCGTTGACGGCAACCCTCTCAGCTCCCCAATTGAGCATTAAAAGCACGGATCGACGCAGTGCCAGTCCAAAGCGCCGTGCTCTTGAAAATCCAAGCAGAGCCTTGGTCTTGGCCCGTCGTGAAGCGATGGCAAAGCATGGAAAAACAGCTGGAAAGCAACCCACCAGTGCCGCAGCTGTCGCCCGACAAGCCAATCCGGATCTCACGAGCCGTGAACTTGCCCAGCAGGTTCGTGACCTGCGGGCCAAGGCGGGTGCTCGCAACAAGCAGAGCGCTGGCATAACGCGCCCGACTGGCCCTAATCGCCATGGCGCCAAGCAGGCAGCCGCGACGGATGCGCATTGGAAAGTTGGTGAGAGCACCACGTCATCCGGCCAGACCGTCACGGGCACCCAGGCCAATCGCTCGGTCAAGACCACCGGCAATGAGGCCAGCACATGCCGTTCGATCACTGGTACCGAGTACCTCGGATCGGAGGTGTTTCAGACCTTTTGTCAGCAGGCTCCAGAGCCCACGACACCAGCCAAGGTGCGCGTCACGTCGACCAGCCATGGCAATCGGGTGACTGGCAACGAAGTTGGTCGTTCCGGCAAGGTCACCGGTGATGAGCCTGGAACCTGCAAGACGGTGACTGGCACGGAATACATCTCTGCTGATCAGGCCGCGAACTACTGCGGAGGAGTCAATGTCTCTCCGCGCAAGGTTGGTCATAGCATCACCGAGCAGGGTCGTCCTGTCAGTGGCGTAATGGTCGGCCGCTCCGCCAGTGTCACTGGTGATGAGGCTGGTGCCCAGCGCAGTTTGACGGGTGATCAATACCTCGGTTCCGATCCTTTGCCCGAGGGGCGTCCTGCCGCCAAGGTGGGTTTATCTGCCACGCTTTCTGGATCAGGTGTGACCGGCACGATGGTCGGTCGCTCTTCCCAAGTCACCGGTGATGAATTTGGCTCCTGCCATCGAGTGACTGGGGATCAGTATGTGAGCGCTGAGCAGGTGAATGCATTTTGCGGAGGCAAGCCAGAGCCTGAAGCCGCCAAAGTTGGTTTTAGCGTCACCAATCGCAACCAGGTGGTGAGTGGTACGCGTACAGGGCGTTCCGAACGGGTCACCGGAGACGAGCCCGGTACCTGTAAGCCGGTCACCGGCACACCCTATGCAGGCCTTGAAGAAGCAGGTCAACACTGCGGCACGCCTGCGGTTCAAGCCATTCGCGAGCGCACTCCCGTTCGCCCTGGCACCCCAGCAGCTGCGATGACTGGTCTTCAGCCTGGGATCGGTGGGGTGATGACCGGTGCCGAACGCGGTGCTTGTGAAGCGGTCACAGGAACACCTTATGTGGGTGCAGACCAGTTGATGTCTGCCTGCGGTTCTGATGCCCCGGCTGGCACCGATGTGCATGGCCAATCACCGGAAGGTGCGGCTTGGACTCGTTTCAGCGTCATGTCGCCGGCTCGTGCAGCGCAAGCGCAGCGCGACGTCAAGTCCGGTGTGACAGGGACCGCCTACGAGCAGGGCAATCGCATTACGGGCCCTTTCGATATGGCCGGTGGCAAGGTCACTGGCACGGAACAGTTCCGTTTTGACAATCGCGACTTCCAGAACCGTCAACAACGTCAGTTTCAGCCCACAGCTCAACAGGGGGAAGCGACTATTTCTATGGATGAGGACCAGCAGTCAGCATCAAGGGTGACTGGAGAGGGATCTGCCACCAAGGTCACCGGCGATGACTGGGATCGAGGTGAGCATGTCACGGGCACAGAAGGTGCTTCGGCCCGTCGCCGCAACCCCAGCCGTCCTGGCCCGATGAGTGCGATGGCTCCCTTTGAGCGCAAGCGCAATGAGGAGATCGATTGGCCTGTGAGCCGGGTTACCGGGTCCAGTGGCAACACAGACAAAGGTTCACTGATCACCGTCTCCGGTGGTGCACGAGGTTGAGCTCTGATGGTTCGCGTTCGCTCCATCTCCTCCCGTGGCGGGCCTGCTCAGGCAGTCCTCCCCACGGCTCCAACACGCCGTCAGCTTCAGCAGCAGCGTGCTGATGTCTTGGTGAACCAAGCGGAATCCCAACCATCGTCCGCGTCCATCTCCAACGCACGTGAGGCAGCACTGGCGCGTCGTCGTGCCCTCACAACCTCAGGTAAGGCTGCTGTTCTGACATCAGGTTCCAAGACTGCTGGACGCGTTCGCACGCTGAAGGACAATCGTCGAGCCACTCCTCAGCAGCCGGGATGGGTGCGCAGGGAGAAGCCGACCGTTCATCCCATTCCGTTCAATCTCAGTCGGTCGTCGCTCCCACTGACGTTTCAGCAACACCCGCTGACGGATTCATCGGCAAACACCAGGCTTCGCACCTATGAGCAGGAGGTCAAAGGTCGTTTTGAGCGAATTGTTCCCCTTCTGCAAAAGGTTTCTGCACTTCAACACGAGCCTGATTTCATTCAACAGTCACAACGACTGACCCGTGAAGAACTTGGCTTTGATCTGCCAGAGCACATTCTTGAGCGAGCTTGGGTTCGACCGCTCGATATGCGCGCCCTCTTCGCATGGTGCGTGTTTGAGGCTCATCGATTGTTCAGTGATCGCTTTTTTCTGGATGATCCTTTGCAGAGCGCGGTAGGCAGTGAATCATCTCAGCAGTTTGAACAATTTCTGCTCGATTGTGGAATTCATCTGCTGGATTTAACCCCCTGCGCTGATGGTCGTCTGGCCCATACCGTCGCGTATTGCTTGCGTATTCCGTTCAGCGCCGTGCGGCGGCGATCGCACGCTGGGGCCATGTTCGATGTAGAGAACACGGTGAATCGTTGGATCAAAACTGAGCACCGTCGTTTCAGCGAAGCTATTCCGAATCCTGCAACTGACCCGACCAGATATTTAAAGGTAGTTACGTATCACTTTAGTTCGATTGATCCGGGCCATCAGGGTTGTGCTGCCCATGGCAGCAACGATGAGCTTGCTGCATCCGCTGGTCATCAGCGTTTATTGGATTTCCGCAAGGCAGTTGAAAACAGTTTCTGCTGTGGAGCCTCCGTTGATCTGTTGCTGATCGGTCTCGACACCGATACAGATGCCATTCGCGTTCATCCACCAGGTCGGAACAGCGATATGCGTTTGGATCAATGGGTCTGTGCGAGAGAACTACATGCTGCAACTGTCTCGATGTCAGCAGATCAGGCAATGGCCCAGATCGCTGAAGCGGTGGAAAGTGCGGCTCCAAGTCCGATGGATCCAGGCATGGTTCGTTTCATTTCTCGTTTGCTGTCCAATAACTTTTCACAGATTGATTACGTGCAGGAAAGTCATAATGGCCCCTATCCTGATGCTGGCCACGCGGAGCGATTTATCGGGGTTGGCATCGGTTTTAAGGAGGTTCATTTACGCAACCTCACCTACTTCGCTCATCTCGACACGGTCGAAGAAGGGGCTCCCGATCTTGATGTTGGCGTCAAGATTTTCAAGGGTCTAAATGTTTCACGGGATCTTCCAATCCCTGTGGTCATTCGTTTTGATTATTCAGGTCGTGTTCCTGGCGCGAGAGAACGCGCGATCAAAGACTGTCATCGGGTCAATCAAGCGATTGCATTTCGTTATTCCGATCTGATCAAGGAGGGCTTGTTACATACTTGCTTAACCGTTCGAGACCGCAATAAGACCTCGTCTGCTGAAGTCGTCGGATCGACGCTTGATCCCCAGATTCAAGAGGCTCACTGATCATGCTCATCGTCAAGGTCATCAAGCCGCTCGTCTCCACCAACCGGATTCCCGATTTCGAGCACAAGCATTTACAGGTTGTTCAGGACGGCAGTGCCAAGAAGGTGGCTGTTGATGCTGTCGGCGCGAAACCAGGTGATTGGGTGATTTGTGTGAGTAGTTCTGCTGCGCGCGAAGCGGCTGGGAGTAAGTCCTACCCCAGCGATCTGACCATCGTTGGGATCATCGACCACTGGGAGCCAGACCCTCCCAAAACAGCTGCTCCGAGCCCAGCATCTCCCTCGACGAGTCCAACCTCCCCGACCAAGCCCCCAGCGGGTGGCGCCAGCTAATGGAGATCATGCAAGTGATGGGAACTTTGGTGTGCACCTACCGCGTTGCTGGGCTGGATCACATGCATTTGCGCATCCTGCGAAATGCCAAGGGCAAGCAAATGGTGGCGGTGGATCCCGTTGGAGCCAGAGCTGGTAATTGGGTGTTCACGGCCAGTGGGTCCGCCGCAAGGCATGCATGTCCTGACAACACCGTTCTCACCGATTTGACGATCGGCGGAATCATTGATTTTTGGACGCCGGACGGATAGGGATTACCCCGTTCCTCCGCTTCCGTTCTGCATCCACCGTTTTTTTAGTTATGGCCACCCCATCTCCAACGCCCCGTCGTCGTACAAGTCGTAGTTCGGCCGCAGCGAAAACCGTCGATGTGACAAGTACGTCTGCCGCGTCTGCTGCAAGGAGCCCTTCTGCCACTGGTTCGGCGTCCTCGGAGGCTCCCAAGGCTGCCGCTGTCGCCAAGACCACCAAGAGCCAACCCAGTAACTCAGGTTCTTCTGGGAGCAAGGCCGGAGTCCCAACCTCGCCTTCCAAGAGCGCATCCCCGGCACCCGTGCCGGGCATCGCACTGGGGATGATTGAAACGCGTGGAATGGTTCCAGCCATCGAGGCTGCCGATGCGATGACCAAAGCCGCTGAGGTGTCCCTGATCTGCCGTGAGTATGTCGGCGGTGGCTATGTCACAGTTCTCGTTCGTGGTGAGACCGGTGCTGTCAATGCATCCGTTCGGGCTGGGGCCGATGCCTGCGAACGCGTCGGAGATGGCCTTGTCGCGGCGCATATCATTGCGCGGCCTCATCAAGAGGTGGAGCCAGTTTTAACCAGCAGTGGCGCTTTGCGTCGCAGCTGAAGAATCCACCCCATCGTTTGGTTCAAAGGATGTCGTTCCAATACTTCCTTTTTGCCGCTGCCGCGACTAACATCGCCGGCCATCAACGACCAGCCCGATTCCGATCCCGCTCGCCGTTTTGACTCAGGAGTTGTCAGTTCCTCTCTCCACAGCCTGGCTGATCCCCCTGTATGGATTTGCCGGAATGGTTGTGTCGCTTCCCTGGGCATCAGGGTGGTTTCGACGTGAAGCCCATCGTCCTGCTGCCTACCTGAATATCCTGCTGACCCTGCTTGCCTTCATTCACGGCAGCTTGATTCTTCAGGAGGTGTTTCAATCTGGACCCGTCACCCTTGCCTACCCATGGCTAACGGTTGCCGATTTAGAGCTTGATATCAGTTTCAGTTTGTCCCTCACCAATTTGGTGGCTCTGGAATTGATCACAGGCCTCAGTCTTTTTTCTCAAGTTTATTCCTTGGGATATCTCGATAAGGAATGGGCCCTAGCGCGATTTTTTGCACTACTGGGCTTTTTTGAGGGGGCCATGGCGGGAGTTGTCCTCAGTGATTCACTCTTTCAGAGCTATTTCTTATTGGAGATGCTCACCCTCTCAACGTATTTGTTAGTTGGTTTTTGGTATGCGCAACCTTTAGTTGTGACGGCTGCCAGGGATGCTTTTTTGACCAAACGAGTCGGAGATGTGTTGTTGCTGATGGGTGTGGTCTCCCTCTGCAGTTTCTCAGGGGTGATGGGTTTTGATGACCTTTATATCTGGGCTTCTCGAGACACACTGTCTCCTCTGGCTGCAACCTTGCTGGGATTAGGGCTGATCGCTGGACCGACAGGAAAATGTGCCCAGTTCCCAATGCATCTTTGGCTGGATGAAGCGATGGAGGGCCCAAACCCTGCTTCGATCCTTCGTAATTCTGTGGTGGTCACATGTGGTGCGATTGTCCTGCTGAAGGTGATGCCGATTCTTCAGCACTCTCCAGTCAGTCTTGTGGTGTTGCTGGTCATCGGCAGCATTAGTGCCATAGGAGGTTCGCTCGTATCCATTGCTCAAGTGGATATCAAACGGACCCTCTCTTATTCGACAACGGCTCATCTTGGACTGGTGTTTATTGCGATTGCTCTTCAAATACCAGTCCTCGCTCTTTTGCTGCTCTTCTCACATGCCGTTTCGAAGGCATTGCTGTCGATGAGTGTTGGTGGCGTGATCGCAGCAACAAATTGTCAGGACATCACTGAGTTGGGTGGACTTGGCAGTCGCATGCCAGCGACGACGACCTCTTTTTTGGTGGGCGCAGCAGGCCTGGTTGGGTTCCTTCCTCTCGGTGGTTTTTTGGCGATGGCTCAGGCCATCGAGTTGCTCAGTGTTCGCTCGATTCCATTTATGGCGGTGTTTCTGATCACGAATGCATTAACCGCTTTGAGTTTGGCGCGGGTCTTCCGTCACGTGTTCCTCGGTGAGTCGATGATCAAGTCCCGCCGTTCAGCTGAGGTCAATTGGCAGATGGCTCTGCCGATGGTGGCTCTCACCGTTGTGGTGTTGCTAACTCCCATCCTTTTGGTGCGTCTGGAGTCCCTCGATGGTTTGCTGGCGTTCCCCCTCTGGGCAGCAGCCCTTGTGGTGGGAAGTGGTTTGGCTGGTTTGATGGCTGGGGTGCTGGTTCCTCTCAGCAAAGCTTGGTCGCGATCTTTGAACCCATGGTTACGTGGGATGCAGGATCTTTTGGCTTACGACTTTTATACCGAACGTTTTTATCGAATCACCATTGTGAATGTGGTAGCTGGTTTCTCGGAACTAGCTGCTTGGTTTGATCGCAATGTGGTGGATGGCGTGTTGCATGGAGTGGCTCGTTTGTCTTTGCGCAGTGCCGAGAGTCTCAAGTTAAGCGTCAGCGGTCAGAGCCAGTCTTATGTGCTCACAGTGTTGGTGGCCATTGTTTTGTTCCTCACGTCCGTTAGTTGGTTGCTGACTTAACACCACAACCCCTCTCAGCACAACTGCATCCCACACCAAAGCACTCAACACCAGCGCCATGTTCCTTTCATTACTTCTCTTGATCCCTTTCGCTGGAGCGCTGGGTTTAACTCTATGGCCGGGTGATCCCCCCAGTNATCGATTGCGTAGCGCCACAATTGCGCTGCTGGCGCTTCAGTGTTTGGCAAGCTTTTTGCTTCTTCTGCCATTTAACCCAGCCGATGCTGGCTTGCAGTTGATTGAGCAGGCTCGATGGGTGCATTCAATTGGTCTCGATTATGCCTTGGCAGTTGATGGGTTGTCTCTGCCGCTGGTGTTGATGAATGGTGTGCTTTGTCTCGTGGCAGCTTTTGCTTCACGCTCGATTGAGAATCGCCCTCGCGTGTATTTTGCGCTGCTTTTGATCATCAGTGGTGCGGTAAATGGTGCGTTTTTAGCGCAAAATCTTTTGCTCTTTTTTCTCTTCTATGAATTGGAGCTGATTCCACTCTGGTTATTAATTGCCGTTTGGGGTGGTGCTAATCGCTCCTATGCCGCCACGAAGTTTTTAATCGTCACAGCGGTTTCAGGCGTTCTAATTCTTGCCGCTTTTCTTGGTTTAGCTCTGGTTACTGGCAGTGTCGATTTCAGTTTGCGTCCGATTGTGAGCGGTGAGTTAGGAATGGCCACTCAGCTTGTGTTGATGGGGGCCCTTCTCATCGGATTTGGCATCAAAATTCCTCTATTTCCTTTTCACACCTGGCTGCCTGATGCACACACCGAGGCATCAACTCCCGTGTCAGTTTTGCTGGCGGGAGTTCTATTGAAGCTCGGAACCTATGGATTGCTGCGCTTTTGTCTAGGCCTGTTCCCGGAGGCATGGCATCTTGCCTCCCCTTGGTTAGCTGGTTGGGCAGCAATTTCTGTTTTATATGGATCTCTTGCTGCGATTGCTCAGACCGATATGAAGCGGATGGTGGCTTACAGCTCTGTAGGCCACATGGGCTATGTGCTGTTGGCCGCGGCTGCGGCCACCCCTCTAGGGCTGATGGGTGCTTTGTTCCAGATGGTGAGTCATGGTTTGATCTCAGGCGTGCTGTTTTTGCTGGTTGGTGTGGTCTATGCCTGCACTGGAACACGTGATCTCAACGTCTTNCGCGGTTTGCTCAATCCAGAACGGGGCTTACCTCTGACCGGTTCACTGATGATCATTGGGGTGATGGCCAGTGCGGGCATTCCTGGCATGGCAGGTTTTATTTCTGAATTTTTGATTTTCCGNGGCAGTTTGCAGCCGTTTCCCTTAGCCACACTTTTGTCGATGGTCGGTTCCGGATTGACAGCGGTCTATTTCTTGTTGCTGGTCAATCGAGCCTTTTTTGGACGGCTTGCCATCGCTGCCGGTGAGGTGGTGAATCCCCGTATTCTTCAAAGCGTCCCTTTGAGACAACAGCTTCCTGCAATCGCGCTCACGCTTTGCGTTCTGGTGCTTGGCTTGGCTCCACAATTGCTTTCAGGAGTCAGTGAAGCTGCCACCACAAACCTGAGTCAGTTCAGCCTGCTTGAGGGAATCGCATGACCAGCACGAGCATCCGAGCGACTGTGGCACCAACGCTTCCTGATCAAGAGGAGATGATTCGGCGTCTTCTGAGTGATACCCCGCTCTTAGCAGATACCCCTGACCATCTTCTGCAGGTGGTCAATGTGTTGGAAAGTTATGGCCTCGTTCTAGATGCCTACAGCAAAAACCTTGTCGATCAAGGCGAGAAGCAATTGCTGAACCCTTTCCCGGTGATGAGGTTCTTTCATGAAGGCATTAGCCCCAAGCGTATTTGGGATCACTTACTGGGAGATCGCATTAACTTCGAATATGCCGAATATTGCCAGAAAGCAATGTTTTGGCATGGAACTGGTGGATTAGATGCTTATTTAGATAGCGAACCTTTTCAGCAGGCTTGTCAAACGATTATTGATCGAAAAAGTCGACGCGATCCTCTTCTGGCGTTGACCAATCGTCTTTATTCAGGTTTCGCTCCAGAGTCGATCCGCTCTCTTACCACGATTTATTGCCTCGGTTTGTTCTGGAGGGTGATGAGTGATCTGTTTGTTGATTTAGCTCGTCGCTACAGAATCAAGGAAGTGGCTTGCGTCAATGACGTGGTTCATCACATTCGTGATGGTTTGGTCGCTGCTGCCGCTAACCCGATCACGTACAAAGTGACCGTGTTGGGTGAAGAGATCTGGGTGTTACCACCGGAAGCGGGGCTGACCTTTTTGGTGGATGTTGCCGTGCCTTATGTGGAGGCAGTGTTTTTTCGAGGAATGCCCTTTCTTGGCACGGTGTCTTATAACGCTCAGGCCCGTCAGATTTCACCGGATATCAGTGATTTCAAGTATGGCGCCCTCTATGCCGATCCGATTCCAAGCATGGGTGCTGGCATTCCCCCGAGCTTGTGCATGAAAGATATGTTCAGAAATCTGCCAGAGGAGTTGAGTAATTGGTATGACGATCATGCGCGTGGTCAAGTGGATGTGCATGTGCAAATCTGCGTGAGTTTTCAGAAATCGATGTTCTGTGTGACCAATGGCGCGATTGCTGGCACCATGCCTCATGCTCTTGATACGACCAACCCTGAAGAGCAACAGGCCATTCGTGCCTACGCTGAGCATTGGACCAGTCGTTTGATGGGATGCAGGCGGGAAGCGTTGCTTTGAACGCATGTTGTTTTGTCGAATGCGGCCATCGGGCCGGGTTAGGTCTAAGGATTGATGCGCAATAAAAAGCCTGCCCATCGGCAGGCTTGTTTAATCAGATTTCAAAAAAGCCTATGCATCAATCACTTTGATTTGATCAGGTGCTGAGAATATATTGCTGTCTAGCAGCAGTAACTCTTGTGTATTCGCCGTGAAATTACCGGCTGGTGCAAACAGCAATAAGTTAGTGTCTTGTGCAAANGCCAACAAACCTTGGTTGCCTGTTGGGAAGACTTGTCTCTTGATATCGGCTTCATTGCCGATGATCAATGTGTTCTGTAGTGAGGGTGAAGCGCCAGCTTCAGCGATGGTTTTTTGNAGAACCGTTGCACCTGGGGTGTAGTTCGGGAAACTTCCATCGTTGATTTGGATCAGGTCAAACGAACCAGCAAGTTTTGTGGCTGCATTCGCTCCCACATAGCCAGTGANTGTGTCTNTNCTTGTTGTNGTTGTCTGACNCGTGAGNTCAATNGTGTTTTGTTTGCCTGTGGTGGGGAAGTCNATGATGTCTNGGCCAGCACCNCCGGCAATGGTNGATTGTCCTGCTGTGGANCCTTTGAGGTTGTCGATGNCAAGACCGCCGAGAANGTGGGTGTCCCCAGCTANTCCTTCNAATTTGTCAGGNCCAGGAGTGCCNGNGATCTTGATTGAATCCTTGTTGAGGNGAAANCCCGACTTNGCGTTTGTGANTTCAANTCCNAAAGTGGATTGTATTCCGGAAAAATTGAAATCTGTGATTCCNGTTGTTCCCCAATTTTTGTATTTTGTTGTGGCCGTGAACGTGCTTGGAGAGTCGAATGTGAATGATTTCCCGTTGGTGATGTCTTTTAGGTCAATNTCANGGGTGCTTGTATCGTTTNTGGATAGNATTTTAAAAGCTTCGATGTTGATGAATTTCGTTCCGANACCTGAAAAGATTGACTCAAGCTTATTGAATTGATTCGTTTTGATTGAGATCTCGTCGGTGTCTGTGGTGGATGGGTCCTGAACGGTGCCGCCGAATANGAATGTGCCAACTTCAGCGGTGATGGTGTCGCTGAAGTTGGTCGTATCGGGAGGTAAAATATCTTTCCCTCTGATTTTTGTTAAAGTTGCGCCGGCTTTTAAGANGCTGAGGGTTAANGGNAATGAGGTTTGTTGTTTCTTGAATCCACTTTCGGTGGCGATCACGTTAAAGGCGTAACTCTTCTGAGTGTCGTGATTGAGACCCGCCTGTGTGGTGACAATGCCTGACTTTGGGTCAATCTGGAAGGAAGTCGCATCCTTGCCCGTTAAGGAATAAGTGACCTGACCACCCGCATCCGTTGCCGCAGCGGTGTAAATGACCGTTCCCTTAGGGCTTCCCTCTTTAACGGGAGTGATTGTTTTGGGTGAGGTAAAGCTGGGCGGCAGATCCTTGTCGATTGTGAGTGTCAGTGGTGAGCTTGTTGTTGGATTTCCCTTGCTGTCAGTTGCAACAACATTGAAACGATAATTTGCTTTTGTACTGTGATCAGCATTGTCGTTAAAAGTGACATCACCACTGTTCGCATTGATGGTGAAGGAACTTGCGTCTTGGCCTCCTAGGGAATAGGTAATCGGCGGATTGTTGTCTGTCGCTACGGCTCGGTAGATGCTTTTGCCAGAAGTATTTCCCTCGGTGATGGGATNAACAGTGTTGGGAGAGGTGAAGACTGGCCCGGTGGTGTCTGTATTAATCAGGACGCCATCCGGGATTAGCGTGCGTGAGGAATTCCTTTTTCTTTTAACGAGTTTAAACCTTGAACTTTGCTTGATAGGGTCAAACGTGAANTCTTGCCCACCTTTGCTTAGATTTGTTTCGTCTGCATTGTTTAGGCTTTCAATGGTGAGCTTAAGGCTTGCTTTTTTCTGTCTCCGCTTGCCGGGTAAGTCGCTTTTGTNAAATCGAAANGTNAATNTTCCGTTGAAATCTCCNTGTNGAGTGANNGTATCAATAACTTNCCTNCCTNTTTTNTCCGTNAGNGTTGCTTTGAGNTCGANATAATCTTGAAAGCCCTTCAGCCTTGTGGTGAATTTCATGATTGTTGTGTGGCCATCAGTTTCACCTTTTTCTTAGCGACGGACCTCGACATTGTCAGTGTGCGCTTTGCCAATCAAATCCGTCGCTCTTGAGCGCTCTGATGCCGACTTGCCCCAGGCTCGTGGTGCGCAGATTGGCTCCTCCCACGTTCCTTTAGCGTTTCTTGAAAACGTCTGCCGGCATGGATCAGTGGCAAGAACGCAAGCGTCCAGTCTGTTTGGAGCGTCGCTACGAGTTCGACAGTTACAGCGAAACACGCGATTTTCTTGATCGCTTGGGAGAGCACAGTGAAGCCACGAGGCGTTTTCCGGACATCAGCTTTGGTCGCACCTACGTCAACGTCACGTTGCGACCGGACAACGAAAACGAGGCTGCTCAGCTGAGCGAGGCTGATCACCGTTTCGCCGCNGAGATTGATGGCCTCCTCCGTTGATCTGGCTTCGGCTTATGCCGATTCAGGCGTGGCTGATGTTCTGGAACAGCTTGATCGCGAGCTGATTGGCTTGAAGCCCGTGAAGACGCGTATTCGCGAAATTGCGGCACTGCTCCTCGTGGATCAGGCCCGTCAGCAGTTGGATTTGCCAAGCACAGCTCCAAGTTTGCATATGTCCTTTACCGGTCGTCCTGGCACGGGTAAAACCACCGTGGCGCAACGGATGTCTCAGATCCTGCATCGGCTTGGATACCTTCGTAAAGGGCACGTTGTAACCGTTACGCGTGATGATCTCGTCGGTCAATATGTTGGACACACCGCTCCAAAAACAAAAGAGATGATCAAGCGTGCCCAGGGTGGCGTGCTGTTCATTGATGAGGCTTATTACCTTTATAAACCTGGGAATGAACGGGATTACGGCGCAGAGGCNATTGAGATCTTGTTGCAAGACATGGAACGGCAACGTGGAGAATTTGTGGTGATTTTTGCGGGTTATAAAGATCGAATGGAGGAGTTTTATCGCTCTAATCCTGGACTTTCTTCTCGGGTCGCTCATCATCTTGATTTCCCAGATTACGGAGATGATGAATTGATGGCGATCGCCACATTATTGCTTGAGGCTCAACATTATCAATTGAGCGAAGAGGCTGCTGTGGCGTTTCAGGATTACATCAGCCGCAGACGGCAACTTCCCTTTTTCGCGAATGCTCGCTCGATCCGTAATGCCCTTGATCGCGCCCGATTGCGGCAGGCAAATCGCTTGTTTGAGCGGATGGATGATCGATTGAGTAAAGACGACCTAGTCACCCTTGAAGCGGCGGATATCAGGGCGAGTCGGGTGTTTCAGGGAGAGGTTGAGGGGCATCACCTGAACCCAGCCACTGATTGACAAGATGTCCAATTAAAACCCCGACGAGCACTCCTGTTGANCCATGGCCTTGAAGCAGAGAGAGGCTCAGCACCAGCACAACCAGCGGTTTCTGCAACATCAGCACAAAAAAGCCACTGGTGAGTCCTCCACACCAGCTTGCGTGGGTTCCGATGGCCGGTAAGAGTTGANAGAAGCCACTGCCAAAAGCGCAGCAGATCACAAACCCTGGAAAGAAAATGCCGCCTCTCCAGCCCGTTTCTAAACACAAGCCAAGCATCAGCAGTTTGGTCAGACCGGAGAGAATCAGGATGCCTGCCGAGCTTTGATTGGCCCCCTCTAAAAGGGGACGGATTTGATGTTCGCCAGCAAANGGGACCAGAGGGAGCCAGTGCATCAATCCACCCAGCAATAGACCTGTGAACACCGGCCACCATCGGCAGTTTTGGAGCAGTTGACGCTGGGTTAACCATTCTCTCCAAGAGCGCAGGAGCCAGCCCAGCCCGCTCCCCGCGATGCCAGCGATCAGGCCTGCTCCCAGGGTTCCGGCATCATCCCTCAACGATGTGGGCCAGAGATAGGGAAGGTGTTTCAGTGCCCCTCCTGTGATTTCCTCGATGCCATGGAATAGGGCAAAGCCGGCAAGGCCACCCAGCACGCCAGGGATCCAGCGTGTTTCCAAGTTGAAACGGTGCTGATTAACCACAGCGCCACCAAGGAGTGGTGCTCCGAAAATGGCCAGGCTGCCTGCCGCAGCAGCCTGCTGAAGATCCTTATCCCGGCCTGCCCAGATCCGCTCACTCGCCACAGTGGTAAGGCGAGTGAGCAGTGCTTCAGGACCAACGCATCCCCCGCCGATCTGTGCCAGAGAGGCGCCCAAGATGGATCGGAATTCGTGTCGTTGTGGAGCACGGTCTGGCTGGCGGAGATCGGTCAGCGTTTCACCGAGTTCCGGCAAGAGATTCCGGGGGTCATCACGGTGCAACAGCATCAGAATGAAGCCCATACCACCGCACACCCCAAGCGACCAGGGCAGGGTGATGTTGTAGTTGAGGCCCTGTTCGGCGAGATCACCCCAGAGTCGGATCGATAAGGATCCGATGAAGCCCAAAATCAAGGCTGTGAACATTCCACTGGCTCCCCCGGTGAGAAGAGCCATCAACGTTTGTCTGATCTGCCTGGATCGCATGGTGGCTTGTCTCGCCATTGGTTGTTTCACCAGTGGGGATCAGTGGCGTAGTCCACCATGAGCTGACCGGATTTTGAACCAGGCACAGTGCTGATGCAGGCCCGGACCACAGCTCCATTGACGTCGATTTCGCAGGCGCCGCAGCTGCCTCCGAGACAGCCGGTTGGGATTTGAATTCCTGCTAACCGTGCAGCCTTGAGCCAGTCTTGACCAATGGTTTCGACTGTGGATCGGCCGTCAGGCCACTGAACCTTGATCGTTGTCATCTGCGTAGCAGTGGGTTCAGGTCGACATGCTGCTCGAAGCTATCGGCAAGAAGATCGAGCAGTTGATCGCGGTGCACCTTGTGGTGAGGTCGATCAATTGGCAATTCTGGTAGGCCTTTCCTGCGACGCAACCCATTGAGCCAATGGCGTCTCCAGGGGCCATTGTCCAGTAATCCGTGTAGGTAAGTACCGGCGATCACACCTCCCTGAGCTGCTATGTGCCACCAACCAAGGTCGTTGGTTTCTGTAAGTAACTCAAGCTTGGAGTTCGCTGTTGTACTCCCCTGATGCAGTTCAAATCCACGCACCTGCGTCATGGCGGGCCAGCGTGATTGAACGCTTCGTTGACGCAGGGTTTTATCCCGATGAAAGCGAGTGATGAGTGGCATGAGTCCCAGCCCATCACTGCTGGTTTCACCACCTTCCAGTCGCTCGGGATCCTCGAGGCATGTCCCCAGCATCTGCATGCCGCCGCAGATGCCAAACACATGGCCGCCTGCGTTGGCATAGCCCTTCAGAGCCTCTCCGAGATCACAGTTACGGAGAACATGAAGATCTTTCAGGGTTTGTTTGCTTCCGGGAAGAATGACTGCATCCGGTTGTCCCAGTGCATCCCCAGGCTTGAGCCAGCGCAATCTCACGGATGGTTCCGCCTCCAGTGGATCGAGATCCGAGAAATTGCTTAAGGACGGCAGCCGAATCACGGCGATGTCCAGTTCAGAGGCTTGGCCTGATCCCCGCCGCTCCAACAGGTCAAGAGAATCCTCTGGTGGAAAGAGTGCATTGAGCCAGGGCATCACTCCCAAAACAGGGATGCCGGTCTCTCGTTCCAACCAGCGGCGTCCCTCATCGAAAAGCTCCCGGCGACCACGGAAACGGTTGATCAGCAGTCCCTTGATCAAAGGGCGTTCCACTGGTCTGAGCAGCGCCAGTGTGCCCACGATTTGGGCGAATACTCCACCACGCTCGATGTCGGCCACCAAGATGCAATCTGCTTTGAGGTATTGGGCAAGGCGGAGGTTGGTGAGATCGCGGTGTTGGAGATTCACCTCCACGGGGCTGCCAGCCCCTTCGAGCACCAGCCTGCCTTGAGGGAATTGCTGTTGCAGATCTCTTAATCCGCTGCGAATCGCCTGCCAGCCGGGTTTGAACCAGTCGCGGTAGTAGTGCTCTGCCCGCGCAGTGCCGATGCTGTGTCCAAGATGAATGACCTCACTGGTGCTGTCGCCGCGTGGCTTCAGCAGCACGGGGTTCATCGCACAACAAGGGCTGAGGCCGGCAGCCCAAGCTTGCATCGCTTGGGAATAGGCCATCTCTCCTCCCTTCTCATCCACCCAGGCGTTGTTGCTCATGTTCTGCCCCTTGAAGGGCAGTGGTTGTTCGCCATGCCGTCGCAACAGTCGGCACAGGGCAGCGGTCATCAACGATTTGCCAGCACCACTCGACGTGCCCAGCACCATCAGGGGGCGACGGCTCCGTGGCATGGATGGGGTCTCAGGCAGTTGGTCCTCGCCGGATGAAGAGCCAGACAGCAGGGTAGTCAGCGTGCTGCATTGAATCGGATGCAAAGGGTGGGCATCAAAAATCCCCCTGGCTCTGATTAAGAGCAGGGGGGAAAGGGTTGATCACCAGACGTGACTGGTAGAGGAACTTAAGGGGACTTTGGAACTGAGGCGTTCATTCAATGAATCTGAATGTTGCTTTCAGTGAGGTTGTCGATGCCAACACCGTTGTTGATTGCAGCAATCTTTTCAAAGTTGTCACCTACATTGCCTTGGAAGTTCCCGTCTGGGCTGAAGTAAATCACCCCGGTATCGTCTATAGCGAGCGTGCCTTCGCCCGTATTGAGGTTCAGTGTGTTGATGTTGTTGAAACTGTCACGTAAAATGGCATGCTTGAGTTGAGCTCCATTTTGCCCTTGGGCGATATCCCTTGAGACAAACCGAACATCTTGACCGCTGCCGTAGTTGCTATACGTTTCATTGTTAAAGCTGAGAATGTCCTGGCGATTCTGAGGAGAATTGGCGGCATAGTCGAACCCATCGATAAAGTCGCTGTCAGCTTCCCTGGTGATGTTTTCAAAACGGATGATGTCTGTGGCGTTGTTGTTGACAAGGATGAATTTGTCTAACCCTTTGCCACCACTGGCATCCAGCTGAGTGTTGAAGGCGCCTTGCATCACATCATCTCCGCGGCCAAGCTTGGCGATCATGAAGCCTCCAACGGCTTCAACTTCGTCAGTGCCTTTGGAGCCCAAGAACGTTATTTTGTCTTGTGTATTNGCTGCATCGGCATTGCTGGCTTTCGGATTGTTGTTTGCATCAACGCCGTCATTGTTATTGAAAACAATTCCTTGTTGAGAGTTGTCATCAAAATTGAGATCACTGAAATCGAACTCGCGAATACCGGCATCCAAATGGTCCTTCACGACGATGCTCTCTTTGGACGTTCCTTTGATCGTCAGCGACTGTAATCCTTCTACACGATCAAACCAAATGTCTTTGTTGCCGGCGGCAGGACCATCGTCGTTGTTCATGGTCACGATCATCGATTCAATCCCTTCGAGGGCTTCGATGTTGTCTAGTGATTCTTTTAAACTGGTTCCCTCTGCAGAATTGGTGGTGAGGTGAAGTTCGTCTCCATCGCCACTGTGGCGATCACGAATCAAGTCGCTCTGACCAAAATCTCCAGTATCGGCTTTGATGATGTCTTTTTTGTTGGATAATGGTTCACCAATATCCTCGCGAACGTCGTTAACAAGGATTTCTTGAGCGCGTGTGCTGGTGACAATGTTGGTTCGACCCGTAAGACGAATCTCGTTCGGTTCTTGTGAAACAGGTGGTGTTTCGCCATCGCCAGTACCGCCACCATTCTCGTCACCGACAGTTCCGCCGCCAGTTTCNCCGCCAGTACCGCCACCGGCAGTTCCGCCGCCAGTTTCGCCGCCAGTTTCGCCACCTGTNNNGCCGCCATTACCGCCGCCATTACCGCCGCCGTCGGGCAACGGGGATTCGATCACTTCAAAAGAAGGCATCAAATTCTTTTTAGCGAAGCCTTTGTTCTTTTTGATTTTCATGAATTTCTTCATGGTATCCGGTTCAAAGTCAGCTTCATCTCCATTCTTGAGTGTGAAATTAGCGGCATCGCCATTGAGGTCTTCTAGATGAAGCTGAATTTTTCCTCTCTTGGCTCTCTTGAGGGCTTTTCTGGTTTTGAAATCAAGTTCAAAATCGTCGTCATCGCGGAAGATGAAAGAGTCGAGTTTTTTCCCTTTTTTGGAGTAGGCGGTCAACTGCAGCCCTTGAGCTGATTCAATGCCTTTCAGTTCACCGATGATAGAAAAACGCTTAGTCATTGTTTGAATTAAAATAGGATTTTGAGAATCTCGGCGGCTCAACTGCCTCCGATGCAACCAATGTGATGCTTCGCTTAAATCGATGCCTTGATGTGAATTACTTCATGCTGTGACGTTGGTCAATTGTGATCTAAAAGCTCAAAAATCGCCTGATTTGATGCCGCAAATGATCCAGTAATGAGGCTTTTTGCGAGAGAGGAGTTTTTTGATCATCCAATAACTGACGTCCGAGAGGCGTCAGTCGAAATCGAGAGGTCAGGCCTTGCCCATCCACCTCCCGGCGCAACACACCAACCGTGATTAACCAGCGCAGATCATCTTCAAGGGCACCTGCATGTCGATACCATGATCTCGAGCGTCCATAACGGTGCTGATCAGCCCATATGTTGGTCGCGTCAAGTCCTTGCCGTTGCAGATCCCGAAACAGCTGGAGGCTGAACGGCAAGCAACGCATGGAACGTAAGGCGCGTGCGCGGCTGCGCTGATCGAGTAGGTCGGTGAGGCGGTTGGGATCGGTGATGGCAGCCCTAACAGCCCTGCCAGCCTACGGAGGATCTGTTGGAGACCGCTTCTGTGGTGCTAATGCTTGCTTCGGCCTCTCCCGCTCGCCGTCGTCTGCTGGAGCAGGCGGGCATTGCCCATCGGGTGAGTGTGAGTGGTGTTGATGAAGAGACCATTCGGCATCGTGATCCTCAACAGTTGGTTCAGTTGCTGGCGCGGGCCAAAGCCGATGCCGTATTGGAGAGGCTCTCGGACCATGACCAAGACATCACCGCAGTGATCGGTTGTGATTCGTTGTTTGTCTTTTCGGGGGAGATCTTCGGCAAGCCTCTACACGAGGCGCAGGCGTTACAGCGTTGGCAGCAGATGGCTGGCAATAGTGGACTGTTGCTGACTGGACATGCGCTACTGCGCGGACCTTCGGGATTGGAGTCGATGCCGCCGGTTCAGGAAGCATCCATCGGCACAGTGGTGCATTTTTCAAGCCTCAGCCAAGAGGAGATTCAGGCCTATGTCTCCAGTGGCGAACCGCTGAATTGTGCTGGTGGNTTTGCACTTGAAGGGCGAGGTGGTCTCTATATCAAGGCGCTTGAAGGTTGTTATTCGAATGTGATCGGTTTGAGTCTTCCCTGGCTCCGGCGAGCGCTTTTGGTTTGAGCAGTGGTCATCTTGCTGTCATCAGTATTGACAAACAAATGATCAGGAGAAAATCCTTTCTAAGCAGGGCGATTGGGGACAGCATCTGTGTATATCTTGCAATGCAGCACGCTTTTTTTGCTGTTCTATGTCCAGATCAATCCAGTTGGCTGGGATCGGAAAACCGAAGTCTTTAAATGAAATTAGATTGTTTTCTTTCAATGTTTTTGTTGTGAAGTGATTTTTCGACCAACCTGGAATGAAAGGAAATGATGCTTTGATCTGAATTGGAAAAATCTTGTGAATCAAATTTTTAGGCCCGATTTGGGCAGATTGGTTATGGTCAAGCAAGTCTGTTTGATAAATTTTCTTGTTGAAACTGATCCTGCCTTTTTCCAATTACCACGAAGATGACCATCCCAGTAGTAGCCAATTGTTTTGTCAGTGCAATCGAAGACTTCGTTGAGGTTGGAGACTCTTGGACCGCCTGGTTTGCCTGGTTTTCCTGGAACCCAAACCCGCTTTGGCTCAGTGGTAGTGCAGGTCCTTGTCTTGCTTTTTTGATATCCACCACTAACTAGTTTTCCGCCGCTATAATGAGGTGGCGTCCAATTATTTGTGATATTACAAGTCGTTTTGCCTTCAGCTGTTGTCCGATAATATCCAGGTGTGGCTGCTACAGGTTGTTCGTAACTATGGATAATCGAGTTCAAAGTGAAATAGCGATCACTGCGGTTTTTGTGCCTTATTTTCCTTATTTGTGGGTCAATGTACTTAACAGTATTGCTAGAAGCAACGTATTTGTATTTCCAGCCAACTCGTCTCGGTAATCCAAAACGATCTTGTCCTGCTTTTGCAATGCACCATCCATTGTTATCACATTGGGGATCATTTGATAGAGAACCACTCGTGTTGACTTCGACGCATCCTTTGTAATCAGCGGCGGAAAGACATTTTTGATGGAGATCAGCACTGATTTGAATCATGTGTCCTGATTGACCAGATTCAGCTTGACTTGCTATTGGGCTTAAGAAGATAGAGATGAGTAGCGTCGTACTTGCCTTTCCAATCAATCCGAGACTTGGTTGGGGACCGTATGGGTCTAGATGCTGCATCGAGCCGGGTGCTCGAGGAGAGAGAAAAAATGGCATGCGCATCATTTGTCAGCAGCATCCTAGAGATAATCAAAACTCTATTGGGATTGATCTTGGTTGTCTAGGTGGTGTCTCTTCTTATTCGACCCTAGCGAGTGGACAGTGGAAGAACCTGCTTGATGATCGTCATGAAANANTCTGGCTGANCAACTTCAACTGTCGCTTTGGTATCGCCCAANCATTAGGCTTTGAATACATAGTATTTTAACAATATTTTGATTCGTTTTCTATTCAATCACTAGAATTTTGAGTAGCTTGATGGTGAAGATGTTGGATCATGGATGGTGCTTTGATCTCGATGCAAGACATTGGCGTCCGTTTTGGACGTCTGGATGCATTAAAGGGGATTAATCTAAACCTGCATCGCCAAGAATTTTCGATTCTGCTTGGATCGTCTGGCGCTGGCAAAACAACATTGCTTCGGTCGATTAATTTTCTTGTGATCCCTACTTCTGGACGAATTGTCTCTGCAAAATATGGTGTNATTAGTCAACGTCGTTTAGCCCTGATGCGGCGTCACAGACGAGATATCGCCATGGTGTTTCAGCAGCATCAACTGATTGGGCGCCTGACTGCTCTTGATAATGTTTTAATTGGTCGGTTGGGTTATTATTCTTGCATCCGAACATTACTTCCCTTTTCTCGGAGAGATCAAGAGTTGGCGTTGTCTTGTCTTGAACGTGTTGGCTTGTTAGACAAGTCACTTGAAAAGGTGAGCAACCTTAGTGGAGGCCAAAAGCAGCGAGTGGGGGTGGCGAGGGCATTGGCGCAACAACCAAAAATAATTCTTGCCGATGAACCGATTGCAAGCCTCGACCCTAAAAGTTCAGATCAGATTCTTATGTTGTTGAAAAATATTTGTACTCGTGATGGCATTGCATGTTTGATTAGCTTGCATCAAGTTGAATTTGCTAAAAAATATGGGGATAGAGTGATTGGCATTTCAAATGGCAGCTTGTGCTTTGATCGGCATCCAAACAACTTGGCTGATTACGACTTGAACATGATGTATCAATCAGATCAAGAGGCTATTGCGATGTAGCATGGTCTCCTTTGTCGCATTTTCTTTTCGTCACATGGTCGCTAAGTCCGCTCAATTGGGCTCGATCACCCTTTTTGTGCTTTTCTCATTTCTCTCTGGTTGTAGTTCCTTCAACAATTCAGGCGATGGAGATACATCCAAGAGTGATCCAAACAAATTGGTTGTAGCCCTTCTACCAGATGAGGATGCTGCAACAATTATTCAAGATAACAAAGGATTAAAGGATTATCTTTCCAAGCAATTAAATAAGCAAATTGAGTTGGTTGTCACAACAGATTATTCTTCAATGATTGAGGCCGCCAGAAACGAGCGTGTTGATTTGGCTTATTTCGGTCCACTTTCTTATGTGTTAGCGAAAACCAAAAGTGAGATTGAGCCCTTTGCTGCACGCATTAAAGATGGTAGTAAAACGTACAATTCTTGCTTGATTGGTAACAAGGCTGCTGGTATCAAGAATTTTGAGGATATTAAGGGAAAAACCTTTGCTTACGGTGATCCAGCATCAACCGCAAGTCGATTATTTCCAGAACTAACACTCAAAGAAAATGGTCTCAATGCGGGAGATGATTATCAGTCGGTTTTTCTTGGTACCCATGATGCTGTTGCCCTTGCTGTTCAAAATGGCAATGCTCAGGCAGGAGGACTTTCCTGTCCAATTTTTGAATCCATGAAAAAGGGTGGGCAAATTGATTCTGAAAAAATTAATTTAATTGCACAATCTGAACCGATCCCTCAGTACCCTTGGACGATAAGATCTTCTCTTAATCCCGGTCTTAAAGAGAAGGTAAAAGCAGTATTTATAGCTCTTGATAGCCCTCAAGTGTTGGAGCCTTTTCAAGCTGATGGTTTCGCCATTATTACTGATCAAGATTACAATGGGATCAGAAAAGCTGGAGATATTCTTGGCCTAGACTTATCTCAGACCATTAATTGAGCTGCTGCGATGTCCTGGATTGCAAGCTTCTTGATGTGACAAACTCCATTTTACGGCAGCAATTTGAAAAAAATCGGTCTCAAGCCTTACGCAAATTGAGCATTTTAATTGTTGTCGTAGCGTCTCTGGTGATTGTTGGCTTTTTTGACCCAGAGCGGATCGCCGAAGGAGTCCCGGCAATGTCTCAGTTAATTCGGGAGATGATTCCACCCGATTTTTCTCGATGGAGTCATTGGGTTAAGCCATTGGTTGATTCGATGGCGATGAGTATTGCCGGAACTTCGATTGCTGTTTTTTTATCTCTTTTGCTTTGCTTTTTTGCAGCAAGAAACACAAGCCCTCACCCGCTTCTTTTTTATCTATCGACTTTTATTTTAAATATAACTCGGGCAGTGCCTGAGCTTATTTTAGGTATGATCCTTGTTGCTGCAGTGGGGTTCGGCTCTTTGCCCGGGACGTTGGCCCTCGGACTGCATTCGGTTGGGATGTTGGGAAAATTTTTCGCTGAGTCGATTGAACTTTGCGACCGTGAACCCATCGAGGCAGTTAAATCTGCAGGTGCCAGTCAATTACAGGTGATNACACATGGNATTTTGCCTCAAATTTTTCCTTCCTTAGCAGATGTGACTTTTTATCGATGGGAATATAATTTTAGAGCTTCGATGGTCGTGGGGGCGGTTGGTGCGGGAGGGATTGGTTTGGAAATTATCAGTGCGTTGAGGATTATGAAATACGCACAAGTGTCTGCACTGTTGATCGTTGTTCTGGTGGTGGTTACGATCTTAGATGCGACGAGTAGTCGTTTAAGGGCAACAATGGTTGAATAAAGTTTTTTAGCCTGCTGTCTCTTACCAATGAGTGCAGCCCAGTGAATGCGTCTAGGTCTAATCGTTATTCATGAATTAATTGTCTTCTCTAATGGGGATTTTGCAACGAGACTATTGAACATTTTGGTTGATCTGCAATGCGTGTTGGCCTAGAAGCTTGGGGTGGCGGATTGAGGTGTTTGATCCAGTCGTGTTCACGTCCAAATTTTTGATGAGCACGATCCTTTAATGTGGAATTGAATGATCTACTTTCCCGACTCCTTTCAAGTTCAGCTCGAGCGCGATAGTGTTCGCAGCTCGTGGTGTGTTCACTGCAACCTGATTTGATGTGCGTTCAACCCAGCTCCTACTGAGTGGTTCCTTGGCTTTGCTGGCCACCCTTGGCTTTGTGACAGCGGTTGGTGCCGCTCATAACGCAATGCTGCTGCTGTTGTTTGGAGGTTTTTGGTTAGGGATGCATTCCTTTCTGGGGTTTGTACGCCTGAGTAGCCGTTTGGATCGAGAAGCGCGTTTGCCTTTACTCAGCGCGGAGGACTATGACCGGGCTGTATTGAATAGGACAGGGCAAGCGCGTCGAACTGTTGTTGATCAGGAGAAATGATCGTTTTTTGACGATTGATTGGCTGCGTCTTGGGGAACGGTAAAAGGGTTGATTGTTTTTTGGTGTGACTTTGATGATTTCCGTTTTTATTAGAGTGACTTTTGTAGATCATCTTTCGGCATGGTTGAAGCCTGCTATGGCTTCTGCCGCTCGGTTGATTCCATCCGATCAATCAATGGTGTCTGTTCNTGCAGCTTGTTGAATTTCTTCTTTGGGAATCTCGAGCTTACTCTGCAGTCGTATTCAGCTTTTTACCCAGCTCATCGCGATTGAACAGAGCATTTTCCATTTTCTCTAGCTGTGGTTTGTTGTTGATTTTTCAGTAACTTATGGATTTGCTTTTCGAGAGAGTAAGTCGTTTATATTCGCAAGAATGTTTCAGTTCTCGCTGGGAATCGTCGCCTTTTCACTGCAAGTTTCTTGGCCTGTTGGTTGTTGGTCGCCATAAAAAAACTCTTGCTTCCCGCCCTGCGGGCGGTGGCAAGAGTTTGAAGCAATCTTGATTGGCAGACCTGGGGGAGAGGACTGTCCGCCCTCCAGGTTGTTTGGCTTTGCTGAAAGCTGAAAGTTAGACCTTTCTGGAGTAGTACTCCACCACCAGCAGTTCGTTGATTTCTAGCGCCACCCATTCACGCTCACATTTGCCGGTGATCTTGGCCGTGAGCTTGGGCTTATCCAGCTCCAAGTGGGGAGGGATGTTGGCAAGACCAGGGAATGCCAAGTTGCCTTCGGCCAGTTTCTTGCTGCCTTTGCGTTCACGGACGGCAATCACATCGCCAACCTTGCATTGGTAACTGGAGATGTCAGTGACGCGACCATTCACAGTCACGTGACCATGGTTCACCAGTTGGCGTGCACCCGGCACCGTTGGGCCGAAGCCAAGACGGAAGCAGACATTGTCCAGTCTGTTTTCCAAAAGTTTGAGCAGGTTGGTTCCGGTGGAACCCTCCTGAGCACGGGCTTTCTTCACGTAGCGCACCAGTTGGCGCTCGGAGACCCCGTAGTTGAAGCGGAGTTTCTGTTTTTCTTCGAGACGGATCGCGTATTCGGAGCGCTTGCGACGGGCTTGGCCGTGCTGACCGGGGGGATAAGACCGCTTGGCGGACTTACGGGTGAGACCTGGAAGGTCTCCCAAGCGCCGCGTAATCCTCAGACGAGGGCCGCGGTATCGAGCCATGGGTAATCGATGTCGATGATTGTTGGACCATTCGTGCCGTCTGAGAGCCATGCTGGAATCAATGAATGATTCCGCGAAGCTGCCAATGCACGAATCCAGCACTCTATCTGGTAGCCCTCTGAGTGGTCTGAACCAGCTTTTGGCCAAGGTGCTGTTGGCCTTGATCAGTTTTTATCGCCGCTTTATTTCGCCCCTCAGTGGGCCACGTTGTCGTTTCGTTCCCTCCTGCAGCGCTTATGGAATCGAGGCGATTCAGAAACATGGCCCTTGGCGTGGTAGTTGGCTGACCGCGAAGCGATTGCTGCGCTGTACGCCGCTCACTCCCTGTGGTTATGACCCGGTACCGGACTGATGGTTGCTGATGGAATGGCCGTTGATGAACGACGACCACTGATGTTGTTCAGTCGACAAGGCTGTTGTTTGTGTGAGGGGTTGGAGCAGAGATTGCGTCAATTGGACTTATCCCGGCTGGGTCTTGATCTCCAAGTCATCGACATCGATGCAGCGCAAACACCTTCTGATTGGAAGACACGTTACGACCTGGAAGTGCCTGTGTTGACAGTTGGTGAGAAGGAATTGCCGCGGGTCTCTCCGCGGCTTTCGGCAGATGGATTGATGAGCTGGTTGACACGCAAGCTGGATGATTTGGACTGAGGGTTAGGGTTTAGATGTTGTCAGATCCCATGGTTTGGATTTGCAGTGAATCTCGATTTAGGGCGAGCGGGTCGGAGTCTTTCGAAGCGGGCTGGGTGTAGAGAACAACATCATTGCCATCACCGCCGGAATAACTAATGAAAAGCTTTTCTCCCGCTGCATTTTTGACTTTTACTCTGTCACCTTCCTTGAGATTGTTGAAGGTGCCAAAGCGATTTCCTTTGACCCTAATGATTTTGTGCTGACGGCCTGGCTTGAGGATGTAATCGTCTATTAGCTTCACTTTTAAAGGGCCTCTTAACTGCACGTCTCCGTCAATATTGAGGAAGTCATGTTGGGTTTTGCTTGGGCTCATCTTAAAATTGCGGTGCCCCGCCAGCTCGATCATTGTTCTGCCTTTCGATTTGATGAAATGGCCTTCAATATTGATGCCTCCAGTTGATTGTCCTGGTTTCAGAGTGCCTTCACAATTGTAAAAACCGATAATTGTTCCGTTTCCGCTCATGGTCCCTTTGTTGATCAAAGTTCCGTTGCTGGTGTTCAGAGTTCCATTGTTTTGGAGTGTTCCTTGATTGGTTAAGCTGCCGTTGTTCGTAAAGCTTCCTTTGATAATCAATTTGGACGTGTTGGTTAATGTTCCTTGATTGGTAAATTTCGCAGTGACTGAAGCTGGTTTTTTCAGTGTGTAGTTTTTATCAGCGATTGTCATCGATTGGCTGAGGCCCAGCATCTTGCTCAGGGTTGGTTCCTCCGTTTCCGTACTGACTGGCGTTGGTGGCAGTTGGTTGAGGGAGACTGGAGCGGAAGCTAGATCACCGGTTGGATAGGGTTCCGGATGGGAATGCTCTGGTAGTTGGTCGACAGTCAGTCTGGTCTGCTCTCGCCCGCTCCGACTGCCAAGGGTGTAAGGCGTTAACCCTGGTCCTAGCCCACTCCCCACCACAGCACGTCCTCGGAAGTCCGGTAGTGCTGTTGTTGTTCGTCCGTCTCCGCCGTAAATCGTGCCAATCAGGCTAAATAAAGCTGTGTTCGAAGCGATGGAGAGAATTTGTCCATTCATTAATGCGGTCATTCTTGGCGCGAAGTTAGTCCCCGTCATGCCGATGCTGGCGATCATCGAATCGTCGGCATTCATATAAGGTTGTTCGGCTTGATCATGACTGTGATTGTGATCTGAACTGGCGTTTTTCTGACGGGATGTCAGTTCACGGTTAGGTGTTTTGCGGATGCCCACAGAGAGGGCGCCATACAGCAGATCTTCAGGGTCTTCAACGTGGTTGTGGCCAAGAACATGGGCCTGTTCATGCAACAGTGTGGTGAGAAGGTCGTAATACTGTGCGGCGTCTCCCGCACTGGCCGAAGCGGCTCCAGTGAAAGGATCCGTCTCATCAAATTCCGTATGGTTCAGCGGTTGGGAATCGAGGTACCAGCCGCGGTGATTGCCATCGCGATCGAGTTGAATCGTGTTCTCCGAAGTCACCTGGGCGAGATGTCCTGGAGCGAGATCAGCCAGCTCAATCGTGACTTTTCGGAGGGTTTGGAGATCACGTTGATCGGCACCTGCCTGTTCCCAAAGAGATTGGCTGGCCGCAATGAGAGGTTTGATCTGTTTCAACGCCTCTTGATCACTCAGCGATGTGTTCGCCTTAAGAAATGCTTGTGGTGGATCTGATTGTTTGGACTCTTTGGAAGCAAGGACTGCCTCCGATCCCTCCAGGCTCCGGGAAGGAAAGGTCCCTCGCAGCGCCATCTGGTAATTCAGCGCCAGCCAGGGTTGCTGAAGGTTCACGCTTGCAGATCCGCCTGTACGACCAGTGGCGTCATCGTCGCTCTGATCATGATTGTGGCGTGGCATCTGCGCGACATCGATGCTGCTGGTGAGACTGCCGCCGCGGTCTCCAAGAGACACAGGAGAGAGGCCTGGACCTTGCCCCATGCCGATGGCGATGCGTCCTCGCAGATCCGGAAGCGCGAAGGTGGTGCGGCCGTCTCCGCCAAAGGCGGTTCCATACAGGCTGAAGAGGGCATTGTTTGAGGCGATCGACATCAATTGGCCGCTGGCCTGAGCCCAACCTCGCGGTGCAAAGGTCCCCGCAAACCAGCTGATGTCTCCCAGGGCGGGGTTTGCAGAAAGAGATCTTGAGGGGTAAATCCCCTGCAACGCAACCACGGGCATGAGGCCGAGGCTGGGCATCGTGGTGGAGAGGCTTCCAGGCCCTTTTCCTGTATCGCCGGTCGCTCCGTCTCCGACGGGGTGACTGTGTTGGGGTGGTTTGCCTAAATCGTCTGCCTCACGCCCCAGTTGTTGCCCTAACCGGACCATGTTCAATCCAGGCCCCTGGCCGATGCCGATCGGCACACGTCCTCGAAGGTCGGGCAGGGCGAAGCTGGTCCGCCCGTCGCCGCCATAGGTGTTGCCAAGGATGCTGTATAAAGCTTGATGTTGATTAATCGGCAAGATCTGCCCTTCGCAGAAGGCCCATCCCCGTGGTGCAAAGTTTCCGGCAAACTGAGCGATCCCTCCCAGCAAGGGATTGGTGCTGAGATTTCGGGAGGGATAGATGCCTTCAATCGCAATCACATAGTTCGTGGTGGCGAGAGGCTGGCGAATGTCAATCGGCTGACTGCTGCCAGTTGATCCTGTATTGGCTTCAGACATCGAGAGTTATTGACGATAAGTGATCTCTTCAATATAGGTTTTTTCCCATGCATAAAGTATGAAGTTAAAACTTGAATTGTTTGCATTTTTTGAAGCATGAGATGAAGCCCCAATGCAATTCAACTATGTAAGAACCTTCTAGATAGTCTGGCTGACCTTTGTTCTGATGTTCTGCTTGCCAAGCTTTTCAGCAAGATTGGAGATGTTGAGCATGCTTGATTGCAGCGAAGCAGCCATTTCGACTTGCTGGAACGGTCCCTCGAGATAGATCGGGCTGTTTATTTCAGCTGAATCCCTTAGAAAGACCACAGTTTCGAATGGAGTTGGTGGAATCGGATGAGTCACACGCTCCATGCCTTGTTGCGTGATGTGGGTCTCGTCGTTCCTGACGGCCTGATGAACCCAGTGCTGAAGCAGATCACCAGCGACTCTCGCGCGGTGCGAGAAGGCAGTCTGTTTTTGGGACTTCCCGGCGAACGAGTGGATGGTGGGGCGTTTTGGCGTCAGGCGCTTGAGGCAGGAGCTGTGGCGGCGGTGATCGGTCCTGCTGCTGCTGCTGCTCACCCTCCAAGTTTGGCTGATCCTGTCTTGGTCGTGCCGGAACCTGTTGCTCCGCTGGTCGGGGAGCTTGCTGCTGCCTATTGGGATCGCCCGAGTTGTCGGCTGGCCTTGATTGGCGTGACGGGGACCAACGGCAAGACCACAACAACCCATTTGATTGAGCACTTAGCCAGCAGCGTTGGAACGGCTACCGCCCTCTTCGGAACGCTTGAGAACCGTTGGCCCGGGCATCGCGTCACATCTGTGCACACCACAGGCTTTGCCGATCATTTGCAGGCTCAGTTGGCCCAAGCCCTTAGGGCGGGAAGCACACTTGCCGCGATGGAGGTGAGCTCCCATGCGCTGGCCCAGCAGCGGGTGGCGGGATGCAACTTTTCAGGGGCTGTGTTTACCAACCTCACCCAGGATCATCTCGACTACCACGCGTCGATGGAGGAGTATTTCGAAGCCAAGGCTTCCCTCTTCGCTCCTCCTTTTTTTAGGGATGGGTCGGCTCGAGCGGTCGTGAATATTGACGATGTCTGGGGAGCTCGCTTGGCAGAGCGTTTGCACGACATGTGTTGGCGCTGTTCTCTGAGTGATCCATGCGCTGAGCTACGCATGGTGGATCTTGTGATCACAGCCCAAGCCGTGAAAGGGCGATTGATCAGTCCCTGTGGAGAGGGTGAGTTCACATCGCCCTTGCTCGGGCGTTTCAACCTGATGAATCTGTTGCAGGCGGTTGGCGCTTTGCTGCAACAAGATTTGCCTCTCGTCCCCCTGCTCGAGGCCGTCAGTCGGTTTCGGGGCGTGCCCGGTCGCATGGAGCGAATCAGGTTGGAGGGGGTTGAGACCGATTCTCTTCCCGCTGTTTTGGTGGATTACGCCCATACTCCTGATGG
>NZVB01000036.1 GCA_002701375.1 Cyanobium sp. NAT70 | reverse complement strand
CCGCTGAAAGCATCTAAGTGGGAAGCCCACCTCAAGATGAGTGTTCCCATGGGGTAACCCAGTAAGGTCACGGGAAGAACACCCGTTGATAGGCTCTACGTGGAAGTCCAGTAATGGATGCAGCGGAGGAGTACTAATAGACCGAGGGCTTGACCAACATTTTTGGTTCTTGCCTGAAGAAACAAATTCTTTGTTGAAACCAGACGAGGGGACATGATTTCGAAAGAGAGAGTGTTTCTAAAGCCTATGCAGTTCTCAGGGCTCATCACTCTGAGGATGTTTTTATCCTGGTGTCCATGGCGGTGTGGTCCCACTTCGATCCATCCCGAACTCGATTGTGAAACGCATCAGCGGCGACGATATTTGGGGGGTAGCCCCCTGAGAAAATAGCTCGATGCCAGGTAAAACATTCTTTTAATCAAGTCATCACAATGCAACTGGAAGTGATCTGGTTGCTTGGATGCAAACAAAAAACCACCTCAGCATGAGGTGGTTTTTTTGTGCCCTCGCTTTTGCTTTCTGCCGTTGTAGCGTCCTAGCAGTGGTGGTGTTGTCGTGCGTCGGAAGCGTTTACTGCTGCGAACCATTGTTGTGCGTCTGTGGAAGACCTATCAACGTTGGTCTCAGTCTGATTGTGTTGACCTCAGCGCAGCGTTTGCTTACTACGCCCTGCAGTCGATTTTTCCACTGCTTTTGATTGCGCTGGCCGTTGCTGCAAAAATTTATGGCAAAGGCAGTGGTGTCGATGAAGTGCTCGGATCAATCAATCCGTTGCTGCCTCCGTCTGTTGTCGATCTCGTTGAAACAACCTTGCTTGGTCTCGTCGCACAGGGTTTTGGTGCTGGTCTTCTCGGTGTTGTTGTGCTTGTTTTGACGGCAAGCAATGCATGTTTGACCTTGCAAAGAGGAGCCGATCGCTTGTGGGACGAAGTCTTGCCACCACCACCACCGCCAGACAATGTCCCAATGCAAGTTATGCAGTTTCTACGCAGTCGCTTGCAGGCTTTTTTGATTGTGTTTTCGGTCGCTGTTTTGATTGTTGTTGAGCAGATTCTTGTGAGTCTTAGTCGCCTGCCAAAGGACTTGATCGATTATTTTGATCAGATTTCCCCCGGCATGATGGGAATTATTCATGATCCTCATGTTTTTGCCGCCGGCTCTCTTTTAGTGTCCGTTCTATGGCTTTCTTTGTTGGCTCTTTTGCTGCAAAAAGTATTGCCGACTCGCCTTATTCCATGGAAGCCACTGATCCCTGGCTCTGTTCTAATTGGTGTTGCGCTGACGCTTCTGAATTTTGCCCTGAGTCTCAGTATTGTTTCGCTTGGCAGTCGTTTTAAGGCGTATGGTGTGATTGGAGGCGTTTTGATGCTGACGCTTTGGGTTTGGTTAATTGGTGTTGTTCTTTATTTTGGTCAGTGTCTAAGTGTTGAGTTGGTGCGAGTTCGATTGATCCGACGAGGCCGTGAGGAGCCAATTCTCGCTCAGCCATGATTTCATAACGAATGGCGAGATAATGGTTATTCAGAGATTTCTTTTCTGGAAGATCTGAAATAGTGTTCTTGTCAGGAATGTCAATGATGAATCGTTCCTCTCTGTTGCTTTGGTCAGCTTTGCTGGCGCTCCTGTTGCTGCCAACTGCCGCAGGGCGAGTTCTGTTGGATGTTGCCGGTGGAGTGATCCTCGTGTTGCTGGCGCTTCCTTTGGTGTTGGCTGGGCTTGGTTGGATCGGCTGGAAGGTCTTGCAGTCCAAGCTGATCACGTGTCAGGCCTGTGGGGCGGCAAGTTTCGGCGGTTCTGACCGCTGTGCTGTTTGTGGAACGCCGTTGAATCCCTCGTCGTCGTCTGGGCCTGGCCCACAGCAGGCAGCATCTTCAATGTCAGAGAGTTCTGCGCCTGCTAGCGAAGTCACGATCGATGTAACAGCTCAGGACGCGGGTTCTGACTCTTGAGACCGAAGCTGTCGCTCGCGAAGGAACAGAAAAAATGGCGCGCCGCAGGCAAACGAAACTGTGAAACACAGAAGCAGAGCAATCCACCATCCTTTGATCTTGGTGGTGACGCCTTCGCTCCAGATCCAGATGCTCACCGCTGTTGCACCGATGAGCAGATCGTTTGCCAATGATCGTGCCGCCGCAGTGGAGGTGGCATCCGAGATGAAGCCGGCTAGATCGAATCCACTGCCACCACTTTTAGCGATGAACTCCAAATTGGCCTGCCATGGAAGCACTGCCCCCAACAGGGCGAGGACTAGATAAATCCAGGGCAAAGGTTTAAGCATCATGATTGGGTTCAAGCGTGTCGGGATCGAGTTCAACCACCTTTTGCTCCAATGTATTTAGAAGGGCTTCGCAGTGGTCGAGATAAATTTCACCTCGACGGTAGTGCTGTTGTAACTCCGCCATGGGAACAGCATCGTTTTGAAGTTCTGAAAGGAGAAGATCAAGAGCGACGAGAGCCTCTTCGTAGCTCAAGTGTTCGGCATCTTGTCGCCATTGTTTGATCTGCTCAGCGAGAGATACCTTGCTCATGACGCTGATGGTGGAGAACTGTGATGCACCCGTTCAACACGGGTTTCCAGGCTGCCGTCACTCAATTGCACTTGGAGGATGTCTCCAGGGCTGACATCTTTCGTTCCGATGAGAGATGTTCCATTGGCATCACTCACCAGCGCCAACCCACGTTTGAGCCAGCGTTCAGGTGAGAGGGCTTGGAGCAGCCGCCGCTTTTGATCTAGAGCCTCGCGTCGTCGCTTCAGATTGATTCGGGGAGATTGCAGTTGAAGCAGCTGGCGTTTGTCGTTCAACTGCTGGCGTTGGCGTTTGATCCACCAGCTTCGGTGATCGCCAAGACGTTGCCTGCGTTGCATCAGCTGACGCACGGCTTCATTGCGATCAGGGAGCAGTGCCACAAGGGCTGCTGTTGGTGTGGCGGCGCGATGGTCTGCCACAAGATCCGCCACGGTTAGATCATCTTCGTGGCCAAGACCTGTCACCAGAGGGATGGGCAATTCAGCGAGTTGTCGGCACAGCTGTTCGTCATCAAACACGGAGAGATCTTCTCGGCTGCCTCCGCCTCTGGCCAGAACAATGGCATCGAGTGACCATTCCTTATGCCGTTGAGCGATTGTCGCGATCACTGAGCGAATGCGATCAGCAACAGCGCCTTGAACCGGAATCGGAATGATCCACAAACGCGTCATCGGCCAGCGTTCCCGGCTCGTCCGCAACATGTCTGCTAAAGCGGAGCTCGGCACGCTCGTCAGAATCGCCACGTTGGCAGGTCGCTGAGGAAGCACACGCCGACGATGGTCTGAAATCAGTCCCTCTGCTGTCAACAGCGTGCGGACCTGCTCGAACTGACGCAGCACTGTTGTCAGGCTGGGCCTGATGTCGAGCACCTGAACATTGAGATTGGCTCGGGCTGTCCAGAAATTGAGTTTGCCCACGACCGTCACGCCATCACCGTCACTGGGCTGAAAGCTCAATTGCTTCAACCGTGACGCCCAGACGACGGCGGAAATGCTGGCGTCACCGTCACTCAGGGTGAGCCAAAGGTGGCCTTTCTTGACCTGGGGCCTGGACACGCTGGCTTCCACCAAAAAACGTGGAGCAAAGCCCCGATCAAGAAGACTGGCAATCGCACTGTTTAATTCGCAGACCGAGTAGGTCGGAATGCGTTCAGCGCTCAAGTCGGCGGTAGGCAAAGCCCCAATAAATGCAGATAACTCCACTGACAGCAGCCAGGGCCAATGCCCAAGGCCTATGCAGTTGGGTGACGGCGATGGTGAAAATCACCAAGGCGCTGCTCAACATCCTGGAGCCATCACGACGGTTGCGAACGAACAGCGGTGCCAAGAATGAGGGTGTGGCTTAATGCCACCACTGTGCAGCATCAACAGCTGTGCAGCATCAACAGCGGGCCACCGCCATAAAAAAACCTGCGGAGGGTCCGCAGGGCGATGGATGCAGGGTGTTCGTCCGAATCAGCCGAGGCCGATCTGAGACAAAATTCCCTGACCAGTGAGCAGTTCGGTTCCAAGACCGATAAAAAAGCCCAACATGGCAAGACGCCCGTTCCAGGTCTCGGCGAAGTTGACGAATCCAAAACGTGCTTGTGCGTTTTCAGACATGGGAGGAAAACCAGGTGGTTGGTTGAAATGTAACAAAGGTTGGAGTTTTGTTGCTTGTGCTTGCGGAATCACGCATATGTGCCTTTTGTAACGGGTTGCCACGCTTAGCGCCTGTGTTTGGTTGCAGCGGTTGGCATCGACTCTTGGGGGGTTTCAGGCCAGGGATGTTTGGGATATCGCCCTCGCATTTCACGCCGTACTTCGGCATAGCTCCCATTCCAAAATCCGGCAAGATCACTGGTCCGTTGCAAAGCACGACCTGCGGGAGATAACAGTTCAAGAGTGACTGGAATCGTTCCGTTCAGCACGGATGGACCTTGGTCGCAACCGAACATCTCCTGAAGTTTCACCGCAAGAATGACCTGGTGATCCTGCTCGTAGCGCAGGGCTGCTGAGCGTCCGCTCGGGATACAGACATGTGTTGGTAGCACCTGGTCGAGTTGTTGGCGTTGATGCCAGTCGAGAGTTCCCCACAGCGCCTCCTGCAGTTGGGCGGGGTCCAGGTCACGCCAACGTAGGCAGCCCTCCAGGAAGGGTCCAAGCCATTCGGGCGCTGTTTCTAGCAATGTTTGGAGATCTCGAGCTGGCCAAGGAGGGCCAAGGTGAAGATGGGCGAGCTCCAGCCGACGACGCAGTTGTTCTGCAGGGGCTGTCCAGGGCAGAGCGTCCAGTGTCCCCCTGTCCTCAAGCACCTTCAGCAGCAGATCTCGACAACGTTCTATGGGTGGTTTGGGTTGGGCTTCATGGCGGATCTGCAGCTGACCCAAGTGCAAAATCCGTTCGGCCCGGATGCGCTGAGCGTCCTCATCCCAGACAACGTTGTTTTGCCAGTGTCCGTCCTCGGATGCGAGGCGTTCCACCACGCTGAGATCCAGGCGGACTGCCAGTTGAATTCGCGTGTCCTTTCCTCCTAGATCGACCCTCGCCACCGCCAATGCTTCGGCGTCAATCAAGGGGTCATGGGGATGTAGAACAGCACCGCGTCCTTGACGGAGCTGGAAGCGCCCGGGTTGACCGGAGCGTTTGAGTGCGAGCCATTCAGGGAAAGCCATCACAATCAGCTCAGCTGATGTCATCGACGTTTCGGTCGTGCTTTCTGGTGGTTTGATGGCGTTGAGCTGTTGTCTCAGTTGTTGGCTTAACTGCCGAAGTGAGGCGAAACGTTTGTCGTTGTGCATCGCTCGCAGGCGAGCATCCAAATCGCAGCCCACGTCCTTGATGGACCAGGGATCGCGCTCGCTGAGCAGCGCTGCTAGATCACATCCCAGGCCAACACAGCCATGGCGTTGGGCCGTGAGCATCAGTAGGCCAAGGCGCGGATGAACGCCCAAGCGGCTGAGCTGCCGACCCGTCGCACTAAGACACCCTTCCTTGGTTAACGCTTTGAGCATGATCAGCTGAGCTCGACCATCGTTGAGTGCTGAAAGTGGTGGAGGCTCCAGCCAGGGGAGATCCTTGCCAAGACCAGCTCCCCAAGCTGCGAGTTCGATAACAACGGGCTGGGGATCGGCAAGTTGCAGCTCAGCAGGGCTAAAGGCTGGCCTGCGCTGTTGGTTCGCGGGAGACCAGAGACGGATGCAAGTCCCTGGCCCCTGACGACCGGCACGACCACGGCGCTGCTCAGCGCTGGCGAGGCTGCTGGTAACCGTCTCTAGTCCCTCCATGCCGGTGTTGGGGTCGTATCTGAGTTGGCGACTGAGGCCGCTATCAATCACCAGTCGGACCCCATCGAGAGTGACTGAACTTTCCGAGATGGCGCTGGACAGAATCACTTTGCCGGCATAAGACATGTCACAGCGGCGAAGGGCCGAGCTCTGTTGCTCGAGTGGGAGCTGTCCATGCAGCGGAGCGATCTGCCAATCACGAAGGGATGGCGTTTGCTCCAGAAGCCTTTGGCAGCGGTTGATGTCTGTCAAGCCTGGTAGAAACACCAGCACACCACTGCCTTGAGGCAAGGCCAGGGCAAATTGTTCGATCGCCCGTAAGACCTGTTTGGTCAGCGGCTCGTTGGGACGCGGGGGCTGGTGGAGGGTATCGACGGGGTGGGATCGGCCTGCGCTTTCCAGCACCAGTGCTTCAGGCAGACGGGCTGTGAGGTCGGATAAATCGAGCGTGGCCGACATGAGCATGAGGGGCAGCTCCGGTCTCAGCGCTGCGCGAGCGTCCCGGAGCAGGGTGAGGCCTAATTCAGCATCTCGACGTCGTTCATGGAATTCATCGAACAGCACACAGTCGACACCTTGCAGTTCAGGATCAGCTTGTAAGCGACGCAAAAAAAGCCCATCGGTGAGCACTTCGATTTGAGTGTGTGAAGAACGACGTTTCTCACCACGAACTGAGAAACCGATGCGCTCTCCAAGGGCTTCGCCCAGGGTGTCAGCCAGTCGCGTCGCAGCGGCACGAACTGCCAGCCTGCGAGGTTCAATCATCCAGATTCGGCCTTGGATCGTTGAGCGCTGTTGGCCGGGTGAGAGGGCACCAATTAGGGCAAGCGGCACTCTGGTGGTTTTCCCAGCACCCGGTGGTGCTTGCAGCAGCACCGTGGCACCAGGCTGTAGCTGTTCACAAAGTTGTGGCAGCAGCCGATCGATGGGATAGGCCGTCAAACCTTGGGGATCCTTTAGCGCACAAGATTGAGGACGCCGAGCAGCAACAAACTGCTGATGGCGCCCAATGCAGCGAGCAGGCGAACCAGGGGACCGAGAGAAAGGGACAAGTTGGCCATGAAGATGTTCTTAAAGGCCGGGCTTGTTTTGTTTTAAATCGGTCGCGCTTGGTCGTGCTGTTGTCGTTTGCACGCCTTCACATGGTTCAACGCACGTGACGGGTCCCGTCTACCGGGTGGTAATCCTCTCCCGTGAGCTCCTCGAAAACGATGGCGGGTAGACCGGTCTCGAACATCGTTTGGAGTGCCTCTTTCAAATAAGGATTCCACCCCCCGGTGCTGACTTGTCCGTGGCGCACCGTCCAGTCCCAGGTCCCCTGAAGATCTCGCGGGATCCTGCCTTCACGATCCCTTCGGGCCACAAGGTCCAGGGATTCCACAAGGCCGACTTGGATCGGATCCTTGCCATAGGCAGGCGTCAGGCTGAGTTCCAGCCGCACTGGATCTTCTTTCAGCAGCCTCAGCCGAAACCGTGGCGGCAATTTCAGCCCTTTGATCACCGCAGCAACGATGCGTGTTCTCTGATCCACTCGTGTGACTCCCTCTTCGATTCCGGAACGGTGCCTTGCTTCGGCACCGATTTCATAACTTATTCAGGGCTCGTCCGTCTCCTCTTCTGGTTCGATGACGGGTGCGCCACTGTCATGGTCGTCATCGTCATGGCTGAAACGCACGGTGAGGAGATCTTCTTCGGTGATGCGTCCATCGCGATCGAGTAATTCCGGATGAACGGTCACCAGGCCAGTGCGATCAGCTTCCACTGGCCGGCTGACTTCTGAACTGCCTTTTGCGGCCTCGAACCCTCGACTCATTACGCGGAAGGCTTGCCANAACAGGATGACGAAGGCAGCTCCGTAGAGCAAGGGAAATAGAGAGCTGAGCATGGTTGGCCGGTCCAGTTCCGACTCGACCATCATTGCCAACCGTCGCCGGAGTTGCACCTAGTCACAGGTTTGACGCGCTTTTGTTTGTTTTGATCCCAGCGCCTTACGTAACGTCCAAGCAATCGTTCTTGTATTGGNCTTGATGCGGATCTCCCAGTCTTGGCGTCGGACTGCTCTAGGTGGATGTTTTGTCGCTGGCCTCTTAGTCGTTGGTGTTACGTCCAACTCCTTAGTGAACCCGCTGCGTTCCTCTCGCAGCACTGCTTTGGCTCGGCCTGCTCCTCGATCTTTGGCTCGAGAGTCTTTTGTGGCGTCTGCTGTAGAACGCAGTGGGCCGGCAGTGGTGACGTTAGAAACGGCGCGAACGGTCAAATCGGCAAAGGTCTCGGGGCTTCCACCCGGGTTGATGAGCGACCCAATGTTCCGTTATTTCTTCGGATTGCCTGGAGGTGCAACGCCACAGCCACAGCCACAGTCGCGGGTCCAGCGTGGGCAGGGGAGTGGTGTGCTCTTCGCCTCAGAGGGGCTGTTACTCACCAATGCCCATGTCGTTGAGAATGCCGATCAGTTGACTGTGGGTCTCACAGATGGCCGGCGCGTTTCCGGTCGAGTCATCGGTAAAGACAGTCTTACCGACCTTGCTGTGGTGCGTTTGGACGGTCAAGGGCCTTGGCCGACAGCTCCTTTAGGGAATTCTGATCAACTGCAGGTTGGAGACTGGGCGATTGCTGTGGGGAATCCCTTTGGCTTGGAAAGCACAGTGACGCTTGGCATCATCAGCAATCTGAATCGCAACGTCTCCCAACTGGGAATCTCTGGCAAACGGCTGGATTTGATTCAAACCGATGCTGCAATCAATCCTGGCAACTCTGGTGGCCCGCTACTGAATGCAGATGGCGAAGTCATCGGCATCAATACCTTGGTCCGTTCTGGGCCTGGGGCTGGGCTGGGTTTCGCGATTCCCATCAATCGTGCACGCGCTATCGCCAAGCAATTGGTTGAGAGCGGGAGTGCTCGACATCCCATGGTTGGTATCGGCTTGTCGCGGGTGCCAGCACTCTCCCCAGGCTTGGCTCCCCCCGCTGGTGCTGTGATCCGTTCCGTTCAGCCTGGTGGTCCTGCGCAACGAGCAGGGTTAAACGTGGATGACGTGATCGTGGCGATTAACGGACGTTCTATGGCAGATCCAGGCGAGGTGGTCACTGCGATTGAGCAACAAGGAGTCGGTAAATCTGTGACCATGACTATCCGTCGCGGCGACACAACCCTTGATGTCAGCTTGACGCCGGTCGACATCAAAGATCTGAGTCGCCCTTAAGTGCTCTTATCCCTCAGAGTCCCTTAGCTGTTCAACACAGCGTGTGATGCAAGCCCCATCATCGAGAGAACAGGTCGTAATGCACTGGAAATAAGTCTCCACGGCATCCCAGGTCTGCTCATGCTGCCCTGACCCTGCAAATGAACCAGTTCCGGAACTTCTTTCGG
The DNA here is from genome assembly GCA_002701375.1 of Cyanobium sp. NAT70. Lineage (GTDB taxonomy): Bacteria > Cyanobacteriota > Cyanobacteriia > PCC-6307 > Cyanobiaceae > Parasynechococcus. The sequence continues at coordinate 168,783 of NZVB01000036.1, read as the reverse complement.
GAGAACTTGACATCGCTTGCTTGTAATGGTTTTGTCAGGCTATGCACACGTAATCGATGGGTAAAGGAAAATGAGTTTTCCTTCCTAAGTGTCTGTGAAGTTTTAAGTGCTTAGAGGTTCGTTCCTCAAGCCACTTTTTTACGGCGGTTTTGCCTTTCCTTCTGTTTGGCGCGATTGGCTTTCCGTTTTGCTTCACGCTCTGCCTCCAGACGACGCTTCTCTTCCGCAGCCCTTTCTTCTTTTTTCTTGTCTAAATAATAATTGTAATCACCGCGATATAGAACTAATTCTCCATCGCGAATTTCAACGATGCGATTGGCAACTCTCGAAATGAAATAGCGGTCGTGTGAGACAAGCAGCGCAGCTCCTTCGTAATCGTGTAGAGCATCTTCCAGCATTTGTTTGGCTGGAATATCGAGATGGTTTGTCGGCTCGTCAAGCACGAGCAGGTTGCAGGGNGTGAGCAGCATCAAAGCCAGTGCCAGCCTTGCTTTCTCGCCTCCGCTCAGCTGTCCTACATCTTGAAACACGGTGTCATTGCTGAAGCAAAAATTGCCCAAGAGTGAGCGCACTTGGGTCTGAGTCCAGTCCGGTACTGCCTCGAACATCGTGTCGATCACAGTTTTGTTCAGATCCAGGGCTTCGGCTTGGTTTTGTTCGAAATAACCGGGAACCACATTGTGTTCGCCAAGCCGAGCGCTGCCGTCATCCGGTGACTCCAGCCCCATGATCAAGCGCAGCAACGTTGACTTCCCGGCGCCATTGGGCCCAACAAAGGCAATTCGGTCGCCCCGCTCGACCTCTAAATCTGCTTCTAAAAACAGAATGGTCTCGCCATAGCAGTGAGTCAGGCTCTCGATCACCGCCACTTGTGCTCCAGAACGGGGGGCCGCAGGGAAGCGGAAGCTGGGGCCGGAGACCGTTTCGATGGGCGCTTCGACCCGTTCGACTTTGTCTAAGAGTTTTTCTCGGCTTTTGGCTTGCGTACTACGGGTGGCGCTAGCGCGGAATCGGTCGATATAGGCCTGCTGGCTTGCGATTTCCTTTTGTTGGCGTTCGAAGGCGGCTTGTGTGGCCTCCTGTTCCAGTTGTTTCTGTTCGAGGTGAGCGGTGTAATTGCCGAGATAACAGCGGGAGATTCCCCGTTCTGTGCTGACGATCTGATTGCAGACCCGGTCCAGGAAGGCTCGGTCGTGGCTGATCACCACAATGGCAGCTGTCTGCTCAAGCAGATAGGTCTCCAGCCACTGGATCGTTTCAACGTCTAGATGATTGGTGGGCTCATCGAGAAGCAGCAGGTCGGGATCCTGCAGCAGAATCTTCCCCAGGGCGATTCGCATTTGCCAGCCGCCGGAGTAATTCCGCACTGGCAACTCTGCAGCTTCCGCTGTGAACCCAATCGTGGGAAGCAGTTTGTCAATTCTGGCGTCGAGTTCATAGCCATGCAGTGCTTCAAAGCGGCTTTGCAGGCGCCCCAAGTCCTGGATCAGAGCATCGAGGTGTTCAGGGTCATCGGTGGCTTGTTGTGAGGCCATGGCCTCTTCAACGTCTTTTTGGCGATTGAGAACCTTGGCGGCTTCTCCAAAGGCTTGGAACAGTTCCTGGCGAACGGTCTTATTCAGATCGACATCAAATTCCTGTTGCAAATACGCGATCCGGGGCTCGCCTTGCCGCACCACCTGTCCACTGGTCGGATCCTCGTGGCCGGCGATCAGACGCAGTTGGGTGGACTTGCCCGCTCCATTGACACCCACCAGTCCAATGCGGTCTCCCTGTTTCACCTCCCAGGTCACATCCTTTAAGACCTCACCGGTCGGGTAAATCTTGCTGACGTGCTCGAGTCGCAGCACCGGGAGGGGGGCATTGGGCACCCATCATCCCTGCTTGGCGATCGATTGTGGTGTCTTGCCGGCAGACTGGTCGTGCGCAGTGTTGTGCTCAGGCCATGCTGAAACTGGAACAGCTGGCTGCGGTTGTGGTGGCAGCGGGTCTGGCGATTGTCAGTTATTGGCTGTTCTTTAGCTGGGCTGGCGGAGGTGGTTATGAGAGACGGGGTCGATTTAGGAATCAAGCTGCGTTAGGCGCACTGTCTGTGGCTGAGCCGATCAGCGACCGCTCCGGCCGCGATCCTTCTTGTTTCCACTCTCTTGATCGTGCACGCTCTATGACGAGGCGGGGTTTGCAAGACGCTGTCTCGTTCGCAAGCGTCAGCAATCCCATCGTTTAAGGACCATTTCCAAAAGGTCCCATCAAAGCCCTCCTCGCGCTTTGACAACCCACTGATTGGTATTGGCATCATCAAGGCTTGCGAGATGGGCCTTAACTTCCTCCGCTGTGACAGGCAGCCCAAGCTCTTGGCCAAGTTGGCAAATGGCCTGCATGGCTCCATTTGGGTCCTGTAATGCTTGGCGGAACAACGCTTGGGTTTGACTCGGATCGCTCTCAATCCGGGCATAAAGAGATGCCGCGTTGCTAGANGCCATCAGTCCGCTCCATTGTTGTTCGAACGCTATTGAGAGATGGCTGTTGACGCAGCTGTTTGTTAATTCAGGCTCTTGTCCTTCGCCTTTGTTAATCCGTTTGAAGGCGTCAAAGACTGAGTGGTTCAAAAAAGGCCTTAGGCGGCTTGTTCGAGATCCTCATCATGCTGGCCGAGAGCTGAAGCATCTTCCATGCTTCTGGCATCCATGCAAAGCACTTTGCGCAACTGGGCGTAGTTGGACGCCTGCGATCGACGACCCTCCTGAACGGCACCATATTCGGCCCGCTGCAGAACATGGTGCAGATGGGTGAGCAGGTAAGTGCTGATAACGGCCGAAACCAACACGTCACTGTTCTCAGAGCTTCTACGTCTACGACGGCTGGTTGGAGTGCGACCACTGCTTTGAGTGCGACCACTGCTTTGAGTGCGACCACTGGGTTGAGCTCGACCAGTGGCAGTCGTGGTCGTTTTTGGGGCGCTGTTTTTCGCTGGGTTGGTTTTGGACGTGCTCTTGATCGCAGCTTTTTTGCTCGAAGAGCTGCTGCTCTCCGACGTTCTGCGCGTTCTCGGCGTGGCGGGTTGAGACATGGGGCACTCCGAGGGAGGACCGGTGACATCAGCATAGTCATGGATACTATCCTTGACCATCTCTGTACACTTTCGGGTAACTGAGCCCACCTTGGGAGACGGGCCGTGCCTACCCGACAGACCTCATCCAGCGGGAAACCCAAATCCCCACGGATCCAAGTGGTTCTGCCTGAGGAGTTGTGTGCGCGTCTGACGGCGATGGCCGAAGAGGAATCACGCACCGTCAGCAACATGGCGCGGGTCTTGATTCAGCAAGGCGTTCAGCGCCATGAAGATGGGCGCTCCAGTGCTCAATCCCCTCCCACGCAACAGGAGCGTTTTCGTTCAGCTCTTGAGGCTCAACAGCCACGCCGTTTGCGGGGTGCTCCCCGTCGTTTGCGGTTGTACCGGCCGACTTGACGTTGAAAGACTTGTCGTGAAGAGATTGGAGTGGGGAGTTTGGATTTGGGCTTTATTCATTCATCAGCCCACCCATTGGCTTGGTTTCACGTGGACCCCAAGCACAGCCTCATGTTCNGCACCTGTGATAGCCGGTGCGTTGGCAGGATGGTTTTGATGATGCCACCAGGCCAGTAGGGCAAAAACCAGAGCCTCACGAGCCTCCGCTGGCAGGCCAAGATCATCGCTACTGCTCACTGCTACACCGTGACAACGCTGACGCAGTTGCTTCATCAAGGCAGGATTGCGTCGTCCTCCACCAGCCACAAGCANTTCCAACGGACGGATCCCGTCCTGTTGTTGAACTTGTTCGAGGTCCTGGGCAATCAAAGCAGCAGTAAAGCCGGTGAGTGTGGCGATGACGTCACAGGGCAAACAATCCCCGAGATCCTGGAGCCGTCGCTCTAAATCAGCTGTCCCAAATAGTTCTCGACCCGTTGATTTCGGCGGAATCTTTTGAAAGTAAGGATGTCGCAGCCAAGTTTCGATGCAGTCTTCACGACAGGTGCCGGCTTTCGCCATGGCGCCATCGCGATCGAAGCGATGGCGCCCATCGCTGAAGCGACAGACGGCGAGATCGATCAGGCTGTTGGCTGGCCCACAATCCCAGCCACGGATCGGGGCCTTGCGGTCTGGGCCGCAGCGGGGGGGGATCAGAGTGATGTTGGCGATGCCACCCAGGTTGAGCATTCCTCGCCAGCCTCCGATGCTGCCCAGGAGCGCTGCATCGGCGCGGGGAACGAGGGGTGCACCCTGACCGCCGAGGGCCAGATCGGCAGCACGAAAGTCATGCACCACTGGTCGGGCAAGCAGATGCGCGAGGAGAGGCGCTTGCAGCAGTTGCCAGCTTGCCCCGCGCCGTTTTTGGCTCCTGGGTCGATGCCAGATCGTTTGCCCATGGCATCCAACGAGTTGCGCGGTTCGTTCGGGGTCGCAGCTTGTCGCTGCATCCGCTTGGGCTTCGGTGATCGCTTCCGCTAGATCCAACCACGTTTCAGCCGGGAAGGACTCCGCTTGCCCAGCCGCCACGATTTGTTCTTGTAGCTGAGCGGAGTAGGGGCTGTGTCGATGGCGGATCAAGGACCATTGCGGTCGGTGCGACGAACCGTGGAACTCAGCTAAAACCGCATCGACGCCATCGGCACTGGTGCCGCTCATCAGGCCGAGACAGCGCATCGACTCAGGTTTTGGGGAGTCGTTGGAGATCCTCGATCAACCCCATGACCACCAGCAGGTGCCCCTTCTCCAACACGTGAGAGGCGGGTGGATTCACCGTCAGGCTTCGTTGCGGTCCTGCAGCGAGCACATTCACTCGAAAATTTTTTCGCAGATTGAGATCCCGGAGTGATTGGCCGACAAAGGGTTCTGGAACTTTGATCTCCTCGATGCCGTGGGTTTCATCGAGGGTTAAGCGTTCCATCAGGTTGGGGCGGACTAATTCCAACCCGAGGCGTTCACCTTGCATTCGCGACGGGAAAATCACACGGTCGGCTCCGACACGCTTCAGCATTTTTTCGTGCAGATCACTGGTGGCTCGTGCGATCACCTGTTTGACCCGGGTGCCTTCACTGTCTTTGGCAATCAGGGTGGCGGTAATGCTGGCCTCAATTGGTTCGCTGATGGCCACTACCACGGTGCCCATGTCCAAAACGCCGGCTTCACGAAGCGACTCCTCGTCGGTGCAATCCACAACGCGTGCTTCGATCGAGGGCTCCACTTGTCTGAGCTCTTCCACGGCCCGGGCTGAACGGTCGACAGCCAAGACTTCTGCGCCGTTTTGGAGCAACTCACGGCAGACAGCGATGCCGAAGCGGCCGACCCCAACGATGGCGAAGCCCAGTCGTTCACTGCCCTGAAGCGGGCTCCAGTGCCACCACTCCCTCATGGATTGTCTTGGCGACGATGACGCTTAGACATAGAGGTCTTCGCGGGGATAACCAATCCGATTCTGACGATGAATCTGACTTTGCTCCCGGGTCATGGCCTCCCAAATGGCACTCAAAAGCAGCATGATCCCCAGTCGACCCACGAACATTCCAACGAGTAAGACCGCTTGACCGAAATGTCCCAGTTCTCTGGTGACGCCGAGGTCAAGTCCGACGGTCGCGAAGGCGGAGATGCAAGTGAACAGCATCTCTAAAAAGGTGAAGTCGTCTCTGCCATTCAAGTTGCTGGCAATGCTGAGGAGTAGGGCCATCACCAGNACGAACAGCAGCGATGCCACCGTGATGCCAAGAGCACGCAGCACGACTTTGTCGGAGATCTCTCGGTTGCGGATGATCACGGCGTCTCGCCCCCGCAATGTGGATCGTGTGGCCGCCATGAGGGCAGCAACGGTCGTGGTTTTGATCCCACCACCGGTGCCACCTGGGCTTGCTCCGATGAACATCAAGGTCATCATCAGCAAGGTTCCAGATTCCGTAATTGATTCGATCGAGAGAGATACCGTGTGGAATCCGGCTGTTCGGCTGGTCACCGATTGAAACAGCGCGGTCATCCACCGCTCTGACCAGGGAAGTGTTTTGAAAATCTCCCCTTGGTTCAGCCATTCGGTCAGCACCAGACCAAAGGCGCCGATGGCGACCAGGAGCAGAGTGGTGCGCAACACCAGTCGGGTGTGGAGACTGAGTCTGCGGCGTTTCTGACGGATGAGTTGAGCGGAGAGATCACTCGTGACGCGCCATCCCAACCCACCCATCACGATCAGCAGCATCACCACGGCATTCACCACAAGATTGCTGTGGTATCTCTCCAAACTGTCTGCCCAAAGACCGAAACCAGCGTTGTTGTACGCCGAGATGCTGTGAAACAGTGCGGCCCAGATCCGCTCACTGCGATCCGGGATGTCATCGAAGCCATACCCGTAGAGGATTAAGGCTCCGAGAAGGATCACAAAAGCTGCAGTGAGAGCGATGCCACGGAAGGTGCTCCCTACGCCACCCACTCCGAATTCATCGAGGGTCTGACCGCGGTCCAGGCGTCTCCTCAAGCCGGTTCCCTTGACCACGAATCCTTGCAGAAACGTGGTGATGGCCATCAGCCCAAGTCCTCCCACAAGAATCATCAGGGCGAGCACCAGTTGGCCAGTTCCAGTCAGATCTGTTCCGATGTCGATGATCGAAAGCCCCGTGACCGTGACCGCTGATGTGGCGGTGAAGAGCGCTTCCCAGATCCCCACGCTGCTCGTGGAGCACAGCGGTGTGAGTAGCAGCAGGGTGCCGATCAAGATCACCAGCAAGCCAGTGACCACGGTGAACTGGGGAACCGTCAGCCGGCGATGCCAGCCTTGGCTTCGCTCGAGGGCCTTACGCAGGGGCACGGAGACGGTGCATGGTGTCGAACACCCGTTGCATTTTGATCTCCAGTTTTGATCAGGATGTCCCGTATCGCCACAGAATCAGCCAAGGGACCAGCAAGGTCATCAGCAGGGTCAATCCGAGTCCGTAACGCGTGACATCCAGAAACCGATAGCGACCTGGCCCAAACACCATCAAATTTGTTTGATAGCCAACAGGGGTTAGGAACGATTGGCTCGCTCCAAACAACACGGTGATCAGCATCGCCGTGGGGGGCAGTCCCAAGCTTGAGCCGAGTTGCACAGCCACAGGCGCAAGCAGTGCAACGGAGGCTGCATTGCTCATGACTTGGGTGAGCAGGGTTGTGCCGATGAATAAAACGATGAGCGCTCCATAGGTTGGCCAACCGTTGAGCCATTGCTCTAATCCGGAGGCGAGGGCATCAGCGAGTCCAGTTTTCTGGAGAGCAACGCTGAAACTGGTCAGGGATCCGAGCAGCAAAATCACATCGAGGCGAATGGCTCGTTGCAGCTCTCCCGGACGCAGGCACCCTGAAGCCACCACCGCCACCGTTGCCAGCAGCACAGCAGCGACGAGTGGAACAGGGGTCACCGTCGGCAGGATGAGCATGCTGATGGCGATCGACACCGCCAGCGGTTTGCGCCGCACGGTGGGCAGATCCTCCTCTAAGCGGTCGAGTACTAGCAGGTCATTGCTGGCTTGAAGGNCACGGATGGAGTCCAGAGGCGCCTGAAGCAGCAGAACATCACCCTCTCTCAAGATCACCTGTCCCAATCGCTCTTGCACCGTTTCTTGGCCACGGCGTAGAGCGAGAACTGTGGCGTTGTGCCGTTGGCGAAACCGCAGTTCCCGCAAACTCGCTCCCGCCAGGGTGGATCCTGCCGGCAGCAACACCTCCACTGTTTTTTGCCCACTGCTGTCGAGGTTGACCCCGTCTTGTTGTGCTTGGGTGGTCAGCTGAATGGTGTGATCTTGCTGGAGCCGCAGCAGGTCCTGGCGCGTGACTCGCAGCAGCAAACGATCACCGGCTTGAAGCGGTCGATCAGCAAGGGGGGGCAGCAATCGTTCCCCACTGCGTTGGAGTTCCAGCACATCAACGTCAAAGCGACGTTGCAAACGGCTGTTGTGCAGGGAGCGGCCGACGAGCTCTGAATCCTCAGGGATGCTGACTTCCGTGCAGTAACCGCTGCGCTCTGGACTGAGGGCGAGATCGTCTCCATCGCTGCCCCGATCGGGTAAGAGGACGCGTGGTGCCAGAACGAGATAGAACGCACCGACGAGCCAGATCGGAATACTGATCAGCGTGAAGCTGAACAATTCCAAAGAGCCATGGCCAAGTTGTTGACTGATATCGCTGACGAGCAGGTTGACCGAACTACCGAGCAGGGTCAGCGTCCCTCCAAGCACTGTGGAAAAGGAGAGGGGCAGCAGCACCCGCGATGGAGAGAGTCCGCGTCGATGGCACCAGTTCTCCACCACCGGCAGCAGCGATGCCACGACTGGGGTATTGGGGACAACTCCCGACACCGGAGCGATGACGAAGGCCATCAATGCAATGAGGCGTCTAGGGGTTCGGATTCGTTCGGAGGCGATGAGTGCTCGTAACCGATCCAGGGCACCGCTTTTGAAGAGTGCAGCAGAGACGGGAAAGAGTCCCAGCAAGGTGATCAGCGCTGGGCTGCCGAAGCCAGCGAGGGCTTCTTGTGGGGCCAGAACGCCCGTTGCCATCAGTAGTCCGACGCTGAGTAAACCTGTTAATTCCGGGGCTAGCGCTCCTGAGATGAACAGCACCACCGCCAGGACCAGCACAGCGAGGCTGATCAGAGCTTGGGGGTCCTGAACCGTGCTGATCAGCTCGGCCATTCCGGCGCGTGCCTAATTGCAGTTGGGCCCGATTCTGCTCCTGGATCAAAAAACTGAGTTCGGAGCCATTGCTGAAGGCCTCTCAGCCCGTCGCCTCGAACGGCAGAGAGAAAGAGGCTGTCGGGTTCGCGTTGTCGGATTGCCTCGATGGCGTCGAGGGTGCAACGGTCAATTTGATTGGCAACAACCTGCCGCAAGGCCACACAACCGAGGGAATCAAGCAGGCGATGCACGGTGTGGAGCTGATCAGACCAATCTGGATCTGCCAGATCGACAATGACNAGTAAAACGTCGGCATCAAGGGTTTCCTCGAGGGTTGCACGAAAGGCTTCCACGAGCGGCTCTGGCAGATCTCGGATGAATCCAACCGTGTCCGTCAGGAGCACGGTGTGGGGTGCGGCATCGGGACGAGGCAGTTCGAGACGTCGTGTGGTGGGATCAAGAGTGGCGAACAGTTTGTTCTCTGCCACCACTTGATCTGCGGCACGACGGTTGCAGAGGGCATTGAGCAGGCTTGATTTACCGGCATTGGTGTACCCCACAAGAGCCACCCGTGGCAGCCCATAGCGTTGCTCTCGCAGGCGACTGCGGTGTTGACGCAACTGCTTGAGATCCCGCAGCAGTCGATCGATGCGTCGAGCAATGGCGCGGCGGTCCTTTTCCAGTTGGGTTTCACCTGGCCCGCGCGTGCCGATCCCACCCCCCTGGCGAGAGAGACTTCGCCCTCGTCCCAATAGTCGGGGCAGTCGGTAGCGCAGCTGGGCGAGCTCGACCTGGAGACGCCCAGCTGCACTGCCAGCGCGTTGGGCAAAGATATCGAGAATCAGTTCGCTTCTGTCCATGACTGGACTGTCAAGCCATCGCTCGAGATTGCGTGCTTGTACGGGAGTCAATTCCCGGTCAGTGATCACCAACGAGGCGCGGTTGCGGCGTATTTCCAGAGCAGCTTCTTGGAGTTTCCCTGTTCCCCAGAGGGTTTGAGGATTGAACTGGCCTGGTCGTTGATGGATGACTGCGACAGGTTTGGCCCCGGCGCTACGAACCAGCCCCTCCAATTCCGCCAGTTCCCGCTCACTGCGAGCCTTGTCACGGGCTGCAAGCGTTAGGAGAAGAACTCGTTCTGAACCATCGTCTGCGGGGCTGAGGTGCAGCGGTTGGCTGGACGTCTCGCTCTCCAGTCGCTGGGTGCAGATCAGGCGTAGGTCCCCTTGTTCGCGCTGATCCCAGCCAATGGAATGGCTGGGATCGGGATACAACAAAATCGCTGAGCGTTGACCATCCGGGTTGGGAGAATCGTTGAAGCGCAGCCAGAGACGCGGGGAAAGATCAAGGGCGACGACAGCATCGCGACGATCGGGTAACAGGCTGTGTAGTCGATAGCAGCAGCTCAGGAGTCGCCAGCCACCAGCTTGCTTGCGCTGGGGGGTTGGTAGATGCTGCAGAAGAGGTTCTGAGCCAGAAAGCGGGCCGACCCAGAGCAAGCGGCATAGTCCACGTCCGTCCAAGACNAGATGCAGGGGCTCTTCGAGATCGTGAGCGATTTGGCAGAGGCGCTCCAGCGTGATCAGGTCAGCAATGGCCGCTTCTGGATGCCGGCGATGGCTGAGTCGTTCCAGTTGACGTTGTTGTCCGGGGCGAAGCCCTCTGGTTCGGCCAGCGAGATGGGCTTGTTTCAACGACCGAGCAGCCAGGCCCCAGCAGAACGCAATCCAAGCGAAAGGCCTGGCAGTCGGGTGAGGTAAGTGGCTCTGCGGATTTGGAAGGCAAGCGGGCCTGCCAACGTCAATCCCATTCCTGTGAGTGTGGCGTCACCAAGTCCGAGACTCAGCATCTCGCCACGATCTTCGAACTGAAACGGCTGGCCTTCAGAACCTTGATGAGCCGCTTGGAGTGAGATGGCCACAGATTGGCCTTGCTGCATGGCCACTTGGGCAGTGCTCGGCCAATCTTCTTGATCACAGCGGGCAGCATCGCCAATCACAAAAACATCGGGGCGGTCGACCAGATTCAACTTGGAATCGATGGCCAGCCTGCCCTTGGAAAGAGTTGGACTTGGATGGATTGCTGGCAGTTGTGGACGGCTGCCAGCTGTCCACAGCAAACCTTGATGCTCGAGTCGACGCNCATCGTTGAACTCAACCTCAGTGGGCTGAACAGCCGTCACGGCCGTTTGCAAATGAACGGTGACACCACGTTGCTCAAGCGCCGCTTCGGCGCGTTCTCGATTGAACGCTGCACTGTTCGGCAGGATTGATTCGCCCATCTCAACGAGATGTAAGCGAGCACGTCCTTCCAGCAGATCCGTCAGTTTGCAGGCCAATTCCACGCCGGTTGGACCTGCTCCAACAATGACGAGAGCGGAATGGTCATTGCGCATCTGCTGCAGTTCACGGATGCGTTGACGTAGTCGATTGACGTCGTTGAATGTTTGAAATCCAAGGGCGTGCTCCCGTACTCCTGGTATCCCAAAATCGTGAGGTTTTGAGCCGCTGGCGATCAGCAGTTGATGCCAGTGGATGGTTTCACCAGATTCGGTTGCGACAGTTTTGGCGTTGGTATCAATTGCGGTCACACGATCCCGCAGCCAATTGATGCCGTAATGGCTCAGCAATTGATCATATTTAGGGGCGACTTCCCAGGCCTGCAGTTCATCACTGAGGAGTTCATAGAGAAGTGGCTGAAACAGGAATCGGTCTTTTGGTTCGATCAGGATCACCGGCCAGCGCGGCTGCTGACGGCTGAGATTTAGGGCTGCGGTGAGACCACCAAAACCTCCACCCACAATCACCACGGCATCCATTGATGTCGGGTGGTCTTGCATCGGTGCAATCTTTGCTTGTTCAACGATAGGCAGGCTGTTGGGGAGAGCGACAGGGGAAGATGGACACATGCGGGAGACGTCGCCGGACATGGGTCGCACAGCGGTTCCAGAACACCAGTCAAGGCAGACGTCGCCTGAGCTCGCGGACGATTTGGATGGTTTGCGTGCAGTTCTCGCGCCGATGACCCCTGCGGAACGCCTCGCTTGGGCGCTCGAGAGTTACGGATCGTCGTTCTCTTTAACCACCAGCTTTGGTATTCAGTCCGCTGTGTTGCTGCATATGCTCAGCCAGATCGATGGCGGTTGCGAGACACCGGTGATTTGGGTGGATACCGGCTATTTACCTGCAGAGACTTATCACTACGCCGAGATGTTGATCGATCGGCTCGGAATTCGTCTCGTTGTGGCTCAGAGCACCTTGTCACCAGCTCGCATGGAAGCCTTGCATGGTCGTCTTTGGGAGACAGAAGTGGTTAGTGATTTGGAGCTATATCACCGCATTCGTAAGGTCGAACCGCTGGAACAAGCTTTTTCTAGCCTGGAGATTTCCTGTTGGGCCAGTGGTGTTCGGCGAAAACAGACCGACCATCGCCGCACCATGACCTGGCTTGATCCCATTCGTGGACGTTTGTCACTTCGACCGGTGCTCGACTGGACCAATAAGGACATCTATTACTACATGCAGGAGCATGAGCTGCCGCAACATCCGTTGTTCGAACAGGGGTATTCCACCGTTGGCGATTGGCACTCCAGTGCACCAGATGGTGCTGAGGGGTCAGGTCGTGAAACGCGTTTTGGCGGTCTGAAACAGGAATGTGGGATTCACCTTCCCCAGTCCAGTGGTGAGGGGATGATGGGAGATGGCATCTGACTTGTGAGTGCAGCAGTGTGCCGTGCTCTGCTCATCGGCAATAGTCGCTGGCACTGGGCAGAGCGCGTCGGCAAGGAATGGCAAATGGATCATGGCCCTCCGGATCCAACTCGTCTTCTTGGCTCACCATTGGTTTGGTCCGCGGTGGGGCCGATTCCTTCAGATCTGCCTTTGCCGANAGAGCAGCAACGGACGCTCGCCGATGTTCCTTTGGCTGGATGTCCTGATTGGCTTGGTGTGGATCGTGCTTTGGGTGCCACAGCCGCTTGGCAGATGAGCCAGCGGATGGGTCTGGATCTCCACTCAGGTTTGCTGCTTGCCGACGCTGGCACCGTTCTCAGCCTCACGTTGCTGGATGCGCAAGGTCAATTCGCGGGAGGTCAATTGATGCCAGGCCTCCAACTGCAATTGAACGCAATGGCGTCGGGAACGACAGCCCTTCAGCGGCCGGATCAAGGCACGTGTCCCAGCACGATGTTTCCGCGCCGCACTGATGAAGCGATGATGCGAGGTGCGATGCAAGCGATGGTTGGTGCGTTGCGTGAGGCGCAGCGAACTTGCCAATCCTGTCTTTGGATTTGCGGAGGTGACAGCGATTGGCTTGGTCCTGCATTGGCTGAGGGCCAAGCCATGGTGCATGTCGATCCAGATTTAGTGATGAAAGGACTCGTGCAATTAATTGATCCAGTTAGNCCAGGTCAAGATCGCTAAGAACGTCGTCAGCCATCGTGGCTGATTTCACTTTCAAATAGATCCGCTCGATCTTGCCCTCGGGATCAATCACAAAGGTGTGACGCATCATCCCCATGTATTCACGCCCCATGAATTTCTTCAGTCCATAACTGTCGTAGCTGCTTGCGACGGGGCAAGGTTCTTCATCCGTGAGGAGCGTGAAAGGAAGCTCGTGCTTGCTGATGAATTTGGTATGGGAGTTGGCATTGTCCTTACTAATTCCCAGCACACGAATGTCGTGGGCGCTGAAACGGTCCCATCGGTCTCGAAAATTGCAGGCCTCTTTCGTGCAACCAGGNGTGTCGTCTTTGGGATAGAAATAAATGACCACCCGCTGGCCTTTGAGCGCTGAAAGCTGGATGGGTTCGCCGTTCTGATTGGGGAGTTTGAAATCCGGTGCCGGATCGCCGATCTGGAGAGCCACGGAAACACTGCGATGCACGTGGCGGCAGCGTAACGGCCCTCTGGTTCTTGCCGATCAGGCCTTGGGGGGATGGTCCGACTGAGCTCTCGGAGGAGGAAGAACAATGGGCTGCTGCGATGACTGGGCCGCGGCGGGATCAGTTCCGAGCCTCTCGAGCTTGGTTGCGTCACTGTTTGGCCGATCGCTTGGGTGAAGCGCCATCTCGGATTCCGCTCCAGGCACCACCTGGTCAGCCTCCTCGTATGGCGTCTGGATGGGGCTATGTCAGCCTGAGCCATACCCGGGATGCCTTGCTGCTGGCATGGTCTGAACAGCCGATTGGTGTGGATTTGGAGCGAAACGATCGCCATTTTGACGCCGCATCGCTGGCCCAGCGTTTTTATTGCGACCCTGATCGCCGTGCGCTGCAGTCTTTAAGAGGTCAGGTTTTGCGCCGTGAAGTCCTGCGTCAATGGCTGGCCAAGGAAGCGGCAATTAAGTGGCAGGGCGGATCGTTGGCGTCCGATCTGTCGTGTTGGTCCTGCGCTGGAGAAGATCTGACGGCCATCCATCTCTCGCGTCGAGTGCAGGTGCCCATTCATCGCTACATCTGGCAGAACTGGTGGATGGCTGTCGCTGTTCATGGGCACAGGGCAGGACATCACCCAATCCTCTGCCTAATCTGAATCCTCTTCCTGGAATGTGATGGCCAGACGTTCCATAGCAATGCAGGTGAGTCGCCTGATTGCTGTGGTCGCTTTGGTGATGTTGGGGACGGCAGGACTGGTCAAGCCACGACGTTCCATTGGTTTGGATGGAGGCTCAACCTTGTCGATTGCGTCTGCAGCAACGTCACTGACGCGTCANTTAAAGGAGCGTGAGATCACCCTGGATCAACGGCGGGAAGCAGAGTCTCTGCTCGTCCAATTCACGCGAGCTCAGATGACTCGCCATTACTGGGGTTCTTTTGCCACTTCAGCGGTAGAGATCGGTCTGCCAACGTCGGCTCACAACACGATGACCATTCAGCGGGACGATCAATCCACAAAATTATGGATCGTGCCTAGGCGTGGGCTTGAGTCTTATGTCGCGGTCGTGAAACGGCGCAACAATCGTCTCGTGACCAAGCAATGCAAGGGAAACCGGGAACAGGCGCTCAAGCCTTTTTCAGGGGACTGTCCAAACTCATGGACTGCGATTGAGCTGATGCAGTCTGAAAGCTGACCACAACAGCAGTGTGGCCTACGACGAGAGAGGCCCTCTCGAGTTGGCGATTTTTCTTTTGGCAGCTATTTTTTTTAATGACGTCCCTTTTTGTCGTCCGTGTTCACTCGTCTCGCAGCCGGCCTTCTTGCCGGTGCCTCTCTTGCTGCTCTGGCTGCTCCTGCCGAAGCCGGTGCCAAGCGCCCTGTGCGCTGGAACACTGGTGGAGCCGTCTGGACCACGTCTTCTAAGGAGTTCAAAACCTTCTTGAAGACCGGTGAAATCACCGATCGCGCTCTTGAAGCTGGTATCAACGGTTCTGGCTGGACCGCTGATGAAATCCAGGAGGGCATGACCAAGACCTATTCGGTCGACGTGGTTGGTGTGTCCCGCTTCCTGTATTCCAAGGACGGTGTCAAGTTCCTTAAGGATCAGACCCGCTCCTACTTCCCTTACTGGCGCATGAAGAAGACCGCTGTGGTCGCTCTTCGCTCCGCCATCATTCTTGATTCAGCCGACGGCAAGTTGTCTTCCGCTGGAATCATGAANTACCTTCCTGTCGACTTCCGTCTGGCAGACACCTGCAACACCTACGACGGTGTTCAGAACGTTTGTGCTCCTGACAAGTGCGAAGGCGACGCCCAGTGCACCTCCCTGCTGTCTTGGTATGTGTTCCTGCCCGCTTGTGTGCAGGCCAATTCCCAGCTGCCTGCGGCTCCTGTGCGTCAATCAGCTCCTCCTGCACGTCCCCTCTGGTGATCAGGCCCTGAGCCCGATCAAACGTCAATCCCTGGCAGCGCCGGGGATTTTTTTATGGCTTGCTGTAGCGCCCCTTGAGCAGGTCGTGTCGCATCGGCATAGAGATACCGTCTTGGCGGTTGCTTTGTAGTAGTTGGCTTAACCGTTGCAACACGGAGTTGTCTATCCCGCGCATGTGTTGGCGATAGGCCGATCCTTCTGCCAGCCAACGTGCCTGTAGATCCTGGCCTCCGTCGAGAGTCAGCATTTCGTTCCAACTGGATTGTTCGAGGATCCAGCCGTTGTGGCAGAGATGTTCGCTTGGTNAATCCTGCTGAGCTAACCACTGCTGTTCTCGCTCCAGCAATGGCTCAAGACCATAATCTTGAATCGTGTTGTTGTTCCCCAGCATCTGCATGAGGGCAGTGGCCGGTCCCGCTGTGGGGTGACTGATGAGCAGTCTCAATTCCGTGCCGTCGTGGCAGCGCCGTGTGATGAGGGGCCAAAGGCTTTGCCAGTGTTGTTGATGCAGGTCGGCGGCACCCAATCGCGCTCCGACCCATTCGAAGGTTTGCTCCTCTGGGAGTTGATCCAGCGCGCCGCAGTTGCCATGCAGTAGTTGGGGCCTCTGCTCCGGTTCGAGTAGCTCGATTTGGGCTGCGAGACGCAGGCGATCCTCCTCTGATCCCGCCAGCAGCGTGACGCCTCCTTCGGGAACCGCCTTAAGAGGATCAAGTGCCCAGAGCAGGGAACGCAGCCCGATCAAGAGAACACGGTCATTGCGTTTCCACGTCACATCGCGCCAAAGCCGCTCTCGCAGCTGGTGCAAGCGTTCACCCTCTTGGCCGAGCTGACGCTGAATCCAGCGTTCGAGGGTTGGACTATCCGGGCCACTGCTCAGCAGGAGGGGCTGTTCTGCCGCCAGCTCAGCGGCGGCAGCGAGTTGAGCAGCACGCCGCTCCGCCATGCGTTCTCGTCGTTTGCCTTCCCAGCCGAGCGTGCCGGGCTGCCAGAACACTTCCCCCTGGAGTGTGTTGGGCAAGTATTGCTGCTCAACCCAGTGCTCCGCATAGGCGTGTGGATAGCGGTAGCCCTGGCCATCACCAAAGGCGGCTCCATCGCGATTGGCATCGCGGAGATGGCTTGGGACGTCTTGTCGTTGTGCCGCGCGTACGGTCTTGAGCGCATCAAAGAAACCCAGCACGCTGTTGCTTTTTTCGGTGCTAGCCAGGTAAATCGCCGCTTGGGCTAGGGGGTAAAGGCCTTCCGGTAAGCCGACGCGTTCAAAGGCCGCGGCGCAGGCCTCTACCACCACGATGGCTTGAGGATCCGCTAAGCCGATGTCCTCACCGGCGGCAATCAGCATGCGGCGGAAAATGAAGCGTGGGTTTTCACCCGCTTCCACCATGCGAGCCAGCCAAAAGAGGGCGGCATCGGCATCGGAGCCTCGAAGAGACTTAATAAAAGCGCTGATCGTGTCGTAATGCGCGTCGCCGTGTTTGTCGTACAAAACCGCCCTCTGCTGAATCGACTCTTCGGCAATGGCCAGGTCGATCTGAATCACCCCTTTGGAATCGGGTTCTGAGCTCTCCACAGCCAGCTCAAGGGCATTGAGCAGGCTTCGGGCATCACCGCTGGCCACATCCACGAGATGCTCGGCCGCCTCCGGAGTGATCACGATCGATCGATCACCGAAGCCCCGTTCGCGGTCGTCTAGGGCTCGATGCAGCAGCTGACTGAGATCCTTTGGTTCCAGCGGCACAAGCCGGAACAGACGTGAGCGGCTGACGAGCGCCTTGTTGACCTCGAAATAGGGGTTCTCGGTAGTGGCGCCGATCAGGGTGACCGTGCCGTTCTCGACCCAGGGCAGCAACGCATCCTGTTGAGCGCTGTTGAACCGATGCACCTCGTCAATAAACAGGATGGTCCGCAGCCCATGACGCTCCAGTCGCTGGCGGGCGGCATCCACATCGATGCGTAGATCCTTGACGCCGGCCAGGACGGCATTGAGGCTGCTGAAGTGAGCCCTGGTATGAGAAGCGATGATTCTGGCCAGGGTGGTTTTGCCCACACCTGGTGGGCCGTGGAGAATCAGATTGCCAACTCGGTCGGCCCTGATGGCACGGCGCAACAAACGTCCCTCCGCCAAGATTCCGCTCTGCCCCTCAAACTCCTCCAGAGTTCGCGGGCGCATGCGATCGGCGAGAGGGGCAAGCCTGCGGCGCTGCTGCTCACCGTGAAAGGCGAAGAGGTCCTGGCTCAAAGGGCATGGGTCGATGTTTCAGTTTCAACGACCGGCAACGATCTGGTGTCACATCAACGGGGTGCTGATTGATTTGGTCCGGATCTGATGTTTTTGTTCCGCCTTCTCCAGCTTTCTTGGTTCGTGACGGTCGGCGCTCTCTAAAAACTGCATAATTCCGCCAAAGCCTTTTTGCCGTGCGTCATCCGCAGCGACTTCTTCTCTCCCTCGCCGCTCTGATCACGGTCAGCTCCTGCAAGGGCGCACCACCACAGCAGCCACCTCCGCCGAAGGTTCAGGCGGTTTCGACCATGATGGCCGAGTTCACCGAGGGAGTTGACACCGTCAGCACTCTTGAGGCCAGCCAGCTGGTCGAACTGGCTGCCCAGTCCGGTGGTCGCATCCTTGAACTCAAGATCAGTCAAGGGGACGAGGTGGAGGCTGGTCAGCTTCTGGTGGTTCTTGATCAGGCTCAGCAGCAGGCTCAGCTGGCAGAGGACAAAGCGAATGCGGATTCAGCTAAGGCCAACTACGAGCGTTATCAATATCTCAGCAAAACCGGTGCGGCTTCTCAAAAGGAACTGGATCGCTATCGGACGAAGTACATCGCTGCCACTGAGAAGGTCAAATCAACCGAAGCCACCCTCAGTTACAGCAACCTGCGTTCACCGTCCGCAGGTGTGGTGGCGGATGTGAAGGTCAAGGTTGGGGATGTGATCCAGCAGGGCACTCCCTTCACCAGTCTCGTTCAGAACAACGAACTGGAGGCCCGTGTTGAGGTGCCCGCCGTGTTTTCCAACCGGCTTGAGCTCGGTCAGCCGGTGCTGCTGAGTGCTCCCGGCAGCGACAGTGTGATTGCTACCGGCGAGGTGGGATCCATCGATCCCAGGATCAACAAACAGACCCAGGGCCTGCTGGTGAAAGCCGTGTTCCCGAACACGGACGGCAAGCTGCGGGATGGTCAGCGCCTGCGGACCCGCGTTCAGATCAAGGCCAAGGAGGAACTGGCTGTTCCTTTCGCCGCGGTGACGCAGACCTCCGGACAAAGTTTCGTGTTCCGGCTGGGCAGCTTCGAGGATCTCAAGGCCAATCCCGGCAAGGCTGATCTAACCAAACTCGAGAAAGGCATAGCTGCGGGCAAGATTCCTGCTGAAACCCGATTCGCGCTGCAGACCCCAGTCACGGTTGGAGAGCTCGAGAACCAGCTGTACCCAATCAGCAAGGGTCTCGAGTCGAATCAGATGGTGGTCACCACCAATTTGCTCAATCTCAAACACGGCATGCCTGTCCAGGTTCTGCCGGCCAAGACGAACTGAAGTTGAACGATGTCCGCTTCCAATAATTTCATCACCAGACCGGTTCTCAGCACGGTCTGCAGTCTTCTGATCGTGATCGTTGGTCTCATTGCGATTCCAATTCTTCCGATTGAGAACCTCCCGGATATCGCCCCACCGACCGTCAAGGTTCAGTCCACCTATGTGGGAGCGGATGCCGTTGCGGTCGAGCAGGGTGTCACCTCCGTGCTGGAACAGCAGATCAACGGCGTTGAGGAGATGGATTTCATCACCTCGAACAGCTCATCCGATGGTGTGAGTTCCATCTCCGTGTCGTTCAACAGCGGAACCGATGGAAACATCAATCAGGTGAATGTTCAGAATCGCGTCTCCCTGGCCGAACCGCAGCTGCCTGAAGAGGTGCGCAAATCCGGCGTGACGGTGAACAAGGCCTCCAACTCGATTCTGCTCGTTTACAACTTCGTCAATGAAGATCCGTCTCAAACTGAATATTCGGTGGAAACGATCAGTGGCTATCTCGATAAGAACCTCACCGACAACGTGAAGCGGGTGAAGGGAGTCGGTGATGTCACCTACTTCGGAAACCGCAAGATCGCATTCCGTCTCTGGCTTGACCCCGAGAAACTCACGGCCAACAATCTTTCGGCCACGGATGTGGTCAATCAGCTGAAGAGTCAGAATCGTCTTGTGCCCGCCGGCAAGGTCGGTGGTGCTCCGGCTCCGGAAGGTCAGGAATACACCTTCACCGTGCAGCTGCAGGGTCGACTCACCACAACAAAGGAATTCGAGAACATCGTGCTGCGCACCACCGATGCCGGTGGACTGGTTCGACTGAAGGATGTGGGCCGGGTGGAGCTCGGTGGTGAGACCTACGGCATCGATGCGATGGATCTCCAGGGAACGCCATCGGTGGGCATCGCCATCTACCAGCTCACCGGCAGCAACGCCATCGAGGTGTCTGACGGCGTCAAGGAGGTGCTCGCGGACTTCGAAAAGACCCTGCCGATCGGCCTCGGTATTCAGAAGATCTACGACACCACCGATTTCATCAATCAGTCGATCAAGGGGGTGACCAACTCTTTGCGGGATGCTGTGATCCTGGTGGTGCTGATCCTGTTCCTGTTTCTCCAGAACTGGAAAGCCACCCTGGTGCCCGCCATCGCCATCCCGGTGGCTCTGATTGGAACCTTTGCTCTTGTGCTGGCTTTCGGGTTCTCCCTGAATCAGCTCACCCTGTTTGGCCTGGTGCTGGCCACGGGTCTGGTGGTTGACGACGCCATCACCGTCGTGGAGGACACCTCCGCGAAGAAAGCGGAGGGGATGACCTCAGTGCAGGCGGCGATGGAAACGATGGATGAACTGTTCGGTGCCGTGATCGCCACCTCGCTGGTGAAGATGGCGGTGTTCCTACCGGTGCTGTTCTTCCCCGGAGCCACAGGCACGATCTACAAGCAGTTCGCCGCCACGATCCTCTTCTCGATCGGCATCTCCACCTTCAACGCCCTCACCTTCTCGCCGATGCTCTCGGCGCTGTTGCTCTCCCGGGAGACCAAGGAGCTCAGCCGCAACCAATACGCCGTCGCCGGTGTGATCCTCGGCTTCATCTACGGGTTGCTCAGTGCCGGAAATGGAGCATTCGCAGCCTTGATCCCGATGGTCATCGGTGCGGTTGTTGGTTTCGTCGCCGGCAAGATCACCGGTCTTCCTCTACGTCTTCCCTTTGCTGCCGGTGGTGCGGCCGTCGGGGTGATCAGCACCGGTGTGATCTTCACCAATCCGATTCCGGTGGTGCTGTTCACGGTCATCGGCCTGGTGGTGGGCTGGTTCATCCCCTTGATCTTCACCAACTTCAATCGCTTCTACGCCGGTTTCGAGACGCGCTATGCCTCCATCCTCGAGGCGGTGCTCAAGGCCCGCCCGATCGTGATGGCGGCCCTGGCGGCGGGCATTCTGCTCACCGGTTTCGCCTTCACCCGCATCCCCGGCGGCTTCGTGCCGATTGAGGACCAGGGCTATGCCATCGGCTTCGTGCAGGCTCCGGAAGGGGTGTCCAACGAGAAGACCCTGGCGATCAACCGTCAGGTTGCCGCGGTGATGCGCACCGAAGAGGACATTTCCTCAGCAGCTCTGTTCAGTGGTGCCAGCCTCGACGGCAATGCTCCCAACAAGGGACTGTTCTTCATCGGCATGAAGCACTGGGATGAACGGCCCGGAAAGGACCACACCGTCGGTGCCGTTGTGAAACGGCTGAAAGCCAAGTTGCGCGACCAAATTGATTCCGGCCGTGTGTTGGTGGTGGAGCCGCCTTCCATTCCCGGTTATGGAACTGGAGGTGGCTTTGAATTCCAGCTGCTGGATCAGAGCAGCGGCGTTTATTCGCTCAATCAGTTCTTTGATTCCGCCAACCAGATCATCGATAGCGGCAAAACAAATCCCGTTCTCGGCACGATCTATACCCTGTTCTCGCCTCAGGCACCGCAGTACAAGATCGATGTGGACCGGGAGCAGATGGCGTCACTCGGTGTGGACTTCGGATCAGCGATGTCGGCGTTCAGTGTCAACTTCGGTGGGGCCTATGTGAATGACACCTTCCAGGAAGGCAAGGTGCGTCGTGTCTATGTCCAGGCGGACGAGGTGAGCCGGGCAACTCCGCAGCGGCTGTCATCGATCTATGTGGCCAACAGCAAGGGCGAACAGGTGCCTCTCTCCGAGTTCTTCACGGTCCAGAAGGCCGTGGGGCCCAGCGTGATTCCCCATTTCAATCTTTACCGTTCGATCAAGATTGATGGAACGCCCAACGAAGGCAAAAGCTCCGGTCAGGCGATCGGAACGATGAGGCAGATCTTCAATGAGGGCCGTTACCAGGGCCTCGGCTTCGATTGGACGGGCATCTCACGCGAGGAGGTGAAAGCCGGATCGTTGGCAGTCGTGATCTTCGCCCTGGGGATCCTGGCAGTGTTTCTCGTTCTGTCGGCCCAGTACGAGAGCTACACCGATCCGATCATCATTCTCCTCACGGTTCCCACCGCCCTGCTTGGTGCCCTGGTGTTCCTCGGAGGAGCCGGACAGGTGCTCAACATCTATGCCCAGGTCGGTCTGGTGATGCTGATCGGTCTGGCCGGGGGGAACGCGATCTTGATCGTTGATCTGGCCAACCAGAAGATGGGTGAGGGGGCTTCGGCTCTCGAGGCAGCCACCTTCTCGGCCAAGTCCCGTTTGCGGCCGATCCTGATGACGGCCATCTCCTCGCTCACTGGCTTCCTGCCGCTGATGCTCGCCAAGGGCGCCGGCGCCCAGAGCCAGTCCTCACTCGGCCTGGTGGTGTTCGGGGGGCTGCTGGTGGCCACCTTCCTCTCCACTCTTGTGGTGCCCGTGTTCTATGTGGTGATGAAATCGCTGCTCGGCCAGGCCGAGGCGAGACCGCCTGAGTCACCTGAACACCCGGAGGCTGCCACCGATGCTCCCACTCCCCAATCAACTTGATGGACCAAAATCAGCAGCCGAGGCAGTCTGAGGTCAAGAGCAATAAGCCTTTTAGTGGCATGAAAGTGCTTGTTGCGATTGCGATTGGTTGTGCCATTGGCGGAGCAGTTGCTTATTTCCTCAAGATTTTGATTTCAAACACGCCGGCTCAGATTGATTCGTCCCGGCTGCGTTTGTTCTTCTTGATGATCATTGGTTCAGGCGGACTCGGTGGATTCGCGATTGAATCCATGCGTCAACTGCAGGAAGAAGCAGGTGATGACGTCTACCGCCATTACAACACGCGTCGTGGTAAGTGATGAATTTTTTCGATCGATCCATGGCAATCTCAGCAGGAAGCCAAGCATTGCCCAAGATTATTCTTGCTTTGTTTGATTGGAATGCTATTCGATCACTGGCTGTCATAAGGTAATGGCTTAAATTGCCTTCCACGATGTAAACGTGAGTTCTTTATTCGCTTCGGATTGGACCGGCGATGGGTGATGAATATATTCCAAAAAATCAGCACTGCTCCTGCTGTAAGGATGAGATTATCTTGGCGTTTTGGGTTAGCAGAATTGCTGTACTGCTTGTGTTGGTTGAAGTGTGACCTGACCAAGAGGGTTGCTGTCTCCATCGAACAGGTTTGCTAGTTCACCGTAATAAGAATCGGTTGGGTAAACATTGCTTAATTCTGTCACGGAATTAAGAGTGGCTCCGGGTGCATTGCTGATCACGCGCTGAGCAATTCCTCTTGTTTCAGTGTCAGGATAAAATGTAATTGTGCAGTCATTGCCTTTAATCAGGAGGCCAGTTTCGTTTTGCATTGAGGCAAGACTATTCTTGCTCCAGCCAAGCGATTTGCTCTGCCTTGCGCTATTTATATATAGTAAATCTCCTTTGATGGGATTGCCTCGTCGATTAATTGTCAAGTCGAATATTTTGTGTTTTCCTTTTTTGTTGATTTCAAATAAGCCAGCTTCTTCTCCGTAGTTTGTGCCGGCAGCTCCTTCCCAGTACCCTGTGATCTTCTTGCGATTCCTTTTAACAACCGTCCAGGATCCTATGAGTTCCAAAGCAATGCTCCTGGTAATTCATTATTAAGTTGATAGTAATCTATTTTTCGGATTGTTTCGTAATTTTCCCTTTGGCGCCTCTCGATCGAGAGGCACCAAAGGGGTGCAAAGGAGAGGAGGTGATTAAGACAAAGAGCTCGAGCGACTTCAGTTAGGTGATCACCGTTGGACGATCCATCCCTGTCCGTTTTTGGATTTCAGCCAAGCCATTGATGCCGCTGATCATGTCAGCCAGTGCAATCTGAGGATCCTGGTTGAGGTCACCGCTGCTGGGCACATAACTCTCTAAGTAGACGCGGATAGTCGCCCCTTGGGTGCCTGTGCCAGAGAGGCGGACCACCACACGGCTGCCGTCATTCAGCAGGATGCGTAGACCCTGCCCCTTGGTGACCGAGTGATCAATTGGGTCGGTGTAGCTGAAGTTGTCAGCGGCACCGATGCTGCGTCCGGCGAAGGGTTGTCCCACGAGACTGGGCAACATGCCTTCAAGGCGGTCGTAGAGGCCATGAGCAGCATCGCTAGCCACAGCCTCGTAATCGTGGCGAGAGTAGTAGTGGCGCCCGAAATGGCTCCAATGCTTCGCCATGATTTCAGCAATGCTGCAGCGGCGTTCAGCCATGATTTGCAGCCAAAACAAGACGGCCCAGAGGCCATCTTTTTCGCGCACATGATTGCTACCTGTGCCGAAGCTTTCCTCTCCACATAGGGTGATTTGGCCAGCGTCGAGAAGATTGCCGAAGAATTTCCAGCCGGTGGGAGTCTCAAAACAGGCAATGCCCAGTTCTCTCGCCACTACATCCACAGCCGAGCTTGTTGGCATTGAGCGGGCGACGCCTGCGAGCCCATCGGCATAAGCAGGAGCAACCGTGGCGTTGGCGGTGAGAACCGCCAGGCTGTCGCTTGGATTCACGAAGCAGCGGTTGCCCAGGATCATGTTGCGGTCGCCATCGCCATCGCAGGCGGCCCCAAAGCGGTAGCCGTCGCCGTTCAGCAGCAGATCGGCCAGTTCATGGGCATAGGTGAGGTTGGGGTCTGGATGGCCCGCTCCAAAGTCTTCGAGCGGGATACCGTTTCTGACGCTGCCTTTGGGCGCTCCGAGTCGATCTACAAGGAGACGTTGTGCATAGGGACCGGTGACGGCGTGCATGGCATCGAAGGCCAGCGGAAAATCTCCACGGATCAGGTCACTGATGCGATCAAAGTCGAATAACTGCTGCATCAGTTCAACGAAATCATCAACACCGTCGATGACCTCCACTTTCATAGAGCCGATGACGTGTTCACCTGGTGTGTCTAGAGAGATCTGATCAGCATCAACAATCGAGTATTGCTCCAGCGTCTTGGTGCACTCAAAAACGGCATCTGTGAACGATGCCGGCGTGGGCCCACCGTTGGGGCCATTGACTTTGACCCCGAAATCTCCATCCGGACCGCCGGGATTGTGGCTAGCAGAGAGGATGATGCCTCCGATGGCGTCGCGCTTGCGAATCAGATTCGAGGCTGCCGGCGTGGACAGGATGCCGTTGGTGCTGACAATCACCTTGCTCAGCCCATGAGCAGCGCCCATCCGCAAAATCACATCGATGGCGCGACGATTGCCGTAACGCCCATCACCTCCAAGAACCAAGGTGCCGCCTTCCACTCCGGAGAGGGTTTGGAACACCGCTTCGATAAAGCATTCCAAGTAATGCGGCTGCTCAAATTGCTTGCTGCTCTTACGCAGGCCGGAGGTGCCCGGCTTCTGATCGGTAAAGGGGGTCTCGAGGCGCACCTGACGCTTTGTCGGTTCCGCCGGGGCCGAGGTGGTCATCACGGAGAGTGGGACTACGCGGAACGTAAACACAGGATTGCCGTGGCAGCGTGTTCGACATGACCAGTGCGGTCGCTAGTCCAACGCCCGTTTATTTCGCCTAAAACATGCCAAGGCCGCTGCTGTTGATCGTCTTCGGTGTTTGTGTGCAAGGGTTTGGCTGTCTCAACGCTCCTGCCCTCGCCTCTCAAGCTTGGAAAAGAGCCGTTCCTTATGACAAGGCTTCAGCAGGGGCGGCGACAGCAGCGCAGGCTGTGATCAACGAGGCCGGTTCAGAGGAGTGCCTGCGCGGAAAGCTCTCCAATGCCATGGTGCAGTTGTCCAATAGCTGCGACGCTGCGGACCGCTCCTCTTCCGTTTGTGAGCTGGCTTCCGAAATCGCCGGGCAGGAGAATTCGCTCAGCATGGGGGAGATGCTCTCGACATCTGAGACGTTGCTTCAAATGCTCGGTGATGAAACGAGTGCACGCTAATCCGACCCGTTACACATTCTCGAATGGACATCACTCATCCTGGTTCTCAACCGCTCAATGAAGATCAGAAAGCTTTGCTGGAACAATTTCGCAGTAAAGTAGAAGTTAAAATTACTAATCATGGTTTAACCGCTTCTGATGTTCAGTCATTTGTAGATGAGATTAAGAAGCATCCTGATGTCAGT
Organism: Cyanobium sp. NAT70; assembly: GCA_002701375.1. Classification (GTDB taxonomy): domain Bacteria; phylum Cyanobacteriota; class Cyanobacteriia; order PCC-6307; family Cyanobiaceae; genus Parasynechococcus. The sequence goes on along the minus strand of NZVB01000036.1, from coordinate 142,784 downwards.
CGAGAGCTTTTGGAAGAAGTTCGCTCTGAAGTTGGTCGCTTAATGCAAGGTCAAAGGTTTAGCTTTGATTTTGACTAATGTCTAGGAACTGGCTGGAAAGCCGGATCTTTGAGGTGATTTAGGTTTGGATTGTTTTTTGACTGGTTCTGCACAGATATTGACCAGTCGCCGTGCTGGCTTGTCAATCGCATCTCGACGTTTGTAGCCATTGGATGGCGATACGGTGGCTGTCTCGATCAATGTCCACAGCACGTCCTTGCAGATCACGGGCAAGCGTGGATGATCCATCAGGGCATCCGCTTTGCTACGGGTGATTCGACAGGGTGCGTCTTGGTTTTCACGTGAACAGCGAAAAGCATCGAGCTGAATGCTGCGGAATGTCTCTGTGCTAGGCCAGGGCACATATGCTTGACCGGCAAATGCTGGCAGGGCAAGCGCTAGAAGCAGGAATGCCCGCATGGGGATGGTCTGATTCATCACGCCATTCTGCCGCGATCTCTTGGGTCCCTTCGGCTTTGGGTCAGATTAGCTTTTGGATGCTGATGTGAAACGCTTGTTTTTTGAGCAATGATTTGAAAATTGTGAGAGATGTTGCGCTGGCTCATCAACGGTTCATGCGCACATTTTGTAGTCTTGCCTCGGCATTGTTTTTTAACTCCAATAAAATATTTGTTAGTAGGCTTAGAGTTGGCTTGGTTGACTGATCTTGATTCGCTGAGCTGAATATTGAGAGGTTCGATAAAATGATTGATGTTGCATTTTTTTTGGTTTCTTTGAATGCAATTCTGAACTCTCTCAAGCGCTCTTTTGATTTGGCGTCATCAAGGCGATGGATTTGTCGTCGTTTTCGACGGGGTACTTCTGATGACGACTTTGATGTTGGAATGGAAATTATCTGTCACGGGACAATGCTTGCCTCCCTCGTCCGGAGGCATCTCGCCTAATCACAGGATGAAATGGTGATTGGGTTCATCGTTGGAGAGGTGGTGATCACTCTCGCTCTAGGGAAGACGATTTGCTCTTGTCTTGTTCTGAGGCGCTTCAATATTTAGCCGTCACCACTGAGTTCTTCTCTTTCTGAGCGTAAGTGGGAGTCGTCGTGAGAAAGATCACACAGTTGTTTGAGGGGTGTCATCGTGGCGAGCGTGGATTGGACAGATGATTGATTCATGGGGCGCACAGCCTGCTTCCTAATTCACCACAGCTTTGATTTCCAATGAATTTCAAAAAGATCGTGACCAGTTCAGCAATTGCTCTGATTGGTACATGTTCAACAATGGCCATGATGGCTCCAGCACAAGCAGCAGATGGCTGTAGTTCTGGTTTTCGCTACTCGTATCGCCGGGATCGCTGTGTCGCCAGAACAGATGTACGTCCTGGTTTAAGGGCCCGTCGACGCAATACGAATGGCCAAAATGTGATGTATGTGAGCAATTCAGAGCGCTTTTTTCGTGCCATTCCAAACTCCCAATTTTGGCTGATGAAAATGAGGAATGGTGAGAAATATATTTTTAGAGAGATGAATCGCGATCAATGGTCTGTTTATCTCCAGAATGAGCGGGGAGTGCAGGCACAGCTTGATTTACACACTCGCAAAATTACTTACAGCATTCCAGGTATAGAGCCATTGTATTTTAGGATCGGCAGTGCTTATCATTGATCGAGTTTTTGTCTCAAGTTTTTGATCGCTTGGTATTAAAAGCCCTGTCTAATCAGGGCTTTTGCGTGGTTGGAATATCATATGCACCTAGTTTTATGTACGAAGAAGAGTTGCACACTATGTCCTGTTTGTCTTGATAGGGTTGTGTTGATGTCGTTTCAATGATGCAGGTTGCGATCATCGTGAATAGTGATTGAAAAATAATGATGTGAGTGACCTTTTGCGGTTGAGTTTCAAAAGTTGATTGAGTGTGCTGTCCATTATTTGGCGTGAATGGCGAGGTTTGTATCGGCCAAAGAAGTCATCAGTTGACCTCAGCCAATAACGATTAACACATCCTCTCACCTAACTGAAGAGAGAATCGATAATGTATTTGTAGATGGTTGTTGATCAATTCAATTGCATTGTGAAGCCCATTGCTCTTTTTGGGAAGATCTTGTTAACCATAGAAATTGATTCCTAGCCATCATCCGCAATCCATCTGATTTGGGGATACCTGATGAACTCCTTCTGATAGCACCTTTCTCGTTGAGCGTTTTAGTTCGCTATTGGGTTCATCGATGGAAATGTGGTGATAGATCCCGATCTCGCAGTGATAATAATGTTCCCGTCACTAGTTCTCCACGTTCCTGGTGTGTTGTCCGTTTTGCCATCCCCATCTTTAGAAATGATCTCAACAACACCCGATTTCCAGAACACATAAGACGATTTAAATCCGTCTGCCCATTGGGCGTCGTAGATTGTGTGGCCATTGACATTTTTACGAGTTGTTATTGTCACTCCAATGTCTTTTGTTTTGCCTGTTGTCGATGAGAAAAATCTGGCTGAATTTGTTGCAATTTTTGCGGTTGTTTGTTGATCGCGTCGATTAGTTTGGTCTAATCGGCTCCAGTCTGTCTTGTTTGAGCTATTTGACGCATCTTCTGTTGTCGGCGATTGTCGGGTTTCCCGGTTGATGCTTTGTTGCGGGGGTGACGATGCAGCACCGATCCAACGTTTTTGTTGGTGTGACCAGAATTTGCATCGTGACAAGCCGATGCCCATTTGTTCTGAGGTGACAACTCCTCGTACTGCCACACTCATCCCTTTGCGCAGCTGAGCAACGGCAGCTGATGTTCTTGGCTTTGTGCAGCTGACAGATGCCAAGCTGTACTCCCCTGCATTCACGGTAATAATGATGTTTTGATCGTTAAAGGGTGAATCATCGATCATGCCGATCTGGCCATGCAATTCAACCGGTTGATTCATGTATTTGTTTTCGGCCATCACAGAATTTGCTTCGAATTCTTCTGAGATCTCTTCCACACTCAGTTTTGCGATGGGTTGATCAACATTGATTGTTCTGACTCTTTGTTGTGTTGCTTCTTGCTGTACTTGTTCTGTCTTGTATTCATCCAGTGCTTCTTTGATCTCGGCGCAGCCCGTTGACATGAAGAGAGCTGCTGCCGTCAGGGAGGTTGCCAACCACTTCATGCCATCAATTCAATCAGCCTTGAATAGTAATACAGGTGCATCGCATGGTGATCATTGATTCGCTCTCGTCGCAGCGGAATTCATTGAGGATGATGTCTTGGATGGAATTTGGCTGATCAATTCAATATTATTTTTTGTTTCCGCTAATGGCGGAGCATGATCATTAGCATGCAGTAATGGAAGAAGACTGGACTCAGCCTTGGCTGGTCAATGTTCTCATGTTTGTGTTTTGCCTGGTGCATGTGTGGCTTAATCTAGGATTTGTGACTTGAAGATGTATCTAGAATCGCTCGAGTGGTTTTGGAGATTAATTTTTAATGTCTACCTATAGGGGGACGTCTTAGGAGCGACTTTCATAGTCATTCTTATTCAACTAGAGGCTGACCTAGTTGTCATAAAAAATTTAAGGCGTGATTGGCAATCTTTCTGGATCTTCATGTTGTTGTCCTTGGTGGCAAAGTTGCCAGTACTGTCGATAATAGAGCCGGCATGATCGAGGCTTTGCTATAGTATTTTTATTGGGAAAAAGATGCCACTTTTTGTTAAAATATTGATAATTCTCAGGCTCGATTGATGGTGATCTTGTGTCATAATGCGTTTAAGCCTTAATCAATAGGCAAATACTTGCTCAGAGTGGCAGAGACAATGTTTTTTGATGTTTTGGTTCGGCTTAAGGGAGAAGGCTAGGCATGTAAAGCTCTGAAGTCTGTCGTGGGGGAATTGTTGAGAAGATCAAAAGTAAGGAGTGATCAGGATAATATATATTGCTGTTCGACTAAATGCCGACGGAATTGCGGATGAGAAAAAAAGAGTCTAGTAATCTGTTCTTTTAAGCAAGAGAGATTGCTACTAGCGTTTGTTTTAGATGAACTCCAAGTTGTCACTGTTCAAGTTAAGAGCTTTTGCTAGAAAGGCAATGATGCCACCATCGCCAAAGCCTATGTCTGACCCATTTTCGTTGAAGTAGAGAGCACCCTTCTTCTTGTCATAGAGGAAGTCGATATCAAGTTTGGCAAGTTGCCGCTTCACTACTTTCTTGTTTTTGCCAGCAGCAAAGGTGGGTGCACTGTCGATGCCGAAGCTGGCTGTATCGATTTCAAGGGTGTCGATTGAGGGATTGAAGTTGGTGATCTTATCGATTGCTTTGATTTTAAATTTATTTGGAATTGAAATTGGCTTCCTTTCTGCATTTTGCTTTTTATCGGTTGAGCCATAGGCATATTCATAGAAAGTAGTTCCACTCGGTGTTGATATTCTTCTCATTATTTCATGTAGGCTTGGTTTTTCTTTAGACCAAGTGCTTTCGACGTCAGCAAGTCTGTCAGCTGCATACAGGTAGTCTCCTGATCGGTATAGATCGGATTCGAAAAATCTTTTCTCATTTATCGATTTGTATTCTTCGTACCCAGCTGGATCGCGAAGCTGATTTAATTTTGCATTCATTGCTCTGGGGTCGCCATATTCGGGATCTGGTTCAGGCTCTGATCTGTCACTCCAGGATGTATTGCGGGAAGTCCCTCCGGTTATTTTTGCTTTTCCTTCTTCTAGGATTACGCTGAATTTAGATCGTGGGTCCAGTATCCCGCCACTATCAAAGTAAAGATTGTGCGGATCATGCACTAGTTCAAAATCAAATTTATATTGTTTTCTGTGGGGGGGATAAACGTATCCATATCCTATGATTGATAACTCTTCCATTGGAACTTCTTTTGGCAGGATAATCTTATCCTCGATCCCAAAGTTCTGTATCAATACCATTCCGCCTCCCTCTCGGTATGGATGAGCTGTCTTGTTTTTTGCATCGACATCAATGCTTAGTATAAATGTATCTTTGCCTCCAGAACGTTTTTCGTCGTTATTGGCTAATGGAAGCCCGTGACTGTTTGGCGAGACAATGAATTTATCGTTACGGTTCGTGCCTGGATGCGATCGATTCTCATTGTTGTCAAAATATTGAAAGGAAGGTTCCGAATTGATTGTAATAATTGCCAAAGTTTTTCTGTTGCTCTTATTAGTTTACCAAACTAATTCCCGGTCATTCTCTTTGATGTCGGTGAACTTCACCACCACAATGCTCGGTTCCTGTCGGCAACCAGAACTGTATTTCCGAATATTGCATCAATCGTTGTATCTGTAGCTGACCTTCTTGTGCTGCCAGCGATCGTATTTTTTGCTACCAGCAAGTAGCGGTTTAATGTGTAAGGAACTAACAGTTGGCAGCGACAATATGAATGTAGAGATTTTGGTCTGCACGGGATTGATATTCTTTGAGAGGCTTAAACGCAAATTGGCTTTATATTTAGGCATGTTTGCCCTTGTTTTTTACCTCGCTTATTCCTTGTATTTAGTTTGCTTGTGTTCATGAGTTTTGTTCTGTGTTACTCCTTATCATTGTTACTAGGTTGACGTTAGTGTAAGCCATGATTCATATTCCTCCATTGGCGATGTATGGGTTTTTAAGGTCGAGTTGTATGGCAGTGGTCCGGAGCAACTGCTCGTCTTTTTGGCTGTATCTGCCACTATTTAATTGTTCATGAAGAGGTTCCCCTGTTGCCACTCTTGAGTTTTTAAAGCATTGTAAGATATTTAAGCGTTCGCCTAGATAGAATAAAATTCTAAGACCTGAACCTCTATCGCTTGCAGGAGATGGATGTCCGTAAAATTCATAAACACCATCACAGTTTTTCATTGGTTGTGCTTCGGCTATTGCGGCAGTGTTGGTAATGGCAGATAAGAGCAACAAGTTGCTTATGCAAGATCTTAAAAAGCTCATTTGTGTCTGTATTTAAAAGGTGCTTCGATTTTAGTTTAAGAATTTTCCCCCTTCAATTGTTTGCTTCGCCCATCGTCGCCCCATCCCCGCACTTGATTTGCTGACGGTCGAGTTTGTGCTGGACGTGTGGAGTGATCTTCGCTTCAGCTGTCAGGGGCTGCTGGATTCCTCAGATGAACTCCAAGTTGTCTGAAGTCAGCTCAGGAGCACCTTTGAGGATGGCAATGATGCCACCATCACCAAAGCCTTTTTCGGTACCATTTTCATTGAAGTAGAGCCACCCTTTTTTCTGGTCGTAGAGGAAGTCGATATAGAGTTTGGCAAGTTGCCGCTTCACTACTTTCTTGTTTTTACCAACAGCAAAGGTGGGTGCACTATCGATGCCGAAGCCATCAGAATCGATTGCAAGGGTGTTGTTTGTGGGCTGGAAGTTAGTGATTTTATCGATGAATTTCTTGTTGAATTTTTTGGGCTTGACTAAACTGCTATGTGCTTTTGAGGCTGGATCTTTTTGATTTGTTTCGTGGCTTGGTCCTGTTCTTTTGTTAAAAGCATATTCGTGCAGGCTTACTCCATTTTGGTCGAATATTCTCGAAAAGAAGTCTTTGATGTTTCCCTTGAATTCGACTGATCCGATATCATCAGCGCCGTAGCGGACTGTATCTAATCCCAGAGCGAGCGCATTCGTCTCTCCTTCCTTTATCCATTGTCTGTATCCTTCAGGGTCATTTTCTTTATTTTTCATGGGGTCGATTCCTTTCCATTCAAGCGCCGACCATCTGCCTCCATACACTAAAGTTCTACCAATTTTCCACCCCACGCCGAATCGGCTGCCAAGCTCTCCAAATGGAGGGTAGACCATTTCATATGCTTTATGGGGGTCATATCTGATTTCGGCGCTCGAGAATGATAATGCCAACTCATGCTCATCAATCTGGTCAGGATCTGGAATTGTGTAGTTAATAATTAAAATATCCTTCAGGTCGACACCATCTGGGAGGATGATCTTGTCTCTCTCAAGGCTAAACCCTTCGATCATTGGTGTTCCGCCACCTTCTTGATAAGGATGCGGTTTTAGCTCGTCTGGAAATACATCTAGGCTGAGTTGATAGATGTCATTTCCGCCATGTAAGTCCGGGTCGTCATTGACGAATGGATATCCATGGCTATCTGGTGAGATCGTGAAAATATCGTCTCCAGTTGTCCCCGGGTGCGATCGAGTTTCCTCCCAATCTCCTGGCTGGTAAGAGGGGTCTGAGTTGACGATGATTTTTGCCATACTTCTTGCTGTTTCGGATTTACTTCGCGAGACCATTTATTTGCATTTTACCCCTGATCTGTTTAAGCAAATTTTGCGCCCCAAGCCCCTCTCCCCTCTCCTCAGCCCCTCTCCACTCCATCTCCGCATCGGATCTTTTGGCGATCGAGTTTGCGTTGGATGTGCGGCGTGATCCCCAGCTCTGCGGTGTCCCAGAGGCGGTCCATCTCACGGGTGAAGTGTTTGGCGAGTTGGGGTGAATGGATCACCAGCAGGGTCTCGTCGTTGGTGTGTGCTGCAGAGGGCGACCAGTTGAAGGATCCAGTGATCACTCTGCGGTTGTCGATCACGGCGAACTTGTGGTGCAGCTTGTCGCCGCGGGCGAGTCGTGGTGTGCCAACGCTTTGCATCGGTTGTTGGAACGGTTGATTGTTTTGTTCCAGCTTGCAGTTGTGATCTGGAAGGGCGACACCCAGCAGGTCAAGCACCTCTGAAAATGGCCGGCTTGCAAACCCGGGATCAGCGATCAGTCGCAGCTGAACTCCGGCGTCGACGCGTTGTTGCAGCACATTGGCCAGTTGTTGCGCTGAAAAGACAAATAGCGCCATGTCGATGCTGCGTTGGGCAGAGCCCAACTGTTGGGCGAGCCAGTTCAATCCGTGCTTCGGGTTGCGTTTTGGGTGTGGCGCGAACAGCACATCCACTTTGGTATTTCCCACCATCACGCTTTCAACTCCACCGGAGCGTTTTTGCAAGCCAAATTGGCTGTCTTGTTCTCTACCTGGTCCGTCGCCCCACATTACCTGGAATTCACGGCAGAATACCTTTGCTAATTCGCTGCTGTGGAAACGAAGCAGATGATTCACGTTGCCACGTGTTTGTGTTGCGCCTGCATCTCCATGAATTCCAGAACTAGTGAAATTGGCACTACCGGTGAGCACCCACTGTTCGTCGATGATTAGGAATTTGTGATGCATCAAGCCACTACCGCGACTGCCGTCTTCGCTGTCATCAATCAGGGCAATTCCTGCATCACGGAGTAGACCGATCGCATCACCGAGACTGGCTTCTTCTTGCGATGTTTCGCCATCTCCATTGCGATCTGCCAAACGCTTGAGTTGATGCCAGCGCTGACGTTGATGCGAGGGAAGATGGCTGGCTAGCTGTTCGGTCCAGGGTGTGCTGTAGGTATTTTCGAGAATCACTTGTACGGTGACGCCTCGATTGCGGGCATCAATAAGAGCCTCGGCTAAGTGAGGCAGAGAGATGTCTTGAACAGCAACCAAAACCTCATGACGGGCTGCATTGATCGCCTCTAACAGCACAAGTTCTAGGTTGTCGCCGTGACGCCATGTTCGCGAGATAGGGCTTTGATAGCGAGCCCGGATTCGATGGTTAAACCACACTTGAATGGTCTCGGGCTGGATGGGATCAGCTGAAACCTCCCCGAGGATGCGGCCCGTTTGATCACAACCACCACAGCACAGGGCCAGCTGAATGACCCATGGAATCAGCAATGTTCTCCACACGATCAGCATCGACAACCCTGTTCAAGGGTTCCCCTCAATGCCAATCAATGGGGCATCTCTGAAGTTTTGAGCATGGCGATAAACCAAATTGAGCTCAGAACCAACGCAACACCAACGCCGGCTCCAATGCTCACTTTGGCCATGACAAGCGGCACGACGAGTGGAAAAACCATCGCCCCCGCTAGGGGGGTGATGGCGACGAACCAACGCAACATTGTGAAGAGTCTCTAATCGGTTAGAACCACTCAGCGCGAGCTTCGCTGGCGGGGTTGCTGTTGTCTTCGGGAGTCTTGCGCTGGAAATTCAGGGTGATGTTGCGCTTTTGCTCACCATCTGCAGCGGTGGCTTCAATCGCATATTCCTGATCTCCGTCGCGGAAAGGCACTTGAATCCTGAACGTTCCGTCGGTTGATAGAGGAACTTCCTCACCGCCGATGGTGAGTCGTGCAGAGGGATCGGTGGCGCCGTAGACGACTAACTCAGCATCAGCGACCAACCAGAACGAACGCTGCCTTGGAGCTACACCCCCAAGCCCGGACTGATTGCGACCGCTTGCCCAGAGGCCGACACCGGAATCATTCAGGCCTTGCAGATCTGCAGACGAGGAATCACCGGCTTCTTGGAATTCCTCCGATCCCACACGACGACGACGGAAGTGGACGGTCGCACTTTGATAGAGGCGCTCGTGTAGACCGCTATCGCTGGGTTCAGAAGGAGTGACTGGTGCCGCAGGAGCTTCTTCAGCTGGCGGTGCCGTGTCCAAGCTGAATGGAACGAACTGATCGAGAATTTGTTCGCTCGGATGAAGAGCTGGAACCCTGGCTACTGATGAGAAGGCGAGGGACATCCAAGCGTTGGTGATTCGGTATCCCAATTCCACGCGATAGTCCCGATCACAAAGGGGAACAGGTAGATACCATTCGGTGCTGTGACTATCAACGGGAACTTCTTGAAGCGTGTGTGGATGGGCGCTGCCATCGTGGATTCCGGTGACGTCTGCCAGTCTTAAGAAGAGGCGACTAGCTCCTTCCTGCTGCGCACGTTTGCGGTCTTCTTCTGAAATTTCCCAAAACACGTAAGCCCACTGGGGATCACGAGGGAGGAAAACGACACGAGTTTCTGTGGTCGAGACAGCAGGAGCAGTGAGCTCGGCCTCGATTGCTTTCAGGTCACCGCCGCGTTGCTCTTGGCGCTGAGCCACTTCACCGACGAGAGCTTCTTTGCTCTTACGGCTGTAGAGAGGAACGCCCAGATCGCTGGCAATCTGGCGGAGTTGTCTCAGAGTGAGACGAGCCAGAGATGTCAGTGTTTGGGACACGTCCAGAAACCTCAGAATTCGTTTGGGATCATTCTGCGGGTAAAAATTCCTTTTCCAACGCTTAAGAAGCGAAGGGTCAGCATCTACTGACTGCTGGGAGCGCGACCCAAGCGCGGGATCACAGTCCCAGCCACAAAAAAGCGGGGCATGAGCCCCGCCGATCGATTCCTTGCATTGCTGCGTAGACGCTTCCTTTTAACGGCCGATGCTGCGGTAAGGCACTTTTGCCATGTAGTCGGTGTCGGTGTTCGCCATGGCACCACGCATGGATCCAATCGACACAGTTCTGGCCCAATCGAGATAATCGCTTGGCGATCCGCCGCGGGTGATTTTCGCGCGGGCGGGGATTTTCTTGGTGGGACCGGTGAAGACGATCTGGGGGAAGCCCAGGATGCCGCGGTAGTACTCGTCGTAACGAGGGGTGGTGATATTGAATGGTGTATCGCCCAGATCACGACCCGGCAGAACGCGGTTGCGTTGATAGGGAACCGTGTCGTATCCAAAGGCATCCAGATATTCCTGGCTGTCGAGCAGTTCGTCGACCATGCCCTCGACGCCCTTGGTGGCGATCACGATGGACCATGCCAACTCTTCGCCTTTGCCGTTCGTCTTGCGGCCAAGGATGCGCTCTACAAGATGGCGGACCACCTTGTAGTTGCTGTTCATCCCATAAAAGCTGCGCTTAAACGTGTCAGACAGCAGTAGGCCACGGATGAAATCCCGAACCGTGATCTGACCATCCCGCAGCTGGGATTCAAGGTTGACGTCCCGATCGGAGTCGAAGGCATGGAAGAAGATTTGGCGGTAGCCGCTCTCAATCACCGTCTTGAGATTGTCGGCATCCATGGCGATCTCCATGGAATAAGCCCTGGAGTCCTCCTCCGAAGCTGCACGTAGGTTTGGAACCCCCGGCCGCAGAGCGTTCTGGGTAATCGGCGCGTACTTCAGCAGGGGAATGGCCACGCGAGCTTCAGCATCCACTGGGACGGATCGTAGAAGTACGTCAGAGAAGCTCCCTCGATGGCTCGAGTAGCAATTACAACCCGTAATAGTCCGCCTAGGTAATTAGGCCTACCAGCCGAAGGGAGCGAGAGGCGTGCGAACTGTCTCGCCGCGGTTGTTGCCAGCTGATTCGTCCTCCAGTTGGCGAGTCTCCATGCAGAAGGAGGCATTGTTGGAGAGTCCCTGCACCGTGCTGGTGCGCAGTCGCAGATCCGGTCCTGCGAACCAGAAGCGTTCGAGTGAGCTCATCATTTCGTAGTCGGTCGTCAGGATGAGACCGTTCTCATCGTCCATTCGGAATTGGCCGGCTACGGGGGCTTTCTCGGCATAGCCGCGATCCCGAAGCAAAAGACCACATCGCCCGGCGTCATCGGTAGGGATCAGGCCAAACATGGTTTGGTCCTCGTGGGACTCTCCGGCTCGATCCCAGGCCATTGAGCCACTCCAGCGCACCCAACAGCCGCCAATGATTCGAGTTGGATCCTCGTTGTTGGTCGCGGCGATCTCGTCCAAACGGGTGTCTCCTTTCAGCAGCTCTTCGACGACGATGAACGAGGCTCCTGCTTCGGCGCGTCGATGGAGGAGATGGTGCTGGCTGCGCTGGGAGCGCCAGCGCCCGCAGCTCAGGCGAAAAAAGCTAAGGGCGTCGGGGATGTCGAGGGGCATCACGGCTGCAGGCCTATCGCGATGATGGCAGTGGACTGGTCTTCACCTTATGAATCCTCAGACTTGGCATCGTGCTTCGGCCGTTGCGATGAGATCGTCGAGGCTGAGCGCCATCACTGTGATCCCACGTGCACTGGCCATGTCCTGCAACTGAACGGCAGCGATCTCGAGTTGGTCCATCATTAATTCAAGAAAGGTTGGGTCCTCAGCGATTAAGGGTTGGGAGAGGCACCATGCTCGACGTGCTGAAGCGTTCGGAAGAGCTTCGGGATCATCCGCCGGTTGCATGGAATGAAAGCTGGCTAGGCAATGGGCGAGCAGACGGAGGTGATGGCGGTCCAGATTCGGAAGCACGCTGGCCTCAATACGATCCACAGCTGCGCGGTTGAGGGCTCCGTTCCGATCGATCGAGAGGTCGCTCAAGATGCAGCAGCTGGAGAGGGAGTGATCCGGAAGCCGCAGGCATGACCCCCTTCTAGACGCCAGTTCACCCGTTCAACACTGCAATCTGGAAAGGTGCGACGGATGAGCAGAAGCTCTTGGTCGCAAACCGCTGGGAATTCCTCTGCAATGCGTTGCACAGAGCAGTGCATTTCATGAAGTCTCCAGCTGTTGCCATCTTCATCTGGGAGACACTCGCTGACGTACCCCTCATCCCTGCGCAGATTCGCTAATCGTTCGACGCGCTGGGACAAAGGCACGTCACCCAGGTGACTCCTGTACAGCTCCGCTTTGTCGATGGCCTGCTGATTGAGCAGGCTGGTCAGTGTTTCTGGAGGGAGAAAGGCCCGCATGGAGTCCAGCAATCCAAGGGCGAAATGGCCGCTGCCATCAGGGAAGTGCTGACGTCCTTTGTGAGTCAGTCTCCAGCGGTTGCTCGGTCGGCCTGGACCTGTGGCAGTGGACGATGATTCCACCAGCTCTTCATCGGCGAGGCTGCGCAGATGCCGTCGCATCGCCTGCACTGAAATTTCAAGGGTTTCGGCCAGATCGCAAGCCTCTTGCTCACCCTGTCGCAACAGCAGGGTGAGAATGGTCTGACGGGTGCTGGTCGGAACCGGTGCGCTCATCGAATGCACACATTGCACACACCATGCCATCGAAAGGGCTCGGGCGAACGTCCGCTTCTGCTTGAGGATTCACCCTGCAAGGTCAAGCCAAATGGAATCTCGCCATGCAGAGTTGCTGCTGTGAACCATGGATGCATGGATGTCGCTCAACAGTCCATCTAGGCCGTGATGCTTGGTGCCGTTGTCAGGCTGTGCTGGAGATTCAATGTGCATAGGCCGACTTGTTCAGATCGATCCCGCGCAGCGCCCGCAAGCACAACCTGTTGATCTAGGCTTTTCGTAAGGAAACCACAGTGTTTCGTAACCCGTCACAGCTTGCATGTCTGATGCCACGCCCGAACCCACCGCTGAAAGCCTGGAGGTGATTCGTAAGTTTGCTGAGACCTACGCCAAGCGCACTGGTACCTACTTCTGCAGTGAGTCCAGCGTCACGGCTGTTGTGCTCAAAGGATTAGCTCGCCACAAGGATGAATTGGGTGGTGCTCTTTGTCCTTGCCGTCACTACGAAGACAAACAGGCTGAGGTCTCTCAGGCGTTTTGGAATTGTCCCTGTGTGCCCATGCGTGAACGTAAGGACTGCCACTGCATGTTGTTTTTGACAGAGGACAACCCTTTTGCTTGTCCGAATAAAACGCAGACGATTAGTACAGAAACGATTCAGGCCACAGCCGGGTAATCGGAATGACTAGTAGCTCCACACGAGATCTTGTCAGTCAGCCTTATAAGTATGGTTTTGTCACGGAGATTGAGACTGAAAAAATTGCGAAGGGCCTAAGTGAAGACGTTGTTCGGCTGATCTCCACCAAAAAGGGTGAGCCCGAATTCTTGCTTGACTTTCGCTTGAGGGCTTTTCGTCATTGGTTGACGTTGAGCGAGCCTGATTGGGCCGCTTTGGGATACCCGCGAATCGATTATCAAGATATTGTTTATTACGCCGCCCCTAAACAGCAGGAGAAAAAGGCAAGCCTTGATGAGGTAGATCCAAAACTTTTAGAAACTTTTGACAAGCTTGGCATTCCTCTGAGTGAGCAAAAGCGTTTAAGCAATGTTGCGGTTGATGCGGTGTTTGACAGCGTTTCGATTGCTACGACCTACAAAGAGAAGTTGGCCGAACATGGCGTTGTATTTTGCTCTTTTACTGAGGCTGTTCAGGAACACCCTGATCTGATTGAACGGTATCTCGGATCAGTTGTTCCTAGCGGTGATAATTACTTTGCTGCTCTGAATTCAGCTGTGTTCAGTGATGGTTCTTTTGTTTATATCCCTAAGGGCGTGGAATGCCCGATGGAATTGTCTACTTACTTTCGGATTAACTCAGGTGATACTGGTCAATTCGAACGCACTTTGATCGTGGCGGAGGAAGGGGCTTCGGTGAGCTATCTAGAGGGATGCACGGCGCCGATGTTTGACACCAATCAATTGCATGCTGCGGTTGTTGAATTGGTGGCGTTAGATGATGCCTCGATTAAATACTCCACTGTTCAGAATTGGTATGCCGGTGACGAAAATGGTAAAGGTGGCATTTATAACTTTGTGACAAAGCGCGGCCAATGTCGTGGGGCGCGTAGTCGCATTAGTTGGACTCAAGTGGAAACTGGTTCAGCGATTACTTGGAAATATCCCAGTTGTGTTTTGCAGGGGGCTGATTCCGTTGGTGAGTTTTATTCCGTTGCTCTCACTAACAATCGCCAGCAGGCGGACACCGGCACAAAGATGGTCCATCTGGGCCCGCGAACTCGTTCCACGATTGTGAGTAAGGGCATCAGTGCTGGCTCTTCCAGTAATAGTTATCGGGGATTGGTTCAAATGGGATCTTTGGCAAAGGGTGCGCGAAATTACAGTCAGTGTGACTCGATGTTGATTGGTGATCAGGCGGCGGCCAATACATACCCCTATATCCGATCTCAACAGCCGCAGGCAGCGATCGAGCATGAGGCCAGTACCTGCCGAATATCTGAAGATCAGTTGTTTTATTTGCAAAGCCGTGGAATCGGTTTCGAAGAAGCGGTTTCGATGATGGTGAGTGGTTTTTGTCGAGACGTGTTTAATCAGTTGCCCATGGAGTTTGCTGCTGAAGCTGACAAATTGCTAGCGCTCAAGCTCGAGGGATCCGTCGGCTGATCCCCTCTTTATTCCCGTTCCGAACCCCTCTCCTTTCCCTGACGTGATTCGTCCCGACGCTGAGCTGCTTCTTGATATCACTGATCTACACGCCGCTGTGGAGGATCAGCCGATCCTTAAAGGTGTGAACCTGCAAGTGCGTGCCGGTGAGGTACATGCCGTGATGGGACGCAACGGCAGCGGCAAGAGCACTCTGTCCAAAGTGCTGGCTGGGCATCCGGCCTATCGGGTAACTGGTGGCTCTGTGCGATATCGAGGGGACGACTTGCTTGAACTTGAGCCTGAGCAGAGGGCTCGATTGGGAGTTTTTCTCGGTTTTCAATATCCGGTGGAGATTCCAGGAGTCAGCAATCTTGAGTTCTTGCGCGTGGCGACCAATACGCGTCGTGTGGCTCAGGGGCAGGAGGAATTGGACACCTTTGAGTTTGAAGATCATGTTCGGGAGCGCCTGAAAGTGGTCCAAATGGATCCTGCTTTCCTTGAGCGCAGCGTTAATGAAGGTTTTTCCGGTGGTGAGAAAAAGCGCAATGAAATTCTTCAAATGGCTCTTCTTGAGCCTGTGATGGCGATTCTTGATGAAACGGATTCAGGGCTAGATATCGATGCGCTTCGTGTTGTCGCAGCTGGTGTGAATCAGCTGGCTGGTGATCACAATGCCACCGTTTTAATTACCCATTACCAGCGACTGTTGGATGAGATCACTCCGGATTTCGTCCATGTCATGGCGGCAGGTCGCATTCTTCGCACCGGTGGTCGCGAGTTGGCACAAGAGCTGGAGCAAACCGGATACGACTGGGTTGATCAAGAATTGGCTGTTCAGGGGGTGGCTTGACCATGACGGGTTCAACCATGGCTCCACTCGCTCCGGTGCAGCAAAGAGGGCGCCAAGCGTTGGAACGTCTTGGCCTGCCCAATCGGGGCCAAGAGGATTGGCGCCTGACCAATTTGAAACGGCTCGAGACGCTGGCGCGATTGCCTCTGGCCAAAGCACCTTCTGACATCCCTTTGCCCTTGGCTCCAGATGCGGGACTGCGTTTAGTGCTTGACGGTGTTCATGATCCTCTTGACGGTGTCAGCCTGCCCAATGGCCTAAGCCCATTGCCAACAGCGGAGCTCCAGCAAGCCCTGGGTCACACCCTGGATCGATGCGGTTGCGCTGAGGCCTGGCCGGTCGAATTGAATCATGCGTCCAGCCAGCACGTGCTGGCTTTGCGGGTGCGTGGTGAGGCACCTCCTTTGGAGCTTGTGATGGCAGGTGGGGCCGGGCTCACATCGACACGTGTGCTTCTGCTTGTGGAGGAGAAGGCCACGCTGGAGCTCCTACAGGTGTGTTTGTCCGAGGGCGCTTCGGCCCAGAGCCATGTCTTGGAGGTCCATTTAGGCCAGGAAGCACAGTTGCGTCACGGATTGTTGGCCGCTGCGGATGGTGAGGCCTCGTTTCTGGCTCATCTTGCTGTGGAGCAGGAACCTCGCAGTTCCTATCAACTCACGTCGGTGGTGCAGGGATGGTCTTTGGGGCGGATTGAGCCGCGGGTGCTGCAGGTGGATGGCCAGGCCTTGACCAAGCTTCAAGGCTTGGCCGTCACGGATGGGGAGCAGCAGTTGGCGACGCATAGCTCCGTCCGCTTTGACGGACCTGAGGGGGAGCTGGATCAGATGCAGAAATGTCTCGCTGCTGGTCGCTCCCATGTGATTTTCAATGGCGCGATTCAGGTTCCACGTCAGGCGCAGCGCACCAATGCTGCTCAGCTCAGCCGAAACTTGCTGCTATCTGAGCGGGCTCGGGTGGACACCAAGCCTGAACTAGAAATCGTGGCCGATGATGTTCGTTGCGCCCATGGTGCAACGGTGAGTCAGCTGCAGGAAGACGAACTCTTTTATCTCCGCAGTCGTGGCATTTCCGCAACCGACGCGGCTGCCTTGCTGTTGCGTGGAGCTTGTTTGGATGTCATCAATCAACTGCCAGGGTTAGCTGATCGTTGGCAGCCACTCAATCGTGTGATGCAGGGGTTGAGCAGATGATGCGTACAACAACTGGCTTGCCTCAAATTGGTCGTGATCTTGGATCGCTTGCCTCTCAATATCGTTCTGATTTTCCAATTCTTGAGCAACGATCTGCTGATGATCGCCCACTGATTTATCTCGATCATGCAGCGACCAGTCAGAAGCCCAATGCGGTGTTGGACGCTTTGCACCATTACTACGCCTGCGATAACGCCAATGTTCATCGCGGTGCTCATCAGTTGAGCGTGCGGGCCACTGAAGCGTTTGAAATGGCTCGCACGATCACGGCTCGCTTCATTCGTGCCCAAAGCGCCCGCGAAATCGTGTTCACGCGCAACGCCAGTGAAGCGATCAATTTGGTGGCCAGAACTTGGGGGGACGCCAACTTGCACGAAGGCGACGAGGTTCTATTGACAGTGATGGAGCATCACAGCAATCTGGTGCCTTGGCAGTTGTTATCTCAACGCACCGGTTGTGTTTTACGACACGTTGGAATTACCGAAACAGGTGAACTGGATCTGGATGATTTCCACGCCAAACTCTCCGATCGCACGCGTTTATTCAGTCTGGTTCACATCAGTAATACCTTGGGTTGTTGTAACCCCCTCGAACAGTTGATCCCCGCCGCTCACTCAGTGGGTGCGTTGGTTTTGGTTGATGCTTGTCAGAGCTTGGCGCATCAGTCGGTTGATGTTGCTGGTCTCGATGCTGATTTTCTGGTTGGTTCGTCCCACAAGCTGTGCGGCCCAACAGGCATCGGTTTTTTATGGGGCCGGCAAAGGTTGCTGGAAGACATGCCACCTTTTCTCGGCGGTGGCGAAATGATCGAAAATGTTTTTTTGGATCACAGCACATGGGCTGAACTACCTCACAAATTTGAGGCCGGAACGCCTGCAATTGGTGAAGCGATTGGGATGGGAGCTGCTTTGAACTATCTACAAAGTGTCGATTTGAATGCGATTCAGGCGTGGGAATCACAACTCACTCATTACCTCTTTGATCGCCTTCAGGTGATCGAAGGCTTGCGGATTCTGGGACCAACCCCAGAGCAACAACCGGATCGGGGCGCCTTAGCGACCTTCCTCGTCGATGGTGTTCATGCCAATGACATCGCCGCCTTAATGGATGCATCTGGAATTTGTATTCGGAGCGGTCACCATTGCTGTCAGCCCTTACATCGGCTTTATGGCGTGACGGCATCGGCTCGGGCCAGCCTTGGGTTTATCTCCACGTTTGAAGAAATTGACGGATTTGTTGAGGAGCTTTCCTCCACGGTGACGTTTCTGCGGGCCCATAGTTGATTGAGGTAACGGCGCCATGGAGTTGTCGGGTTAGCTGGGCTGAATTTTGCGGCCCAGCAGAAGACCGAATCCGATCGCTGAGAGCGTCAGTGCCAAGGCCACACCACTGAACATGGGAAGCCCCCAGCTCATGAGCGCCAGCGGTGCCAGAGCGGTAATCAGTCCGCCTCCCAGAAACGGCTCGAACACCAGTTGCTTAAACGAGAAGCCTTCCATGGCTCGACTGCGGCCAAGTGGGTCAGCCATGCGCAGTAGCAGCAAGCCCGTTGCCGTGACCCCCGTGCCTTGGCCAAAGTCCGCAATGGCGCGTTCAAACCAGTGGTCGCGGAAGATTTTGGGTGCCACAAGCAAAAATGCGCTCACGTTCCAAACCAGCCCTACGAGTGCAAGAGCGGTAAACGGCAGCCAGTTCTCTTCCAACAGAGGCAAGTTCAAACTGGCCATTGCTGCGGTGATCAGTAGGTCCATGGCGAGTGAGCCAATGCTGGCCTGCGCTACCGCTGACACCAGGTTGGTTTGCTGACTCCATTGCAGAGACAACTGAACCAGCAAACCTCCGACCATCGCTAGCGGAAAAACCGGAATGGCATCGAGGAGCCGAGCTGTCTCTGGTCCACCAAGACTGTTCCCTAAAGCCGTGAGGCCTGCTTTCATCAAAATGCCAAGGCCGACTGCGCCACCGGCCAGCGCCACGTTCACCGTCAGGGCGTCGATGGTCATGGACCTATTGGCGTCTTGATCGCTAGTGCCAGCAGCTTGTTCGATCGCGAGGCGTTCCTCAGCCGAAAAGGGATCTTGTTCTGCCATCCGTTGCAGCCGTTGGGCCGGGCCGTCTGAGCCTTGGCGAAGTCGTTCTTTTTGTGCGAGCCATCGCTGGCCACGTCCGATCACCACCAGCGTGCTGCCGATGACCACTGCAGCCAGAACTCCAACGGTGGCCATGGCCAGACCAAGAGCCTCCCCGGATGGCAGGCCAAGGTCTGAGAACGTTGCGCCCATGCCGGCAGCCGTGCCATGACCGCCCTCAAAGCCCACTTCAATCAGACAAGCCATCAAGGGATTGGTGCCGAACAGGGGTTGCAACACGATCAGAACCATCAGGCTGCCAACCAGGTATTGCCCCAGGCCCAGCACCAATCCAAAAGCGGTCTGTCCTGCCGCCCGTTGCCAGATCAAGCCTGGCCCTGGTAGGCGTTGCCCGATAAATAGGGTGGCGAACACCAAGGAAATCAGCACACCTGGCGTTTGACTCCAAACCTTGTAAACGTCATCTGGAAAAAGTTGCCATGGTCCAAATGGACCGATCAGAAGTCCGATCAGGCCGGCCAGGAGCGCTTCGGGAATTCCGAGTTGTCGCAGCCAACGCACCCGTTGTCGCAGAGCCATGCCGACGAGGACCAAGAGGCTTAAAGCTGTAAAAGCCACTAAGACGTCAAACAGCTTCATTGTTTTGCTCTTGATCTCCCAAGGCTGGTTTTAGCTCGGTCTGATCAAGCCAGCCCGAGATGATGTCGGAAAAACGCTTCTGTTTGTTCCAGCACTTGGATCTGTACCTCGCTACTGCGAAATCCATGGCCTTCCTCTTCAAACAGGCACACCTCCACAGGCAAGGCATTGGATCGCAGGGCTGAGGCCATCCGTTCCGTCTGCTCTGGTGGGACCACACGATCTTTCATGCCTTGGAAAAAGAGCACTGGGCAGCTGATTTTTTCGGCATGAAGCAGTGGTGACCGCGCTTCATAGCGAGACCGTTCCTCCGGCCATCGACCGACGAGGCCATCGAGATAGCGGGCTTCGAACCGGTGTGTCTCTGTCGCCATCGCCATGAGATCGCAGACCGCGTAACGGCAGGCTCCGACGCGGAACACATCGGTAAAACAAAGGCAGGCCAGAGTTGTGAAGCCTCCGGCGCTTCCTCCTTCGATCGCGATTTGCTCCGGATGGGCTTGTCCGGCATCGATCAGAGCACGGGCTGCCGCGGCGCAGTCCTCGACGTCCACCACCCCCCAGCCACCTTGCAATCGCTCTCGATAAGCCCTGCCGAATCCTGTTGATCCTCCGTAGTTCACATCCACGACCCCCCAGCCTCGTGATGTCCAGTACTGGATCGAGAGGTTGAGGCCGCGACGGGCCATCGCGGTCGGTCCGCTGTGACTTTTAACCAGCAAGGGAGCTGCGTCAGAGCGGCCATGGCTTGGTGGGTAATACCAGGCATGGGTTGGTCGCCCAGCATGACCGGAGAACCAAAGGGGTTTCGCCACGCTGATCGCGTCTTCTGACAACACGGCAGGTCTGGCGGTTTGATGGCACCAGCTGGATGGCATGGCCGAGTTGAGCTTCAGCTCAAGCAGCCCTGCCGCGGTGGTGCTGTTACTGGCCACGACGATCGCTTCACCATTCAGGGCGCTGAGCCCAGCCAAATCGTCGAATGGTTGGCTCAGCGTCTCGACGCTGCCATCCAATCCCAAACGATCAAGGCGCCAGCAGCCCTCTTGGCACACGGCGGCCAGCACCCGTTCGCCATCCCATGCGCTGGTGCTCATCCCGTAGATCCATTGGGGCATGGCGGTTTCCGCCTGCATTGGCCAAGGGTGACGCCAGGCAGAAGTGTCGGGATTTGCGGAGGGAGTCCCGATCATGAGGTTCCACCAGCCGCTGCTGTCTTCCGCAACCATCAAGTCACCCGATGGCAGCCACTGGGGCTGGAACACTGAGATGCCGCGACCACCGGCCAGCTGACGTGTGCTCCCCAAGCTGCCGTCCGGCGTGATTGGAGCCCACCACAACTGGCTGGAATCCCAGGGCATCGCTGGCTGTTGCCATTCCACCCAGGCCAGTTGATCCCCGTCCGGACTCAGGCAGGCATAACCGCAGAAGTCTGAGGGTTGGTGCAGAACGGTGGGCTGCTGATCCAGGCCATCTAGACCTGTGCTCACCAGCTGATCGCGACCATCGATCTCGCGTACTCCGATCCAGCGATGCCGTTTTGGATCTAACAGCCCATCGGCCAGGTGACCTGGGCCAGGTGCTGTGAGCCGCAGTGGTTGATGCAGGGCTGTCGGGGTGTCGTTCGAGGCATGGGGCAACCACCAATCCTGTCGCCAGAGGCAGTGATCCCCGTCCTCGACCCAAACCAGGATTAATCGGTCCCCAAGAACCGCCGTCGCCAAAACACCACCGCCGTAATCGTGCACACGACTGCGCAGATTGTTTGGTGCTGACGTCAGCTCCTCTGTCGTGTCTGCAGGACTATCAAAACGACGAATCAGTGCCGTGGTTCGGCCGTTCTCTTGGGGGCGTTGCTCGAGCCAAACCACCCAGTTCTGACCATCGAGTCCTGCAAGCAGTCGAGGTTCCTTCAGGCCGGGATGTTTGCCGACGGCGAGCTGACTAGCGAGCGGATGTTGGGCTATCACAGCAACGCGAGAGTTGTGGCAAAGCCGCTTAACATGGCTGTCTCTTGTTTTGGTGTCTCTTGGCTGGAAGCTTTGCTCAGCTGGCTCGTGCGGCCGACAAGGCCAGGGACATCATGCTTGTGCCGAAGGAGCCTTTAGAGACGTCTCCACTTGACATTCGCACCCTTGGAGACGATGTCTTGCGGCAGCCGGCGCGCAGGATTGGCAAGGTGAATGAACAGGTGAGAGATCTGGCTCGTGACATGCTGCGAAGCATGTATACCGCAAAGGGGATTGGTCTTGCTGCTCCTCAAGTTGGTGTTCATCAGCAGTTGTTGGTGATCGATCTCGACCTCGAAAATTCCACAACACCACCACTCGTTCTGATCAATCCAGAGATCACGCTGGCAAGCGCAGGATTAGAGACCTATGAAGAGGGTTGTTTGAGTATTCCAGGCGTTTACCTCGACGTCATTCGCCCCTCAGCGATTGAGCTCAGCTATCGAGATGAGATGGGGCGTCCCAAGAAGATGAAGGCTGACGGGTTGATGGCTCGCTGCATTCAGCACGAAATGGATCATCTCAAAGGAGTGCTCTTTGTTGATCGTGTTACCGATGAAGCCGGACTTCAGAAGGAGTTGAAGGAGCACGGTTATCAGCCTCAATACGTTCAGTCTGTGTCTTGATCCGATGCCGATGAAACCACTGGCCGGTTTGTTCTTGGCACTTGCCTGCGTCCTAGGGATTGCCAGCACCGGTTGTGTGTTTGAGCTCGCTTATGGCGATCCCGATCTAGGCGTCACGACGACGAGCTGGATTCTTGCTCTTGCTGCACCTGGCACCGTCGGGACACTTCTTGTAGCGATTCGCCTTAACAAACCGGCCTGATCAGACATGTTTTAGATGGATATGACTTTTACGATCCGTGCAGTTCAGTCCTCAACTGTGTTCCCACGTTTCCTTCCAGCCGCTGCCGGCCTGACGGTCATCAGCGCGATGGCCGGATCGCCAGCGGCACTGGCTCAGGGGTCATTGTTTACTGCAGTGCCAGTGGATGAGGCCAATTTCATTCTCGTTTCCGCTCCGATTGGTAATGGAGAACGCTCGCAGCTCAACATTTACGAACAGCGCAGCAGCAAACGACCTTGTTATGCAGTAAGTGGTAATTCTCCTGCGATTGTTGACCCTCTTTTGTCAACATTCGATTTTACGGGAATTTGCAATCGTTATATCGATGGTAATGGTTACTCTTTGCGTATCGGCGGAGATGATCTTGGTACGCGTTATCGCTTGTCCGTTGTAAAAACGGCTAGTGATATTGAGCTGCTTGCAGCACCAACGAGGAATCAATCGAGACCAAGCTTTGTTGTGGCTCGCTCAGGCGGAAGTGGAAGTGGATTTGTTCAATTTAATTTTGAACCTGGTTGGAAGTTGATGCGACGTGCTTATGGCAAGAAACAGTTGGGCCATATTTACATCTATCGTGATTCTTCGGTGGTTGAAAGTGAATCTCCCTCAGCAGAAGAGTCTCCTGTGCCGGTGATCGATACCCCGAAATCAGACTTATTGCCAGCTAGCAATTCGACCAAAACAAGATCAAGCACGTTGCTGTTGCGCAAGCCTTCATCTGCTCAAGTTGATCGCACAAGCTCTTATGACGCTGTGGCTGATTCTTCGGATAATCAGGGCTGGGATTGGGACGAATGGGACGAATGACGGCTGGAAGGGCATAGAAAACCGGTTAAAACACCTGTTGCCTGTGAGTTTCATGGTTATCACAATGAAATCAGTTCCTTGAGGCGCTGATGAAAGCAACGGTTCTTCACTGGTTCCATTGGCTTGGTGAGGCCATGGAGCATGCCTTGGGCTCTTTTCATGATCGTCACCTGCAGCCTCCACCGATCGGACCACAGCCTTATCAGGATATTCCTGAGAAGCATGTTCGAGATTGAGCTCAGCCTGCAGTTGCAGCCATGATGTGCTCTGAGCAGCGGAAGCAGCTTGCTTCCGCAATTGCTTCGGATGTGACTGAAGGCGATTGATGTAAATCAGCGATCGTGCGAGATACCCGCAGTAATTGCAAACCACTGCGGGTAGATAATGCGCGACGTGCGACAACTTGTTCCCACAAGTTGAGAGCGTCCGGCTGAAAAGAGCCGAGCTGATTGAGATCATTGGCAGATAGATTGCGGTTTAAGCAACCTTGTGGATTGCGCTGCTCCATTCGCTGGCGTGCCTGTTGAATGATGCATGGTTTCAACCATGGATTGAATGGTTGGGTTGTCTGTTTTTGCTGGCGGAACTTGCGTCTTATTGCTGCGGCAGAGCGGCGTTCCATTCGCAGTTGTAGATCAATACGATCCAGCAAAGGACCAGACAACCGTTGCCAGTAACGCCGTCGTTGGCTGAGGGTGCAACGGCAGCCGTGTTGTTCATCACCATGCCAACCGCAGGGGCAGGGATTAGTGGCGGCGACCAAGGTGACCGCACAGGGAAACTCCGTTTTGAAGCGGGTACGACTGATTCGCACCACACCTTGCTCCAGTGGTTGTCTGAGCTGGTCCAGAACGGCTCTCGGGAATTCCCCGAGTTCATCGAGGAACAGCACGCCGGCATGGGCAAGGCTGATTTCTCCCGGCTTTGGCGTGACCCCACCCCCTAAAAGAGAGGCCGCAGTACAACGGTGGTGTGGGGCACGGAATGGACGTTGGCTTTGCAATACGACCTGTTTCGGTAAAACCCCTGCCACCGAATGGATGCGCGTGATCGTGAGGGCATCCTCGTGATCCAGTGGTGGCAGAACGTGGGCGAGTTGCTGTGCCAGGCGCGTTTTTCCGCATCCCGGTGGTCCGACGAGGAGGAGATGATGGCCGCCGGCTGCTGCCAGCGCCAGCGCTTTGCTCCCAGGTTCGTCGGTAGCGTCCCAATCAAAATTCTGTTGTTGGGGTTCTGGTTTTGACAGTGAGCTGGCCGCGACTGCAGGAGTGGAGTGCCCTTGACGCAGCTGATTTACAAGCTCATGCAAGTTGTCTGCTGTGTGAATCTCGAGACCTTGAATCAGGCCTGCCTCGTCCGCATTGGCCGGTGGAACGACAAGTGCCTTCGCTCCCAGCTTGGCGGCCAAGTCCGCCATGGCGATCACTCCGCGGCAGGCCCGCAACGTGCCATCCAATCCCAATTCGCCGGCGCACCAAAGCCCCTTCAGATGACGACCGTCCAGTTGTCCGCTGGCAACAAGCAGTGCAAGGGCAATCGGCAGGTCAAAGGCCGGCCCCTCTTTTCGTTGATCGGCGGGTGCCAGGTTGATCACGACCCGTACGAGTGGGCCACGAAAGCCGCTGTTTCGAAGTGCCGAACGGACCCGTTCCCTTGACTCTTGAATCGCTTTGTCGGGCAGACCCACGAGTTGCACGCCGGGGAGTCCTGGTGCCAGATCGACTTCGACGGTGACAGGGCTGGCTTCAAGGCCCTGCAAGGTTGCACTCAGACAGCGTGCCAGCATCAAGTTTCATAGGTGGTGCATGACTTTCATGCCCCGACCGTCCCATCCCAGATTCGGTTTCATGGCGGACGACACGATTTTTGCTCGCATCTTGCGCGGAGAAATTCCTTGTGATGAGGTCTATCGCGATGATCGCTGTCTGGCCTTTCGAGATGTCGCACCTCAGGCTCCTGTGCATGTCTTGGTGATTCCTTCGGAACCGATTGAAAGTTTGCGATCTGCAGGAGAAGAACATGAGGCCTTACTGGGCCATCTGCTCCTCGTGGCGGCCCGGGTCGCGAAGCAAGAGGGACTTGAGGATTGGCGCACGGTGATCAACAGTGGTGCCGAGGCTGGACAAACCGTGTTTCATTTGCACGTTCACGTGATTGGTGGACGTCCCCTGTCTTGGCCCCCGGGTTGACGATGTCTTGATCAGAATGCGGTGATGACAAGCACCAAATCTTTTCAGCGCACAGGGCTTCGTGGGCAGCTGGAAAAACTTAGGCACCTCGCGCAGCCCTTTTTTCTACCGCTGGAACAGGCGCAAGGGTGGCAGTTCATTGGCTTGTTGATCGCGCTGCTGTTCTGTGTGGGTGGCCTTGTGCTGATTGCCCTAAGTGGCTTGATCAGCATCTTGCAACAGCTTGTTCCTGACCTCACTGAAAAGTATTTCGGCGGAGTTGCATCCACGATCAACGGGATTTGGAGTACTTGGTGGGGGGCAGCTTTTACTGCTCTGTTTTTGCTGGGTGCGTCAGCGTTTTTCGCCATGCGCCAACAGCTGCGCGGCAGACGTTGGCTGCACTGGGTGCTGTTGGGCGTGATCGTACTGATGTTGCTTGCCGTCAATGGTATTAATGCTGGAATCGGTTTTATTGCTCGCGATCTCACTAATGCTTTGGTTGCCAAAGAGCAAGCAGGCTTCTATCGCATTTTAATTATCTATGCCTGCTGTTTTGTTCTGGCGCTGCCAATCAGAACGCTTCAAATATTTTTTACTTTGAAGCTAGGTATCATGTGGCGCAATTGGCTTTCTCGGGGGCTCATTGGTGATTATTTGAATAACCGTGCCTACTATGTTCTGAATCCAAACGATGAACAGGCGACGGATGTTGATAATCCTGATCAGAGGATTACGGACGACACGAAGGCATTCACTGAAGAGAGTCTGCAATTCACTCTTGGAGTGTTCGATGCCTTTCTGACATTTTCTTTGAACATCCTGATTTTGTGGTCGATTAGTCAGAAGTTGACCTGGGCTTTGTTTGCTTACGCCGTGTTGTCAACCACGGTTCTCGTGTTTGCTGGACGCAGGCTTGTTAAAATTAACTTTGATCAGCTTCGTTATGAGGCTGACTTTAGGTATGGATTGGTGCATATCAGGAATAATGCGGAATCGATTGCCTTCTATTCGGGCGAAGAACCTGAGCAGCAAGAAACAGAACGTCGCTTGAGTTCGGTTGTTGATAATTTCAACCTTTTAATTGTGTGGAAGGTGATTATTGGCGCAATGCAGAGATCGTCTACATATGCCGGTGTTTTCTTTCCTTATGTGATTATGGCTGGCCCTTATTTCTCGGGAGAGATTGATTACGGGCGCTTTATTCAGGCTAACTTTGCTTTTAATATGGTTGAGAGTTCGTTGTTTTTTGTTGTCAATCGTATTGACGAGCTCGCTAAATTTACGGCTGGTATTACTCGCTTGGAAGGCTTCCAAGCGAAGGTTGAGCAAGTGAGTCAAATCGAGCCTGATGATCAGGCTATTCGTCTTGGCCAGCATTCGATTGTGGTCCATCAAGCTGACCTCACCCCTCCAGGCAGTTCCACGCCAATTCTTCGTGATCTCAGCTTGAGTGTGAAGGCGACGGATCGGTTGCTCGTGGTAGGTCCGTCAGGATGCGGAAAGACATCATTTTTACGCATGATCAGTGGTCTTTGGGCTCCCAGCTGCGGCAGCGTTGAGCGCCCTGACACCGGAGATCTGCTGTTTATTCCCCAGAAGCCCTACATGATTTTGGGATCGTTAAGGGAGCAATTGTGTTATCCGACGGAAGAAGATCGTTTTAGTGATGATCAGCTTCGTCATGTGTTGGAAGAAGTTCATCTCACGACCTTATCTATGCGGTATCCGGATTTGGATGTCAAGCAGGATTGGCCTCGAATTCTTTCGCTAGGTGAACAACAACGTTTGGCATTTGGGAGGCTGTTGCTCAATGCCCCTCGCTTCGTTGTGCTTGATGAAGCGACAAGTGCGCTGGATGTGGATACGGAAGAGCATCTCTATCAGCTTCTGCTTCAAAGAGATTTGGCTTTGATCAGCGTGGGCCATCGCCCCACCCTCAAGTCGTTTCACGACACAGTGCTCGAGCTGAGTGGAAACGGTGAATGGCGGCTGATCCCTTCCACCAGCTATGACTTTGGGCATTCCTAACTGGTGCCATGTCGAGCAGTAGCCCCCCAGGAACAAGCTCTTCTGACTCCAAGAGCGAGTCGTCCCCTTCGAACACACACGCCTCAACCTCAGCCACGACCACAGATGTTCCGTCCTTCGGCTGGAGTGGTTACGCCGAACGTGTTAATGGTCGCTTTGCCATGCTCGGCTTCGCTGCGGTGATCCTGATCGAGGGACTGAGTGGCGATAGTTTTCTGCATTGGGCTGGATTGGTTCCTTAATTAGGGCAAGCGGATCAGATCCACTTGCCAACGTCCATCCCGACTCACCTGAACCGCCAATAATCGGCCTGATCCATCCAGGCTCACGGCCCTTGGCACCCCTGGAGGATCTAAGAGCAGGCGCTGCACTGTTCCGACGCTGCGTCGATAGAGCAACAACTCAGTGCGTCCATCCCGCTGCTCGATAACGGCGAGACGTTGGCCATCAGCACTGACACTGACATCAATCGGTTGGGCATCAGCGCGGTTTAAGCCAGGTAATGAGACGGGTCTGCGGTTGCGCAAATCGATGAGCTCGACTGTTTCGCGTCCGGCTTTGCGACTCAGGCTCGCCAACCAGCGCTCTCCTAAAGAGGGATCGCGATGACTGTTGCTTGCCTGGCGCAGAAGGCCATTGAGATCTGGCATGGGTCTGGGCTGGGGACCACGACAACCGATCAACAGCACACTCAGCGCAATGGCGGCTGTTTTCATGGCGCTGACTCAGTCCTTGATGTGGTTTGACGGTCCGCGGCGGCGCGGTCTGGTTCCAGGACCCGGCTGAGATCAAACAGTTCGATGCGCCATTGGCCTCGGTCGGCCACTTGCAGAGCCAGTTGCCGTCCGTCAGGGGCCAGACTCAAACGAATTGGTACGCGATGACCAGGGAGAGGCAGATGATGCAGGCGACCGGTCAGACGGTCGTTGATCACGGCAAAACGTCGTTGTCCTCGTTGCGTGATCAGAGCGAGGAAGCGGCCGTTCCAGCTCAGGGATGGTGAACTATGGGGTTGATGCCGATTTAATTGCGGCAAGGGAAGCAGTCGGCCGCTAGCCAAGTCTCGGAGTTGAACCGTTGGTCGTCCTAACTTCTCAGTAATCACCGCAAGCAAACGGCCATCTCCACTCAGTGCTGGCTCCTGTTGGCTGCGTCCGGGGGACGAGCCTGCACTGCGTTCAGATCGTGCACTACAGGCCGTGATGGCCAGGCTGACCAAGAGCAGTAGCAGTGGTCTAGTAATTCTGTTCAGCGGATCAATTCAGTCGTCGAAACGGGAGCTGTTGTCGCGGGGACGGGAACTGCGTGGTGTTTGTCGGCTGTTTGAGGCCGATCGACTGTTTGATGAAGCTTGGCTGTTTGAGGCTGGTTGGCTGTTTGAGGCAGCTTGGCTGTTTGAGGCAGCTTGGCTATTCGCATCAGATCGACTGTTCGCGTCCTGTCGATTTCTGGGCATGGGACGACGGTTTGGGCCGGACTCGCCCTGGTTCCCCTGCGGCGTGATGAAGGAACTTTTGCTTTGGGCTCCCTCACGATTCGGAGACTGACTTCGAGCCGACTGGCGAGGAGTAAATGCGGCCTCTTCAGCGCTCGGTCGCACTGGTGATCCCTTGGCAGGGATTTTAGGCTCGGACTCCGAGCCTGTACGACCGATTGGCCGGCTGCCACGGCGCAAATCTTGGCGTTGATTTCGACGGTCGCCAAAGTCAGCCAGTCGTTCGCTGTTGTCCTCTCCTGCACGGAATCGGGCCATTCGGCGTGAGCGTTCATCCTGTTGATCCCAGTTGCCTGATTCGCTCTCAACAGGAGGACGGCGGCGGCTGGCGGCCTGCTCAGGGATGGCCGCTCGATTGTTGCGACGCGGCCTGTAAAAGTCTTCTTGCGGTTGGTCTTCAGGATCGTCATCCCGGGCTGAAAACCTTCGCCGAACCGGTTGCGGTTCATCGAAGCGGTCGTAGGGATCATCCCACCCCCCCCTCAGATCGCCATTGGGTCCACCTCGTGCAGGAGCCGGTTCATCGTCAAAGTACGCAGATCGGCGCGCTTGCTCGGTGGCAACACCGCGTAGACGAACGCTTTCGTAAGCGAAGAACACAGTTGTCCCTGCCAGCAGGAACTGTCCGAATTGAAGGATGGGATCGAGGCGCCAACCTTGGAAGAACAGAATCCCGCCACAGAGGAGGCCGATGGCCGCAAAAAAGACGTCGTAATCGCGAGCCAGGGCAGGCTTGAACGACCGCATGAAGTAGAGCATTGCCCCACCAACGGCCAGCACAATCCCAACGATACTGGCCCAGTTCAGACTGGCGTTAACCAAGAATCATCCTCGCCGCGTCGTTTTAGTTTACGAGGATTGCCAGTGCTGCTTCAGAGCTTGCGATCAACTCGGTCGGTCTGACTGACGAGGATCAGCGCGATTGTTACTGGGATAACAACAATTACACCTCCCCATAAGAGGCTGCTCAGGAAGTTGGACAGGGAGGAGGTCATGGCGCTGCTGTGATCTGCGTCGGAACCGACGTGATCCTAAGGATCAAGCTCCGCTTTCTACGATGGATTCGCCAATGTTTTGAGCTTTGTGACGCCATTGCTGCTGCAGGCCCTCTCGATCTCCCATCTCGTTTTGGGACTGCTGCTGGCGTTCTGGACGGTTGCTTTCTTGATTCGGATCGTGTTGACCTGGTATCCCCACGTGGATCTCGGCAGCGGCTTTTGGCCTTTGATCGCATGGCCAACAGAATCTTTTTTGGCCGTCACACGACGCGTCGTGGCTCCGATCGGCGGTGTTGATGTGACGCCGGTGATCTGGGTGGGTCTTGTCAGCTTGGTGCGAGAGCTGCTTGTGGGCCAGCAGGGAGTGCTGTCTCAGATCCTGTTGCGATCCCAGATGATGGCTTGACGTTGAGGCTGCAATTCACTCGAGCATGTCTTGCTCGACAAATTTGGTGTGAACGTCTCCGTTAATGAATTCCTTCCGCTCAAGTAGATCCAGGTGGAAATCGACGGTTGTTGGAATTCCTGTCACCGCGCATTCGTTAAGTGCTCTCTTCATGCGTGTCATCGCACTGGTTCGATCTCTACCCCAGACAATCAACTTGCCAATTAATGAATCGTAGAAAGGTGGGATGTCGTAGCCGGTATAGACGTGGCTGTCGACACGGACGCCAGGCCCACCTGGCGGGAGCCAACCTGTAATTCGGCCGGGAGCAGGGCGGAAGTTATGCGACGCGTCTTCGGCATTGATCCGGCATTCGATCGCATGGCCGTGGAGTTTGATCTCCTCTTGGGAGACGCTGATCGGTTCTCCTCCGGCGATGCGCAGCTGCTCGGCAATCAGGTCGATTCCGGTCACCATTTCGGTGACGGGATGCTCGACCTGGATGCGTGTGTTCATCTCCATGAAATAGAAGCCCCCCTCGCGATCCAAGAGAAATTCGACCGTGCCGGCACCTTCGTAGTTGATGCTTCGGGCGGCAGCGACAGCTGCTTCACCCATGCGGCGGCGTAATTCAGGATCGAGTGCAGGGCTTGGTGCCTCTTCCAGCAGTTTTTGGTGACGACGCTGGATTGAGCAGTCACGCTCCCCTAGGTGCACAACATTGCCGTGGCGGTCCGCTAAGACCTGAACCTCGACGTGGCGCGGTCGGGTGATGAACTTCTCCATGTACAGACCTGGGTTGCCGAAGGCCGCTTCCGCTTCTCCCTGGGCGGCCTTGAACAAGTTGTCCAGCTGATCTGGTGAGGGCACGAGTCGCATGCCTCGACCACCACCACCGGCGGTGGCTTTGATCATGACCGGATAGCCCATGGTTTCAGCCAATTTGGCTGCTTCGGCAGGACTGGCGAGCAATCCTTCACTACCGGGAACCGTCGGTACTCCAACGGTTTGCATCGTGGCTTTGGCAGTGGACTTATCCCCCATCGATCGGATGGCATGGGGCGATGGCCCGATAAAGATCAGTCCGTGATCCCGACAGATCTCGGCAAAGCGATCGTTTTCGGCAAGGAAGCCATAGCCGGGGTGGATGGCATCCACACCCCTCGACGTGGCTGCAGCCAGAATATTGGGGACGTGAAGGTAGCTCTTGCTGCTGAGGGCTTCACCAACACAGACTGCTTCATCGGCGAGCTGCACATGCAGCGCATCTCGATCAACTGTGCTGTAGACAGCCACCGTGGCGATACCGAGCTCACGGCAGCTGCGCAGAATTCTGAGTGCGATTTCGCCGCGGTTGGCGATCAGCACTTTGCCGATGGGCATCCCGCAGCAGATAGGCCTGAGGGCGGATCGTATCAGCGCAGACCGACCAAGTCAGGCCAAGTCCCCCTGGCCGGTATGATCCTGTCTCGACAAGGCTCGAGCGGCTAAGTCGATTACGCGGATGTGGTGGAATTGGTAGACACGCACGTTTGAGGGGCGTGTGGCTTCGGCCTTGCGAGTTCAAGTCTCGCCATCCGCATTTTCTTCATCTTGTCCGGTCCAGAGCGCAACGATTCAGGACTGGCCATCGTTTTGGTCACGAATGGTCCCGGAGAACTGACCACTTGGGTTCGACCTTTGGCGGAGCGGCTGCATTCCAGCTTGTCTCTGAAGCCACGCATCTCAACTGCGGTGATGTCGCTCCAGCTGGTGTTGGTGCCCTGTCCCAATGGCACCGGCCATGAGGTCGAGGCTGCACGCCAGTGGAATCAGTTTGATCGAATCATTCCGTCCAGGCGATTTTGGAGTCTGCTCCTGCGACCAAAACGGTTTGGCCCTTGGCCCAAACGCGGTTTGGTGGTCTTTCTCGGTGGTGACCAGTTTTGGACTGTGCTGTTGTCGGCACGGCTCGGTTATCGCCATCTGACCTATGCGGAATGGGTCGCCCGCTGGCCTGGTTGGAACGATCGCATTGCGGCGATGTCCGACAGCGTGAGAGATCAATTGCCTTTGCGTCACAGGCAGAACTGCAGGGTTGTCGGAGATCTCATGGCTGATCTCTCCTCGTTTGCGCGCAGTGAGGAGCCTCTCCCCAGCGGTGAGTGGGTGGCGCTTTTGCCTGGGTCGAAACGCGCCAAGCTCAGTGTCGGCATGCCGTTTTTGCTGGAGACGGCAGATCGTCTTCGGGAGCAACGCCCCGCGTGTCGGTTCCTGTTACCAGTGGCACCGACGACCAGCGTCGCCGAACTGGTGGCTTTCGCTGGTTCGGCCAATCCGATTGCCGCGTCTTACTCAGCATCGATTGCTGAGCTGGGGCCAGGCTTTCTCATGACCAGTCAGGGCACACGAATCGAACTTCTAGAGAGGCATCCCGCCCATTCCTTTTTGAGTCAATGCGATTTGGCTCTCACAACGGTCGGCGCTAATACGGCTGAGTTGGGTGCTTTGGCTGTAGCGATGATTGTGATCGTGCCCACTCAGCATCTGAACGTGATGCAGGCTTGGGATGGTGGGTTGGGTTTGCTGGCCAGGCTGCCTGGATTGCGTCGGATTATTGGAGTGCTGTTGACGCTTTGGCGCTTGCGTCATAACGGCATGATGGCTTGGCCCAACATTCATGCCGGTCGCGCCGTCGTGCCTGAGCGAGTGGGAGCGATCACTCCAGAGGAGATTGCAGAAGAAGCGGCTGATTGGCTCTCTGAACCCGATCGTTTGGAAGGTCAGCGTCAGGATTTACGTCAGCTACGCGGGCAATCTGGCGCTGTTGCGGCCTTGGCGGAAGAGGTGACATCACTACTCCCTCGCGTTATTAAATCTGTCTAATGTTGCATTCTCGTGTATGGATTGTTTGACATGACCAGCTCCGATCGCATCGCTCGCAGTGCTGAGGAGTGGAAAACGGCTCTGACAGAAGAGCAATTTCAGGTCGCTCGATGTGGTGGCACAGAACGTGCTTTTACTGGTGAGTACTGGAATCTCAAAGACTCGGGGATGTATCACTGCATTTGCTGTGATGCTCCGTTGTTTGACTCGAAGACCAAGTTTGATTCAGGAACAGGTTGGCCCAGTTTCTGGGATGGAGTGACAGCAGGTGCGATTAAAACGAAACAAGATTTCAGCTACGGCATGGCACGCACGGAGATTCAATGCGCCCGCTGTGATGCTCACCTTGGCCATGTTTTTTCGGATGGTCCGGCACCAACTGGTCAACGTTATTGCGTGAACAGTGCTTCTTTGCGGTTTGAGAAAAGTTGAGGATTAGTTGTTCCAGCTCAGCCGTCCATTGCCCCCATTGCAGAAGTTCGTCGCCTTGTTGAATTCACTTGTGCGGATTGCTTCAGTGATCTGTTGATCCGTTAATTGATGACTTTCAAGCACTTGTTGATATCGGTTGCGGATGCAACGATCCAAGGCGGATGGTTTGGCAACTCCATGAGCGATGAAACCTAGTAGAACGACGACAAGTCCCTTAAAAATGAAGTCAAGCTGTAGGTCTTTGCTCTGACGTTGGTTAGGAACAGCGGTGAGTTGTCGTTGTTCGGGGCGGCGGACCGTCGCAGTGCTCACGCTGAATTCTTAGGGATGCATGTTCAAATTGAACCGCATCACCAGGGATCGTCGAGGCTGTCGTCGCTGGGTTGATCGATTCGGCTCGGTTGTTCCTGCATTGGCTCCACATCGAGTGGCTCACCAGGCTGTTGCACAGGCCTTCTCGATGCGGGCACCGGTCGTCTGGTGGGCTGAGGCATGTCGTTATAGAGATCATCCTGATCATCCAAATAACGACGTTGCTGCACGGTCTCTCGCCGCTGATCTTCGAGTTCCACATATTCCATTTCTTCTTCTGGTTCAAAGCGCTGGCTCTCGGCCGCTTGCAAGCGCCGCTGTTCTTGTTCCACCGGTTGTCCGGATGCGAGTTGGTTTTCGACCGGAACCAGATTGACGCGATAACGCTCACGCTCCTGTTCTTCCCAGCTGGTCCCGCCAACCCCGAGTTTCTCTAAGACGCCGCTACTCAACTGCTTCAGCTTCTCCTCAGCACCTTCGTAGACAATGATTCGGTCTGGACCGCTGCTGACGATCTCCTCCACCGGCATTTCCCAGGTACTGAGAACTCCTTCGCCCAGGAGAGGAACACCGAGAGCACCCATCACCAGGGTGGTGAGTTCTCCGGTCTCGATATCGAAGGCAAAACCAAGCACTCGGCCGAGTTGACGACCAGATTCTGTGATCACTTGGCAATTGATCACCCTGCTATACCGCTCGGGGTTAAAGGACTCGCTCAACGAATCGGCGGAGTCCACCAAAATCACGTCACCGACCTGACGGATGCGGTCTAGCGGCATCCAACGGGGCAAGCCCGGCAAAAAGCGCGTTAATGGGTTGTCTCGCAGACCGACCGCGACGACTTCACGCCGATCGATGTCCACAATCACTTCTCCAACAACGCCGAGACGCCTGCCGGTGTCTCGGGTGATGACCTGAGTCCCCATCAGTTCGGAGCGCAGCCAGAGACGATCGCTCGGCACGGTGGCCATGGGGTCGTTCGCGGAAGGGGGCTGGGTCAAACGCGGGCCTTGGGCCAGGCAGTGTTAAAGCATTTTGGCGCAAGCCTTCTCAGATGCCAGATCAGGCGGCATCGGGAAGTCCAATCACTTGTGTATGAGCACCGCGGGCCTGGGTGACGCCGATCGTGCGTTCCGATGCAGCAATCATCGGCCGTCGATGACTGACCACAAGAAATTGAGCCGCCTTGGCCTGACGGGCGATGAGGGCTGCAAGACGCTCCACATTGACGCCGTCTAAAAAACTATCCACTTCATCTAAGGCGTAGAAGGGAGAAGGCCGGAACCGTTGCAGGGCGAAGAGGAAACTCAGAGCTGTCAGGGACTTTTCCCCTCCAGACATCGCCGCTAGACGTCGTACTGCTTTTCCTTTGGGGTGAGCGACCAAGGTGAGACCGCCTTCCAGGGGATCCTCTTTGTTTTCCAGCTGCAGGTGACCATCGCCATCGGATAACGAGGCAAAAATCTCTCGGAAGTGACCATCGACGGCGGTGAACGCTTCCATGAATGCCTCTTGGCGCAGGGTGGCAACCGTCTCAATCCGCAATAAGAGCTCCTCCCGCTCGTTGTTCAACACCTCCAGCCTGTCGTTGAGCTCTTGCAAGCGTTGCTCAAGGGCTTCGAGTTCCTCCAACGCCAGCATGTTGACCGGCTCTAAGGCTTCCATGCGTTTTTGAATCGCTTGAAGGTCGTGTTGAAGGGCGTCCAGCCCGGCCAAGCGCACCTCGTCAGGGATTTCCGGACGGGGGTCAGGAAGCGCCTGTTCCATCTCCTTTAAGCGGATGCCACCACTGCGTTGCTCTTCGAGTAGGGCTTTTCGTTCGTCTTGGAGGCGTTCCAAGTTCCAGCGAGCCTGCTGTAAGGCCTGTCTCTGCCGAGAGACTTCTGCTTCAGCAGCATCACGGGCCCGCCGTTGTTCTCCAAAACTCTCCTGCAGCTCATGTTGCTGCTGCGTCAGTCGCTCGCGGGTTTGCTGAAGGTCCTGCTGTTGCTGACGCCAGGCGCCATGCGCTGTGGCAAGGGTCTGGACGGCTTCCTTCAGCCGCCCTTCCTCCGCCTCGAGCGCCTGCTTCTGGTCACCGAGTCGTTCGAGCGCCAGTTGTCTCTCTCGACGGGCATTGAGCAGGGCATCACGTTGCTGCCGAGCCTGTTCCAACGTTGCATCAGCTCGTTCCAGGTCTTGCTGGAGTTGTTGCCAGGCGCTTGCATCGTCGTTGCCACTGCTGCTGCGTTCCGCCTCGTTCAACTGATCTAGCTCGTGACAAAGCGGCTCAAGCGTGCGAGCGATTGTGTCGAGCCGTTGCTGCTGGTCGTGTTGGTCCCGTTGCAGTTTGCTGAGCCGGTCGGATCGCTGTTGATGTCGTTCAAGCAGGGGGCCATGGTTTCGACGCGCTGCATTGCGTTCTGCAATGAGAGCCGCTTGTCGCTGCTCCAAGTCGCGCAACGCTGGTCGCTGTTGTTCCACAGATTGACTGAGGGTCGCTTCCTGACGGCGGCAGGCCACCATCGTTTCCCCAAGCTCCAACAGGCGTCTGCGCAGAGGTTCTGCTTCATCACTGTCGCTGCTTCTGCCAAAGCTGAGGCCATGGTTGCGGCTTGAGAAGCTGCCTCCAGTCATTGCACCGCTCTTTTCAAGCAGCTCACCATCGAGGGTGACGGCCCGAGTCCGTCCCAGGCGCTGCCGGGCTGTCGAGAGATCACGGAACACCAGGGTGTCTCCGAAGACATAGGCAAACACGTCTCCGTAGACCGGCTCGAAGTGCACCAATTCCACGGCACGGCCAATCAGGCCTTGCCCCTCCTCGTCTCCCGGACGCGAGGCACGGGCCATGGCTGCACCAGCGCTTGCACTGCTTCCTGATCCACCTGGGGCGCGGATTTTGTTGAGCGGTAGAAAGGTGAGGCGACCAGCGCGGCGACTTTTGAGCAGGTCGATGGCCCGTGCCGCGATCCTGTCGTCATCGACGACCACCTGACCCAGTCGTGCACCGGCAGCGACTTCGAGGGCGAGTCGATGGCGTTCCTCCACCTCGCCCAGCTGAGCGACCGGCCCGTGGATTCCGTCTAGCCCTGCCTCGAGCAGCAGTCGTAACGCACCGGTGCCACGGCTTTCTTGGAGGGCATCACGACGACTCTCGAGCCTGGCGATCTCTCGCTCCAGCCTCGTTTGCTCCTGTTCCAATCTTGAGCGAGTGCGTTGCTGCACGGACAACGAATCGACAGTTTTTTGCAGGGTCTGTTTGCCGGTTGTGAGGTTTTGAAGCAGGGTTTGCCACTCTTCATCCAGTGTTTGCAGCCGTTGCTGAACGGCCTGTTCCTCACTCCCGTCTTGCTGTTGTTCACGACCCAGCTCATCCAGCCGTTCCGCGTCCTGGCGCAGTCGTTCTTGGAGCTGCTGTTGTTCTTGTTGCAGAGGAGAGACCGTGGCCTGAAGTTCCTGGCGACGTTCACTGCGTCGTTTTTGCTCTTGCAGCCAGGCACCGGAGCGCCCGGCGACATCACTCAGTCGGCGTCGGGAGACCTCAACGGCTGATTCTGCGGAGCGACAGGTTGTTTCAGCGTTGGCTAGAGCCGATTCGTTCGGGTCCTTTTCGAGTGCCTGACTTTGGTGTTGCCAGTCCTGGCGGCGGGAGCTGAGTTCATGGCGTAGCCCTTGCAATCGCTGCCCTTCTTCTTGATGTTGTCCGGCCTGACGCTCCAATTCGCGACCACTGACCTCCAGCCCTGCTAGTTCCGCCTGAACCGCTAACAGTTGGTCTTCGCCTAGAGCCTTGACTTGGTCTTGCAGGGTTTGCAGTTCGGCCGTGGCTTTGGTGAGAACCTCATCTGCGTTGCTGATCGCGACACCATCGCGCTGTTCCTGCGCTTCCAGTGCATCGCGTCGCGTGCTCAAATCTTTCAGGGCCTGGCCTGCCGCTTCAAAGGCCAGAACCATTTCCTGTTGGCGGCCGAGGTGTAGTCGGCCGCGTAACTCTTGATATTGCCTTGCTTTGGCGCAATCCTTCTCAAGACGTTGGCGGCTGCTGAGCAGTTCCTGCTCGATGATCCGGCAGCGCTCTTGCCGGTCTTGCACATCATCAAGTTTGCGACGGGTTTGTTCGATGCGGGTATCGAACAGGGCCACACCAGCCAGTTCATCGATGAGGCCGCGGCGGTCGCGGTTGCTCATCGAGACGATGCGTGTGACATCACCCTGCATCACAACGTTGCTGCCTTCAGGATCGATGCGCAATCGGCGCAATTGGGTTTGCAGCTGTTGCAGGTTGCAGGGGATCCCGTCGGCGCTGTAGCTCGAGCTGTAGGAGCCGCCTGGCATCACCCTGAGCTTGCGGGTGACGGTCCATTCCGATTGATCGTTTCGAATCCAAGGCCCTTCCTCAGGCGCGTCAAGCCCCTCTTCAGCAGCATCAGGGGCCCAGTCGCTTAGATCAAAGCGGACACTGACAATAGTTTCGGCTGCTTTGCCAGCTTTGAGAACACCGCTATTGATTAGATCCGGCAAGCGATCGGCTCGCATTCCACGACTGGTGGCAAGGCCGAGGCAGAACAGAACGCCATCAAGAATGTTGCTTTTGCCGGAACCATTTGGACCGGTCACCACTGTGAATCCCTCCTCGAGAGGGATCGTCATTGCCCCACCGAAGGACTTGAAATGCGTCAACCCGACCTGATTGATGTAAACCAACAGGAGCGGGATCGATAGGACGCTTCAAAATAGCTGAGCTTTTGCAAAACTCAAGGGTTGTCCTCATCAGCGCGTCGCCTTTGATCTTGATGCTGAGTTCGAAGGATTCAGCTCAGCTTGTTGGCTGTGGCAACGTCACAATCTTTCTTTGTTGGATGCAAACGACATTCCTGAGAGCTGATCTCCAAAGTCCCTTGAAGAGGCCCTGTCTCCAGCGTGATGCGAAGGGCAGTGTTGTCTCCCTCGGGAAGCGATCCCTGCCATGTGCCGGAGGCGATGCGTTCAGCCCAGCCCCGTCCCCCAGAGACGGCAGCACTGCGCGGCATGAGCCAGATCAGCCGATGCGCTGGTAGGGGTGTGGCGTGTTGAGGACTGGAATCATTCCTGGGGATCATGGGAAGCCTCCAGGTGCGACAGGCATCCCCGTCCTCAAGTAAGAGGTCGTAATGACATCCCGAAGGATCGTCTGGAGCACCCGTGTGTCTCAACAGTGCATAGCGGGGCATCTGATCAAGTTCAGTGTTGGAGCTGTCGGTTGAGTCGATCGAGATCCGAATCCATTGGGCAGTGAGCATCGGGTGCCGTGGACTGCTTTGGGCGAGATCTCTGTGCTGAATATCGCTGCATCGATAAAGCCTTGATTGGCATCAGGTTAAAGACAACAATCCCTTTTGATGGGTGTTGTTGGTTGATGGGTGCTGTGCTGTTGGTTGATGGGTTGGTTCGGGCTGCAATGGGTTTCACGCTGCTATCCGGGCTAGGGAGATGTTTTGTCGGACCTATCATTTTGGACAGCTTCAATATCCCAGCAGCACTCTCTCGATTTGCGCAAACAATCAATCCTTGGCTGGTTAACCGGGGTGGTTTGTCGTTCGATCTCTGCGTGTTAATGACATGCTCAGGTGCCTTGTTGTTTGAGAGCG
Organism: Cyanobium sp. NAT70; assembly: GCA_002701375.1. Lineage (GTDB taxonomy): Bacteria > Cyanobacteriota > Cyanobacteriia > PCC-6307 > Cyanobiaceae > Parasynechococcus. The sequence continues at coordinate 103,206 of NZVB01000036.1, read as the reverse complement.
TCAGGAGTTCTTGTTTCGTGGCTTGTTCAAAAGAATGACGTCGTATTGGCTACGCATTGGCTGAGTTGTTTTGCTTGTCTCTGATCCAGTCGAGCTGGAGAGCATTGTGAATCCAGGGGTATGTCGGAGCCCTTGGGTTGGTCTGTTGTTGTTGGCGGCGGCATTTGAAATGATGCTGATTTTTATGTGGTTTTGGCCACACTGCCGGCAAGCGTTTGTTGTGTTGCGATCAGTCTCGACTGACTAAAATTAATAGAACTGTTTGATGTGAGCGTCCATGGACTCAGCGGCGTCTCAGCCCAATGGCAGCGCTGAGCATCAGTTTCGTGAACGGTTTGAACAACTTCTGCCGACAATTCAGAAGCGTTGGCCTGATTTGGCTCGACATACTTTGGAAGCCACACGCGGCAGCATGGACGAAGTCATTCGGCTGATTGAGCAGAACACTGGCTTGACGGCCCAGGGGGTGCGTGAGCAGTTGGATGAATTGATGCAAACAGCCGGAGATCAAGGCCGCCATTTGGCGGACAGCCTCGAGCCTTTGGAAGAACAGCTTGAACAACTCTTGGATGAACTGAACAGCACCCTCAGGCCACGGATCGAGAAGCCTGTGCGTCAGCGTCCTTTGTTGTCAGTGGGCATTGCCCTTGGAGTTGGCGTTCTCTTTGGCTTGATGCTGAGTGGTGGACGTCGAGCACGATGAACAGCTCTGAGCAAGCACGTGGCCTAGGTGCGGCGGGGCGCGTGACCGCTCTGGCCGCTTCTGTGATGGACCTGCATGTGCGCATGGCCCTGCAAGAGGTGGATCGGGAGAAACGGCGTCTGATTAGCGGTGGTTTGTTTTTGGCGATGGGCGGCACAGCCATGTTGTTGGCCTTGTTGTCTGCAGAGGCGGCTTTGCTGCTTTGGATTCAGGACGCTTGGAGGCTCAGCTTGATCAAGTCCTTGCTCGCACTAGCGCTGATTGATTTGATCTTGGCTGGCGTGAGTTTCCGTCTTGGCGGGCAGGTGTTGAAAGGACCGTTTTTGCCGCAGACTCTCGAAGGGGTGATGAAAACGGTGAGGGCTGTTTTGGGCCGCTAAGGGGTTCGACGAGAGGCTTAGGAGGAATGCTGAACGTTTTGATGTCTTGTTTAGTCGATGATTTGACTCGGCTCATTTCAGGCTTGCATGAAATGATGATGTCTCGAATGTGTTATTGGGCCAATGCGGGTATTTGTCAATCAAGACTCAGAAAAAACGTGAATTCTATGATTTTCAACGATAGGACTTCTGTCCACGAATTTCATGTTTGAGGGGAGGACCTGCCTTGCTTTTTGATGTTCAGTCTGATGATTTATTGGTTTCTGGCTGAACTGATCTGGCTTTAAGTGGAGCGATTGGGTGTTGATTTTTAGCTATTCGAGTGGAGGGTATGTGGCGGATTAGTGCGTTGATTGATGAAGGATGGTCTGGTGATCATGCCGTTCGAAAGCGGCCAATAATCGGTTGAATTCGATCCCTGGTGAGCTGCTTATTCATGTTTTAGCCAGCAGTCGGTGTGATCCGAAGTTGCATCGCTCATGATGTTTTGATGGTTGTTGGAGTGATTCAGGGCTGGGCGTGTCGCGTGCCTCCATCTGTTAGGAGCGGTACAGGGCTGGGTCGTTCGATCGCCGCCCTTCCACGAGGGCGCGGATCGCCAATTGTGCAGCGGAGACTCCACCCTCTTGCCAGCCAGGCATTTGGCTTGCACTGTCCCCCGCCAGCAAAATTCCGCCCTGGGGCCAATCGGTGATCGCTTCATAGACCTCTGGTTGAGTCTCAAAGGTGTCTGCTGCAAATCCACCAACCTGCCAAGGCATGTGTTGCCAGGCAATCGAAATGGAGCGGTTCAGGTGAACGTTATTGCGGAACGTGCGGTGCAAAGTTTCACAGCCTTTGGCAGATGCTTCGATCCGTTGCTCACGGTTGAAGTTGCCGAACTCTGTTGCTTCTTCTCCGGCGTTGTAAGCCGTGGTTAAGACCCCGGTCGATTCCATGAAACTGTCTGATGGATACCAGATTTGTCGTGAGATCTGGCTGGTCCAGCTAATTCCCCCATAGATATCGTTGTCTTCTTCCCAGAATCGTCGTTTGGCTTGAACGCCCACTTTGATAGCGGAGGCCATGACCACGGAGCTCAGTGCAGTTTTGATCGGGTCTGGCAGGTTGGTCTGAATTTGCATGTGAGCCGGAATGGCTCGCTGACTGTGTGACTCTCCTGTGAGCTGCGCGCTGCTTGTGCCGCCAAGCAGGGGTGGGGCGACTGTGACAATGCAGGCGTCTACAAGCAAGGGTTGATCGCGTCCAGCGACCTCGATGCGAACGCCGGAGGGTGTATTGAGAATCGATTGAACAGGTGATCGTAGTTTGACAAGATCTCCCACAAGCGTCTTTCGACTGGCTCTAGTGCGTTGTGGTTCTAAAAGCGCTTGTTGTGGAATCGGTCGCAACAAAAGTTTCTGCCAGATGCGGTCCATTCCTCCAACTGGTTGCAACAAGGTTGGTTGCCAATCAATTGAATTGGAAAGGTAGAGGAAAGACTGGAACGACATGCTTGGCTCCTTGCCAGGCAAAACAAACTCTCCATTAATCACCTCTTGAAGAGAGAGGGGTTGTTGGACTTTCCATGGCGTTCTCCATCCACCGCGATCGCGGACATAGCCGACTACAGACAAGTGTTCTGGTGTCTTGCCTTGTGAATTCAGATTGCCGAAATGTTTGAGGATGGAGAGGACACGCTGTTGGTCATAGCCTTTTAGAATTAATCCTTCGCGAACGGCATTGTCTAAGAGTTCGGCCAGCTCTGCAATCAAGGAATAATGAACTTCTTGCCAGCGAACAGGTTCTCCATTATTGAATTTTTCCGTTGAAAGAAGATTGTTGTTGGCCTTGAAGATGTATGGCTCAAGCGGGACATCAAGTTCATCGCAAAGACTTAGAAGGCTTGTGTCAATGCTGGCGATTCGTCCCGGCCCGAGGTTGAGGTAGAGTTCAACTGGTTTGTCGTTATCTTGACGCTTGCTGATATCAAAATTGGCAACTTCGGGAGCTGGTGCTGGCGAATCAGAGGCTTCTTGCTTGGTTGTGACGTACATCTCCTCGAACAAACGTTCGGGGTTATAAGTTTTGAACCACCAGTCTCTGTAACTCGAATCAGATGGTCTAAGAGTGAGGCTGCGGCCGCCGTAACGTTGATCTGCTTCAAGGACAACAACACGAAAACCTGCTTGCGCTGCTAAGTAAGCACTGCAGAGTCCGCTGATGCCTGCGCCGATAACGGCAAGGCTGCGTTGTTCTTTTGGGTTGAACTTAACCTGGCTATATTTCGCGGGTCGAGCTTTAACGCGCAAAGGATCTGAGGCCAGTAAGAAGCCTGCAATAAAGGCGCTCGCTCTGAGGACCTGACGGCGAGTCAGTTTCATGAAATTGTTCGACGATTATGAGGTTTAAAAGATTGTTTAGGAATCTGCGCTGCTGTTGTCTGTTTTTGCATGCAATCTGTATTGAATTGGGTTTGTATCCATGTGGTTACTGGTGATCACACCGAGGTCCGGTCATCTCCTGTTGAAATGGGCTTCTTGGTCTGGGCTTAGTCCTCAAGCAGTGAACGGCTTGAAGTATTTGGGAACGGCTGGCAGCTCGTTTGATGATTAACGAATGGCGTAGTGGAGCCAGCGGCAATCAATTCCGCCATTGTTGATCGGGATCCGGCGTGATGTTTTTAACCGAAGAAAGCCCGTCAATGCAGGATTGCCGCTGAGTAACCACATCTGCCAGCCCGAAGCCTGTTGTCGAACAAAGTTCCCCAGGGCTCGGTAGAACCCTTCCAGATCATCTTCTGTTCCGATCCTTTGGCCATAAGGAGGGTTACACACCAGCACCCCAATCCCTGGGGGGAGAGTTTGCGTTTGGAAATCGCCGCTGCGGATCTCAATCACGCTGCCCAGTCCAGCGGATTCAACATTGTTGCGGGCTTGGTTGGCGATGGCAGGGTCGCGTTCAAATCCGATGATCGGTGGCAGTTGAGAGGGAGGGTGAAATCGAGCTTTGGCTCGGTCTAGTTCTTGTTGCCAGAGCTCCTGATTGAAATCAGCCCATTCTTGGAGTGCGAATAAACGTCCTAGGCCTGGGGCCTGATCAGTAACCATTCCGGCTGCTTCGATCAACAGAACGCCCGATCCGCAGCAGGGATCCACCAGTGGGGTTGTTCCGTTCCAGCCGCTGAGTCGGATCAGGCCGGCAGCCAGGTTTTCCTTCAGGGGTGCATCTCCCATGGCGGCTCGATAGCCCCGCCGATGCAGGCTGCCGCCGCTGCCATCCAGGCTCAATACCGCCTCTCCGCGATTGAGGTGCAGATGCAAGGCAAGATCAGGGTTGTCCAGGTCGATGGATGAGCGCTCTCCCCAGAGCTCGCGCTGTAGGTCAACGAGGGCGTTTTTGACCTGCAGTGCAGAGAAATGGCTGTGGTTGAGTCCTGGAGCGGTTCCGGTCACATCCACCCGGAAGGTCATCGATGGATGCAGCCAGCGCTCCCAGTCCAAAGCACTCCAAACGCCGTCATAGAGGTTTTGGCGGCCTTGGCAGCGGAAGCGGGCGACTTCCCGCAGCAGGCGGAATGGCAGGCGTGCCTGCAGGTGAAGCCTGTAGAGACAGGCCATGTCGGCTTGGAATGAGGCCGCCCGCCGTAGCGGATGCACATCATGCGCTCCGAGGGCCTCGAGTTCCTCGCATCCGCAGTCTTCCAGCCCCTGAGGCAGTATTGCCACAGCTGACAACTGGTTCTTTCGACTCAATCTCGGTTGGGCTCCATCACGTCACGAGGGTTGAACGGCCAGGCTGCCATTGTTCGAACCAGTTCATCAATCGCAGAGGTTGGAACGTGGCTTGCTGATCTGTTCAATCACTCTCTCCGGTTTGGAGGGATGCCTTGGCTGCGGAGAGAAGGGAGGACATCTTTGGAAATTATGCGTATTGATTTGCAATCAAGTAAGATTGTTTACTTGGATCGGATGACAATCCCAAGATGAGAGCAAGAAAATGTCAGTTCATAGCAAGGATGGCTAGCAACGTTGCTTTTTTCATCTTCTTTGATCACCAAGAATGAATGGCAGGGGTGTTGAAATGCTGTTTCGTCGGTTTTTGTTTGGCTGTTTTTTTGTTTTTATCGTCGCCTGCATCCCTTTTGACTCTAGGGCGGAGCAGCGAGCTGATTTAGTTGTTGGGATTGTTGATGACTACATGCCATGTTCAGACTTAAATGATTCAAATTTGTATACCGGCTTTTCCCTTGAACTGTGGAGGAGAGTGTCCGAAGTTGCTGGGATTGATTATTCTCTGAAGCCAATTCCAACATTTAGCCAGGCAATCCGTCAGATTGCAGATGGCGAGATTGATGTTTTAGCTTCATGCCCTTGGGTCACTGCTGATCGGCTTGAACTGGTTGATTTCACTCTTCCTTATACTTCGACAAAGATTGCTGTCCTCTCAAGGAAGAGCAATCAAGTGCCGATTCTCTCTTTCGTGGCTCGGGCTTTAACTAGTGAAACAATTGTTCGTTCGGCTCTTGTGTTGCTATTGGTTTCATTCGCTGCGACGTATTGCATCGCTAGGCTTGAGAATAATTTTCTAGGAATGAGTGGCTTTGATAGTAGTAAGAGGGGGAATTTTTTTAAGGCTTGGATCATGCTAGCGCTTGGTAGTGGCGTGGATAAAATAATGCATAAAAATCATCAGGCTAAGGCGCTAATCTTTTTTGCGAGTCTTTTTAGGCTTCTATTTCTTTCCATGCTTGTTGGTGCTCTGGTGAGCATTGTCGTTGCAGATCAACTGCCAAAGCCAGTTTCAGGGCTAGATCGTGAGTCTTTCAGGACGATGCTTTTAGAGGGTATTGCTGTTACGGCAGGAACAAAAGAAGAGGAGTGGATCCTTGGTGAAGTGGAAGAGTCTGGAATTGAGCCGTCATATGCCAAGGTCAAGAGTGTTATCGGGGTCAAAAAACTAACCACTATGTTGGCGAGCGGCGAGGTTCGGCATGTGGTGTCTGATACTGTTGTTTTAAGTCAAGTACGGGCCAATCTTTCCGATCCTAGTAGGTATTATATTTCACATGAAATGAAATACCTCATCCCGTCTGCTTTTGCTATCCGGTCTTCTCTGGACGGTGATCTGAGAAAACGTATTGATATTGCTATTTCTAGAATGCATCATGACGGCAGTATTGAGAAGCTTTTTCGTCCTATCAGTGAATTCAACTGATTGCTGTTCAGGCTATCTGCGTTGGGCATCACAATTCAATGAATTGTTTTGGGATGATGTCTTGGAGCTGTCGGCTTGAAGGTCTCTGCTTAGTTGTCCGTTGAACTTCCGGTAATGTTGTGCGCCGCTCTGTGTGGCTGTTGATTGGCTTTGCTGAGATATACAGATCATGATTGATTCAGTTGTTGATGCTTCTCTGTCGCTATTTGCTTCTACGTTCAGTGATCTTCTTGTGTGAGAGATGGATGCTTGAGGCTGTTTATTGTTCATGATTCAAGCTCGCTTGTGCGTCCAGTCAGTTTTGCTGACAGAATGACCTTGTCCAGCTCGTCTGGACTAGGTGGTTCACACCAGTGTTTCGGACAGCGGTTCGATTCCGCTCAGCTCCATTCCTCCCTCAATCAGGGGGCTGCAATGGTTTCGACGGGACATAAGGAGGATGACTGAAGCCTGCTCGGTTAGAGCAAATCCCGTAACTGCGAACAACATCGTACGTTTCTCCCGTCAAGCAGCCCCTGTTGCTGCCTGACCCTTTTAAGGGAGATGGGGTGAGGTCAGCCTTATCACCCAAATGACTCATGGGGCCTGGAAGGGCCCTTTTTAATTGTCAGACACTTGCTTCTTAGGGGTCTTGGCGCAGCGCCTTGAAGTTGATTGCACGCAAATTTGCACGCAAGTGGCTCGTGGATGGTGAGGGGCATTCGGTAAGCCTGGGACTGGGCTGCTGCCAGCAGGCAGCCTCAATTCCCAGACAGCAAGAGTGCTGGTGTTGTTGGCGTCCATTGCAGGCTGGGATGTTGTGGCGTTGGCAGCATTGATGTCTCAACGCCAGCTTGCCCACTGATGCCTCCAGCGTCTCCTGGCACCTATCAAGCTTTCGGCATGCTGCTGTCGTCATCGTTGGCGTTGCCGGAGTTGATGCCAGCCGATGCAGTTTCACTCTCCGGCAGTGAACCGTTGGTGCAGCTGGTGGAAGCTGATCACCAGATGTGGCCAGAACTGCAGGTCAGTCCCCACAGCACGCCAACGTTGCAGTTGGCGCCGCAGCAATGGCGTCTGGAACTTGAAGGCATTGGCTGGTTTCGTGCCACAAGCGGTGAGCGGTTGGAATGGCAGCGCTGGGATGACAGCGTCAGCGACCGCGACATCCGCACGTTTGTTGTCACCAGTGGACTCGGGGCGTTGGCGATCCAGCGTGGTGCATTGGTTTTGCATGGAACAGCGCTGGAGCGCGATGGTGAGGCCATCCTCCTGATGGGCCATCCAGCTGCTGGAAAGTCCACCCTGGCCTGGTGTTTGCTTCAAGAGGGTTGGCGTTTGCTTAGCAGTGAGCTCGTTGCCGTGAGCCCTGATGGGTTGGTTCTGCCAGGGATGCATCAACTCAAACTCTGGCATGACGCTGCTGTGGCTTTGGAACTCAATTGGCAGCAGTTGCCACCGGTGAGAAAGGGATTGAAGCGATATGCACTACTCGCGCACGATTTGGATTGCATGAGCCAGCCAACACCATTGCGGCTGATCTATGCCTTAAACCGTGCCAAAGAGGAATCAGGTAAGGAAGATGACCCTGAAGAGGGCGTTGAAGTGGAAAAAGTATCTATCAGAGCTTCACACAATTTCTCGCAAACAGCTGCATTAATGCGCCTGCGCAATAACGCCTTTCACGCCAGGATGTATCGAGGAATGGATGCAGAAGCGCAGTTGTTTATGCAGGCAGCTGCACTAGCTCGAACGGTGCCGATGCATGCCTTGGTTGTCCCAGATGGAATCAAATCAATGGCCGAAAGCATCAAGAAGGTGGACCTCTTGCAACCGGAATCGATGCAACAGCGCAAAGAGATAAAAGAAGAGGGCGCAAGCAATGACTGAAGATCAACGCTACTGGTATCTCGCTTCTTATCCCAAATCAGGGAACACCTGGTGCCGGGTTTTTATTACTGAATTGATGAGATTAGCGGGAGATAATCCTGGGGAAGAGCTCAACCTCAACCAAGATATTGAAACGGGTGCGATTGCCTCATCCAGGCTTTGGTTGGACGACCAATTGGGGGTGAACAGTTGTGATCTGAGTTTTAGTGAGCTTGACCCTATGCGCGGTCGTGCTGGTGCCAGTGCATGGCTTTTTGCAGAAGGCGAGCGTTTTCACAAAGTGCATGATGCTTTCCAATCCCCTGATTCCCGTGGTCGTCCGGTGGTGAGCACTGCCGGTTGCTCCGGTGTTGTTTATATCCTGCGTCACCCAGAAGATGTGGCCGTATCACTCAGCCACTTCTTCTCATGGCCGTTGGAACATTGTGTGGATTACTTGCTGGATTCCAGTGCAGCTCTGTTGCCAGGGGAGCGCTTTGGTGGCAATCAGGTGCGTCAACATATGGGCCGCTGGGATCAGCATGTACGCTCCTGGGCTGATCAAACTCAACTTCCAGTCTTGATCATGCGCTATGAAGACATGTTGGCAAACGGATTGGAGACGTTTGCAAAATTAGTCAAATTCTTGGGGCTTCCTGCTGAGGCTGAGCTCATTCAACAGGCTTTAGACAACACCTCCATCGATCGACTGAAAAAGCTGGAAGAGGATGTGGATGGATTTGCTGAAAAACCTGCCGGTTGTGAGCGTTTTTTTCGCTCAGGTCGTACAGGGGAAGGAGCAGAGCAGCTTTCAATTGAGCAGCGACAACGACTCGCTAAGGGATTGTCTGGAGTGATGAAACGCTTTCAGTATGAGGGGCCGGAACTTGACTGAGCCGCGCATTGAATTTGTATTTGGAGAGGTGAATGATCAGCTCAGAAGCGAATTGAAGGATTTCTGGAAACAGTATGGAAATGCGTATCAAGAGGAACTCAGGTCTTTCAGAAGTGCATCAAGTAATGGCTATGGCTCAAATCAAATGGATCTGCTTAAAAAGCCGATATTGCGACAGCCAGCCGCAATTTCACGCGATCAATTAGGCGCGATTAATGGCATTGTATTTGTTGTATTAAGAGAGCTAGAGGCTTCACTAGAACTCGGAAGTCATGCCTACTTTCAACGTATGTATATCACCCCGACAGCACGATATCTGACAGAAAACCTAAGCTACCAACGGTTGGCGAATCAGCTCTTTCGGACATTTCTTCAAGGGTTTGATCGTGTAGTAGAGAAACGTGATCATCGAGCAAAAGTCTTGCTGTCTGAAAACATTAATCCAGGCCTTCAAAAAGCGTCGATGCGGCGTTATTTTTCACGTCTTGGCTTTCAGATGCTCGGTGGTAACCAGCTGGGCGGTGAGGTTTGGTGCAAAAAACTTGAGACGCGCTTTTGTTTTTAATGATCTAGCTATTGATTGTAGAAACCACTTTCTTCTCTAAGGCCGCTTCCAGCCAGGCTTCAACAGAGGATTGGCACTCGTCTGGATCAACATCGTATTCCTCTTGTAGCTGAAAGCAGATTTCAGCCAGTGATGGCTGAGTCTTGAGTGCATTCCAAATGGCTGAGCCTGTCTCGTTGAGAACTAGATAGTCGCAGGTTTTGCTTTGAAACAAAGCCACCTCGCCATCGAGTTCTGTGCAGACAGCTTGATGGTGCTGCTTGAAACGACTGGCTCTACTTAACATCTAGAGTTTTAAACACATCAATGGTGCCCAATCAAGCATGGCATAGATCAATGCTGAGGTCATGGCACGTCAACCACGTTCTTTGCCAGCAGGCCACTCCTTTCACATCACACTGCGGTGCAACAGTCGACAGTTTTTGATCGCTAAAGGCTTAAGAAGGGATGTGCTGTTGGCGGTGCTCGCCAAAGCCAAGCAAAAGGTTGCTTGCAAGGTGTATGCGGTTTGTTTGATGGCAAATCACCTGCACTTGCTCATAAGACCTGACGATGCATCCAAGCTGCCAAAGCTGATGCATTGGATTGGTTGGTACTCAGCGATGGCTTTGAATCGTCTTTCTGGGCGTTGCGGGCACTTCTGGGAGGCTCGGTATTTCGCCACTGCGATTGCAGCTAAAAACCACAGACGAGTGCTGAATACGTTGCGCGACATCCACGCCAATCCCAAAGCAGCTGGAATCAGAAAAGGGTTTTATGATGCCTATTTCAATTACGGACATGATGGCAGATTGGAGTGTGATGGCATCAGTGAGTGGCACCCAAGCTTTCTGAAATTGGCATCAAGCTTGAAGGGATGTTCCAAGCGATATGCACGGTTTTGCCAGAAGTATCACCATCACTCCAAGGGAGGAGCTAAGTGCCATTGGGGCTCAAGGATGCTGAAGCGATTGGTTCAGAGCAGGAGGAGCAGCAGAAGTATGAGAAATCGAATATCACCAGGACAGCAGCAACTCCCATTTGCATTTGATGTTCGGCTCAATCAAATCCCAGAGGAGTGGCATCAAGTTGCGGTGAGATTTCGCAAGGCGAATGGCATCCGTGATAGCGATAGGGAGCGAAGGTTTTGGCAGTTGCGTTGAGGAGGTATGAGTAGATGTAGGGTTAAAGAACGCGGAGGCTTTATTTGCTCTGCCTTGCGTTTTTTGTGGATGGATTAGGCGGCTGAGCGGGTGAAAACTATGACTATTTTGTTGGCAGTAGTGCCAGGTATTGAAAGCTGATTTGGGGGATTATTGGCGAGGTTCAAGAAATAAAACCCCCTGCTGCAAGGGCTTTGGGTGGTTAGGTTGTTAGGGAAAAGGCTCAGTAGTAGCAGCAGCTGGCGCAAGGGCCACTTAGTGCACCCGCACACCTCCCTGTTCCTGTTTAGTTGAGTTCATGCATTAAGCACTTGTCGAGCACTTGTCGCATTTCGAGTCGTGTACCCGCACATCCCTGTTCTTGGGTGATGCGGTTAGGGCATTAATTGTTGGATTCTCCCACTTTTTCTTCTTGGCTGCTGTTGTGCTTGGGCCGCCAAAGCGAACACTGAGATCGGCTGAAATGCGCGTATTGTAAGTCTCGTCATAGGAAATATTAATACCAGTTGTTAACCCTTGGCTGATGTCATAAGCGAGGCGACCGCGCACACCTGAACCATCGACGTCTTCTTGATCACGGTGCTGGTAGTAGTAACCAGCAGAGGCATGCAGTGCCGGGGTAATGAAATAGCCAATATCCAATCCGTAGGTTTTGAGTGCACCAGCGTCATAAACACTGTTGAGTTTCTGCTCCACATCCCCGAATGGGATCAGCCCATAGCCATTGAAGGTCCAGCTGTTGGAGACCGCTTCTGCGTTAATACCAACTTGGTTGAAAAAGATTGTTTGCTTGTCGAAAACTGGGATATCTGCGTTACCTGATGCGATGGTGCGAGTGTCATAGCCCGCATTCAACCCAAACATCCAGCTGCGGTCATCATTGAGCCAGCGGTAACCCAGGCGTGTGGAGGTGGAGAAGCCTCCATCCACATCGGTGTTGATGATGCTGCTCTCACCATCGCGATCAGCAAAGTTGACGTTAACCAGGGCATCAAGGAACCAGACGCTGTTCTCGCCAACCGAGAGGGGAAGAAAGCCGCCGATGCCGGCTTGGTTGGGGGTGCCTGCACCTTGCAGAGCCCCTTGAAAGCCAATGGTGGGCTTGACGACGTCTTTGAGGCTGATGCTCATCAAACCGCCGAGATCCTCAGCAGTGTCTGCTTCTTGAGCAGCAGCAGGCAAGAGAGGAGTGTTGGCGAGGATGAGTGCAGCGGCACCACCAAGCGAAAGCGACAAGTTGATGGAGCGCTGCATCAAACAACCTTGAGTGGTCAGATGATGCCGTCGATGTTGTGGGTCGTCACGCAGGGTTGTTACGCAATCTCCAGCGCCCAACCCACTTGCTTCTGCCTGTGGTTGCAGCCCACCACCGTGGATGATGGGTGCGTGTGTCGCGGGTCATGGGTCAGGCGTGACTGCCTGAATGTTCCCCTTTCTGCATCAGTTGGGGCATGACGCAATTTCTGCATCAAATCGAGAGATCTTCAAGCAGCCCTGAGACTCCAAGAGCCGTCGCCTGATCACTCAATTGACCCATTGGGCCTGAGAGGGGCACCTCACTCGAAAGGCGATTGGTCAGATCTGTTGCAAGTGGGGAAGGGCAGCCGGGTTTCACGTCCACCCTCACCAACTGAGGCCAGCCATGCCAGACATGCGGAGACAGGGGTGGATGTATTCACGCTCCAGGCGACGCTCAGGCACGAGTCGAGCCCGAGAACTGTTCATGATTTCGCTAGCAACCCTCGGGATAGTTCTTCTCTTTGACTTGGTTAGCCATGGACTTGTGGTGATTGATGCCTTGCCGCCTGATGGGTGATTGAAGGGGATCCTTGTTCACGCCAGTAAGCAATTAGTTCCATCGGTGATCGGAAGTTAAGTCACTCCTGCTAGCAAGCCATAACGGCGATGCCTCTTGCCGTTAGCCAAGATTCGAATTTCTCGGTCGTTAGCTTTTTCGCAGCGTTTATTTTTTGAAACTTTTTAGGATTTGCCTAGGATAGTAGGAGAATCTAGTTAAAAATTCGATCCCCGCAAATGGGAAGCTTGACCCTCTGGGAAAACACTGCGACAGCAACGCTCCTGGTATGGATGATTAAAGCCGATGGGCTTATCACAACAAACGAAAAAAACATACTCACCTCATTCGTTTCCGATCATTTTCGAAGTGAAGACAACTACCATGATACAAAGACAGCAGTTACAGTAAAAAAACTCTTGGAAGAGCCCATAAGTACTGAGGAGGCGCTAAACATAGCAAGAACCATTAGAGACGAAAGACATATTGAATCAATATTGTCACTTATTCAGCTTCTGGCGAATGACGAAAATGATGACAAAACTAATGCTATAAAGAATAAGGAATCACTTCGAAAAATAGAGGCGATATTCAGAGATAATCTTGACTCCCAAAATTTGAATCCACACGAAGCGCATCCGTTGAAAAGAATAATTAGAGGCGAAAAATTGTCTCCACTACCAAGTGTCTCAAACTATCTAAAAAGCCGCAATGATATTGAATTGGTTTACCCTGAAAATTTCAATCCAATCACTTCAACATGGCAAATTAGAGGTAAAAATGTTGCAACCTGGCTAACAGAACTTGGTTTAGCTGGAAAACGCTATACCAATTCGTTTTATGCTTACAAGCCAAATTCTAGAAAGTGTAAGATGGGGATATTGATTTTGCCAGGAGGATTTGTTGATTTTAGAGCGTATGCAAAAGTTGCTGCCAGTTTTGCCAAGCGAGGCATCTTGTGCGTTGTACAAAATGTGCCACTAGGTTTCGCACTTCTTGACAACGATAACTCTTTGTCTCAAAATAGCTTAATTCGAAAAACGTTTCCAGGGATTGAGCATTGGTGTTTAGCTGGTCATTCCTTGGGTGGAGTAGCCGCAGCAAAATATACATTTAAATCACCTAACCACGTTGATTCACTCATGTTTTGGGGATCATTCCCGTCGCCAATTCACTGCCTGAAGAGTCTAAAAATTCCAACATTAAGTATCAGCGGCACACACGATGGACTCGTCCCACCAGATAAAGTCATGAAGGAGAAACATCTTTTGCCGTCGCATCCGCTCATCCACTCTATAGAAGGAGCTAATCATACTCAATTCGGCGATTATTGGGATGGTAAAACTTCTAATTTTTTGCAATATGGAGATCATCCTGCTGGTATAAGCAGAGAAAACCAGCTCAATGAAATTGTGAGGCTTGGTTTTGATTTCTTAAATAATCGCACCTTCTGAGATCATGCTGAATATAAGGTTGCTTTTTGCAAGTCTCTGTTTTGGCTATTTATTGCTAATTTCCAGATTAATCTTTGCGCCCGACTCTAGCTTTGCACATCCGGATTTGCGATTTCTTTTGCTTACAATACTTGTGAACCTTTTAGTCGAGAATTCCATACTTACGTTTACGCGAGCTCTCTATAAATGCAAACTTTTGCTTATTTTTTCAAAAGTCAGATATTTATTGCATGCCATTGTCACCCCAATACTGCTGCCGATGTCACTTGATTTTTTTGATATTGCTAATATCGAAATGCTAGGCAGTCTTAAAGTCATTGCATGGGCAGTCGCTCTCGCTTGGAGCGCACTCTCGGTAAAGATATCTTTTTTCAACTTAAAATTGAAACTAGTAGCATCAAATAACTTTCTAAGATACAAAAACGTAGACAGTTCGGGTCAGCCGCTTTTCAGAATTGTCTTAGTCTTGCTTATTCTCGTTTATTTTTGGATTGGCATCATTAAAAGTACTAACAATGGTTTATACCTAATCATTGGTTCCGTCTCAATGCTTTTAGGGAATGCTGTGGCTGCTAAACATGGGTTATATCTCTCAAATTTGGGTGAATTTATATTTATTAGTATGCTGTTAATGTATACCTTTAGCTAATTGCTAATCTTTACGCCTGACGTTCTCGGTAATCCCCAGAGGCCTTTCTTTAGGGTTGGTGGTACTTGTTTTTCTTTATCCCACCAGACTGGCATACGCAAGCCTATAGAAGTTAACACCAGTGCTAGTACCTGCAGTCCAATAAAACTCAATTGCGCATTAAAAAACACTGGCAAAACCAAGCTACAGGCTAAGTGTGGAACATGTGCCCTCCACACTTTTTGCCTATTGCTGTATTCAGTATCATGCTCAGGAGAAATATATACCCCCCAAAAATGCGATTGCGCCAATGCTTGCCAAAGTGATATGGCAATAAAGGATACAAAATACAATATAATTGGCTGGCTATTAGATATTAAACCAGCAATATTCACTATGCCGAGCATCCATAGACCTGTCGCGAGCCCCCAAGTTGCACCAAAGAGAGATTGCCAGAAAGGGTACAAGCGGCGCCCAAATCTGAGTGTATGCTTACACCAGTAAATGCCGTAAGCATAGGAGGAAATGGCAAGGGAAATAAGTAAGGTGATCCAGTATTCAAAACCCTTTTGAGTAAATTCCCTAATAATCTGTTTGTTTTCAACGAGCTTTTGTGGGACACCAGTGATAAAACTCAAACCAATTAACATTGCAACATATAAAATTGCCAATATCCATGCACGCTTTACTGAATACCTTGAGCTCAAAAATTTCAAGATTCTTTCGCAATTGAGAATGAGAACAATTTGATCTTAACATATAATTAGTTTAAATTGGCAAAGGGCTTTGGCGAAAAAGATCGGATCATCTGAAATGTTATGGCCATGGCAAGACTTAGCAACTAAACAACTTCTTTTCAAGGCTGGGACCGCTAGTTCCGCGAGACCATTAATACTTAATGCAACCAGGATTCTTCATTGGGCTGTATTTTACATGCAATTTTTGATTTTATGGATATTATTTTCCAATATAAATGATCTTGTTGACCGATTTCAGCAAAACTTTCAGGTTTTTTTTCTTCTTCTCTGGCCAGTATTTACCTGTATTGCCACAACCTCTGTAATCTTAATGCACATGAGGGAGCGCTGGCAAATCGCGCCTATTAGCGACAGTCCTGACCTGGGAAATGATTATAAATTGAAAATATTGAGCCTTAGATTGTTTTTTTCGTTTATGACATTCTCTAACCTTTCTCTGTTTGTAGGAGTTTTTGGGATGTCTGCTCATTATCTGATACCATTTATTTTTATAATTTTTTTCGTAGCCACTTTAGGGCCTATCAAACCATTGTTGAGCTTACAGGATGGTATGGACAAGGAAGTTCCTATTGCTGTGCCGCTTGGAATCGGCTTTGTTTTTAGTAGTTTTCTACGGTTAATTGCTTTCACAGTGTTGATTGATTTCGGCCTTCACTCACTTCCATTTGCGCTGTTGATCTCGCTCCTCATCATTTCGCTGACATCTTTTGGTGGGGGGTTTCTTGAAGGTGTATTGGCTGAAAAAACTTTTAATCAAGCTTGGCATATGGTCGCTGCTCTTGTGTTGTTAATTGGCGAACTATTATCTCTTACATCACTTGCACTTTGGGTCTGATTGGGTTAAAATAAAATAGAATGAGATCTTAGGCAGGCGTGTTTTTGATTAAATGTGCGGGATATGTATTAATATTTTTCCTTGCGTCTTGTTCTGCAGTTGCCAACAGAAATCCCTCTCCCAGTGCAGTAGAAGTTGAAACTCGCAAGGTTTCTGCTTTGGCAAGACTAATACCTAAAGGAGACTTAGTAAAGCTATCTATTCCAGCAAGTACCACAATCACTGGTAACGANGTTGTCGAGCACTGGTTNNTTGAAGAGGGTTCATTCATAANAAAGGGAGATAAATTGCTACAGTTGAGTAGCAAGGACGAATTAACAGCTAACCTCTTGNAAGCACAGGCTGATCTNAAAGAGTCCGAACTTTATCTTCCGTTCTTAATANAAGAGAAAAATCGCGCNGTTGAATTAACGAAAANTGGNGCCTTCCCAAAGGAAGATGCTGATCGTGCTATATCCAACGTNAATNTAAGAATTGGTATGATTAATGCTGCCAAGGCGGCGGTACATAAAGCCAAGACTTCTCTTGAACAATCAGTTATCAGATCTCCTTTGACGGGGAAGTTAATCCAGATATATAGTTGGCCTGGCATGCGAGAAACAGATAATGGCTTGGCTCTAATTGGTCGAACTAACGAAATGGAAGCCTGGGCGCAAGTCTTCCAGGCTGACTTACCCTTATTAAGAATAGGTCAACATGCTCTGATCCAACCTGAGGATCAAGGTTTTCAAGGAGAGATTAAGGGTATTGTCAAATCTATAATAGGAGAAATATCCCAAAAAGACTTATTTGCAATTAATGCAAACAATGATGTTAATGCACGAGTGGCTTTGGTTAAAGTATCGATTAATGATAAAGACTCCACAAAGCTGCAAAACCTAAGCGGCCTTAATGTAATTGTTAGATTCCAAAATTAATATCATCATGCCCGCCAAGCCTAAGCTTTTTTACAATATTCCCATTGCTTTAAAGCTTCTTTTGAGGGAGCGTAGTCGATCTTTTGTCGCAATTGTTGGGATTGGCTTTGCTGCGTTGTTGATGTATATGCAGCTTGGGTTTCAGACAGGGCTCTTAAATAGTGCTACAAACTTTTATAGGAGCTTGGATGCTGATCTTTTTGTTATCAGCAGAGCGACTTCCAATAGTGGTAGTTACCAGCTATTTCCACAATCTCTTCTCTATCGATCATTGGGTTTTGACAGCGTTAAAGAAGCAATTCCTCTCTATATTACTAACATACGCGTTCAGAGTCTTGATGGGGTAAAGGCTGTGAGTCTGCGTTTAATAGGCGTTGATCCATCAAAAAACATATTCAACTTAAAGGAGGTGAGGAATCAGATGGATAAGTTGTCCAAATCTGGTTATGTCTTGTTTGATGAATTTAGCGTTAAAAGAGTAGGGCCTATAGCAAATNCATTCAGGAATGATAAGAATTTGACAATGATCTTGTCGGACTATACTAATACTTTTCGTGTTGCTGGCTTGTTTAAGCTTGGCTCTACTTTTGCGGCTGACGGCAACTTAATTGCTAGTGATTCTACCATGGTTGAACTGGCGGCTCGACAATTGAACCCTGGTGAGATTTCACTTGGAGCAATTCGGGTTAAGCATGANAACGAAGTAGAAAATGTTCAGACAAGATTGCAAAAGATTTATGGTGATGAGCTGGAAATTTTGTCTAAAGATGAGTTGATCGCGCGTGAAGAAAATTATTGGAATCAAACTACTGCGTTAGGTGTTGTATTTGGTTTTGGCACTATTATGGGTTTTCTGGTTGGCGGGGTTATTGTATATCAGGTGTTGTACACTGATATCGTTGATCATATTAAAGAATACGCAACTTTAAAGGCTATTGGTTTTTCTCAGAATTATTTGTTGTACATAACTTTTCAGCAATCTCTTTTGATGGCATTAGCTGCTTTTATTCCTTCAAGCTTAGCCTCCTTAATGCTTTATTCATTTCTGTCGAGCGTGACAAGCATAGCAATTAAGATGTCACTGTTAAAGATTGTACAAGTTGCATTCTTAATGGTATCCGTTTGCTCTATATCGGCTTTTATTGCTACACGTAAGCTTCGGGAGGCCGATCCAGCCTCTGTATTTAATTGATTTGTCCAATGATTGATCAGAGCAATTCTTGTCATGAAAGCGCGAATTTAGTAGAGGCTTGCGGAGTGAATTACACTTATGGATCTGGACATCTCAAGCGTAATGTTCTAAGTGACATCCATTTTGTTGCTAAAAGAGGAGAAATTACTCTGTTAATTGGGCCGTCTGGGAGTGGTAAAAGCACTTTGCTGACGCTCATTGGCGCACTAAGGTCTTGTCAAAACGGCTCATTGAAGGTTCTGGGCGAAGAGCTGCTAGACATTAATGAAGCTAGTCGCATCAGATTGAGGCGACGAATAGGGTTTATCTTTCAAAGCCATAATCTTGTCAGGGCTTTGACAGCAATTGAAAATGTTGAGCTGGTGCTTCGCCTGAAGAGCAATGATTCTATTTTTCGCTATAATAAGGCCTATGAAATATTAAATAGTGTCGGATTGAGTGAGCATGTTTCCTCTTATCCTAGCCAGCTTTCAGGTGGCCAACGTCAACGTGTGGCAATAGCGCGAGCTTTGGCGATGGAGCCTGCCCTCATTTTGGCGGACGAGCCAACCGCATCTTTGGATCGTAGTTCAGGAGAAGAAGTTATTCGGATGCTATCAGAAATGTGTTATCGAAGAAATGCTGGGGCTGTACTAGTCACTCACGACCTTCGTCTTGAAAAGTATGCAAAGCGTATTTGGAGGATTGAAGATGGATTGATATCTTCATACTAAGCTAAATAATAAAATGTAGAGCCGAGTCGTGNATGTAAAAAGATGACCATATTTCCNATTCTATTTTTTGTGAGAGCANCTNAACTGGAGGTGATGCANGAAAGAAGAANTCAATGACTCATGGGACCTGAGAGGGGACCTGTTTTGTTGTTAGGGCTCGGTTTTGGAGATTTGCTCCTGTCGATAAAATCTTGTGACGTGGAATAGGATTGACAACCCGGGTCGAGTTTGCTCCTGCATGGAAAACATTCGCTATTGAGCTGATTCAGCGCTGNCGTTCCATCGACCGCTGACTCTCGGGGGCAAATGCCAAGCTCACTGAATAACACAGCTGCAAAAGCGATTTCAGAGGTGGGCTGATGAGCTAGTAGATCTAANGGCTAAGAAAAATTAGAGATCAANGTTTGAATAGAGCAATATTTTGAAGAAGTTCAGGGAAGTTCTTGGATTGCAGAGGGTAAGAAGCGAATCTTGTCTGGCGAAACGACCAAACTCAATCGCAATTAAACCTCCGATTGAGAACAAGCTGCGCCTGGAAGTCGACAACCCACGCAGCTTGTCCAATTGATAAACAGCCCCGACAACTGCAGGGCTTGTTGTGCGCCCAGCCCAAAAGTGAGCTTTCCANCAGCAAGTGAATTGCNTGAGCCGCCAGGTCTCAAGACGTAGTAAGCCGCCGAAAGGTTTTCTTGCCAAGTTGAATCACCTTGCCCGCCAGGTCTGCCGCACAGGCGAATTCCTGATTGGCATCAGTGATCTTCTCGCCGTCCAGTCGCACTGCACCACCTTTAATTTGCCGCCGAGCATCACTGCTGCTAGCGCAAACACCTACCGCACTGAGCAGATAAAAAGCCTTGGCCGGGAAATTGACCGTTGCCAACGACGCCTCAGGCACATCGGCCCCGGCATCGCCGCCGCCCACCAATGTGGCCGCATCAGCTTGAGCCTTCTGCGCCGCCGCCATGCCATGGCGGCTAGCGGTCACGGCCAGAGCCATCGCTTTCTGCTTGTCGCGCGGATTATCCGGCAACGACTTCAGATCAAGATCGGTTAGCAACGTTAGGTAGTCGTTGATCGCTCCATCACCAACCTTCTCCAGCTTGGAATACATCGAGAGGGGGTCGTCCTCCAGACCCACAGTGTTGCCCAAGCTCTTGCTCATTTTCTGCACACCGTCCAATCCCACCAAGATCGGCAGCAGTAGGCCGAACTGAGTGGCCGTGCCGAAATGGCGCTGCAAATCACGGCCCATCGCCACGTTGAACTTTTGATCAGTGCCACCCAACTCCACATCAGCGTTGACTGCCACCGAGTCGTAACCCTGCAACAAGGGGTAAAGAAACTCGTGCAGGGCAATCGGGGTGCCACTGGCGTAGCGCTTAGAAAAATCATCTTTGGCCAGCATTTGCCCCACGGTGCCAGTGCCCAAAAGGCCAATCACCGCCGGCAGGTCCATTCCTTCCAGCCACTCGCTGTTGTAGCGAACTTCCAGCCGACCAGGCGTCTCAAAATCCAACAGCGCCGTCTGCTTGGGCTGGTCTTGCCCTAATTGGCGCAGATAGGTGGACGCATTAGCGGCGACGTCATCTTTGGTCAGTTGCACCCGCGTGGCGCTTTTGCCGGTTGGATCACCGATGCGTGCTGTGAAATCACCAATAATCAGCACCGCTGTATGACCCGCATCCTGAAAAGCGCGGAGCTTGCGAAACAGAATGCTGTGCCCCAAATGAATGTCGCTGCCTGTGGGGTCGATGCCTAACTTCACGCGCAGCGGCCGACCAACCCGCTCAGCTTCCGCCAATCGTGCCGCCAGAGCCTGATCGGCATCATCCGCTGACCCATCTGGGAATAAATCGGCCATGCCGCGTGCCAGCCACTGCGGCAGGGACGGGGTGGACTCCGACATGGACGCGCTAAGGGTGTGCGCTGTGGATCGTACGGATGCGCCCCGCCTGGTCAGCTTGCAGGAGGTAGCTCGATTTGAGATTTCATCCGCTCCAGGGTGGATTGCATCTGCTCGAACATCTGTTCCGGGGTGATGCCGAACTGGCTGAGCTGTGTGCGCAATTGTTCGACTGTGAGCTTGGCTTGGAAATCCTCCGACAGCTCGAAACGCTTCATGAACACGCGGTAACGGTCCATCAGCGCCTCCATCGTCTCAATGAATTTTTTTTTGCCCTCACGATCAAACTTGCCGTATTCACTGCCCAGCTGCATCAGTTGCTGGTAATCGCTGAACAGGCGTTTGGCCTCGTCCTGGACGATGTCGGATTCGAAGAAGGCCATTGAAANGAATTTCATTTCCTCACAGATAATTCTGCAGACTTTCCAGGCGTGATGGCAGTGCGGTTTCACCCCATCCCCACCATGCAAAGAGTGCCAGCAGTCAGCAGCGGTGAACCTCACAGCACAACTCCCCGCCATGCATGAGCTCAGGGATCGTGCCCGGCTAATCCTTCAACGCCGCCGCACCGTGATCGCCTCTGCTGACCGGGTGCTGATCACCGGCCTCGTCAGTCTGTTCGACGACATCGGTCCCCTGGTGGGTGCCACCACTTGCCAAAGCGAAGCGATGACCTGTCTCCAAACCAATCCTGTCGATCTTTTGATTTGTACAGACCTGCTGGAGAAAGGCAACGGCCCAGCCCTCGTCGCGCAAGCCAAGGATGCCCATCCGCAGCTGAAGTGCCTGATGTTGATCCAAAGGCCTTTAAAAAGCACGATTGAGGCAGCGATCAAGGCGGGNTGCAACGGTCTCTGCAGCCGTGAGCTCGTGGGCAATGGCCATCTGCTCCGCACCGTTCAGGCGATGGAAAGCGACGGCATGGTGGTGGATCCAACCATCGCCGGGGTCCTCCGCCATTGCCGCCTCAGCAACGGCAAAGGCTGTGCCATTCCGACGGCCCTGACCTTGCGAGAAGAGGATGTCTTGAGGGGGATTTGCCGTGGCCTGACCAACCAAGACATCGCCGATCAACTGCACTTATCCATCGACACCGTGAAACACGCTGTCAGCGCCGTGCTGAGCAAATTGAATGCCCGCGATCGCACGCAGGCCGTTCTGATTGCCTTTCAACACGATCTGGTCGACCCACCAGCACAAGCACCTCGCTGGACCTGTTGATCTGAAACCTCTGACGCCGCTTGGCAGGGATGGTTAAGGTCTGCGGACCGACCCTGATCAACATGGCTCCAAGCCATTGGTTGGATCCACTGGCCCGACGGGTGCTGGAGGTGACCGGTCAACTGCCTCCACGCTCCAGCTCTGCCAATCAATCCGGGCCATTGGCTGAAGCTTGGCCTGAGCTTGAAGCATTGCCAGAGGTGACGGCCGATTTCACCATCGACGTCAACCGCGCCACCCGTGAACAGTGGTGCGAACTACCGGGTTGCACTGGCGATATGGCTGATTTACTCGTCCGCCTGCAACAGGGCGGCGTTCAATTCGCAGCGGCCGACGATCTCTTTCGCCTGCTTGAACTCCCGAGCCATCTAACAGCGATTTGGGAACCTCATCTTCTGTTTTGTTGGTATGGCGATGCCCCATCTCTTCCAGACACCGCACCTGTTGATTTGAACAGCGCAGCACCGATTGAGCTCCAAGCATTGGGCTGGCCAGACGACCGTCTTCAACAACTGCTCGCCGCTCGACGTCGAGCCAGTTTTAAGGATTTAGCCGATTTACAACAACGCCTCTCGTTGCCCGCCAGCCATATCGAAGCCTTGATCGGACGCGTCTGTTTCGGCACACGCAAGGCTGGCCCGTCCCTGCCACCACGCCTGTAATCCGATGCAAGGCAGTCGTGGCCAAGGCAATCTCTTCGAGGCCACGCCCAGTGCTGCCTACCGTGGTCAAGAGTCATGGCCGTTGCAGCGGGAACAACTCTTGGCTTGGCAGCAACGCCTTCACGCCCATCAAGCAGGCCTATTCCGCGGTGAAACAGAAGCCAGCCAAGCCTCGCTCTTCATCGAAGGCCCAACCGATCCAGCGGCAGCGATCGATCCATTAGCCCTCACGCCACTGCCGCTGAGCTTTTGGCGCTGGCCCACCGCCCCCCACACTGGCGCAGCGATCTATTTGGTCATGGATCGTCCTGCAGATCTGGACCAGCCACTCCTGCTTTACGTCGGAGAAACGATGGCGGCTGACCGACGCTGGAAGGGTGACCATGACTGCAAGGCTTATCTCTCTGCCTATGGCGAAACACTGCATCGCTGCGAGATCAGGCATCAACTCAGCATCCGGTTTTGCAGTGACGTTCCGCAGACCACCCGCGCTCGCCGCAAGCTCGAGCAACAGTTAATCCGGCGTTGGCTCCCCCCTTTCAACAAGGAGACGCGTCAACGCTGGGCGACGCCCTTCACGGCAGACCTGTGAAGCAAAGTGCTCACCAGGGATTGATTCACCAGGGCTTGAAGCTTTTGCTCTGCTTCTCAGGGCTGACGATGACCCTTGATGCAGCCAAAGCCGCTTCCGTTCAGGATCTGTTGCAGACGCTGAAACGACATGGTTTCACGGTCGTTCAAGCACATCCTCGCAACCGCAAGGCTTACGGACAATTCATCCCGGATCAGAAACAGCTCATCATTTCTCCTTTGACCCATCAACTCGGGATTGCCAGGCATGTGTTGCTGCATGAAGCCGTCCACGCCGCCCAAAGCTGTCCGAATGGAACGCTACGGCCCCTCAATTTGAACCGCTCCACCTCACCCGTAGTGGAAAGCAGAATTCGTTATTTGCTCAACAATCACTACGACAGCAGACAACAAATCTTGGAACAAGAAGCCTTTCGATTGCAAAGCCAGCCAGATGCTGAAGCCTTGATCATCGAAGCTCTCAATGATCGCTGTCAGGTCCCTGGTGGATAAAGAATCACCCAAACNAGAGGAGTCACGCCGATCAACGCCGCGGCAGCCAGCAGCGTCACATTGGTGAACACAAGCTGTTCTTCACTGCAGTGAACGTACGGGGAATTCGGTGGCCTCGCTACCCTCGCGGTCTGCGAATTCCTCCCCATGCAGTTTTCCCTTTCCTCAGCCCCTCTGAAGGACTGGCAGGGAGATGCTCTTGCNGTGGGGCTANTGCAAGGTGATCACGGCGCAACACATCNAGACAGCCTGCAGAAACGCTTTCCAGGTCTTGCAGCAGCACTCGCACAACAGAGCTTTAAAGGGAAAAGTGCCGATCAACTGGTGCTCAATCTGCTGACAGATGGCGGACCGCAACGGCTCATCATTCTTGGCCTTGGCGAGCCAGAGGAGCTGAATCTGGATTGCCTCCGCGCTGCGGCTGCTCGCAGTGCACGCGCTGCCAGCGGCATCAATGGACGTCTCGGGCTGCTGATGCCCTGGGAGGGATTGGAACCCACCAGTGCTGCCCGTGCAGCCGCAGAAGCAGTTCGTTTAACCCTCTACAAAGATCGACGTTTCCGCAAGGAACAAGACGAGCCCAGCAAAAACCCTGCACAACTCGAGTTGATCGGTTTGCCCAACGAGGCTCAGGCTGGCCTCCGTCATGTGCATGCCGATTGTGCTGGCGTCGAACTAGCGCGCGAGCTGGTGGCAGCACCGCCAAACCACGTCACTCCAGCTGCCCTTGCAGANACGGCAGNGCAACTGGCCCACGACTACAAGCTTGAACTGACGGTGCTCGAACGCAGTGACTGTGAGGCGCGTGGAATGGGTGCCTACCTGGCGGTGAGTCAAGGATCTGACCTCGACCCCAAATTCATCCACCTCATCTATCGCCCGGAGGGTGAGATCAAGCGCAAACTGGCCCTTGTGGGCAAGGGCCTGACCTTTGATTCCGGTGGTTACAACCTCAAGGTGGGTGGCGCTCAGATCGACATGATGAAATTCGACATGGGAGGCAGCGCCAGCGTGCTCGGGGCGATGCGATCGATTGCCGAACGGCGACCGATTGGCGTTGAAGTGCACGCGGTCATCGCCGCCTGCGAAAACATGGTGAATGGATCAGCGGTCCACCCCGGCGACATCGTCAAGGCCGCCAACGGCACCAGCATTGAAATCAACAACACAGACGCCGAAGGACGACTCACGCTCGCCGATGCGCTGCTCTATGCCTGCGAGCAAAAACCAGATGCAGTCGTTGATTTGGCCACCCTCACCGGCGCTTGCGTGGTTGCCCTCGGCGATGAGATCGCTGGACTATGGAGCAACGACGACCCCCTGGCAGAGGGTCTTCAAGCAGCTGCTTCAGCCTCTGGTGAGGGCATCTGGAGGATGCCACTCAAAAAGTCCTACAAAGATGGGCTGAAATCGATCCTGGCCGACACGAAAAACACCGGTCCTCGCGCAGGCGGTTCGATTACTGCAGCCCTCTTTCTCCAAGATTTTGTGTCCCGTGGAACGGCTTGGGCCCATATCGACATTGCAGGCACCGTTTGGAGCGACAAGGGGCGTGGCATCAATCCAGCTGGTGCCACTGGTTATGGCGTACGCACGCTTGTCAACTGGGTTTGCAGCCCAATCGCCTGAATGAGGGTTTCAGGCTGAAGTGACTTGGGGCCCTTAGCCCACGTTGATGAGCTGATCGCCCAGGTGTTCAAATATGCCTTCAACCAATCTGTTNTTGGCTGTGGCCTGGTTCCAAAACTGAGAATCTAAGCCGTTCATGAGTTCCGAACCGGACCCTGCAAGCTCAAGTCGCTCAAGATCACAAGTAAATAAATGATGTCCAAGCGATATGGGATAAGAGATTCCTCGATACAGAAGACCTTCTGATTAGGAGGCCACAGCCTGCAAGACAGAGCCCGAACGCAACTGGTCTGGAGTTTCTAAGGCATGGATTTGCCAGCGAGCTCTCTCGGAGCAGGACTGGAGAACACGATCTAAATCATCCGAAGCATGCTTCGGGGAGGAATAGGGACCAATGTGCCTTGTACCTAGACCATCCTTAATGGTCAGCAGATACATACATCTCTTCCATCAACAACAAGCTGATGGTAAGCAGAGGCNCNAAGTACATCTGTAGCCAAAAAGGCAGTTCACAACTGAGATCAGCCCCAANCGAGGCCAAGGGCGGTCTTTATATTCTTCTCAGAATGATTACGCTTTTCTTAAAAGAAGCAGGCTTTTGGGGCGAGCTGTTCAACCCTCAATTCAATAAAAATCATATTTTCTTCAGGATTGTCCGCTTTGCAACATTACTACATACTCATTCTGTTCAATCTGATCCTCAGCTGAACAGGTAGCTCGAAGAAAGACTCCCCAACCAGGCTGAAGCCTTGCAAGNGGAAAACGTATATTAGCGATTAATTTCATTCCAACCATTAACTTTGACATAAAGACTAATTGCTAAAAGTTTAATTATGGTGCAGTACGNTGTCGCCAGAGGCTTCTAGATCTCAACAGATCAAAGATTGATATGCGACTTCAATCGCTACGCCATCTCGAAAGTAATCATTTTTGAATGAACGCCGAGCAAAACCAAACAGCATTATCCCCTTCAGTTTGAATTAGAATTTTACAGGGATATCATGCATCTGCGATTTCAAAATTAGCTGGAGAGAAGCTGGACAGGTCGCCACCCTTAAAAATNGCCATCAGCCCCCCTTGACTTTGCTTCCCCCAACCCACATCACTCCCATTGCTATCACGATACAAAAAGCCTTGCTTACCATTCGTGGCATAAACAAAGTCAACGCCACGCTTGGAAGCAAGCTTCAATGCATTTCGTCGCTTCGATTTGTAGGCAACAAACTCAAAATCATATGGCCATTCATCCAAGGAGGAGGAGTCAGATTGTTCTGGAAGATTGAATAGCAGCGTATCTCCCTCGCTTTGATTGAAATCGAAAATCCGATCAGCGTATCGCTTGCCAAAAGCTTTCAACTCACTTAAATCGATTNAATCTGCATTGCTTGTCCCATAGAAGTGACGACGATTCTTGTTCAGCTCGAATCCAAGTGGCATGCTGGAATACGTCTCAAAAATCCTTTGGGCGCTTTCAATACGGCGATCCAGGTGAGGAATAGAAGGACGAAAATAGTGGTCGGACAAACTTTTTGCAGCCTCTTCGACATCGTTCGAGCTGCTGTAATTCTCCAAAGCTTTCGTCCAGCCAATCAACGATCTTCCTGGGGAGGGATCATGCTTGCCAATATATTCATCGACAAAATAATTCAACTGAAATTCTATCGAATTAGGATCCCCTCCACGATCCGCGAAAATCTGTCTCGCTTGATCATAAGGATCTCGTCGCACACCAGAATACTGAGACAAGCCTCGACCACCATCTTTGTTACCAACTTCAATCACATCTATCGCAAGAAGATCATCATCTCCTGTTTCCACAATCCAATTGCCAATTAAAGCAGATGCAGCTTCTGGCGAAAAAGACTTGATCGCCCCATTCGAGCGCTTCTCAATCGCACGGCCGGTCAGATAATCATAAGCGANGCGCACATTGTCTTTCATAAGACAGGGATACAAGGAGTNAGTGCTTTCTCTATTTTATCCATTGGCAATNTCGTTTCAACCCCTCACTTTTTNCTATCATATCCCTCACATATTGGCATGTGAATGCAATTGAGAGAGTTGAAGCAACGGCAGCAAAAAGTAGAAACTGACTGTTCTCTACCACATCAATTCCATTGATCTGGAGTCCTAGCTTTTTGCNGCCAAACCTGATCTAAACGTCGATCTCGACCACAAGCAGTTCGATAGAAATTATANTTCAGAGAGGATTTTTGCGCATAATCCTGGTGATAATCCTCCGCCTCCCAGAACGGTTCCGCATCTCTTAATTCCACTTTCAGTTCCGAACGAGGCACACCTAGCTCGCGTGATGCCGCCTGAGCACTGGCCTCTGCCTCATGCGCCTGAGCAGCATCAGACGTAAAAATCACGGGACGATAGGAATCTCCCCGATCACAAAACTGACCCTCCCCATCCAGAGGGTCAACATTGCGCCAATAGCTGCGCAGCAAGGTTGCATAACTGATCTGCATTGGATCGAAACGCACCTGCACCACCTCTTGATGCCCCGTCTTTTCTCCACTGACCTGGCGGTAGGTGGGGTTCTCAACATGACCGCCGCTGTAACCACTCACAGCATCAACAACTCCAGGCAATTTCTCAAGATCATGTTCCATGCACCAGAAACAGCCCCCTGCAAATACGGCAGTTTCCAACTCCGCTGCCACTGATGCCGGTAATCCGAAACTCAATAAACAGACCAANACAACAGCCAGATAACGTTTCATGCAGTCACCTGATCAAAAATTGCCGCAGCGGCACGATCCGTGACACCGGGTTCTCCCAGAGTGGTTCGTAAGCGGCGGTAACCGTCGAGCATCCGATCGCGAGCGGTCGCTTCTTCTAGCAAGGGGATGGCTTGTTCCACCAGAGCTTCCGCCGTGAGCTGATCCTGAAGCAATTCCGGAACCAATCGCTGCTTCAGCAACAGGTTGACGGGTGAAATGTGCTCCACATGAAAGCGAAGCAAATGTTTCGCCACCATTGCCGTCAAACGACTCACGCGATATCCGACAACCTGAGGCACACCTTGTAAAGCGAGTTCGAGATTGACGGTGCCCGATTTTCCAAGCGCCAGATCTGCTGCGGCGAACAGGGTTGTTTTGAGAGCATCCGCCTGGCGTGCCGGAATAACACGGCCAGCATCAACCCCAGCCGCATCCAATGCTTCACGCAACGGCTGTTCAAATCGCTCTAAACCTGCCGGCACGAACACCTGCAAACGTTCATTCCTTTTTTGTAAAAGCGCTGCAGCTTTGGATAAATGAGGCATTAAGTAGCGCAGCTCCTGGGGGCGCGAAGCGGGGAGCAACAACAAAACAGAATCACTGGAATCAAGCCCTAAGGCCTGCTTCGCGACCTCACGCTCCGGAAGCGCAGAAACATTGTCGAGCAAAGGATGCCCCACCCAAGTCACATGCGCTCCACGCGATGCATAAAACTCTGCCTCTGCCGGAAAAATCGCCAGGATGCGATCGGTGAATCCCAATAATTCAGTGGTACTGCCATCACCAAAACGCCAGGCCCATTCCTGAGGGGCGATGTAATAGGTAATCGGCAACTTTGGCTGCTGATGCCGCAACTTGCGTCCGAGCCGAACATTGGCTCCCACATAATCAATTAAGACCACTCCATCGAGGGGCCGTTCTTCCAGTAAACGATCCACACGGGCTTGCAATCGCAAAGTAGGCAGGATGAGTGGCACGGCCTCCCACAATCCAATCGCNCCCATCGGCGCTGTATCCGCCAAAAGTTCAGCGCCTGCTGCTTGCATGCGCCCACCGCCCAAAGCCAAGATCTCCAAGGCGAGATCACGCCGTTTGGCCTCTCGCTTCAATGCTTCGATCAACAGGCTGCCCTGCAGATCACCAGACACCTCGCCGGTGCTGATCAGCAGCCGCACCATCAGCGGCTGCCTTGAGCTGGCATCGGTCCTCGTCGGCCACGACCAATCGAGGCTTCGAGAAAACGACAGAGGTGATCTGACGCAGGAAGCAAATCCAGCCGTCTGGCTTGTCGCAACCCTTCTGCAATCACGTGATCGGATCGATAAATCAAAGTCCAGATCTCCTGAAGTTGTTTTAATTCACGCCCCTCTTGATTTGAGGCGAGTCCGCTACGACGAAGCCCAACGCGATTGAGACCTCGCACACGCCCAGGGTGTCCCTCCACAAGGCAATAAGGCGGAACATCTCGATCCACACGCGTCATGCCGCCCACCATGGCCATCCCTCCAATATGAACAAACTGGTGGATTCCCAAACATCCGCCGATCACGGCACGATCTTCAATCACCACATGCCCAGCTACCTGAATCGCGTTGGACATCACAATGCCGCTGCCGAGTTCACAGTTATGACCGAGATGGCAATACGCCATTAATAGATTTCGGTCACCAATGCTGGTGCGTTCTCCCTCATCGGTGGCCCGATTGATGGTGACGCATTCTCGAAGCGTGTTGCCATCGCCAATGACCACCTCTGTGGAGGCTCCGCGATACTTCAAATCTTGAGGTTCCTGACCGAGACAAGCACCTGGGAACACTTTGTTATCACGGCCAATGATTAGTCGGCCATCCAATACGACATTGGGGCCAATCCAGCTGTTCTCACCGATCACAACATCCGGCCCGACCACAGCTCCTGCGCCGATCACAACGCCAGGTGCGAGATCAGCCTTGGGGTCCACCACCGCCTTGGGATGAATCTGTACAGACCTGGTCTCGCTCATTGTCCTCAATCGACCAGTGAAAACATCAATTCGCCGGCACACACCAGTTCCTCATCGACCATGGCTTCGGCCTTGACCTTTCCGAAGCGCTTTCGTTTGAGGCTGAGCAATTCACAACGAATCACCAATTGATCCCCGGGGACGACAGGGCGGCGGAAGCGTACCCCGTCAATGCCTGCGAAAACGAACAAGCCCTTAGGTAGATCGGGCATCTGGGTGACGATCAAGCCACCCACTTGGGCCATCGCCTCCACAATCAGAACCCCTGGCATCAAGGGACGTTCTGGGAAATGCCCCTGAAATTGAGGTTCATTCATGGTGACGTTCTTAATCGCCACAGCCGAGACACCGGGTTCATGGGAGATCACCCGATCCACAAGCGCAAACGGATAACGATGCGGAAGAAGACCGGCGATCTGCTCGCTGGTGAGCACAACGTCGGCAGCAGAGGATTCAGTCACAGAGCTGGGATAAGGCTGGCGTCCTGAAGGGCGGCGGCAAGCTCGGTATGAAGCCCATGGGACCCCCGGTAAACAAGAACTTGGGCTTGCGGGAATCCCACAAGAGCCAAATCACCGATCAGATCCAAGAGCTTATGGCGCACCGGTTCATCCGGAAAACGCAGCGGAGGATTGAGCCATTGATCACCGTCGCAAACCAAGGCGTTGTCCAAGGCACCACCCTGAATGAGGCCTGCCGCCCTTAGTTGATCGACTTGGTCCCGGAAACCAAAGGTCCGCGCAGGCGCGATTTCAGTGACAAACCGTTCCGGGGTCAAATCAATGACGAACTGCTGGCGACCGATCGCGGGCTGAGGGAAATCGATCATGCCCACCAGGGTGAACTGCTGAGCTGGTGTCGCGATGATCACACTGGCACCGCGATGGCGAACCANNGGTGTTTCCACAACAGGCGGAAGGAACGGTGTCGCATCCAAGCGAACCATCCCAGCTTCTGCGATCGCCTCGACCCATTGCAGCGCCGAGCCATCCAGCAAGGGCACTTCACTTCCGCTCAATCGAATCTCGACATGCGTCAGGCCGCAGCCGGCAAGAGCTGCAAGCAAATGCTCCACCGTTGACACTCGTCTNCGACCCAACTCGAGCGTGGTGCACAACGCACTGTCCCTAACCTGATCAGGACGCAAGCGAATCGGCGTTGGCGCGTCATCAAATGAGAGATAAAAACCCTGCTGATGGGATGGGATCAGCTCGACCTTGGCGTCCTGACCGCTATGCAGTCCAACGCCACGACGTTCAATCGACTGTTCAAGGGTCCAGGACCCCGTGTAGTCCTGAGGCCAATTTGTCACTAGAACTTCCAGCCCACACCCAAGTTGAAGCGCCAATCTTCTGTGAAGTCTTTACTGGCAACCTCGAGTCTCAACGGCCCAACCGGCGTCGTCACGATCACACCAGTACCGACAGAAACACCCGATCCGTCCTTATCGAGTAACAATCCCGGTTTGCCAGGAACATTCTTCTGAGTATCAAAGTCGGTNCCAGCATCAACAAAAAGCTCGCCAGCAAAAATGCTGATGATCGGGAAGCGGTACTCAATCGTGATCTCTCCAAAGCTACGAGCCACGGCAAGATCGCAGTCATACCAACCACGAATCGAATTTGANCCCCCCATGCAAAAGGCTTCATAAGGAGGCAGCTCACCAATGATGGTGCCTGCCTTCACTTGCACGCCGATGGCCTGAGGACAATCCGCTTCCTCACCTGGCTTGGGACGACAACCTTTCGAAATCTTCAGCCAATTGACTGGGAAAAACTGGGTGTAGGTGCCACGCAACCGGTTAAATGTTGGCGAGTCATTATTAACCCCAACAAACTGCTCTGTCGTTGCAGTAAAGAAGTTACCACTCGTCGGATTACGAGGATCATTAAAATTATTATATGTGGCGGCAAAACGAACGCCGATCAAATCATTGCTGTCAGCACAATTATATGAAATGCAAATAATATCCTTATTCTTAACTCTNCCTCGTTTGAAATTATTAGTTGACACTCCATAAGGGCGGGATTCAGCCCCGAAATTAATTGGCCTCACATTCGAGAACGTCATCCCGACGAGAGCACGCCAAGGAGTTTCCTTGAAGGGGTCACCACCGTTAAGCGGTCGCGAAAAGAAGAAATTACCGCCTGTTTTGCGAAGTGCGACCGAATCACCCTCGTAATCAAACCAACTAAAGTTAGGGAATTCCTTGACGGCCTTGCTAACCGAATTAAAAGTATCGTCCGCCGGATTTCGCTTCGAATTTATATTGTATGCATATTTATTTCCATTGTCCTCATAGCCATCGATCGTNCGAATATTGCCGTTGCTCTCACTCTGAAAGACCTGGGGGACTTGCTGACTCAGGAATACCGATCCGCTAAATGATGTGCGATGGTTGTCTCCATAAATCCAGGGATCTCGGAAATTCAAATTAGCCAGTCCTCCNTATTGCCCATAGGTGACATTCAGACCAACATTCCAGGCCCGTCCTAACAAGTTTGTATCCTGAAGTTGGACCTGACCGAAAACGCCCTGACTCTGGCTGTATCCCAAACCACCCGAGAGTTGGCCTGTGGACTGCTCAGAAATGCCTAGAACGATCACAACATTGCCAGGGTCCTCTGGAACCGGTTTCAATGTCACTTTGACATCACTAAACAGCTGAGTGCCGTATAGCCTCTTGATATCAGCTTCAAGATTTTTACGGTTAAAAGAATCACCTGGCTTGATTGAAATTTCCCTTGTAACAACCCACTCTTTTGTCTTTCCCTTGATGGGATTTCCTTGTTCATCAGTATTTTCCCCTTCTTTATTGAGGAACTGCACTTCAAGGCCTGCGACAGTTCCCTGGGTCAAACGCAGGGTCACGACACCTTCAGGGCTAACGCGTTCTGGCCCCGTGATCCGTGCCAAGGAATAACCTTCATCAGAAAACCATTTCTGCAGCTCTTTCATGCGCAGCTGCAGATCATTCAAATTCAGTGTGCGACCGTAATCTGACCCAAACGTATCCTCAACAACCGATTCAGGTAGGTCTTCCGTCGGTGGATCGAGCGTGACACTAGTAAGTGTGGGGAACGGTTCGACCTGAACGATGACCTGTACCCCTAATGGTCCGTTCACAGGCGTAATCCGCACATCGGAAAACCAACCTGTTGCCTGAATGGCATTCAGATCTCTCTGAAGTTCATCACGGGTCACGCGACTGCCAGGTCGAACCTGCATGGCGTCATAAGCAGCCACTTGTAGCCGTTCTTCCTCTGGATGACCTGAGATGCCCTCGATCACCACCTCGGAGATCAACACTCTGGGCTGTTCCACCACAGGCTCTTCAACCACTGGCTGCTGGGGAGCAACTTGTTGAGGATCAGCCGGCTCAACCTCGATCGTTTCAACTTCAGTGACGCTCTCTTCAATCGGAACTGGCTCAGCTGCAGGCGTCTCCTGAGCACGAATTGGCGCTGCGATGATCGGCAAGCCAAGAGCCAAACCGAGAACACCCTGCCGGACAGCAACCGTTGAGCGGCGGGAGGAACGTCGGGTCATCGAGACTGATTCCTGGCAAAAGCCAAAAAAACGTCCGCCGAACTTACATGCAGTTGCGAGGGTTGCAGGTGGAGGCTTGGACCCGTTTGAGGACCTCCCCGTAGGCCTGCATCACACCACCGAGATCCTGCCTGAAACGATCTTTGTCCAAAATCCTGTCCTCAGCATTCATGGTCTTGCAGTCCCAAAGCCTGCAGGTGTCTGGGCTGATTTCATCCGCGAGCAGTAATTCCCCTGATGACGTCAAACCGAGTTCAAGCTTGAAGTCGACCAATTGCAGCTCAATGCTGCGAAAAAAAGGCAGCAAAAGAGCATTCACCCGCCGAGCCAGTTGTTCAATTGCTGACAATCGCTGATCGTTGACGACTGCCAGAAGACGGACCCGTGCCTGGGTCAACAACGGATCGCCAAGAGCATCATCTTTGTAATAAAGGTCGAGTAAAGCCGGATCAATCGGGGTACCCGGGGTGATTGGGGTCTCTCTGCAAAGCGAACCAGCGGCGATATTGCGCAGCACCACTTCCAAGGGAATGATCTCCACCTTTTTGACCAGCATCCAGGTGTCAGCGGCAAGACCCACGTAATGCGTTGGAACCCCTGCCGCTTCAAGATGTTCAAACAACCTGGCGGAAATTTGACAGTTCAACCGCCCTTTGTCGTCGAGTTGAGCTTTTTTCTGGGCGTTAAACGCGGTGGCATCGTTTTTGAACTCAACCAGGACACAATCTGACTGGGTCGAGGCATACACCCGTTTGGCCTTGCCTTCGTAGAGCAATTCTCCGTGGTCGGGAGTCATGGCGACGATTCAGCAGGGGATTCCTTTAATGCAGCATGACCACCCGGCTCACGCGGTGATCGCAGGGATGCCTCCGGTTCATCGATGCCCTGCAACTGCCAAACGCTGTAACGATCATCCAATCGAGTGGTCAGCCTCTCCAAACGCTGTCGCGGTCGCAAACCATCGCCGCCAGCAGCAAGCTGCAAACGCAGTTGCAAACGCAACAAATCAACCGCCATGCCCCAAGCTCCATCTTGAGCGGCCTGGTCTAAGGCGAGTTCCAGCAATTGATCCGCTTGCTCGGAATCTTCGGCCGCCAGCAGATCTGCTGCCTGCCCAAGTCGACGCGCTGCAACGGCACCGGTCGCGCGTCCAGCCAGCAACACCGAGACCGCCGCCATGGAATCACCAGCGGCAGCTTCATGCCATGCCAACTGATCCAATCCATTCACACTCACCACCTCAGCATTCGTTGTGCCATCTCCGGCCTCAACAAGCTGAATGCTTTCGAGTTTTGGAAGATCCCCATTCACCAATCTCCGTAATGCCAAGGCGGCGCGAGGGTGATCCAACGCCGCATCCGCCGCCTGCCAGGACATCTGCAACCATCGGCGGCGCTCCTCCCCAAAGGCGGGGCTGTAGCGGCCAAGAACCACGCGAGCACTCTCAGGTGAGCGACAAACCAACAAGGCCCGGCCGTTGGTGAGCACCTCATCAAGCGTCTGGGGTCTGGGATTGATCGAGATCAGACGATCCCGTAGCTGCTGCTGCCGTTCAGCCAATCCAAACGCAGCAGCATCCACACAAGCCTGCTCAAGTTGAGCGATCTCACCTGTGATCAACAGCTGCTGAAACAGCTCTTCAGCGATGGGTTGAGGTTCTATGGCTGGCTGGATGGCCGCCATCAGCGTCAAGACAAACGGAAGCGGGGACATCCAGATGACGGCCTTCGGTCTACAAAGGAAAACCTAAGAGGCACATCCAGCCACGCCTGCGCCCATGGCCATGTCGAGCACCCGTCCCAACACACTCCCCGCCTTAAAACGAGTGCTCGTGGTCGGCGGTGGAGGGCGAGAACATGCCCTCAAATGGGCGCTTCAGCGCTCACCAAACATCGACGCCGTGTGGATCACACCTGGCAACGGCGGCACAGCCGAGCAGCGGATTGGGATTGCGGAGTCAGATCTCACAGGGATCCTGAGGCTCTGCAACAGCGAGGCGATTGATCTTGTTGTTGTCGGGCCAGAAGCACCTTTGGCCGCAGGATTGGCCGATGGGCTGCGCGCGCAAGGCATCGCCGTGTTTGGGCCCAGTGCGGCGGGGGCCCAACTCGAATCGAGCAAAGCCTGGGCCAAACAATTGATGAATGAAGCCGGTGTGCCCACCGCTGGTCACTGGACGGTCGAAACGGAAGAAGAAGCTTTAGAGGTCTTGAATCGGCTCAACCGACCGCTGGTGGTCAAAGCCGATGGCCTGGCCTCCGGTAAAGGCGTAACGGTGGCAGCAAGCATCGCCGAAACAAAAGTCGCCATCCAAGACGCGTTCCAGGGGCGTTTCGGCGAGGCCGGTTCTAGCCTGGTTTTAGAGGAACTCTTGACAGGGCCTGAAGTTTCCGTCTTCGCACTCTGCGACGGAGAACGGATGGTGCTGCTCCCTCCAGCCCAAGACCACAAACGACGAGACGAGGGGGATCTTGGACCGAACACCGGCGGAATGGGCGCCTATGCCCCAGCACCGCTGCTGGACAGCGCAGGGCTCGAGCAGGTGAAAAAACTTGTCCTGGACCCAACTGTTGCGGCCCTGCGCCAACGCGGCATCGATTACCGCGGCGTGATCTACGCCGGCCTGATGCTCACAGAGGAGGGACCACAGGTGATTGAATTCAACTGTCGCTTCGGCGATCCGGAATGTCAGACCCTGATGCCCCTGCTGGGGCCTGAGCTGGCAGAAGTGCTGCAGGCGTGCGCACACGGTCGTCTTGACCTGGCTCCAAAGCTCAGCGTCAACAGCCACTGCAGTGCCTGTGTTGTAGCCGCCGCATCTGGCTATCCCGAATCCCCTCGCAAAGGCGATGTGATCGACATCCAGCTCAACCCCAATGAGCGGCTACAGCTGTTCCATGCCGGAACCACCCGAAATCATCAGGGTGAACTGATCACCTCCGGAGGTCGGGTTTTGGCCGTAGTAGCGCAAGAACAAAGCTTCGATGCTGCTTTCTCAGCCGCCTACGCCGGTCTGCAACAGTTGCACTTCGAAGGAATCACTTACCGTCGCGATATCGGCCATCAGGTCCGGAGAAACTGATGACCAGCAGCACCAGCCAAGCCACTGCTGATTGGGCATTACCGCCGCATGGTGAACCGCCCAAGCAGCCCGACAGCGTTTGGCGCAGAATTCTGCTCTGGTGGGAGGAATTCAGCCTCCAGACCAAATTGTTGGCCATCGCCACGCTGGTGGTGAGCCTGGTGATGACAGGAATCACGTTTCTAGCTCTCAACGGCATCCAGCGAAATGCCGTGATGAATGACACTCGCTATGCCCGTGACCTTGGCCTACTTCTGGCTGGAAATGTCACCGAACTCGTCGCGCGGGAGCAAGATCGGGAACTGGCTGATGTCGCTGAAAAGTTCTGGCGTTCCAGCCGCAGCGTTCGATACATCTTTTTCGCTGATCCCGAAGGAATTATTTATTTAGGCATTCCAATTAGCGCTACCCCAATCACAAGTGAGGGTGAACTGAGGCTCAACCGCCGTCTGGAACTGCCCGATGAATTGCGACGCCGTCCTCAAAACCCTCTGGTGCGNCAACACCTCACCCCACAAGGTCGTATTACTGATGTATTCGTGCCGCTGATCCGTAACGGTCAGTACTACGGGGTGCTCGGACTAGGAGTCAATCCCAATGAAACAGCTCTCGCAAGCGCTGCACTCACACGGGAGGTCACAGTGGCCGTGTTCATCTCAATTTGGGTGCTAGTGATTTTGGGAGCAGTGTTCAATGCGCTCACAATTACTCGACCAGTCAAAGAACTTTTGCGTGGAGTTCGCTCAATCGCTTCTGGGAACTTTCAGGCAAGAATCCAACTACCTGTGGGAGGAGAACTTGGAGAACTTCTCACCGGATTTAATGCCATGGCCTCCCAGCTTGAGGCCTACGATGAAGCCAATATCGAAGAACTCACAGCCGCGCAGGTCAAGCAGCAATCTTTAATCGCCACAATGGCTGATGGTGCCATTTTGCTTGATGCTGAAGGGAGAATTGTCTTAGCCAATCCCACAGCACGGCGATTATTCCGCTGGGAAGGTCGCAACCTCGAAGGACAAGAACTCGTTGAGGAGTTACCCGACTTACTTGCCATTGAATTGCATGGACCACTCGATTCCCTCCTACTCAATGGTGCCGACAGTGAGGATTTACGCTGCAATGTTGGTGAACCTGCCCGAACCCTGCGCATCGTGATGCAGGCTGTACGTGATGCCAGTGGAGAAACGCTTAAAGGCATTGCCGTAACGGTGCAAGATCTCACCCGTGAGGTGGAATTGAATGCTGCTCAAAGCCGTTTCATTAGTAATGTCTCTCACGAGTTGCGCACCCCGTTGTTCAACATCAAAAGCTATGTAGAGACTCTGCATGACTTAGGAGATCAACTCAGTGATGAGGAAAAAAAGGAGTTTCTTGGTGTCGCGAATGCCGAAACAGATCGCCTCACAAGACTTGTTAACGACGTTCTCGATCTCTCCCGTTTGGAATCTGGACGTGCGATTCAGGTCGAATCCATGAGTCTTCGTCCAGCCATGGAGCAAACTCTCCGGACGTACCGCCTCAACGCCGATGAAAAAGAGGTCACACTAAAGATTGATGTCACTCCCGATCTGCCAGAAATTCTCGGCAACTGGGACCTACTCCTACAAGTGCTCGACAATTTGGTCGGCAACGCTCTCAAATTCAGCCGCGCTGGTGGTGTACTCGCCCTTCGCGCTTACCCATGGCCAGACATCTGCCAAGTGGAACCCTCGCATGAAGAGAGCAAGGAAGGTCCGACATGTCCGCTTACTTCACCATTACCCCGACTTCGGGTTGAGGTCGCTGACACGGGTTGCGGCATCAGTCAGGCTGATCAAGAGCGTATTTTTGATCGTTTTTATCGCGTGGAAAATATGGTGCACACAGAGGTAGGTACGGGATTAGGCCTCTCGATTGTGCGTGGGATTCTCGAAAAGCATGGTTCGAGGGTGTGCATGGCCAGCGAAATCGGTATCGGGACAACCTTTTGGTTCGACCTTCCACTGGAACAATCTGATGCCGATGAATTAATGGTTCAAATGGAACGTCGATCTTTCACCGAACAGGAGATTTAATCCAGATCAATCTCCAGTCGAAACACCACGGGCAATGCGTGCTAGTTCACTCCTTTCATCAGTTGTCACCCGATGAGGAACGCCTGAAATAATCCGCTCAAAATTAGAGAAGGAATCTTTAATTTGCGGGCCATTACTTGTCACGACGAATTCTCGAATTCCTTTGTCGTGCCAAGATCCACGCATCTTGAAAACATTCAAGGCGCGAGCCATCTCCCCACGAATTTCAACGTATTGCAACAGCAAAATTGTATCTGTGATAGTAGAAATATGAGAATCAGTGATCGAATGGCTGCCCATAAATTCTTCCGACGTGTTCGTAAAGAAGCCTGCTATTTCTTCCTGCTTGGCATAACCAGTCACGCCAATCACAAACTGTCGAAATGCATTATGACTCACGCCACGTGCGAGAGCAGACAAAGAATCAATCGCCATTCTAGACGGCTTAAATTGACTGATCTCAGTCTTAATGATCTGGAGGTGATCCTCTAATCCTGTTGACTCCGGATAAGCACAAATGATCTTCAGTAGACCATCCTGTTCCATTTGCTCGAAGTCAATCCCCCAGCTCGTACCATTACGCAGCAACTGAGCTCGTGATTCCTCGTAAGCAAAAAGAATAGCTCGTTCTTTATTACTACAAGCGTCCTCAATGAATTTAGAGACCAAAAGCGTTTTACCAGTTCCTGTTGCCCCAGTCGCCAGGATGATTGAGTCCTTAAAGAAGCCACCACCGCACATGTCGTCAAGACACGGAACACCGGAACTCACACGAACGTTAGAAGAGCGCTGTGTCAAACGCATCGCACCCAGAGGGAAAATGCTAATTCCGTGAGTTCCCATCGTGAAAGGGAATTCACCTTTCATATGAGTCGTTCCACGTAATTTGAGAATTTCAACGGTGCGTCTGCGTCGCTCACCTTCAAGCACATTACGCAAGATAACCACATTATCGGAGACGAATTCTTCAACTCCATAACGGGCAA
Organism: Cyanobium sp. NAT70; assembly: GCA_002701375.1. Classification (GTDB taxonomy): domain Bacteria; phylum Cyanobacteriota; class Cyanobacteriia; order PCC-6307; family Cyanobiaceae; genus Parasynechococcus. Next base: position 63,285 of record NZVB01000036.1, on the reverse strand, counting down.
TAGGGCCATATTCATCAATACGCTCTGTGGTCATCACAGTGGTGACTCCAATCTCTTTCAACCTGGCAATCAGGCGAAAGATCTCCCGCCGAACAACAAATACCGCATCATACTGTTGAAATACAGCAGTGATTGAATCAATCGCTACTCTTTTTGCCTTGTATTTACGGATTGCGTAATTAATCCGCTCAATCAGGCCAGATAAATCAAAACTTCCAGCAACATCTTGACCATCAGGATCTGGAGAAGCATCGAGGATGAACAATTTATCCTGCTCGACCATCTCCTGCAGGTTCCAGCCAAAACTGGCTGCATTGCGCAAGATATCGAGAGGAGACTCCTCGAAGGTAACGAAGATGCCAGGTTCGTCGAAGTGTTTAATGCCGTTATGCAAAAAATGCAAAGAGAAGACTGTCTTCCCTGTTCCAGACGTGCCACTGATTAGCGTGCTACGTCCAATCGGCAGACCGCCCTGGCAGACGTCATCAAAGCCCTCGATGCCAGTCGGGAGCTTTTGAACCTGCATCTGAGCAGGACCGCTCGCGGGTGGAAACTGCATACCTACTTATTCACACTCTTAATTTAGGAAAAAACCCCAGTGGGGGGCTAATGATCACCATCTCACTTAAGAATCACCAGACGTCATGTCGTCCTCTTCGACGGTGTCGATGAAGCTGGAATTGAAGGCATTGTCCGCCAACTCGTCATAGAGCAGATCAAGGCCGATCAAAACCCGTTCACGGTCTGACAAGTCACCGATAATCCGCCTGACTGGAGGGGGCAAAATCTTGGAGAGGGTGGGTGTCGCCAAAATTTTGTCTTCCTCAGCCAGCTGAGGATTCTTGAGGACATCGATAACCTTCAGGGCATAAACACCACGAAATTCGGTCTCAAGGATGTTGCGCAACGTTTTGAGAGCCCGCATCGAATTGGGCGTATTGCCTGCAACATAAAGCTTGAGAATATAAGTTTTGCGCGGGCTCATGACGAGATCTCCGGGGTATCGGGTGGGTCAAGTTCCCGACGTGAACGAATGGAAGACGTCCCGGTCAGCGGAATGTCTGGAGGAATGGAACGCCGGTACATCTCGCAGAGATGAGCCATCACATCCAGAAGTGCCAAGCGGTAATCCTGAAGAAAATCGTTCTTATGGCCCTCGAGTCGAAGCTGCTTCCAAAATTCATCGATTAAATTGACATGAATTTCAACNGTTCGCGTGATCGGAAGATCGCTAAAAAAAGCAGTATTCACAAAACTCTCTAGTGCTTGATTGGCAGCTGCTGGATCGCGAAAGTAGCTAATCAATAGATCACGATAGGTGCGTTGCAATGACTGCAACAATTCACGCCTTTCGTCCTGGGTCAGGCTGCCGAGGAAGCGGGATGGATCCCGCTTGTAGAACACTCCCAAGTAGCCCAATCGTTCTTGGAGACGGCTCGACAACTTCCAAACTTCTTGTGACCCACTTCCATCCTGACGACCATCCAATCTGTCGCGACGGAGGAAACGAGAAATCGAGGCGTCGACGTTGTAACTCAACTGTTCGAGCTGGTCACCCGGCAAATGCAACTCCTCCGAGTGATAGTCCACATGACCTTTAACCTGCCCCACCACCACAGCCGGAAAAAGCAATCCTGCTGAGCTCAACTGTTCACGAACCGATGGATCGAGAAGGGATTGCTCAATCACAATCGCGTCGATGTCATCTTGGCAACGCTCCAGAACCTTGACCAAGCCATCCTCTGCGATTGGATCAAGAACGATCGGCTCATACCGATTTCCAGGCAACCACTGTCGACAAGCCTCAACGAGCTCAGTGGTTGTGAGCAGCAAAGCAATCGTCAGGGCCGGCCTGGCCATCCGCTCGGGCAGGATCAAATGGGTAACTGAATCTTGACGAGAGGTCGCTTCAACAGCGAAGATCTTGGTTTGTCTTTCGATTGCGGTTCAGGCTGAATCGGTTTCTCCGAGCCTGACTGCGTCTTGTTTCCATGGCTGAAACCACCGCTGCTGCAACGGCAGCCAAACCAGAGACCAGCTCAGCCGAGGCTTACGCCATCGTCGAAGCCTCAGGCACTCAGGTCTGGTTGCAACCGAATCGCTATTACGACCTGGACCGACTCCAGGCCGACGTTGATGACACCATCACGCTGGACAACGTCCTGCTGGTCAAAGATGGCAGCGGCACCACGTTGGGCCAGCCCTACGTCAAAAACGCCAGTGTTGAACTGAAGGTCATGGCCCACAGGCGAGGGCCAAAGATCATCGTTTACAAAATGCGCCCCAAAAAGAAAACGCGTCGCAAGAATGGTCATCGGCAAGAGCTCACCCGAGTGATGGTTCAATCCATTTCCGTGGGCGGTAAGGCCATTAGCTAACTAACCCCCTCAAACCACCCGCTTCTCCGCTCTCCACCCCGACTTCACCCCATGGCACATAAGAAAGGCACAGGTTCCACACGTAACGGACGCGATTCAAATTCCAAACGACTTGGCGTCAAGGCCTATGGCGGTGAAAGCGTCTCAGCTGGGTCGATCTTGATCCGCCAGCGCGGCACGGCTGTGCTTCCCGGAGTCAATGTCGGCAAAGGGAAAGACGACACGCTGTTTGCCTTAACCGATGGAATCGTGAAATTCGAAACGATTCGACGAGGNTTACGCAATCGCAAGCGAATCAACATCACGGCACTAGCAGCAGGTTGAGTGAAAAGACTGATCCGATCGCTTGCATCAACGAAGGTCAATCAACCTTTTGAGCGATAAGAGCCTGGTCAGCCAGATTATTACGCTCTAGCAGATGAAATTTGCTAGAGCTTTTTTCTTGTTCCCAAAGGATTGACATGTTTGCATCCCAACCGAAAGCGATATTCGACAGCCTGCGTCGCGATGTTTAGAGACCAAATTGAAGCACGACCATGCACCCAATCAGCTGGGTTGATACGTGCGTGTCGTGATCAAAAGCGGATGAAAGATCTCGAGAAAATGGCTTTGTAGCGTCCGAAAAAAGGTTTCCACCAAGAGGGGATCATCGAAGTGGAAAGGGTACTCACCCTGATGTCCTTTAAAGAAATACCAATTCAATAACGCGATTGCATCGGGTGCCATCTGTGCATGGAAATTGATCAATTGCATGGAAGGATCTGGCAAGTGCTCCAGCACATCAAGACAAATCACCGTGTCAAATTGAACGGAACTGGTGTCGGAAAGGTCTCGATGCACTGAGATCTTTTTGGTCAAGCCAAGCGCTTCTGCCCGCTGTTGAACAAAGGCTCTGTTGTGGGGATTGAGGTCAACGAACCAAACATGATCCACAGCTGACAACATGGCAGCAGACAACGCATGGGTGCCGATACCACCCCCGAAATCAAGAACCTGCCCTCGCGCCGCCATCGCCTGTAAACGCAAAGTATCAGCGATGTAGTCCACACTGCTGAGGTGCCAGGCCGCTAGTTCCAACAAATGGCCCGTACCGACAGTATCTTCATAAAAAGATGTGGCATCTTCGGCTCGAAATGCACCGGGATGGAGATCAGCCAAGTCCTCCGTACTTTGAGGTAAACGATTGTTCAATTCCTCCGAAGAGAGCTGCAGATAAGACTGCAAATGCGACCGAAGAGCAAAACCATCCTCGAGAAACCGAGAAACATCAAGCTGCTCTTGAATCAAAAGCCGCCGCATACACCAGACACAGACGTCGCCAACCTACGTGGCTGCCTCGAACCCATTGCTCATGGAGCGCCAGACAGGCAAAACCTCCTGATCAACAGCTTCAATAGCAACGTCGCATCGGCCGAGGACTCCAACCTTGCAAGCCCCTTTTGGCTTCGTGGTGATCGACAAACCCGCTGGCCTCACCTCCCATGCCTGCGTCAGTCGCTTACGTCGCTGTTATGGAATCAAGCGCGTTGGTCATGGAGGGACTCTCGATCCATCCGTCACCGGCGTTCTCCCCATTGCATTAGGTCCAGCCACCCGACTTCTGCCCTATCTGCCAGGGGACAAGACCTATCGGGGCGTGATCCAGCTCGGTACCACCACGAATAGCGACGATTTGCAGGGAGACATCCTGCAAACCAAACCCCATCCCACATTGAACTGGATGGAGCTGGAGACAGCTCTTGATAGGTTCCGCGGGCCCATTACCCAGCGACCGCCTCAGGTTTCAGCCGTGCATATCAATGGCGAGCGAGCCCACGTACGGGCCCGCAGGGGGGAAGTGATGACCATTCCTGCTCGATCGGTGCATATTCACCGCCTGCAACTCCTGCAGTGGGACATCCAAACCGGACAACTGGAGTTGGAGGTTCACTGTTCAGCCGGGACCTACATACGATCCTTAGCCCGAGATTTAGGGGAAACGCTGGCCTGCGGTGGGTGCCTGGCGAGTCTGCGGAGAACTCAAGCACTCGGCTTTGAAGAACACCAAGCAAGACCTCTACCGGAACTCAAGGACACCCCCCCGACACCGATGTCGCCATTAGGAGCATTGCGTCATCTGCCCAGTCGTCAACTAAACGCTACGGAGGAGATCGACTGGCGCTGTGGTCGCCGCGTGCCGTTAGAAAAGATCGAAGCAGAAACAGTGATCGTGCTGAACACCAACGGCACGATGGCAGGAATTGGCCTTCATCAAGGCGATAAGCAATTGCAGCCCAAAGTGGTCTTTGATGCGGCCGGGTAAAACAACAACCAAGCCACATATGTCTCCTGCCAGCGATCAAAATCTGCATTCTCGCCTTGCTGGTCAAGATCTACTGATTTGAGCAGCGTGACGACTCAAGCACTCTTTTCATCCATCGATCCCGTGCTTGGAGTTCCCCATGAATTGGACTTCATCGGCACAGGCACTGGTTGTTCTTATCAATCTCACAGAGCAATCAAACGCCAATCACATCACTTCGAGCGAGCGAAGCCAAACACGCATAAATAAACGCGTTGAGAATACATTCAACCACTCGATTGAGATAATATTTTTCAATACTTCTTTAATGATGTCAAAAGCCTAACCCCTTTTGGACGAAGGATTCTTATCTCACCATCACCACACGTCATCACTCTGAGTACCCTTGCTTTTAGACATCAAACCCGTGCCCCGTAGCGATGGCAGGCCATAGCAAATGGGCCCAGATCAAACGCACCAAAGCAGTGGTGGATGCCAAACGTGGTGCCGTGTTCACGCGTCTGGGTCGCGAAATCATGGTNGCCGCCAGAACNGGTGCCGATCCCGCCGGTAATTTCCAACTGCGTACGGCCATCACCAAAGCCAAAGCGGCAGGGGTACCGACGTCGAATATCGAACGCGCTATCGCAAAAGGAGCTGGCCAGGCTGGTGATGGGGCGCAGCTTGAAGAAGTGCGTTATGAAGGCTATGGACCGAACGGCATGGCCATCTTGGTCGAGGCGCTCACCGACAACCGCAACCGTACAGCGGCAGATCTTCGTCTGGCTTTCAGCAAAAACTGCGGCAATCTTGGCGAAAATGGTTGCGTCGCCTATTTGTTTGAACACCGCAGTGAGGTGATCATTCATGCAGACCAGAATTCAGAGGACAAACTGCTCGAAAACCTGCTCGAACTAGATGCAGATGGGTATGAACTGGTTGAAGACACTGCCTTGGTCCATGGTCCCTATGCCGCCCTCGAGGCACTGCAAGATGGTTTGCGGCTACAAGGCTGGGAGGTGCAGGAATGGAGCCACAATTGGAATCCGCTCAGCAGCGTTGAGGTCCATGACCCATTGAGCGCAAGCCAGTGCCTGAAGCTACTCGATGCACTTGAAAGTTTGGATGATGTGCGGAGCGTCAGCAGCAACTTGGAGATCAACTCAAATCTCAAAATTTTGGAAGACGACTAAATTCAATCCGACGATTCAGGGCATAATTTATTGACACATCTGCGACCAACCATTTGTATATTATCCCAGTCAAGGCCAGCTAGGAATCCTCGAAATAAGCAGTGTAAAGACAACACAACGACGAACGATGCAATCANCTAATAAAAAATGTAACCAATCNGCCACCTTCAGTTAGGGATCTACCCAAGACTTGGCTGCAAATCATTAGAGCATCGCCTCACAAAGCAACCAAAACACCTCACGCACGTGGATCCAAGTTCGCGCCCATCATGTTTTAGGTATTAATCACGGTTTTAATCGCTTCAAACAAGGACATCTCGACCAGCCCTGACTCAAAACCACCATCAATGAACCGAGCCGCAACACAGTCCAATTATTCCTCCTGAGAGGGTATTTCTGTTCACGAAATGCGGCCATGGCGGAGGAGTAGACAGAAAGGAAGCAAGCCTTGATTCCATGACCTCGCATCTTTTTCAACGGATTGCCGAGACTCCCGCCGGTTCAACAATCGATGCCCTCGAAAACGGCCACTACTGGATCTGCGACCGTAATCACGTTTGCAAAGAGGTCATCGGCCTCTGGGAAGCCGAAGAATTCATTCGAGAGCAAGAAAGGAATCAAGGTGTGATGAGCTAAAAGCGACTCAGACAACATGCTGTGTGGAAATCCGGATCAAATCTTTCGTATCGAAAAGAACATCCCGGAGACGGCTAGCCCTGTGGCACCCTTCCAAGCGATGCCATGTCCATGAAGCAGCTTGAGACTTTCATGTCTCGTGTTCAGAGCAATGACTCCATTCGAGACGAAGTGCAACGTTGCGGCAGAGACAATTCATGTGTCGTCAAAGTCGCCGCAAAGCATGGGCATAAGTTCACAACCTCCAGTCTCAACCGCTGGCAACGTGAGCATCACTAAACGTCTGCTCTTTTGTTGCTCTATTGCAACCAAACACTGTTGAGAGGGCCTGAATCGCAAGGGTTGAGGCCCTTTTTTGTTGCTTGAACCCACGACAGGATTGATGACTTTGGAGCAATGCTCTGTTGACCAGGCCTCGCGACAAATCGAACGACGCCCTTGGACAAACCACTCACCGACGCGGTTTTACGCCGGTTAGCAACGGCAGGACTNACCAACTATTTGAGGGACGCTGAAGGGTTCCAAACCGTAATGAGACCAGGTTGTGATCTCATTCTCAGCCAAGAACCCGTTGCCGATATGACGTGTGTTGTGGTGGGCCCAGGCGCTGCAGACCAGGGAAACCTTGCCGACGCTTTGCAGGCTTGTCGTAACAACGCATTGCCCTTTTTCGCNATCCTTATTTCCGCAAGCGGGGGACTAGCTCCATCAATCGCAAGCTCTGCCGGACTCAGCCATGCCATTGATGACCCTTTCATGGTTCATGACGACGAGCCAAAGGCCAAAGGGGGACATTGAATGATCTCGTATCCGTTCTTTCAGCAGCCTTAAAATGCCTTAGGCATCGGAGCAACGCTGCTTGCAACACGACTTCGCGGTCAATCCAGATCGGGATGTCTATCTCACTACCCGCAATCAACGCGTTGTTGGGGCTTTGTTTTTGACCTACCACGGAAACATAAACGATAGATGGGATGGGATCTCATCCCCACAGGCAGGGTCGTGATGTCCGCAGAAAGCTACTTGCGACAGCGATGGCACAGGCTCGAGAGCGAGGAAGCAAACGATTCGTTTTCGGTGCTACCCCCGAAGGGTTCCCCCCCTTACAGCAAGCTCAACGTCCAAACGCGTTTGGTCACCATAATTTGACTGGCCGGTGAAACCCACCAAGCCTGACAAACAACTGCTAACAGATCAGCTGTCCTGAACGGAGGGCTTACGAATCAGTTCTGCAAGCAACTCAAGCTTGGCGTTTTCAGACTCAGAGGCGCGACTCGCCATCCAGGAATTTGCCGCCTTCTGCTGGACGATCTGCTGAACAAGAAACATTGCGGTCTGGCGCAACTCCTCAATGTCCTGGCATTCACNAATAAAGCGACGGATCCTCTCCGCCTCAAAACTCTGCTCGAGACGAGGCTTTAACGGATCAATACTCAAGGATTCAAGGAGCTCTCAGACAAAACGCTAAAGCTGACTGAGAGCATCTGCGTCTGCCCAAATGCTGACGCAATCGTGATGTCGCAACCAACTCGCAGGCAAGTGTTCATTCGGCTCAGAGGAGAGCATCAACTGCCGCAGAATCGATGCCTTCCCAGACCCCGTTACCAGCAAATGAATTTCATCCGCCGCCAAAATCTCCCTTAAGCCCAAACTAATCGCCTGCTCCGGAACGGCTGTTGGATCACCTCCGAACAAAGCGGCGTTCTGATGCCTTGTCTCAGCAGACAACTTCACCACATGACAGGGCAAATCTGGCCCGCAAGGAGGCTCGTTGAAACCAACATGACCATTGCCTCCCAGGCCTAACACTTGCAGGCCAATGCCGCGATGCCGCATGAGAGCCTCGCCATAAGCCTGCGCCGCCGCATCAGCATCCTCAGCCTGGCCGTCAGGCAACTGCAGCCTGGATNGGGGCAATTGAAGCGGCCTGGCCAGATGCCGCTCCATGTAATGGCGGTAACTGCAGGGGTCAGATGCGGAGACACCCAAATATTCGTCCAAATTGAAACTCATCCAACCGCGACGAAGCAGCTCCAAATCCTCTCTTGACCACCTAGACAGTCGACGTACCAGGGCGGCGTACAACGGGTCCATCGTTCGCCCCGTGGCAAGCCCTAGAGGCTTCTGGCCGGCACCCTGTTGCAACCGCTGAAGCAAATGCTGCTCCAGCTGATCGACCAAGGCCTCAATCAAAGCTGGCAGCGTCGTTCGCTGCTCCAGCCGATACGGAAAACCCTGCACATCCAGAGAGCTGGCTCAACCCCTCCAGAGTGGCGCTAAGGGCGGCTGCTTTGCCATCGCTGGATCGTGATATGAGCGGAAGGGAACCACGTCAGCTCCCCGGTAGTAGTGACGCAGGATGGTGCGGAAATCAGCTCCCTGCTCCGCTAATCCGTGGGCGCCCCACTGGCTCATCCCCACACCATGTCCAAACCCTTGNCCACGCACCAGAAGCAGACGTTGTTTGGTGTTCGTNTGGACCTGAATCGCCATTGGCAAAACAGCCGAAGCTGATGCCNGCAACATTGGTTGTGNGCGTGGAGTGGCCAAGGCAACAGATGCCGTGATCCGATCGATGCGAGAGCGTTGCGAGCGCGGCTTCGCCTCGACAGTCGAAATCAGAGGTAGGGGCGGCAACTTGGGATGTTTCGCAGCAGTGACCATCTCAAACTCGACCAGGGTGCTTTTCAGGCCAAGCCGTTGACGCAATTGCCTGCCGCTGAGCAACAGCGCACCACGAGGACCGCGGANNATGGCTTTGCGAACCCGACCGCTGCCACTCCGACTCAACACCTCTACGGATTCGAGGCCACCAGTCTCAGGAAGGCTTTGGCGCAACATCTGCCGATCAAATCGTTTCTGCCAGCGATGCACCGGGCTGTGTTGATCGTGATCTTGCACGCTGATCAAATAAGGAAGCTGGTTCTTCCAGACCATGCCACTGGCTTCCGTGACGCCGCCGGAACTGCTGTGGAACACAGCATTGATCAACTTGCCGCGATGCACCAAAACAAGTGCATGGGTGCTGTTCACGGCTTCGCGGGTGCGATCAGTCTCCGATTCCACTCCGCGATAAACCTGACTGGCGACCGTGGCTTTCACATCCCAACCGCCGCCTCGACCGCGCTGTCGCAAGGCATAGGTTCGAGCCGCCACCGCCTGAGCCTGAAGGGCTGCCAAGGGCCAGTGATGCGGCATCTCACTACCTACAACGCTCGCGAGATAGATCTCAATCCCCAGCTGATTCACCACACGCAGCCGTCCACCACGGCTGCTGATTTGTAATTCGCCTCGATAACGACGCTGGCCAAGCCAAATCCCTCTTGGATCATCGTTCTCAACCCGCAAGACCCCACCAGGTGAGAGGTTCAGGCGAGTGCCGTCCACATCAGCGGTCAACCCTCCGCCTTGCACCCGTAAAACCAAGCGTTTGATGAGCTTGATCCCAGCGGAGACCCCTCGAACCCGCATGGGACGAGAACCATCGGCTCTGAGGGTCAGCTGTTGAGTTCCCTCATTGAGCAAAACCCGCATCAGAGGTTCTCGCTCGGCAGGGACAACCGCAGCAGCTGGCATCAGCACCGTGGCACTGAGACCCAACAAGGCAGCAGTGCCGAACAGAGAAACAGAACGCACAGCGCTGAAACGGACAGCCCAGTGTGCCGTGTGTGTTGAGGGCCAGCCAGCACCGCTCAGCCAGATGGCAGCATGTCAACTGAGGGTTAGCGACCGTGCAGGTCACCTTTCTCGGTACCAGCTCAGGTGTCCCAACGAGGGCCCGAAATGTCTCAGCCGTTGCGCTCCGTCTGCCCCAACGGGCCGAGATGTGGCTCTTCGACTGTGGCGAAGGCACACAACATCAGTTTTTACGCAGCGATCTGCGCTTGTCACAGCTGCGCAGAATTTTCATCACCCACATGCATGGGGATCATGTTTTCGGGTTGCCTGGATTGCTGGCCAGCCTTGGCCTCGCAGGCAACTGCCGGAGCGGAATCGATCTTTATGGACCAGATCCACTCGACAATTTTCTCAACGGGGTTCTTCGCACCAGTTCCACCCGCATCGGCTACCCCCTCGAGGTGCATCGGGTCCGACCTGCTGCTGAAGACGGAGCAATTCTGTTCGAGGACGACGAGCTCTTGGTTCGCTGCACCCCTCTCACGCACCGCGTACCGGCCTATGCCTATCGAGTGGAACAAAAACCGCTCGCCGGTCGCTTTGATGTCGAGCGGGCTCGCAAGCTCGGCATTCCCCCCGGTCCTGTCTACGCACAGCTGAAACGTGGAAAACGCGTGACCCTGGACGACGGACGGGTCATCGACGGACAAGATCTTTGTGGTCCTGAGAGGCCAGGGGTGAGCGTCGTTTACTGCACAGACACGGTGTTTTGCGAAGCGGCTGTGCACCTGGCACAAGGAGCCGATCTNTTAATTCATGAAGCCACGTTTGCTCACGACGAGGCCGAGATGGCCTTCCAACGTCAGCACTCCACCAGCACCATGGCGGCTCAGACGGCAGCGGAAGCCAAGGTTGGTCAATTAGTGCTGACGCATCTCAGTCCTCGCTATGTGCCGGGCAATCCTGTGACCCCAGACGACCTGTTGAACGAAGCGTGCGCAATCTTTCCAAACACCGTCGTAGCAAGGGACTTTATGTGCATTGATGTGAAACCCCACTGCAACAGTTCTTGATTCCGGCACAGAGCGACACTCCCCCGTGATACAAGGGCTTGGTGCGGTTGATCCGTCAGAACCCGGCATCCTTCATGGACACTTTTNTTTCCTCTCTGCGACGGTCCCTGAAGGGGCTGATCATTTTGGTGCCGGTGCTGATCGGCCTTGTCTTTGCGAACCAGGCCCAAGCAGCGCGCTGGGACTCTGAAACCCTCACTGTTCCAAGGGATTCCAATGACGTCCAGGTGACGTTCACGGAACAAGAAATCAACACCGGCCGCAAGGTGTTCAACACAAGCTGCGGCACCTGTCACGCCGGTGGAATCACCAAAACCAATCACAACGTCGGGCTCGATCCAGAAACATTGGCCCTGGCGACTCCTCCTCGGGACAACGTCGACGCCTTGGTGGATTACATGAAGGACCCCACCTCCTACGACGGGGAGTACAGCATTGCTGAAGTGCACCCAAGCATGAGAAATGCGGAGCTCTATCCAGCCATGCGTGATCTTTCCGATGAAGATCTGCGCCTCATGGCCGGTTACATCCTTGTGTCTCCCAAAGTTCANGGCAATCAGTGGGGCGGCGGCAAGATCTATTTCTAAAGATCTCGACCACAACCAACCAAGCCGACTGAGTTGATCACGATGAGCTCGTTACCCCGTAGGCCTTTTGGCCAACGGGGTGTTTTTTTGGACTGAGGTGTTGTTTGGATCCATTGAGCGCGGATGGCGGCTGTACCACCACTCCTGCAGCTCACGGCTAAACAATTCGGCAAACAGCGTCAGCACCGTGGGAGTGGGACGCGAACCGGGATGAAGCAATTCCACCGCGTAGGACGGACTCCGTCGCGCGGCCAGGTCTGGCACAAAGCGTCGGCCAACACGACGCCAACTGGGTTCCTTGCTCCGCCAAGCCAAACGGCAACAAGGCCAAGGCAATTCCTCACGATCGAATAGGCGACAACAAGGCCCCAGAACGCGGAAGCTGTACTGGCCGCCAGGACTGGTGTGAATGCTGCCCGGCTGGAGCAGATCATCAACAACAGGGCGACTCACAGCAGACATGGCGCGCGGACGTCTTTATGCAAAGCGGACAGGCAACAAAAAACCACCCCATACGGGGTGGCTTGTCTTTGGACGGAATGAGCAGAAGGAGCGAGGCTCAGTAGAGCTCTTCCTCGGCGTGAGTCGTGATGCTGCAATCCGATGTGGGATATGCGACGCAGGTCAGCACGAAACCAGCTTCGATCTGGTCGTCGTCAAGGAAGCTCTGATCGGATTGATCAACTGTGCCTGCTGTGATTTTGCCGGCACATGTGGAACAAGCGCCAGCGCGGCAGGAGTAGGGCAGGTCAATACCCTGCTCTTCAGCAGCATCGAGAATGTACTGGTCGTCGGGCACTTCGATGGTCTTGTTCAGACCTTCGCTCTCGTTGACCAGGGTGACCTTGTAGGAAGCCATGGATGGTTGGTTGCGTACAGGTGCCCGGTAAGCCGAGCCTGCAGGACCGAACTTGTCTACTTCAGACAAGGGCATTTCCAGGCTCTTCCTCGAGTTCGGCCGACAAGGACCAATCTGACACCATGCTCTGATCAGTATTCCTTATGAGGAAAACGGCTCAGCGGCGGCGAATTTCGAGCAACCCCCAACGGCCCTGAGTCCGTTCCTCGGTGACCTTCCAACCCAGATCGTTCAACACCGCGCTCAAGGGCTCTGCTTGATCCACCAGCAGACCGCTGAGCAAGGCACAACCAGCCTCGGAGACCAAACCTTCAAAAGACGGGGCCAAAGCCTCAATCACTGGAGCCAGGATGTTGCAAAGCAAGAGGTCAGCCCGACGACCATCCAACATCGCCAGCAATGTTTCAACCGATCCAAGACCCACGGATAACGCTGCTTCACTGCGCCGGTTGAGCAAGCCATTGTCAGTCGTGGCTCGTACCGCCAGGGAATCCGTATCAGCCGCCAACACAGCATCTGCACCGAGGCTGAGGGCCGCCAAGCCAAGCACGCCGCTACCGCAGCCCAAATCNGCAACGAGTGATCCAACAGGCGGTGCCTGCTCTAATGCCTCTAGACAAAGGCGCGTCGTGGGATGACTACCGGTGCCAAAAGCACTACCAGGGTCCATTCGGATCACNAGACGTGAGCTGTGCTCCTCCGGCAGCTCAAGCCAGTCAGGAAGGATGAGCAGGCGAGCTCCCACGGGGTCGGGCTGCCAGTGTTGTTTCCAGCTCAGACTCCAATCCTCATCGGCCAAAGAATCCCAGTGAGGATTGGGGAAAGAAAGACCAAACGGCTCGGCTAACGGCGCCAGGCTTGCAACCAACTGCTCTCGCTCCCTTTCCGACCATTCGGAATCGGGAAGCCACAGAAACAACGTTTTGTCGTGCGGATTCTCAGGTGCGTGCTGGATGGCATGCCGATGCAGACCAAGCTGATTGAGCTTCCAGAGCAGAGACTCCTCCAAGTCTGAAAGACAAGGCAGCGACANACGCCACCACATCACAGCGTGACCGGATGCGCTTCCTGGATGCCGTTCACCGCCTGAATGGTCTCTAGTAACGAGTTGGGGATTGGATCATCAATGCTGAGCACCATCACCGCATCCCCCCTCACGATGCGACGACCCACTTGCATCGAGGCGATATTGACGTTTTGTTCCCCCAGAAGAGAGCCGAGGTGACCAATAATTCCAGGCATATCGCGATGACGGGTGAACAACATGTGACGACTAGGTGAGACATTCACGGGGAACTCATCAATGCTGGTAATCCTGAGATCACCATCGGCGAAGACTGCACCCGTCACGCTGTGCCCTCCCTGACCACCTCGGGTTGTCAGCTGTAGAGAACCGGCAGCAAAATCTCGACTGGCCTCATCCTTCACCTCCAAGACGTGAATTCCACGTGCCTTCGCTTCTAAAGAGGCATTCACGTAATTGATGCTGTCTCCTAACGCNGAACTGAGCAATCCCTTCAGAGCAGCGATNAACAAAGGCTGGGAGGGATGTTGAGCGAATTCGCCTTGAAGGCGAAGCTCCAACTCTTGAACTTGACCACCACAAAGTTGGCTCACCAGCAGACCCAACGTCTCAGCCAACTGAAGATGTGGCTTCAGCTGCTCCATGATGTCGGCACTAAGACCAGGAATATTCACAGCACTACGAGCTGGCAAACCCAGCAACACGTCCCGAATCTGTTCGGCCACATCAATGGCCACATTTTCCTGAGCTTCCTCGGTCGAGGCGCCGAGATGAGGAGTCAGAACCAAACCACGCTCAACCGACCTCAAGGGCGAATCTTCTGCAAGCGGCTCACTCGCGAAAACATCCAATCCAGCCCCAGCAATCACGCCCTGCTCAATCGCTTCAGCGATCGCTGATTCGTCGACGATTCCTCCACGTGCACAGTTCACAATCCGTGCAGTGGACTTCATCGCGCGCAGCAACTCTGCATTGACCAGGTTCTCAGTATCTGGGGTACGAGGAATATGCAAGGTGATGTAATCAGCGCTGCGAAACAGATCGTCAAGCTGGGTGAGTCGCACTTGCATCTGCTGAGCACGATCAGCCGAGATGAAAGGGTCGTAAGCAATCACCTCCATTCCCATCGCCTTGGCAACCCGAGCCACATGCGAGCCGATTTTGCCCAGACCAACCACTCCAAGTGTTTTCTTATAGAGCTCGTTGCCAACGTATTTCTTGCGATCCCACTTGCCATGACGCATGCCGGAATGAGCCTGCGGAACATGACGTGACAGGGACAGCATCATCGCAAGAGCATGCTCTGCAGCCGCAATGGTGTTCCCCTCGGGAGAGTTAACAACTAAGACGCCTCGCTGTGTCGCCGCCGGCACATCAACGTTGTCAACACCTACTCCGGCACGACCAATGATCTTCAGACGACTCGCTGCCGAAATGATCTCGGCAGTCACCTGCGTGCCCGACCGAATCATCAGACCGTCATATTCACCGATAATGCCTTTCAGTTCTTCTGAACTCAGACCTGTGCGCTGATCCACCTGCGCAACTTGGCTGAGAATATCGATCCCTGCCTGGTCAATGGGATCAGAAACCAGAACTTTCGTCATCGAAGGGCGCAGAACTGCCGCGCCAAACTGTAGAGAGCAGAGACGATGCCCCCCCTNAGTTCAAAGGACAGGGTTCAGAATTCGCCCATTGAACGCGAGGTCTGATGCCTGTTTGTGTGGTTGTGCTGGCAGACCAGACATCTTCGAAACGATTATCGAGCGGACTGCAGGGCACATCAGTTCCTCTCCAGGAATGCCGCTGCATCCCCCCCAATACGTCAGAGATTGACGCAATCGAATTGCTTAACCCAAGTCTCGTGCGTCAACGACGCCAACGGAGCATGGCCCGCTGGCTGATGCCCTTCGGATTTATGGCGGGCATCACCTTCACCAAAATCACCAACCTCAACACCTTTGCAGCGTTTGGGCCCTGGGGCGAATCCCTNATTAGTGGCTTTCTTGGAATGGGCTCTGGCCTGATGGGCAGCTATGCAGCAGCTGCAAGCGTCAACTCAGATAATGAAGATGGTGTGCGCATCCTTCGCAACCGACATCAGGAAGGCTGCTGGCTCATGCTGATNGAGACCCCCGCCGGCATCGAAATCCCCTGGCAATTGGTGCAGCAATGCAAACCCATCCAGGTCGTTCGCCTGAGTGACCTATGACCCTGCCACGCGAAGAGCTTTTGGCAGGCAGTCATCATCCGCAGGGGTTGAGCCAGTTGGTCGATCTCGCGGAAGAGGTGCTGAGAACTTGGCAGCCATGCTGGAGCCACTTCCTCGCTGCTCCTTTGCAAGAAGAGGTGCTTGATCGCCTGGGCAACCTGAGTGAATTGAAATGGGAGCGCCACGGCGGTCATCCCGCTGCCGAGNGATGTCGCTTGCTCTGCTATCGAGCAGACACACCATCCAGCGGCGCATATCCCATTCATGGCCTNTTGATCGAAGGCAATTTTCTGTTCGATCGCTTGAGCCCTGCCGACTTGCGCCAGGCACTGCAAACCATGGGAGTCGCTGATGGGGAACTCGGCGATGTGTGGGTTCGCGGCGACAGAGGTGGGCAAGGCCTGTGTACACCGAGCGCAGCGGCAGCCATACACAACCAAATCGGACACATCAGAGACGTGGAGATCCGATGTGAATCCGCCGCCATTGAACAATTGCAATTGCCGGTGCAGCGAGCACCCAGACGGTTCAGCAGCGTTGAAGCGTCGTGCCGCCTCGATGCAATTGCATCGGCAGGATTTGGTCTATCGCGCGCGAAGATCGTGAATCAGATCAAAGCAGGTCGCCTGCGGCTGAACTGGACGTCGATCCATCAGGCCAGCCGGGATCTGGTGTGTGGAGACCGGTTGCAATTGCAGGATCGTGGTTCATTGGAAGTTCTATCCCTTGCACCGACCAAGCGAGGACGATGGCGTGTGGAATTACTCCGCACCTAGAGCTGACCCTGAACTGCTACTGTCTTGACTTGATCAGACACCGGACACAATCGGAGTCAGTCTTGATCAGTTGATGGGCGATTAGCTCAGGGGTAGAGCACTACATTGACATTGTAGGAGTCACTGGTTCAAATCCAGTATCGCCCACTTCCCAGTCAGGGACAGGATTTTAATGAAGCGCACGGTAATCGTCGGGCTTGGACGGTCCGGCATTGGCGCGGCAAAGCTTTTAAGCAGCAAAGGGATCCCCACCACGTTGATTGAAAGTGGGATCACTCCAGAACTCGAAAAGAAAGCCGATCAATTGCGACTGGAAGGAATTGAGGTGCACCTGGGTCTGCCCTTAAAAGCTGAAAGCTTCCGGGCGTGGCATGGCGATCTCGACACGGTCGTCATTAGTCCTGGCATCGCATGGGATCACCCAACACTGACCAAGCTGCGGGCCGACGGAATCACAGTGCAGGGGGAGATTGCCCTGGCCTGGCAGTCCCTTCGCCACTTGCCCTGGATCGGTATCACTGGCACCAACGGCAAGACCACCGTCACCCATTTACTCAGTCATGTGCTGCAGACCGCAGGGCTGCGGGCGCCGATGGGAGGAAATATGGGAATGTCTGCCGCAGAGATGGCGCTGCAACTGAATCACCCCAAGGCAGAGACTCCAGACTGGTTGGTCATGGAACTCAGCAGTTATCAGATCGAAGCAGCGACGGAGATTGCACCCCGAATTGGCCTCTGGACCACCCTCACTCCAGACCATCTCGAGCGACATGGAACCCTTGAGGCCTATCGCATGATCAAACGAGGGCTCCTGGAACGATCCGAGCTGGCAATTTTCAATGCCGATGACCCCGACTTGCGCCAGCAACGCAGCAGCTGGGACCGTGGGGTGTGGGTTAGCGCAGAAGGCCCCCAGCCAGGCGGACAGGCNGCCGACCTCTGGATCGATGCTGATGGCATGGTGCAAACGCAGACCCGTCGTCTTTTCCCTGCTGAGGCACTGCGCATGCCCGGGGAGCACAACCGGCAAAACATGCTGATGGTGACGGCCGCCGCCCAGTCCATCGGTCTCAACACAGACCAGATTGAAGCGGGACTTCGCAGCTTTCCAGGAGTACCGCACCGGCTGGAACACATCGGCACGATTGGTGATTTAGCGATTTTTAACGACAGCAAAGCGACGAATTACGACGCAGCCGNAGTCGCCCTGCGGGCGATGCAATCCCCTGCAGTGGTCTTGGCCGGTGGCCAAACAAAGCAGGGCGATGCCCAGGGCTGGCTGCAACAACTGCAAAAAAAAGCTTGCGCCGTTGTGCTGTTTGGCGCAGGTGCTCAGACCTTGCACGAACTCATTGCTGATGGAGGGAACTTCTGCGGCTTGGTGGAGAGCTGCCCTGATCTCGAATCAGCAGTGGACGTAGCTGTCTCAACTGCAAAGCGACTCAACGCAGCTTGCCTACTGCTCTCACCAGCCTGCGCAAGCTTTGATCAGTACAGCGATTTTGAAGCAAGGGGGGAGCATTTTCGCCATCTAATTCGGCATCACCAAATCAACAATCATTCCAGTTAATCAAAGCCAGAGAGTAACAAGCACTGGCCTAAAAAGCAGCGATATCGAAACATTGAGCAGCAAAGGATTAAACGCCAATGTTGCATGCCAGTCAAGACGTATAAAGATAGACTGAGACGTCCGTACTGGTCAACGCANAACAATCACACTTAAATCCACCGCAAATAACACGTGTTGCTCAGAGCATGCCCCCGCTCTTTCTGGAGCGATGTAGCAAGACATTAGAACAACACATTTCAGCCAACATCACTTGGATCGCTGTGCTTTGAGCAGCAATCCAAGTGATGCCACCCCAGATAGCAACGCAGGAGACTCGGCATCTCCAGCTCCGCCGCCGCCCAGCAAGCGGAGGAGGTAGTGCCACGCAACCGAAATTGATCGCGATCACAGAACTCCACGCAAGCTCAGCCTGGACAGGATTGAATCATCAACCAGTCGAAACAACTTGAGAGCGAGCCCCGCAGACCGCCTCAACAACTCCCGCGAACATTGACAAACGTATATAAGAGTCGGCACGTTTCAACGATCGTGATTAAATACATCATGATTCAACATTCCGCAAAAGCCTTGCGTGGATTGACGACACGCCAACCAAGCTAATTTCAATCAATGGTATGAGCAATCTTCAATATTGGCTGATGAAAAGCGAGCCCGATGCTTATGGAATTGATCACTTACGTCAGGAAGGCACAACTCTCTGGGACGGTATTCGCAATTATCAAGCGCGCAATTTCATGCGCACAATGCAACCCGGAGATCAAGCCTTCTTCTATCACTCAAATTGCAAGCCTCCAGGCATCGTTGGACTGATGGAGGTCACCGAAACCCAATTAGTCGACCCCACCCAATTTGATCCAAAGGCAAAGTATTACGACCCCAAATCGAGCCCTGACAAGCCTCGCTGGGACTGCGCCAAACTGCGTTATCTGGGACAGTTCCAGGCCATGCTCAGCCTCGACCAACTCAGAGATCTCTATGACGCAGAACAACTTCCGGTGATCAAACGCGGCAATCGCCTCTCGATTTTGCCCGTACCTGCTGAAACTGCAGTTGATCTGCTCGAAAGGCTTGGGCCCCTCAACTGAGCGCAGCATCCCTGGCAGAGGGGAACGGCTACCACTCGTCAGCCTGCTCCCTCGAGCGTGGAATGCATTCGGCCTCGCTCCTTGGCGTTTTGTCCGATTGGCCGCTTTGATCCTGCTCAGTGGCGCTGGACCAGCCGTTCTTGGCCAAGATCTTCGACAACTCGAAACAACCTGGCTGATTCGGCTGGGAGATCTCACTGTGCTGCTCAGTCTGATCCTCCCCTTAATCCCACTCCTGGCTTTGCTCAGGCTGGCGGATGTTCTTTTGACGAATAGCTCGCCACGCAGAAGCCCGCTTCGCTGGAGATGGCTGCTGCGTCAAAGCTTGTCGCTGCTCCTGCTTGAAATTGTCGTTGTCTTGGGTGGAATTGCTGTAATCCAGAGCATGAGTTGGGTCGCTGGCCAAATCAGTACAGGACTAGCAGGCGTTGCGGTCAGCATCGGCGCGATCGCCATGTTCGGCTGGCTGTTCAGCCAGGTGCTTGCACTTCCCTTACTGATTCATCACCGGCATCGAGCTCTTCAGGCGATGGATCACAGCTTTCAATTGGTCAGAAGCAATGTGCTGAATGTTTTGGCCCTGCTTGGACTCCTGATCGGACTCAACTTGCTGGGGCTCATTGGAGCAATTTTGGGCCTCTTACTCAGCCTTCCGTTTAGCGCCCTGGTCTTGATGGCATGCTGCCGCACTCAGACACCGTGGAGCAATGACTCCCGACGAAACATATTGCCGACATAAACACGGGTAATTTCTCGTGATTCCACCCCGTTCTGCACCAAAAACCCGGCTAGAGCAGCCTGGACGAGACGATATTGATCCCAATTCGGATGACGTTCGATGAAACGGGTCATCGCCTGCTGCAACGGAAGAGGCATTTCAGCCTGAAAGCTGACAACACCTTCTTCAGCAGGCCCGACCTGGTTCAAATCTGAATGCATCCCATTCCTCCGTTTCATCCACTAGTTCTCCACATGACAGCGACCTCGTCAAGGGTGCTCCAATTCACGCAGTTTCAGCCCTTCTCCGACTGAGATCCCAGCCGTGACGGCCTTCCAGCGCAATGAGAGTGGGCATTGCTACTCGTTCTGAGCGGAACACAAAAATCGTCAAGGGGAAACCGTCAATTCGACGGCTTTTCCACAAAGCTTATGGCGCATGGGGCATCTGCAGAGACACCCTGTGGAAAACCTGTGCAAAGACACCCCCAAGCTTGCGGAGCAATTGCCAAAACAATGTTCCATAAGCCTCGCTGATCATTCCAATGAATCCATCAAGGTTCTCATCGCTGCGACGATTGCAACCGCAGCTGGTGCCTGCCAAGACCCCTCAGCACCACGTCGGTGTGATGGTGTCAAAACCACGGAAAGATTCCATTGCTGCCGGTCGCCTTCCAGTAAGGCCCACCAGGGAGATCGTTCCAATTCGATCGTGATGGCCTCCTCGGCCATCATTTGATCAGATAACTGTTGATGCTGACACTCAAGCTCAACGACAACCGAGGCCAAGCCTCTCCACTCTTCTTCTGTGAGTTCAATCGCCCAGTTGGAGCCCCCGATCAAGACACAAAACGGTTGTCGTGAAGGATCATGAGCCAAACGCCAACCAGGCCCCTCTTGCTGAATCACAAGTCAGAACGACTCAGCACAAGCAGAAATGCCAGGCTTAACCAGGGAGAAGATCGGGTTGATCCTGCTCGTCGCTCAACTCAACGATCGCCCTCTGGACAGGCTTGACGCTCGATTCCTCCAACAACCCATCAAAATCGTCGAAGCGACGTTGCTTGGCCCGAAAGGCGATCCGCACCGTCGTCAAATAACGATTGCTGGATTGTCGAATCAGGCTCTCTCCGCGCTTGGCCAGGTCCCTGGAATCCACTCCCGCAGAGATCATGTCAAAAGAAGATCAAGTTGTATCTAATAGTTTAATCGCTTGCCTCAAGCGAATTGATCACTACGGAATGGAACATGCATTGGATAGGTGCGCTGACGGGACCCTGGAACGCGCAGAACAATTTGGCGACCGAGGCCTAGCGCTGCCAAGGGCAAGCGCAAATACGTGAGCAAGCCGCTGATCTCCTCGAGGTGCGCTGCATCCAGACATTCGATGCGGATGCTTCCCCAACTACGACGCATACGACAGTCCCGCAAGGGCGCCAACATCTCCTCCATGCGGGGGTCCTCCCGATAAAACGAGAAGATCAACTGCTGCAGACGGTCCATCTGACCCAGTCCCCTTAGTCTCAACCTGACTTCAACGTGCCCCGAGCAAGCTCAGCAACCGCGTGGGAGAAGAAAAGCTTCAGCATTCACCCCATCCAGGGACCCTGGCCATTGACCTCGGCAGCACCACAACGGTGGTGGCATTCCAGGCTGAAACAGGCGCTCCGCCTGAGCTACTCGATCTTCCACCGATCAGCCGGTGCCCCGGAGAAGTCCCCAGTCTGATCTGGGCGTCCAAAGCACAACCGCTTGTCGGCCATCAGGTGGTGGAGGCTGGGCTCATCGATCAAGAGGACCCACGCCTGGCCTCCGATTTCAAACGACGGATTGGTGATGCATTAAAGGACCGCACGGCGGAACAGGCGGGTGAATGCCTGTTGCAACAAATCTGGTCACGTCTTCCGTCAAATCTTGAAGTCAAGCGCTTGGTCCTGAGCGCACCGGTGGAGCGCTATCGAGGCTATCGGGAGTGGCTCTTACAAGCCTGCGATCAACTGCCGGTTGAAGAAATTGCCTTAGTGGATGAACCAACAGCTGCAGCCATGGGTGCTGGACTGCCAGCCGGAGCCAAGTTACTGGTGGTTGACCTCGGTGGCAGCACCCTCGACCTCGCCCTTGTGGCCCTCGAGGGCGGGGAGGGGAAAGCCGCCCCAATCGCACAGTTGCTGCGTCTCCATGGTCAATCGCTGGCCGCGAGCAGCCGCCAGCAATTACGCACAGCGAGGGTCCTGGGCAAAGCAGGACTGCGCCTTGGCGGACGAGACATTGACCGCTGGATCGCAGCCCACTGTTTCCCGAACAAACCAGCCACCCAAGCACTTCTCAATGCTTCAGAACGTCTCAAATGCCGATTGAGTGATCCTGAACTTTCAGGAACGGAATCGCTCCATGAACCAGTCCAGGAGGCAATCGATCCTCCGCAGGGGAGGCTTGAACTGTCGCGACATGATCTCAACGCACTGCTGGAGCAACAAGGCCTCTCTAAAGCCCTAACGCAGCTTCTGGCTGAGACGATGACGGGCGGGAGAAGTCACGGCTGTGATCTGCCAGATCTGCAAGGGGTGGTCGCCGTCGGAGGTGGAGCCCGAATGCCCTGGTTACGCCAATGGTTGGCTCAACACACGGCACCAGCACCGTTGCTGACTCCACCGCCTGTGCAAGCGGTGGCCGTCGGTGCCTTGCAACTCACACCTGGTGTCACGGTGAAAGACGTCCTCCAACACGGGGTTTCGCTCCGCATCTGGGATCAACGCAGTGGGTGTCACCGCTGGCATCCGCTGTTTCTAGCCGGTCAACCCTGGCCAAGCCTGGCGCCACTCGAGCTCAAGATGGCAGCCAGCCGCTCTGGACAAACACAACTGGAGTTAGTCCTAGGTGAACCAATCGTCGAAGGACGCCATGAGGTCGTTTATGTCGATGGACTGCCCACGCTTCAGCAAATCAACCGCGACAATGACGGAGAAGTCGTCCATCGGCCCTGGAGCGAACCGGTGGTTGTCCTCCCCCTGGATCCACCTGGTGAAGCAGGGATGGATTGCCTGCGATTACAGCTACGGATCGATGCAGAGGCACAACTTCTGACGGAGATCACCGATCTCAGAAGCGACCGAGACCTTCCATCGGAACGGCTCGGTACCGTGCGCTGAGGCGAATTAAGGCAACACAGATCCGTTGAACACGATCACTGTTCGATGCCCAGGCCGTCCACACAAGAAGCGAGGTGTGAGACAGCATCCATAGAACAGTTGCAGCATTCCTGCACTGTCCTTGGCGCCACGACGCCATTTGCTTTTCAACCGTTGGGTCGTGATCAGCTTCAGCCTGATCTTGGCCATTGCGGCATGTGTCTTCTGGTGGGAGAGACAACTCCCCAACAAATTGCGTCATGCAGCGCGAGAGGGTGATCTTGAGGCCTGTCTCCGATTCGGAGAACAACTCGCTGCGTTGCGCTGGCTCGGGACGGGATCTCTCAAAGAGCAGGCGCTTTGTCGTCGTCGTCAGGCGAAGATTTTTTGGACGGAGGACAACGTGGCAGAAGCCTTGAAACTGCAGCGCCGGCTTGTGCAATCAGAACAGGAGGATGCTTCACAGCAGAAACGTGATCGCAACCAACTGGACGAATGGGAGACGGAGATACGTGATCAAGCCCTTGTGTTGTTCCGCAATGGAAAATTCGAACAAGCCATTGCCCGTCTCACCCCGCTCGAGGGATCAAAAACCCCTGGCAGCTCAGCGCTCAGCGACACTCTGAAGGAAACCTGGAACCGAAACCGCCTCGATTACCAACGATTAAAAGCTCTGATCGACAAGGAGCGTTGGTGGGAAGCGCTCGATTCCCTCAACCGTTTAGATCATCCCTGGTGGCAACAGCGCGCCGAGAAACAACGTGATCGTGTGGAGGCCGCGATTGAGCAGCTCAGAGACACTGAGGAGCACCAGCAGCATGGCTCCACTGATCCCAATGTGATTGCAGGTGCCGAACTTGAAGCCGCCGTTCAGAAAGAGCTCAAAGCTGGAACAGACCCCTGGGATGCCTTTCAATCCGCCTGCAGGCTTTTAGGCGGACATGTTGAAGAAGACGGTCCAGAAAGCTTCTGTCGTCGCAGAAGCGACAAGGGCTCGTGACAAAATGCCTCTATGGACGACAAGGTTGGCATGCAGGCGGGTGACAAGGTAACGGTCGCATCGTCAGTCGTGGTCTTCAACCACCCCGAACACCGGGGCGAAGCCTTCGACATGAAGGGATCGAATGGAGAGGTTGTGAACGTTCTGAACGAGTGGAAGGGACGCCCGATCAGTCCAACTCTTCCGGTTGTTGTGGCCTTTGGTCGCTACAAAGCCCATTTCCGGGCTGACGAACTTACGCCTGAAGGCTGATCCGCCTCAGAAACACCCCCTCTTCAGAAACACCCCCTCTTCCCCGTCGACATCGCGAAGACGCAATTCAATCGTTTCGCTGCGTCGAGTTGGGACAACACGACCGCAGAAATCAGGCTGAATTGGCAGTTCACGGTGGCCTCGATCCACCATCACCAACAACATCACCCTCTGGGCTCGTCCCCAGCTCTGAAGGGCCTCCAGCGCAGCCCTGACAGTGCGTCCCGTGAAAATCACGTCATCGATCAACACCACCTGCCGCTCCTCAACGCTGTTGGGAAGAGTGGTGAGCTGAGGCAAACGAGTCCCGATCCGCTCCAGGTCGTCCCGATGAAAGGTGGGATCGATCGATCCCTGAGCGATGGCATGGCCACTGAGCCGCTCCAACTCCCGCGCCAACACACGTGATAGTTGGACACCTCGGGTTGGAATCCCTAACAGCATCAAACTGCGGCTGTCTTCCACGGTCTCGAGGACCTGTGTCGCCAGTCGTACGAGGGTCCGACCCAGTTCCCGATCGGAGAGAATTTCGATTCTCTGGTCCTCAGACATTCTGGTTTGCGGTTGCTGGAAGTTGTGGTGATCTCCAGAAAGAGAACTTGACTGACAGGTGGAGAGCTAGGTTGATTCTGCATAAGCCCTGAAGAACCGACGGTTGCATGTGAACGTGAACAGCAACACTTCCAACGGTTCAGGTGAATCCGGATCTGTCGCTCCGGTGCTTCTCGCCATCCTTGATGGCTGGGGCCATCGAGAGTCGGCTGAGCACAATGCCATCCGCGGGGCAGAAACCCCTGTGATGGATGCCCTCTGGCATGCGTATCCCCACACACTGATTCATGCCAGTGGCTCCAACGTCGGCCTCCCGGATAAACAGATGGGGAACTCCGAGGTTGGACATCTCACGATCGGAGCTGGTCGGATCATCCGACAGGAGCTTGTGCGCATCAGCGATGCGGTTCGTGATGACCAGCTGATTGGCAACGAGTCACTGGTCTCACTGGCCGAGAGATTGAAGCAAGGCGGAGGAACCCTGCACCTTCTCGGATTGTGTTCAGACGGTGGTGTTCATAGCCATATCAAGCACCTGTGTGGCTTGATTCATTGGGCCAAGCAAGCTGGCATCCCAAAATTATCTGTTCACGCCATCACTGATGGGCGTGATACGCCAACACAAAGCGCCGCTCAACACATCAACGCTGTTCAGAACACCCTGTCGGAATGCGAGCTGGGTGAATTGAGCAGTCTTTGTGGCAGATATTGGGCGATGGATCGTGACAAACGCTGGGAGCGTGTCGAAAAGGCTTACGACCTCTACACCGATCCAGATCTACCCGTCAGCGGCCTCAATGCTCAAGAGGCCCTCAGCGCAAGTTACAGCGAAGGCATCACCGACGAATTCCTCGAACCGATTCGTCTCACTCCAACTGTGATGCAAGACGGTGATGCGGTTCTGGTCTTCAATTTCAGACCAGATCGAGCTCGCCAGATTGTGCAGGCCCTAGCCCTGCGTGATTTTGACGGTTTTCAGCGGCGGCAAGAACCTCTGCTCGATGTCGTCACGTTCACTCAGGTGGAACAGGACTTGCCTGTTTCAATTGTCTTCCCCCCTGAACCGCTTGATGATCTTCTCGGGCAGGTCATTTCAGAGGCAGGACTCCGCCAATACCGCACAGCTGAAACGGAAAAATATCCACATGTCACCTACTTCTTGAATGGAGGCATCGAACAACCTCTCCCAGGTGAAGATCGACACCTTGTGCCCTCTCCAAGGGTCGCCACTTATGACCAATCTCCTGCAATGTCTGCCGATCAGCTCACTGAGAGTTGCATTGAGGCGATCGAGAAAGGGATCTACTCACTCATCGTGATCAACTATGCCAATCCCGACATGGTGGGGCACACCGGAGTGATGGATGCCGCCATCAATGCCATTGTCACCGTTGATGGATGTATCGGGCGTCTTCTCGATGCAGTTGGACGTCAGGGCGGAACGATGCTCATCACGGCAGACCATGGCAACGCTGAATTAATGCAAGGGCCGGATGGACAAGCCTGGACCGCCCACACCACAAATCCAGTGCCAGTCATCCTGGTTGAAGGTGAACGACGCAAGCTGCCTGGTCATGGCAACGACATCAGCTTGCGAAGTGAAGGTGGCCTCGCTGACATTGCTCCAACTCTTTTGGAGATTTTGGATTTAAACAAGCCTCTTGCCATGACGGGGTGCAGCCTGATCAATCCAGTCTCAAATCTCGACACATCCTCCCTCGCGGCTCGACTTCCGCTCTCCGTTTAAATCTTTTCTATCTGCCTAAATCTTTGCCATGTTGAACACCATTCTGTCCTGGACCTGGGTCGCTACGGGCTTATTACTGATTTTGCTGGTTCTACTCCACAGTCCCAAAGGAGGCGGAATGGGAGGGCTTGCGGCCAGCGGTAGTTCAATGTTCAGCAGTGCCAGCAGCGCTGAAGCCACCCTGAACCGCATCACCTGGATTTGTTTGGCGGTCTTCCTTTCCCTGGCCATCATTCTTAGCGCTGGCTGGCTGGCCTAATGCCTCATCAAAAAGCATTGTTTAGCGCTTAACAAAACATCCAAGTATGTCTAAATAAGTGCATTTGCTTCCCGTGATTAATGGGCACTGCAGCACTTAAACGACTCATTAACCCCCTATACCGACCCAATCCCACCATTCCATGCGTGGGGGCTGGCCTTGTTGTATGCCTCATGGCACCCAAGGTTCAGGCAGCCCAACCACTGGTCTGGACGCCCTGCAACCAAGCCAATCTTCCCAAATTTGAGTGTGCCCGTTTTGAACGACCACTCAATCGAAACAAGCCAAATGGGGAGAAGGTCAGCCTTGCCATCGCACGGCTCCGCGCCACAGGTCGTCCCAACCAAAAAATTGGCAGTTTGTTCTTCAATCCAGGCGGTCCTGGTGCCCCTGGTCTTCAAAGTGCCTACCAAGGCACATTCTTGCCCGACGCCATTCGTCAATCCTTTGACTTTGTCACATGGGACCCTCGTGGTCTCGGCGCATCCTCACCAAGCCTCAAAGAGTGCTCCATCGGCATGCCGGAACGACCAACCCATGGGGCGGTGAACTGGACCTCAGTGCTTGAGCAAAGAATCAAACAACTCAGCACGATCAATCAAACTTGCGCCAAACGCCATAAAGCACTGATCGAACGGATGGGAACCATTGAAGTGGTTCATGATTTGGACGCTCTGCGAGCAGCCGTTGGTGATCAAAAGCTGAACTTTTGGGGGGTGTCCTATGGGACAGTAATCGGTTCCACTTATGCCAGCCTCTTTCCAGAAAAAGTCCGCACTCTCATCCTCGATGGCAATGTGAATCCGTGGATCAATCTGACTGACTTAAGCTCGGCAAGCTTGTCTGCTGATGATGGAATACGCTTTTTTCTTCAAACTAATCCTGATCTCAAAGAACCCTTAGACAGAGTGATCAGATCACTCAATGCAAGCACACTTCTGCTCCCAGATGGAAGCGAATACAGCCGATGGGACCTGCTCGACAGCATGCTTTTGTACTTGCCAATATCAATACTCAGCGACAGCTATGTACGCACACTCATAGAGACCACTGATCAGGCACTCTTTGGCCAAATCAATGAAAAAATTGAGGCCAGAAAAAGATTGCAAAACGATTGGATGAAAAGCCCAAAAGTAGACAACAATTCGGCAGGCGGGTTTGCCGCTATAGCCTGTCAAGACTTTCCACAACGTCCCAGCGAAGCAGAACTAAAAAGCAAGTTAAATCAGCTCAAAAAACAGAATATAAATAATATTAGCCCATTGTTTGGGGGATCATTAGCGACAAACTATCTCGCTCTTTGCAGTGGCTATGAAAGAATAAAATCCAACCCAATACCCAGGGCAAGATTCAAGAATAACCAGGCAAAAGGATTGATCACAAACGCATCATTAGATCCTATTACGCCATACAAGTGGGCCCTTGCGATGGCAAGAAGCTTTCCCAATATGCGCATGCTTACATACATTGGCAATCAGCATGGAATTGTCAACAATTCTCAGTCAAAATGTGTCGAACAAGTCGTCACAAAATATCTTCTATCAGCATCGCTGCCTAAAACAGACGAAACCTGTGGTTATGTGGCTCCAAAAAGAATTCAACAACCATAAACTTGACCAGCTAAACAGAAGTTGGTGGTCGTCATGAGTCAAAATAAACCCCCCGCAAAGCGGGGGTTCAAGATCAAACGTTGAGGTCTAACAAGCCCCTAACAGAGTGAATCAATAGTCGAAGTCTCCACCGCCCATTCCGCCAGCTCCGGCAGGTGCAGCTTCTTTCTTCTCAGGCATATCTGCAACGATGCACTCGGTCGTCAGCACCATGCCCGCAATCGAAGCAGCGTTCTGCAAGCCTGAACGTGTCACCTTGGCGGGATCAACGATGCCAGCAGTGAGCATGTCGACGTATTCACCGGTGGCTGCGTTATAGCCCTCGCTAATCGAGCGAGTCTTAACGTTTTCAGCCACAACAGCACCATTGGCACCCGCGTTTTCAGCGATACGCATCAACGGAGCAGTTAACGCAGCCGCAACGATGTTCGCTCCGATCAACTCCTCGCCAGTCAGGCTGCTGTTTGCCCATTGCTCCAGTGCAGGAGCCAAATGTCCCAAGGTGGTTCCACCACCAGGGACGATGCCCTCTTCCACAGCAGCTTTAGTGGCGTTAATGGCATCTTCAAGACGAAGCTTCTTGTCCTTCATCTCGGTTTCGGTGGCAGCACCCACCTTCACGACAGCGACACCACCTGCCAGCTTGGCCAGCCGCTCCTGCAGTTTTTCCTTGTCGTAAGTGGAATCGGTCTCATCCATCTGCTTCTTGATCTGCTCGCAGCGAGCGCCAACAGCAGCCTCGTTGCCCTCAGCCACAATCGTTGTGGTGTCTTTGTTGATGGTGACGCGACGAGCGGTTCCCAGCATTTCAAGCTTGGCGTTCTCAAGCTTGAGACCAGCGTCTTCCGTAATGAGCTGACCATTTGTCAGAACTGCCATGTCTTCGAGCATGGCCTTGCGACGGTCGCCGAAGCCGGGTGCCTTCACAGCAGCAACGTTGAGAACACCACGCAAGCGATTCACCACCAGAGTGGCGAGTGCTTCTTTCTCGATATCCTCAGCGATGATGAGTAGAGGCTTACCTGTACGAGCAATCTGCTCAAGCACAGGCACAAGATCCTGAACCAGTCCAATCTTTTTATCAGTTAACAGGATATAAGGCTCATCGAGGACGGCCTCCATCCGCTCTGTATCAGTCGCAAAGTAAGGAGAGATATAACCCTTGTCGAAACGCATTCCCTCGGTGACCTCGAGTTCGGTCTCCATCGACTTCCCTTCTTCAAGAGAAATGACGCCTTCTTTGCCAACCTTATCCATAGCATCAGCAATCATCTTGCCGACTTCCTCATCGTTGCCAGCAGAAATGGTGCCGACCTGAGCGATGGCATTGCTGTCAGCGATCGGCTTTGCTTGCTCCTTGATCTTGCTGACCAAAAAATCAGACGCCTTGTCAATACCCCGCTTCAGCGTGATGGCGTTTGCACCGGCTGCCACATTGCGCAATCCAGCCTTGACCATGGCGTGAGCCAAGACGGTGGCCGTGGTCGTACCGTCACCAGCGGCGTCATTGGTCTTGGAGGCTGCCTGACGAATTAGAGCAACACCGGTGTTCTCGATGTGATCCTCAAGCTCAATTTCCTTAGCGATCGTGACGCCATCATTGATGATTTGAGGAGCACCAAACTTTTTCTCAAGAACCACATTGCGACCTTTTGGGCCCAAAGTCACTGCAACGGATTCAGCCAGAATGTCGATTCCTTTTTCGAGAGCACGACGTGCATTCTCGTTATAGATGATGCGCTTGGCCATGGAAGGCTTTCCTTAGAGATGAAGTGTTTGGAAAATCGCTGAAATTGAATCAAATTTGATTCAACAAAGCGTCAGTTGACAACGGCGAGGATGTCTTTTTCAGACAGCAAGACGTATTCATCACCACCGAGCTTGATATCGGTACCGGCGTACTTGCTGTAGAGAACCTTGTCGCCCACACCAACCTCAGGAGCCTGACGGCTGCCGTCGTCGTTGCGCTTGCCGGGGCCAACCTGAATCACCTCACCCACCTGGGGCTTTTCTTTGGCTGTATCAGGGAGAAGGATGCCACCAGCGGTCGTCTCTTCAGATGCGGAGACCTTGATGAAGATGCGATCGCCAAGGGGTTTGACGGTGGAGACGCTGAGAGAAACAGCTGCCATGGAATCTTGCAGAAGCAGGGATAAGGCGCCTGAGCGCCACGCATCGACACGAGCTGGCACTCAAAGCCGACGAGTGCCAAGTTATTCAAACGACGTGCCGACTCACCACCACAATTCTGTGCGGTTGACCGAACCCCATAGCTCCCGCCAGGGAAGTGGTAAGGTTGCGCCGCTCTTAAAGGGCCCGAGCGCGCTGCGCCTCAACCCGCTTCCTTCCTTCTTATGGTCGCTTCTGCTCCTGTATCCGCCGGCACCAAGGGCGTCGTTCGCCAGGTGATTGGCCCGGTTCTGGACGTGGAATTTCCCGCCGGGAAACTGCCCAAGATCTATAACGCACTGCGCATTGAGGCAAAGAATGCCAGCGGCCAAATGGTTGCTCTAACCGCCGAAGTGCAGCAGCTTCTTGGTGATCACCGCGTACGTGCTGTGTCCATGAGCAGCACAGATGGTCTTGTTCGTGGCATGGAAGCCCTCGACACGGGTGCACCGATTTCAGTGCCCGTGGGCGAGGCCACTCTGGGACGAATCTTTAATGTCTTAGGTGAACCTGTTGATGAACAGGGACCTGTCAACACAACTGCTACATCACCCATCCACCGTGAGGCACCCAAGCTCACAGAGCTGGAAACGAAGCCCAAGGTTTTTGAAACTGGCATCAAGGTGATTGACCTTCTTGCTCCTTATCGTCAAGGCGGAAAAGTTGGTTTATTCGGGGGTGCAGGTGTTGGTAAAACTGTTCTGATTCAGGAACTCATTAACAACATTGCCAAAGAGCATGGTGGTGTTTCAGTCTTCGGAGGCGTAGGAGAACGCACCCGCGAAGGGAACGATCTCTATGAGGAATTCAAAGATTCTGGCGTGATTAACGCTGACGATCTTTCGAAGTCAAAAGTGGCTCTTTGTTACGGCCAGATGAATGAGCCCCCCGGCGCACGCATGCGTGTTGGTCTTTCAGCACTGACCATGGCGGAGCATTTCCGTGATGTTAATAAGCAGGATGTTCTGCTATTCGTTGACAATATTTTCCGCTTTGTTCAGGCTGGTTCTGAAGTTTCAGCTCTGTTAGGCCGCATGCCTTCTGCTGTGGGTTACCAACCTACTCTCGGCACTGACGTTGGTGAATTGCAAGAGCGAATCACCTCCACTCTTGAAGGTTCAATTACGTCGATCCAGGCGGTTTATGTGCCTGCTGACGACTTGACCGACCCAGCACCTGCGACAACCTTCGCCCACCTGGATGCCACCACTGTTCTAAATCGTGCCTTGGCATCCAAAGGGATTTACCCCGCTGTGGACCCCTTGGATTCCACCAGCACCATGCTGCAGCCATCCGTCGTGGGCGACGAGCATTACAAGGTTGCTCGTTCCGTTCAGTCCACCCTGCAGCGTTACAAGGAACTTCAGGACATCATCGCGATTCTTGGCTTAGACGAACTTTCTGAGGAAGACAGACAGACTGTCGACCGTGCTCGCAAAGTTGAGAAGTTTCTATCGCAGCCTTTCTTCGTGGCTGAAATCTTCACCGGCATGTCTGGCAAGTATGTAAAGCTCGAGGAGACCATTTCAGGTTTCACTCAGATTCTTTCAGGCGAGTTAGATCACCTGCCCGAGCAGGCTTTTTATCTCGTGGGCAACATTGAAGAAGTCAAGGCCAAAGCCGAGAAAATTGCAGCTGAAGCCAGCTAAGTAATCTTGCGTTGAGGGGTATTAACCCCTCAACATATTCAAGCGATTGCTTTCATACTCCTCACGCCTGACCCCTTTTCATGTCTCTCACCCTTCGCGTTCTCGCACCTGACAAAAATGTCTTCGACGGCAGCGCCGAAGAAGTGATTTTACCAAGTACAACTGGCCTACTTGGAGTGTTGCCAGGACATATTTCATTGCTGACTGCCATTGATGTCGGCGTTCTCCGTGTCAGAACAGACAACAACTGGAGCTCTATCGCTCTGATGGGTGGGTTTGCTGAAGTTGACTCAGACGAAGTCACTGTTCTCGTCAACAATGCCGAATTGGGAAGCAGCATTGATAACAATGCAGCTCAGAATGAATTCCAACAGGCCAGCACAACATATGCCGGCATGGAAGGACAGCCTTCGTCCCCAGAAAAAGTTAAAGCCCAGCAGCAAATGAACATGGCACGGGCTCGCATGCAAGCTTCAAGCGATACAAACAAATAGGTCAGCCCCTTGCTGGCAATCAGCTCAACCCTGAAGTATTCAAGTCAATTTAAAAAAACTTTTTCAAGAATGACCACAAAAAGAATTCGTGGTTTTTTGAAATCTCCAGAGTCTTCTTTTAAGGCTGTTAAAGGATCTGATATCATTAAGTCTGACAATGCAACCTTAAATCTCTTAAAAGCATTTATTCTCAAATACCCTCATGATTACAACCGTCGCTTTATGCAGGCGATTGCCTATATGCTTGAAACCAAGAAAATTAAGCATGGCAAAATCAATTTAAGTGTTGGCTATAATCAAAATCGCCATTCCCCTCTTCAGCTCAAGGAGTTCAATCCTTCTCTGCACTTCGAGCTTGCGCTCAAGCTACGCAAAGTCAGACGATTTTCGAACTTCATATTTGAATTGCTCAATACCATTCATATCGCGGAAATCCTCGGAGTCCGAAAAATTTTTATTCCGAATGAGCAGCCAAGAATCAAGAATATATTTCCTCTCGTAAAATCATTCCAATGCTCGCATCATCCCATCGAGATATCAACTGAAGTCCCGAATAACTGCATCGCCATAGAAGGAGATTTCTATCTCTCCAGAAAAAACTTGTATTCAACGAGCCTAACTTTTCCATCGCGCCATTCACTAGCTCAATCAATCATTGACTTCACTGGCTTTGCCCAGGCGCCAAGTCCGTCATTGCTTCCACAAAGCGCAGATCCTTCTGCATTAACAATCCATATCAGAGCTGGAGATATTTTCAAGCAAAAACCACATCGTGCCTATGGACAGCCTCCACTTTCGTTTTACCTGAAAGTGATTAAACAGTTTAAGCCCAATCATGTCATTCTAGTCTATGAAAATCAGGCAAACCCCTGCATCGCCAAACTTATTCAATATTTAACAGGCGAAAAAATAGCTTTCTCAATCTCTTCATCCACAAACTTACGCGATGACGTCAAGGTGCTTGTGCATGCCCAAAATATCGTCATCGGCACCGGAACATTTGCACCAGGATCACTTTGCTTCAACCAAAACTTAAGAAATCTCTTTGTCTTCAAAAACTACAAGTCTGACCTATACCCATACGATGACTGCATTCCTAAGAACGCCGAAATTCATGAAGTTTCTGATGAAAAAGAAGACTACATCAAATCAATCATGCGCTCGAATTGGCGCAACACCACCGAGCAAGTCTCCATGATGCTGAACTATTTAGAAGACTATCTCGTTTTAAATGAACTACCCAGAGCGAAGGATACTTCCATGGATCTCGCCGCCATGGCAGGTGAAGAGGACGAAGACGACCCCGACTAAACATTAAACAAGTACATCCTATTCAACGAGCTAACGCCTCTAACTCTTAATTAGGCATCAATGAAAGTGGAGGCTTGAATCAAGCCTCCACTTTCATTGATATGCATTGCTGATCTAATTAGCGAAACTCTATACCGCCCAAGACGATCAAGCAGTCCCGCAGAAGGTGACGTCAGGAAACTTAAGTTTCGCTTCATCAAGACTCTTGCCTTTACCTTCTTCCTGCCAATAATTGATCACTTCAGTGGCCTTATTTAAGACTTCTACTCGTTCATTATCAGTGATCCAGCTTTTGCCTTCCAGTTCTGTCTTAAGCGTTTCCCAAGCATCTTCTCGTGGCCAGAAGAAATATGCCGTCAAAGGACTTGGCCCACCACCAACAATCTGATCGACAGCCAAGGCGACATTATCTGGTAGCCACAAGATCTTCAGCAGAAAACGTCCTTCATCCGCTTTGGGGGTGTAGCCGGATGGAACACCATCGGCATCGATGGTGGCAGACGCCAAAGCAGCAGCACCACCACGTAGTACTGGCCGACTTTCTCCCTCACTCGATGGCTGATCCTCCTTCTGGGATTCAGTTTCGGTTGAGGCCGCTGCAGCCTCCGTTGAGGTCGCCTCAGCCTCCGTCGTCGCGGCCTCAACGGCCGGCGTTGCGACCTCCTGGTCGGTGGTGGCAGCGCCTTCGGTGACCGTCATAGTGTCAGCGCTCAAGGAATCAGTACAAACGACTAACCTACCAGCCGCTCCATCCCTCCCAACCGCTGAGCAAGCTCACTCTGCTGTTTGACATCGACGGCGTCATCCGGGATGTGGCCGGAAGTTACCGGCGTGCCCTCCAAGAGACCGTGCATCATTACGGCGGCTGGCGTCCAGATCCATCCAGCATCGATGCCCTCAAAGCTGAGGGGCGCTGGAACAACGACTGGGACGCCAGTCTTGAATTCCTCAGGCGCCGTGGCCTGCCATGCCCAGACCGCGACGCTTTGATCACCGTCTTTAGCAGCTTTTACTTTGGTGGCGATCCAACTGGAGATCACCGGAGTTGGACTGGATTTATTGGTGATGAGCCTCTCCTTGTCGATCCAAGCTTCTTTACTGCACTGACGACGTACGGTTGCCGCTGGGGATTCGTCAGTGGGGCCGAGCCACCCTCTGCTCGTTTCGTCCTCACGCAGAGACTTGGACTGGTCAACCCGCCATTGATTGCGATGGGTGATGCCCCGGACAAACCTGATCCAAAAGGTCTAATTCTGCTCAGCGATCAGCTTGTGGCTGATTCCACCAGCGCAGTCGCCTATCTCGGAGACACCGTTGCAGACGTACAGACAGTCCTCAATGCTCGTCAGCAATGCCCCCAAAGAACTTGGATCTCCCTCGGCGTGCCGCCCCCACATGTGCAAGCTTCAAAGGATGCACGTTTGCGCTACGACAAACAACTACGAGACGCGGGTGCTGATCACATTCTCAGTCAGACATCAGATCTAATCGGCTGGATTGCTAACAACGTTGGCACCGAATCGTGACGTCCTTGTCGTGATCTCAGTGTTGACATCAAAGCAAGTTCAATCACTCAAAATACGATTTAAGCCACATTAAAAAGGCATTTACAGCGAGCGATTAACACACTGTATGGCTCTGTTCTTGTCACAATTAGCCTTGCCGTACCTGGGTACTTTTGCTTGGCGAACTTGCCGAAACGCCTGTCATTCTTGGATTAGAGCCCTCATTGATGGTGCTCCTCACTCTCACGCTTTTCCTGATCCATCCTAGAAACAAGATTATTGGAACAGAAGGTCTGATGTTGAGAGTGGTCTTTGTCTTCTGGATTGCTACAGCACTAGTATAAAAATCAACGCTCCATCGCAGAAACACTCTTCTCCGCCTTAACGGTAAGAATTTCATGGCCGCTGTCATTGACCGCGACATCGTCCTCAATACGAATGCCGATCCCCTTCCAGTGATCTGCAATCTCTGGTTGCCCCTCGGGCACTGGCAATCGATCACTGACATAGAGGCCAGGTTCAACGGTCAAAACCATGCCCGACTCGAGTGTGACGGGTTTTTCTCCAAGCCGATAAGCGCCCACGTCATGAACATCAAGGCCCAACCAATGACCGGTGCGATGCATGTAGAGATGACGATAATCGCCACGTTCGATCACATCATTGGCATCCCCAACTAACAATCCCAGATCCAATAGACCATTCACCAGAACCTTCAATGCCGTGCCATGCACCGTCTCTGCACTGACACCGGGAGTTACAACATCAATCGCAGCCTCTTGAGCCTCCAAAACAACGCTATAGAGAGCTCTCTGCTCAGCAGTAAAGCGTCCATTAATCGGAAATGTCCGTGTGATATCACCGTTGTAGTAATCAGAGAGGGAACAACCCGCATCAATCAGAAGCAGATCACCATCCTGAAGGGATGCATTATTGGTGGTGTAATGGAGGACGCAAGCATTATCTCCACCTGCCACGATCGAGCCATAGGCGGGTCCGCGAGCACCACTGGAACGGAAATACCCTTCAATCAGCGCTTGCACTTCCGATTCATTCATTCCAGGCCGGGTTTTCTCACGGGCAAGCTCATGAGCCTCCGCTGAAATGCTGCAAGCGACGCGCATACGTTCGAGTTCATCTGGCGACTTTTGCAAGCGCAACCGATGCAGAATTGGACATGGCGCCACAAGGCCAAGGGCGGCTTGCCCAACACGTGGTGCCCGATCCAGCTGCTGACCCCAAATGTTCAAGACCAGCGGCTCAATCGTGGGGTACCGCCCCACCCGAAAAGCAATGGCCTCTGCGCCATTCAAATAATCGGGCAGCTTTTCTGACAATTGCTCTAGTGGATGAGCGATCTCAGCGCCGAATTGATCAACAGCCCCTTGTGTGCCCCAACGAAAGCCGTGCCAAACCTCTGCAGCCGGATCACGAGGATGGACAAAAAGAACATATCTCTCGCCTTCTGGCCGATGCGGCAACAACAGGGCTACGGCATCCGGTTCATCAAAACCGGTTAGGTAGAAGAAATCGCTGTTCTGTCGGAACGGCCACTCGCAATCAGCATGATGGGTTGCCAGAGGTGAGGCGGGAATGACCGCTGCGGCGGATCCGAGCTGTTCCATGAAACACTCGCGCCGCTGTTCATGAATGCTGGAATTAAACGCTGTCACGCTGGTTGGTAAAACCTCAAGAGATCACAATGACAGTTCAACCGCGCAAACGTTGATCAACCAACGCAGACTTGAAATCCTGATAAGCCAGACCCAATCCCTCGACTAAGGGAATCTGAGCTGTCCAGCCCATGGCATGCAAACGAGACATATCAAGCTGCTTCTTGGGTGTGCCATCCGGTTTGGTCGTATCCCAACGAATCGCCCCTCGAAAACCAATGGTCTCAGCAACCTGTTCGGCTAACTCACGAATCGAAAGATCCACTCCTGTTCCCACATTGAGGAACGCAAGCCGTTCACCACTGGAATCGCAAGGGGCATTTTCAACGATGGCACTCCAATGCTCGAGCGCGAATACACAGGCATTGCCAAGATCATCCGCATGAAGAAATTCTCGAAGCGGTCGTCCAGTGCCCCAACAAACAACCTCGCTTTCACCACGCTGTTTCGCTTCATGAAAACGTCGAATTAAGGCAGGTAAGACATGACTGTTGGTCGGATGATAATTATCCCCTGGGCCATAAAGGTTAGTCGGCATGAGACTAATTGCGTCAAAGCCATGTTGTATACGAAGCGCTTCACATAATTTGATTCCCGTGATTTTTGCGATCGCGTACCAAGCATTAGTGGGCTCGAGCGAGCCGGTTAATAACGACTCCTCGCAAATCGGCTGATGAGCAAACTTGGGATAAATACAACTACTGCCAAGAAACAAAAGTCGCCTCACTCCTTGTCGCCAGGCGGATTCAATCACATGTGTTTGAATCTTAAGGTTTTCAAGTAGGAAGTCTGATGGATAAGAATCATTAGCTTGAATCCCTCCGACTTTTGCCGCCGCCAGAACAACAACATCGGGGGACATTTTCTGCATCCATGCGCTCACCGCATCGCCGTCAAGCAGATCAAGCTCTTGGCGCGATGGCTTGAGCTGCGTGGAATAACCCTTGCTGCTCAGCGCACGAGCAATGGCACTGCCTGCCATTCCACGTGCACCGAAAATGGCAAAGCAATCATTCGCTGAAATGAACGTCATTCTCTTGCACCCACGACAGCAAAACCCTTACGCCTTAAATACGCCTCCTTTGTCGCCTCTTCTTGGTCTACTTTAACCATTTCTGCAACCATTTCTTCAAGCGTCGTAGTCGGCACCCAGCCCAACTTTTCTCTTGCCTTACTTGGATCTCCAAGCAACGTTTCAACCTCCGCAGGACGAAAATAACGGGGATCAATTCTGACAACAATATTGCCGTTATCAGCTCTACGACCAACTTCGTTCACGCCTTCACCACTCCACTCCATGGCCCCCCAACCAAGCTGAATTGCGGTTAACTCAATAAAGCGACGCACACTTTCTTGACGACCAGTGGCGATAACAAAATCCTCTGGATGATCTTGCTGCAGCATCATCCACTGCATTTCAACGTAATCGCGAGCATGGCCCCAGTCCCGAAGTGAATCAAGATTTCCCATATAGAGACAACCATCCAAGTCTGCATCGATTCGACACAGCCCACGAGTAATTTTCCTGGTCACAAAAGTTTCTCCCCTTCGAGGACTTTCGTGATTAAATAAAACTCCATTACAAGCATACATCCCATAGGACTCTCTATAATTTACAGTGATCCAATATGCATATAGTTTAGCGACACCATACGGACTCCGAGGGTAAAAAGGAGTTGACTCTTTCTGAGGAACCTCTTGAACAAGACCATACAATTCACTTGTACTGGCTTGATAGATGCGAGTTTTTTCGGACAATCCAAGAATTCTTACCGCTTCGAGAATTCTCAGAGTGCCAAGTGCATCGCTGTTCGCAGTGTATTCAGGCGCCTCAAAACTAACGGCGACATGACTTTGTGCACCCAAGTTATAAATCTCATCTGGCTGCACAATTTGCACTATTCGTATCAGATTTGTGCTGTCCGTAAGGTCCCCATAGTGGAGAACAAGGCGTTGATCCTTTTCGTGAGGATCCTGATACAAGTGATCAATCCTTGTTGTATTAAAACTACTGGCGCGCCGCTTGATCCCATGCACTTCATAACCTTTCTCAAGCAGCAGTTCTGCCAGATAACTGCCATCTTGCCCGGTGATCCCGGTGATCAAAGCCTTTTTCATGGGCGGACCGTATCACAGTCCAGATAAGCTATTAATTGCAAGTCCTCGCAGAGCGTGTCGTCAAATTCCGACCTGCTGGTTTTACTCCTGCTGGTCCTGATTGTCCTGCTCGGTTCCGCACTTTGCTCTGGAGTAGAAGCAGCCCTTCTCACCGTCAATCCAATCCGGGTTCATGAGCTAGCTGCCCGCAATCGTCCGATTCCCGGCGCGCGACGCCTCGCACAGCTTCGTCAACGTCTCGGCCGCACGCTCTCGGTGCTGGTCATTGCCAATAACGGTTTCAACATTTTTGGCAGCATGATGCTTGGTGGCTATGCCGCTTGGGTGTTCAAACAGCGCGAGATCAGCGGAGTAGCACTGCCGTTGTTCTCCGTCGGACTCACCATCTTGGTGATGCTTTTGGGGGAAATTCTTCCCAAGGCACTCGGCAGCCGACTGGCCCTTACCGTCTCCCTCGCAAGCGCTCCCGCACTGCATTGGCTGGGCGTTCTGATGCAGCCGCTGGTTTTGCTGCTCGAACGAATGCTTCCCGCCATTACAGAGGAGGCCGAAATCACGACCAATGAAGACGAGATCCGCCTGATGGCCAGGCTTGGTTCCCAGAAAGGAGCCATCGAAGCAGACGAAGCAGCCATGATCGGCAAGGTCTTCCAACTGAATGACCTCACGGCCAGAGATCTGATGACCCCACGTGTCGCAGCTCCAACCCTGAACGGTGGACTCAGCCTTGAGGCCCAACGGGCTTTATTGCTTAGCGACAACACCCCTTGGTGGGTTGTGCTTGGAGAACAAGTGGACAAAATTCTTGGCGTAGCCAGTCGCGAACGGCTGTTGACGGCCTTGCTCGAAAATCGCGGACTCCTAACACCAGTTGATCTCTGTGAACCGGTGGAATACGTCCCAGAAATGATTCGTGCCGATCGCCTCTTGACGGGATTTCGTCGAGATAGCAGTGGCGTTCGGGTTGTCGTCGATGAATTTGGAGGTTTCGTTGGAGTGATTAGGGCTGAATCCGTCTTGGCCGTACTGGCGGGTTGGTGGAGAAAACCGGCACCATGAGCGAGATGACTGAGGTTTTTTCGACACCACCACCGAGCACGGAGCGTTGTCGGCAGTTGCTGCAACGTTGGCGTGCGGATGTGCAGCTAAGCCATCGAGAGCAAGGCCTCCTGGCCGATGACTTAACCCTGCTCGATCAGCAACTCAAACGGCTTGAGCAACGTCGACTGCACATTGCTGTTTTCGGTCGTGTTGGAGTTGGAAAATCCAGTCTGATTAATGCGTTCCTTGGCAAACAGCTGTTAGCCACCGATGTCGCTCATGGCAGCACCTTCCAACAGCGTTCTGTGCGTTGGCCGATCGCAATACCTGGATTGGGCGGAATCGAACTGATCGATACGCCTGGGATCGATGACATCCAGCAGGGGGAAGGCCGTCACCAACTGGCCATGACGGTCGCGATGGAGGCGGACCTGGTCTTGCTCGTGGTCGACAGCGACCTCACACGCATCGATCGCGTCGCGATCGATGCGCTCTTGGCGAATGGCAAGCCTTTTCAACTGGTGCTCAACCGAAGCGACCGTTGGCATGAGCAAGAGCTACCGGGGCTGATCGCGACTATGCAATCGCGACTTCCCGTTGCGATTCCAATCACAGCGGTGGCCGCAGCCCCCCGTCGACCTGTGCTGGATGCCAAGGGCCGTCCGCGCAGTGAGAGAGCGCCAGCGCAGATCACAACGTTGGATCAGCACTTACGGCAACAGCTCCTGCAAGAGGGAGACCTCCTTTTGACCATGCACGCTCTACGGCGAGCACATCGTTTCCAAGAAACACGCCAACAGTTGCGATTACGTTTGCACCGACGTGACGCCCAAGGATTAATCGGTAGCTATGCCGCCGCCAAGGCGACCGGGGTTGCGATCAATCCCGTTCTGGCCTTGGATCTTGCTGGTGGGATGGTCATGGACACCGCTTTGGTCCTGCAACTTTGCCGGCTTTATGACCTGCCCATGGGTCCCGCTTCAGCACGACGATTGCTGAGACGTTTATCCAGTCAAAACGCTCTGCTTGGCGGGATTCAGCTGGGCTTGAGCGGCATCAAACAGCTTTTATTGATGGCTGCTCCATTCAGCGGTGGCCTCAGCCTCGCCCCAGCAGCACCGGTAGCCATTGCCCAAGCTGCCCTTGCTGTGCATACCAGTCGTCGCACAGGCACTCTTGTGGCACGCCTGCTCCTGCACTGCCGCGGAGGGCAGCCAGGGGCTTTACTGCAACGGTTGGAACGCCGCGATCCAGTGGTGAGGCACTGGCTGAAGCGTTGGCCTCTTGCGCAAGCAAACGCGCTGCAGCCCTTACTGCCTTGACCGTCATGGCGGATGCCATTGCCTTACTCGGCACCAGCGCTGATCCCCCCACCCATGGGCATCAGACACTTCTGAATCGCCTCTTGACCCGTTACGCCCACGTTGCCACTTGGGCCAGTGACAACCCGATCAAGCAACACGGCGCCCCCCTGGCACTTCGATCCAAATTGCTCGAAGCCGTGGTGGTGGAGATCGACAATCCCAACCTTCAATTGGTCCAAGAGCTCAGCAGCCCCTTCACCCGCGTCACCTTGGAGCGAGCCGCCGCTCGTTGGCCTCACCGAGATCTCATTTTTGTCGTCGGAAGCGATTTGGCCCACCAAATTCCCAACTGGAAACAGGCGGATCAATGGCTCATGCATCTACGACTTGCCATCGTGCATCGGCAGGGCTGGCCGCTCCGAGCAGAGGTCCTCACAAGGTTGCAAAACCGGGGCGCGACCGTGGACGTTCTTGATCTATCCATCCCGGCCAGCGCCAGTTCAGAGCTGCGGCAATCACCTCAACAGTCGCAAGTGCCAGCAACGGTGTGGCCCTTGCTGCTGCAGCACAATCTTTATGGCCTTACACCCAGCCGCTGCTGATGCGCCTCGCTCTGGCCCAGCTCAACCCGCTCGTGGGGGATCTTCTCGGCAATGCTGCACGCATTACATCAGCGCGAAGGAACGCAGAAAGTAGGCATGCGGAACTCGTTCTCACCCCCGAGTTGTCGCTCTGGGGGTACCCACCCAGAGATCTTCTGCTTCAACCAAGCCGACTTTTAGAGCAGACGCAAGCACTTGAACAATTGGTTCAAGATCTCTCTGCAGATCAGAGCGATGTTTCGTTGCTGGTTGGAGTGGCATTGCCAGCAGACGACACTCGCGCCCCTTCACTGCACAACAGCGTGGTGCTGGTCAACCGCCATGGCTGGACGCCAGTGGCGCAAAAGCAGTTGCTTCCCAGTTATGACGTATTTGACGAACGACGTTACTTTCGTCCTGGACCAGGTCCATGTCTTCTGCGCTGGCCCGATGGCCTCAGGATTGGTCTGACCATTTGCGAAGACCTATGGGTCGAAGATGACATCCAACGCGAGCGTTTGGACGGACCTGACCCAATCGCGGCCTTGCAACCTGAGAAGCCCGACCTATTGATCAACCTGGCGGCATCTCCCTTTGATTCCGCCAAACCTTCGTTGCGACGCGATTTGGCCCGACAAGCAGCCCGCCGACTCGGATGCCCTGTGCTCTACCTCAATCAAGTCGGTAGCAATGACGAATTGGTCTTCGACGGTGGCAGCTTTGTGATGGCCTCTGATGGCACAACGTTGCTGGACCTGCCTTTCTGTCAAGAAAGCCTGATGGTCTGGTCTAGCTCGGACTCCAACTTGACACCGACCCTCACAGCTGCGGGCTCGTCCCAAGAGCGTCTGTTCAGGGCTCTCGTCCTTGGAGTGAGGGATTACGCCACCAAATGCGGATTCCGCCAAGCACTGCTGGGCCTCAGTGGTGGTATTGACTCGGCATTGGTGGCAGCCATCGCCACGGCAGCTCTTGGCGCAGATCGCGTTTCCGTGCTGTTGATGCCTTCCCCTTGGAGTAGTGCGGGATCCATCGATGACGCGATGGCCCTCGCCAAGCGGCTTGAACTTTCCAGTCACACCCTGCCTATTCAAACGCTGATGGAGGGGTTTGATCTCATCCTGCAACCAGCCCTGGGTCAAGCACCGAGCGGGGTGACCGCAGAAAATCTGCAATCTCGAATCCGCGGGACACTATTAATGGCTGTGGCCAACCAGCAGGGCCAGCTCTTACTCACCACTGGCAACAAATCAGAATTAGCAGTTGGCTACTGCACCCTTTATGGAGACATGAATGGAGGGTTAGCGGTGATTGGTGATCTGTACAAAACCAGCGTGTTCAGCCTCTGTGAATGGTTGGACAGTGATGAGTCACTCCGTTGTCGAGAAGACCTTGGACTCCCCACGAGTGATGAACTGATCGGACAAGCAATCCGCACAAAACCACCGAGCGCTGAGCTACGACCAGACCAAAAAGACAGTGATTCTCTCCCGGATTACGACCTGCTCGATGCACTCCTCATCCCCTTGATTGAGGAACGCCGCAGTGTTGAAGAGCTCATTGCTGCGGGCCACAAACCAGGCCTGGTGAAGCGTGTCGAGCAACTGTTGAAACGCACCGAATTCAAGCGTCGACAAGCAGCACCTTTGCTCAAGGTGAGTAGCCAGGCTTTTGGGAGCGGCTGGAGACTGCCGATCGCGTCGGCGTAATCATCCATGGCGGTCATGGCCGGCCGGAGCCACATTGAAGGATGCGTCCAGTGAGAGAGACCCACGGCCATGGCAGCCTCTGTTCTGACGTCACCAATGGCCAGCATTGGTGTGCCGAAGGAGATCAAAGCGGACGAGCAGAGAGTTGCTCTGACACCGGATGCCGCACGAGAACTCGCGAGCCAGGGGCTCGATGTGCGCGTCGAGAGCGGTGCCGGAGCCGGCGCCGGAATCGATGATGACGCGTTTTCGGCAGCTGGGGCAAACGTGGTGAGCCGGGATGAAGCCTGGGCTGCTCACCTGGTGGTGAAAGTGAAAGAACCACAACCAGAGGAGCTGTCGTGTCTCAGAGACGACATGGTGCTGTTCACTTATTTGCATTTGGCGGCCTATCCAAAGGTTGGAGAAGCACTGCTTGCAGCTGGCACCACTGGCATCGCCTACGAGACCGTGCAGCTTGAAAACGGCAGCCTGCCGCTTTTAGCACCGATGAGCGAAATCGCAGGCCGCCTCGCCGCTCAAGTGGGTGCCCATATGTTGGAGAGACCGC
Organism: Cyanobium sp. NAT70; assembly: GCA_002701375.1. Classification (GTDB taxonomy): domain Bacteria; phylum Cyanobacteriota; class Cyanobacteriia; order PCC-6307; family Cyanobiaceae; genus Parasynechococcus. The sequence continues at coordinate 18,624 of NZVB01000036.1, read as the reverse complement.
ATGGTGGCCGCGGGGTGCTTATCGGTGGTTGCACGGGTGTCCAGCCCGCTCGCGTGGTGGTGCTGGGAGCAGGCACGGTTGGCTGGAATGCTGCTCGGTTGGCAGCCGCGATGGACGCCGAGGTGCTGCTGCTCGATCGATCGCCAGAACGGTTACGGAGCCTCGAGGCCGATCGCCGCGGACGACTCACAAGCATTATGAGCAGCCGTGGCTTGCTGGAACGGCTGATCCCAACAGCGGATCTCGTCATCGGCGCTGTGCTCACGCCTGGTGGGCGAGCCCCGACCCTGGTGGATGACGCCATGGTGCAACGGATGCGACCTGGCTCAGTCATCGTGGATGTGGCGATCGACCAGGGCGGTTGCATTGCCACAAGCCGCGAGACCACCCACACCGATCCAACAGTCACCATCCATGGAGTGCAGCATTACGCCGTTGGCAACATGCCCGGTGCCGTGCCCTTCACCTCAACGGAAGCCCTGGTCAGCGTGACGCTGCCCTACATCCTTGGCATTGCCGGTCGCGGACTGGAAGAAGCGGTGACCGAACGGCCAGAACTACTTTCAGGCCTCAATACAGTGCAGGGTTCGGTCTGCCATCCCGGTGTTGCCAAGGCTCTCAACCTGCCCCCACGTCACCCCATGGCTTGCTTGCGCTGAGACAACTACCACGATCATCAGCTCGAAAAAAACGAAGGGAGCGATACCCATGAAGCCAACATCAAAATTTGCAGCATGATGCTCACAACCATAAAAGTGATCCCACCTGATCACACTTAGATTCAGAGCAGGAACTTCATCAGAACAAAACCAGTTTCACTCGAGCAGAAGTCAAGCTGCCTGCAAGAAATATTGAATCAAAAGCAATGGATTGCGACATCGTGGGCAAGTCTTTTCCGCTGGCAAAAATCTACGCGTGAACAGACAATCAAATGCATGGCGAATCAAACAAAACACAACAATCGCTGAAAAGAATGCACTATAAATATATACGTTTCAGCAAACAAAAGGATGCATCAATTAAGCTAATCTCAGCGCATTTAACCCGCCCGACCAAGGCCAAACACAAATCAGTCACATTGCCATTACAGCGCTAAAGATTCAATAAAATCATCGATTACCCTAAGCAAGATGTAGACAAAAGACGATCTTGAGTAGAGGACTGCGACACAACTCCGTCGAAGAAGACCTCAAAACGAAAGGCTCAAAGCTTGTCGCCAAAGCTTCACTCGGCAATCTTTTGCTTCGGGCCCTCCTTCCAATCGGGCAGCGCTTCTGCATAGCCAGCATGAGCAGCAACTCAAGGTTCAACTCACTTCTGATAAACCTTTGACATACAACCAATCCCCATCTGGCACTCCTCCTCGCCGTTCAAATTGGGAGGTCTCCCGAAGAACACTCCGCTTGCCAGCAACACTGAAGATCGCTTCAAAACGCACGATGCCTTCAAGGTGCATCGCATCACCACCTTCCACAGAAACAATGCGCAATCCCAGCCAGCGTGTCTGCCGACAATTGGAGCGCAAGTCTTTGCGTCGCTGCTGATCCGATAGATGTGGAGTTGGATGGGTCGCGATCAAATAGTCAACTTTGGAGAGTGCATAGGCTGTGTAGCGAGAACGCATTAATTGTTCGGCTGTTACAGCTCGCTGTGCACCTTGATGCAACGGTGCACAGCAAAGGTCGTACACCTCACCACTGCCACATGGACAAGGTGTCTTGGTCCTGCTGACGCCAAACCCCTTAGCCATCAGCTCAGCCGCTTGAGTGGAGACACTGGCCGCATCAAAGCAGCAGGAGCCAGCCCTTCCCTCAACGCGATCACCATGCCTGCCGCTTCGGCATAAGAAGCAACTTGCAAGACACGTTCCTCCAAGCCAAGTGCGGCAGGAGTCACCTGCAGAACGGAAGGATTGGCCACGGCAATCAAAGGAACCTTGCGCTCCAAACAAGCCAGCACGGCTTCGCCACCAAGAGCCCCTTGCGGTGCAATGACTGCCCCAAGTTGCTCACCCATTAGATCCGTTGCCCGCATCTCAGCAGCGTCAATCAGGGCAGGTGCCCGACTGAGCCCGACAAGAACACAAGCCAAGAAGGTGTAACCGATTTCCTCTGCAGCGGCACGCGGATCTAGATGGGGGTCCAAGGGCAGCGGACGAAGCGCAGGTGCGTGTGCACAAGGGATGCGCAAATGGCGCACCAACACATGACTGATCACAGCTTCGGCACCAGCTAGCGCATCAACTCCGCCGCCCGTGCGGTAAGCCGCCAATGCCTCGGATTGAGGATCTTCATCAGGGAAACGGGCAACGACTGCGATTGCGGTTGCACCAGCCTCTCGGAGCCGCTCACCAGCCCTTAACAACGCGTCCGGTCGCCCGACGCGTCCCCAGCTCGCCCCACTACCGCCCTGTTGCAACGTCACCTGAAGCGGGGTGTCCGTTGCCATCACAGGCCCAATCTCCAATCCCAGACTGGCGCGAGCCGCTTCAGCGACCTGAATCTGGCGCTGGGCCAACTCAGGCTCAATCCCCGCATCTAGAAGCAGGCCAATGCAGTGTTGACGGACGGGCCGCAACGCCCACTCGCCGGTAGCAAAGCGATCGAGCCCAAACCCCTCCACGTAATGAAGGCGTGGATCACTCCAATACAACGCCGCCCCATTCATCACATTGGGGTGCGTGATCAGGCAACCACTGGCTGAAGCCAACAAGCGCGCACAGGGCAAGGCATCACCGGCAAAACCGCCCACTTCGCAACCGATGCCGGTCGGCACCACCATCAGCGTTGGCATTGGCGCAGTGTGGTGGAAGTCGTCAGCCCTCATCCGATTAGCACCGCCTCAACCTGAAGCCGACGTCGCCCATCTGAACCCTGAAACACGGCCGTAATCGCCCATCTCAACGGCTGCTCCTCAAGACCGAGTTCAAGGAGCAACCACTGGCGTAGCTCGGCAACCTGAATATGGTCTGGCCAAAGTAATTCCCGCTGAACCGTTCGAAGAATCACTTTTGATATTGACCAAACTGCGCCTCATAAAGAGCATCTTCTTGACAGGCTTTGAGGGTCAGATCAGCCCTAGGGAAAGCAACGCAAAGCAAGGCGTAGCCCTGTTCTTGCAGATCGCTCTTAACACCCATCGCATCGGGTTGCTCCACAGAACCCTCCGTAATCATGGCTGCACAGGTTGTGCAAACTCCTGAGCAACAGGAACTGGGCAACGCAAGGCCCGCTGCTTCGGCAGCGTTGAGCACAGTCTGATCAGCCCGACAACTGAAGCTGTGTCGATCGCCCTCAAATTCAGCCGTGATGGTGTACGTGGCTACGGCCTGTGCAGTGTCAACCATCGAACAATCCAGCGCATCTGACCAGTTAGTTTCTCAGAAAGCCCAAACTGACCGTGAAGGAGCTGATTCTGCATGTCGGGGCTGCCAAATGCGGATCAACAACCATCCAAACTTTACTGAAGAAAGCAAGCAGCAAAAAAGCGAACACGTGTTTTCATTATCAAAAGCTCAATACTCAACTCATCAATGGGCTCAGGCTGTCTAAGCCCGAGGCATTACGAACATGCCAAGGCCATCTCAACACAATTCAAAACAAACAAAAACTTGTCATTAGCCATGAATACCTCCAAGAACAATACAAGGCACTTGCAAACATAATCCAACTTGCAAAAGAATTCGATTACAAATTCATCCAAATCATTGGCTATACCCGCCGGCAAGACTCATGGCGGCGAGCCAACTTCAACCAGTGGAGTTTTCGCAATAAATATTCCCTGATTCAAGCCAAAACACTGCTCTCCAAGCTTGGATGCGACTGGCGACTATTCAGCGCCTATGAGCGCTGGCTCCTTCTAGGATTCTTTGAACAAGAGGGGCCAAATTGGGCTCTGCACTATCAACATTACAAATCATGCTTATCTCAACTAGATATTGCACATAATGTCGTCTCTCGGCCGATCCCCTGTCAGAAGGAAAAGCCGTCTAAACTGCTGCATCATTTTAACAAGCACTGCAACACAAACATCAAAGCGAAGCTTATTAACGCTTGCACAGCAATCAAAAATCCCTCTTTTTCAGAATATCTCACGGAAACAATTGCCGACTCAATACTACTTACGCCGTCAAGCCTTTCGCAGCCGATCACACCGCACAAGAACAACAAGGATCTTGCAGAAATAAGCCACAATCTGGACAAACAACTGCCTGCATTTAACATGGAGTTCCTTGAGACTCTCGAGAAGAATTACTTGTCCATCTTCTCAGACAGCAACAAACGCTATTGCGACGAATTCAATCTTTGTTTCGATACTCACTTCAAGCCAAATCCGGCCCATTTCAACATGAACAGCGAAACAATGAAAACCTACGTTCGCTCTGAGAACAAACGTCGACTGAACCATATCGAGACGATTCTTCAATTCAAAATAGAGCAGCAAGCCAAGTGCACACAAGCCATACTCCAACAGTTAACCGAAGCGGATCCGACAACCTAAAGAGACCCAGTCTTAAGCCTTGAATCAACACGGCAATCAAACCCAATCCAACAAATCAGCATCAGCAAAAATAAGCAATTAGGACTCCACTTAAACTCACACGCCATGGCCAGCAGATGATTTCATGATAGAGTGACAAAAGGCAGAATAATGGCATGTCTCAACTTATTTTTTCGTACGGATTTGGTCGGACTGGTACAACATGGATCTTCAATGCAATCCGAGAAATTCTTAACGATACGGGTCTTCCTTGGCAATCCTGCTTTGCCAAGCGAGCAACTCTAAAAAAGGCATTGGCAACAATTGACGAGCAAAAATATTTTGTTGTCAAAACCCATGTCCTTAATCATGTGCAAGTCGCTAGATCGTCTCTTCAAAAATACGATCTCAAGGCAAAAGTCATCTTCCCAATTCGCGATCCAAGAGACACGATCTGCTCCCGATTGAGAGTGAGAGCTAAAGAGGGAGATCTCAAAGGAAAACTCGAGAACATGCCTGCCAACCGACTAACCCAGCTGCTCAGAAGAGAGAGTCGAAAATACAATGAACTCTTTAACTACCTCGAAAACAATGAACAGCTACTAATCATCCGAGAGCCAGACATTAAAGCTGCTCCAATCAAGCTTTTGTCAGAGATTTCAACCTACATCCTCGGTTATACGATTAATCATAATGCGATACAAAGGATTGCCACAGAGCTCTCAAGTGACAACGTCCTTAAAACAATCGAAACAAAAAACAAAGAACTCGGCCGAGATGAAGTCTTCAAGCAAATCGATGAAGACACTCAATTCCACGCCAACCATATTCGCAAAGAGGACTACGATCATCAATGGCTTCCAGAGCAGCAAGAGATTGCCGAGTCTATTGTCAAAAAACAGGAACTAATTATCAACAAAAATCTGACGCGGCAGCAGGCCGAAGACAAGGCGTTTCAACTCACGACTGAAGAGATGACTGCATCGATTCAATCACTTCGCAAAGGCTTGCGATAAAGAAGCAAGGGCTGACCAAGCAAGCGAATCAACATGTATGCGGATGAACTGTTCATCTCTGATGAAGTTCAAACCAAGAGGAAGGATGGGGAGCCAGATACTCCGCCTGATCATTTTGACTGGAAGCTGTCAAAATAAAATCAAAACTAATGGAGCATCGCAACTCTTCTGCCGCATAATTCGGCAGCACACTATGTTCCAATCTTGACGGGAACAACACCAATAAACCTGGCTGCGGAGCCAGATCCCAATACTGACGATTGAACGGATGATTCTCAATGATTGGTCCACCATGACCTACAGACAAGCCTGGAACAATTTCATTGGCATGAAAGGGATCATAAATGCGTAAAACACCATCCTCTCCTGAGCCTCGACCTGTGAGATAAATCACCGCACTCAAATGTGCATTGGGATGACAATGCCTGCCTACCACTTGATCCCAATCACTGAGAACTGGCCAGCATCGTTGCAGATGTAGTGCAACCCGGCTTGATTCAAAGCCCACCGCTGCAAGATAATCCCAAGCCTGTTGTGTCACGACTTCTGCAAGATCAGAAAAGTCAGCATGTTGATGCAATTGCCAAACACCATTCAAGTCCCCGGTCCAAGCACAACCATCTGCAGGATTCCCTTCACATTGCCCGCGAAGCATGAACAACGTTTGAAGCTGCTGGGCAAGATGTAAGGGCTCAAGCGTCAATTGCACTGTTGCCACGGCACATGGGAACAGTGCATGCAGCTGAAGTTGACCAGCCATACACAATAACTACAGGTTGTTATCTTAACAAGACTGAGAAAAAAGACAATCTTATGTCCATTTAAACAATATCGAAGCACGAACTAAATAAGCCTTGCGCAAGGGCAATCTGGCCACTAAAACCGCATTATTTTTGAATCCAATCAACAGCACTTGGCACACTTCAAAGCACCAAGATGGCTCCAGAAGGCAGAAAAGCTCATGATATGATTTGGCAAGTGCCTATAATAAACTCAAAAATGAAAGCTTTAAAGTCTTTTTGAAGGCAGATTTATGGAGGGCAACGACATATTCACGCTGACAGCGTTGAGCGATCCAAGACTGCTTAGTCCAGGTGCATAAGCTGCCTCTGTGATGATCAAGGGCACCTCTAAGGTCTCTGACGAGGCAGCCAAATCGCTGCGCTCAAGGAAGGAAATTAAAACCGTCAGCATCAGAAATCCCCCTAGGCTCGATGCGAATACGTCAAGACAATTCAGCTCAAAGAACCAGCAATGTAGAGATGCATAAGAATTTTAGTAATTCTTAAAACCAAATCGTAGACGTTGGCATGATTGTATGGATTGAGTATCAGATCCAGTCGTTATGGTGACTCCCCTTCCGCCAATGGACTTCGGCCCCTATAAGAGTCAGTTAGGAACCAAGAAAAAAGACAAAGTCAGCTGTGAGGGCGGAATCGGCTTCTACACAGGTGAGAAGAACGACACGTTAATCAATGCCAGCATCCGAGTCGATTCCCCAGAGTCTGCTGGCGGATTCGCCGCCCTACCTTCCGTCATGTCCGGAGGATTCGGCAACGATATCTACAGCTTCAAAGATAATGACACGAGCTGGGGATTCATCGCCGACGGAGGAGGAGGCAAGGACACTGTGAGTTTTCCAAAGAAAAGCCCATTAAATCCAAGCGTTAAAATCCCTGATGGTGATGGGTATGTTAATACAGTCCTCATTAGTGATCGTGATGTTCTTGTCACGTATACCGATCTGAAAAATGAAGACGGTGGGCGGCCAATCGGGATTATTTTTGCAGACCCTTTTGGCCAACAAAGTCAACAAAGCCACAAACTCGAGAAAGTAAAGTTTGGCAAAAAGGAATACAGCTTCAAAAAGTTTTATCGATCCCTGAAAAAAGCAGCGGCGGCTTCTAGCGACAAGGACGATGCTTCACATCACTTCAGTGAAGCATCGTTCGAAGAACTTGGCAACGCAGGGGTACTCAATCTGGATAGTTTCGACGATCTATCGCAGCTTGACAGTGGCGCTTATCTGGACATCGCTCTCTTCAATAACGCACAGGCGATTTAAACAGACGAGCATTGAGCAATAAAAAGCCGGCCCTGCTTAGGGCCGGCGCTATCAATACTCTGAACAAAGGGACATCACCCCATCGCCGCAGCACCACCAACAACTTCCAGGATTTCCTGAGTAATTGCAGCTTGGCGAGCCTTGTTGTAATCGAGAGTGAGTGTTTTAGCCAAAGCCTTAGCGTTATCGCTGGCATTATTCATTGCTGTCATCCGACTTGCCAACTCAGATGCCGCGGCCTCCTGAAGAGAACGGAGCAGCTGGTTTTGCAGATAAAGGGGCAGCAATGCATTCAGTAACTGCTCAGGACTCTGTTCAAACACAATGTCTGAAGGAATCTTAGGCTCAGTATTTGCAGGCCCTCCAGAGGGTTCTACCGTCAAAAGGCCATCCTTGGTGGTGAGACGGAAAATCTCATCCTCAGGATCAGCAATATCCTGAGGATCCAAAGGCAACAGAGTCTGCACAACCGGATTGCAACTGACCAAGTTGATGAACTTGGTGAAGATCATTTCAACGCGATCAGTCCCCTGTGCAATAAATTCAGCCAACAAATCTGTTGCGATTGTGTTGGCTTCATCGGCGGTTGGCACTTGCTCTAGGCCAGAGAATGTGGCCTGCATGGGGTAATTGCGATTGTTGAAGTAACTAATCGCCTTACGACCAATCGCAACCAGCTTCACCTGATAGCCCTTGCCTTGAAGCTCGGCAAAACGCTGTTCCGTGCGTTTAATGATATTGGAGTTGTAACCACCACATAGACCACGATCGCCAGTGACGGCAACCAGGGTGATGGTTTCAACAGGGCGTTGTTCCATCAATGGTGCTCCGGCACTCTCAAAACGCATTCGCGATTGAAGGTTTTCGAGCACGCGTGCAAGACGATCCGCAAATGGTCGGCTACGCAACACCTGCTCCTGAGCACGACGCACCTTGGCAGCGGCGACAAGTCGCATGGCTTCGGTGATCTTGCGGGTGTTCTTAACGGATTTGATCCGATCCCGGATCTCCTTGAGATTTGCCATGTCGACTGCCCCTTACTTAGCCGAAGCCACGAGAGTGGACACGACTTCAGTGATGGCGTCCTTGAGCATGGCTTCAGCCTCTGGACTCATCACTTTCTTGTCCTGAATCTCACTAATAAATTGAGGCTTGTTGGACTTGAGATACTCGCGGAGTTCTCGTGAGAAATCAACAATGCTCTCAACAGGAACATCGTCGATCAATCCCTTGACACCGGCATAAACAATTGCGACCTGCTCAGCAAGAATCAAGGGACTGAATTGAGGCTGCTTCAGAAGCTCACGCAAACGCTTGCCACGTCCCAGCTGCTTTTGAGTGGCGGCATCAAGATCGGAAGCAAATTGAGAGAAGGCAGCCAATTCATCGAACTGAGCCAATTCCAATTTGAGGGTTCCAGCAATCTTCTTAATTGCCTTGGTTTGGGCGGCTCCACCAACTCGACTGACGGATACACCCACGTTGATCGCAGGACGGAGACCAGAGTTGAAAAGATCAGAACTCAAGAAAATCTGTCCGTCCGTAATTGAAATCACGTTGGTTGGGATGTAAGCAGAAACATCACCTGCTTGCGTTTCAATAATAGGTAAAGCTGTCATCGAACCCTTGCCCATTGCGTCAGACAACTTGGCTGCACGCTCGAGCAAACGGCTATGGCAATAGAAGACGTCCCCAGGATAGGCCTCACGACCGGGCGGACGACGCAAAAGCAAAGACATCTGGCGATAGGCGGCGGCCTGCTTCGACAGGTCGTCATAAATCACCAAGGTTGCCTTGCCTTTGTACATAAAGTACTCAGCGATCGAGGCTCCGGTGTAAGGAGCCAGATATTGAAGTGCGGCAGCCTCAGAGGCGTTCGCAGCGACAACAACGGTGTAATCGAGTGCGCCGCGCTCACGCAGGACTTCAACAACATTGGCGACAGACGCGGCTTTCTGACCAACTGCCACATAGACACAAATCATGTCCTGATCCTTTTGGTTCAGGATCGTGTCGATGGCGATAGCGGTTTTGCCGGTTTGCCGGTCACCGATGATCAGCTCCCGCTGACCACGGCCCACTGGAATCATGGCGTCGATCGCCGTAATTCCGGTCTGCATCGGTTCATGGACCGACTTGCGCTGAATAATTCCGGGCGCCATGGACTCGATCAAACGAGTCTCTGTCGTCGCAATATCACCCTTTCCATCAATCGGCTGACCCAAGGGGTTGACGACGCGTCCGAGAGTTGCATCACCAACAGGCACAGAAGCAATTTTGCCTGTTGCCTTGACCGTGCTGCCCTCCTGGATGCCCCTCCCTTCGCCCATCAACACAGCGCCGACGTTGTCGTCTTCTAGGTTGAGAGCGATGGCCTCGGTGCCATCTTCAAATTCGAGGAGCTCACCGGCCATTGCTTGCTGCAGGCCATAGACCCTGGCGATGCCATCGCCGACCTGCAGCACAGTGCCGACGTTGCTGACCGAGACAGACTTGTCGTAATCCTCAATCTGTTGTTTGAGGATGGCGCTGATCTCGTCTGGACGGATGGAAACCATGGCGTTTGATCCCGGCGGGAAGGGGGTTGGGTGAGGAGCGAAGTGGAAATTAAGCGGGGCTCAGCTCGCCTTGGCGAGGGCCAAACCAAGGCGACGGACCTGGCCTGACAGGCTGGCGTCAATCACCTGGGATCCGAGACTCACGACGAACCCGCCGATGAGACCTGGATCAACACTGAGGTCGATATCGACCTTGTCGGTGCCGGCCATGGCCTGCACCTTGCTTGAAAGAGCAGCCTGCTGCTGTTCAGAGAGCGGCTGAGCCGAACGGACGTGCGCCAAAGTAATGCCCTGCTGCTCCCGATACAGTTCGAGAAAGCGCAGCATCACTGCATCAAAAGCCTGCAGACGCTGACGATCAGCAAGGACCTTGAGCAGATTCATCACAGATGGTGTGATCTGATCACCAAGAAGACTTTCGATGGCCTGCTTCTTGGCTGCGGGCTCCAAGACAGGCGAGATCATGGCATCTCTGAAATCAGAGGATTGATTCCAGACGTCCAGAAGGTCTTTGCATTGACTGGCAGCGACTCCGGACTCATTGCGGGCCTCGGTGACCTGCAAAAGCGCTTCGGCGTAAGGAGTTGCCAAGGAATTGAGAAGAGGCATCAGGCGTCCCTCAGGTTGGCGATAGATGCATCAATGAGCCGAGCCTGAGCCTGGTCATCGAGACGTCCTGGAAGATCGTTCAACACCTTATTAATCGCTTCAAGCGCGGCTTCACGCCGCAGAGCTTCTTTCATTCTGAACGCCTCAGCACCAGCATCAGCGGCTGCACCTTCTTTGATGGAAGCCATCACAGAGATGGTGCGCTTCTCACCCTCCTGCCGAATCGAGGCAGCACGAGCTTCGCCATCCAGACGAATCCGTTCAGCTTTCTGCTGAGCAGCAGCCAGTTCAGCTTGAGCCTTGCCGAGCTCCTCAGTAGCTGTTTTGAGGCGGGACTCAGCATCCTGCAAGTCCTGCAGAATCTCAGTGCGACGGCGCTCAAGAATGCCGCCAAGGAAACCTTTCAAGAACCAGACCAAGACCGCAATAACAATGGCCAGGTTGATCAGGTTGGTCTCAAAGATGTTGAAATTAAGTGTCATCTGGCAGACAGCAGACGGTCAATAATCTTGTTGCTGAGCTGATCGACTTGTCCCTGAAGCTTTGTCCGCGCGGATTCGCTCTCAGCGTCAATCGCTCGTCGACTCTCCTCTTTGGTGCGATTGGCTTCAGCTTCCGCTTGGGCCAGCGCCTCGCGATAGAGATTGTCTACTTCTTTTTCAGCAGCGACAATGACGGACTGCGCAGCCTGCCGTGCACCCTTCAATTGTTCCGACAGGTCGGCTTCAAGCTTCTCGACTTGAGCCAGCTTCTGCTTGGCATCAGCGCGGCTTGTTGAGATATACCCCTCTCGATCTTCTACGACCTTGCTGACCGGACGAAAGAAGAGGGAATTGAGGATGTAGGTGAGGAGAACCACTTGTACTGCCATCAAGGGCAAAGTGGCATCGAGGTCAAAGAGACCCCCCTCCGGAACACCTGCTTCAGCAAAGAGAAGCCAGGTCATGGAAGGATGCGGTAAAAAGAAGCGAGATGGTGAAAATCAAGGGATGGAAGTCAAGCCATCCCCTTGTGATATTCAGCCGGCGAAAGGGTTGGCGAACAAAAGAACCAGAGACACCACCAAGCCGTAAATAGTCAACGATTCCATGAAGGCGAAAGAGAGAAGCAATGTGCCGCGAATCTTGCCTTCAGCTTCAGGCTGACGGGCGATGCCTTCAAGAGCACCCTGAGCAGCGCTGCCCTGGCCGACACCAGGGCCGATAGCGGCAAGGCCAACAGCCAGACCAGCGGCAACTACTGACGCAGCAGAGGTAATGGAATCCATGGGGGGGAGTGAAATTGGGAGCGCAGTGTAGAGCGCGTAATTGTCGGGGATTTGAGCACGGCGCCTGGGACATTCTTGAGAATGGGCCCGGCGTGCAACCGGACCTGCGCTGAGCCTATATAGCAGATGGAGAGAGAAGAATTTTCTCTCCATCTGCAGCATCTATTTAATGGAACTCGTGGAGGCCCTCACCGATGTAGAAGGCTGCAAGAGTTGCAAAAATCATCGCCTGAATAGCACTGGTAAACAAACCTAAAAGCATGACAGGAAGAGGTATAAAAAGAGGCACTAGGTAGACAAGCACAGCAACTGCTAGCTCGTCCGCCAGAATGTTTCCGAACAAACGGAAAGAAAGGGACAGGGGCTTGGTGAATTCCTCAATAATCTTAAATGGGAGCATAATTGGTGTTGGCTCCACATAAAGTTCAAAGAACCGAAGGCCTTTGCGACTTAATCCGGCATAGAAATATGCCAAGGAAACCAACAATGCCATCGCGACAGTTGTGTTGATATCCACTGTAGGAGCCCCTAGCTCTCCATCAGGAAGCTCGAAAACTTTCCAGGGGATTAGTGCACCACCCCAATTACTGAAGAAGATGAACAGAAACAAGGTTCCCACGAATGGGAGCCAATCTCTGTAATGCTTTTCGCCAATATTGTCACGGGCAATATCACGAAGAAAGCCCCATGAAAGCTCTAAAAGGTTTTGGAGTCCAATTGGATCGCGTTGCATACCACGCGTTCCAAGGACTACAAATGCCATCAGAACTCCAATCAAAATCCACGAGCTCAAGAAAACCTGGCCGTGCAAGTGGATGCCACCTATCTGCCAATACAGATGACGACCAACCTCGAGTTGGGCAAGTGGCAGTGTTGGGGGCAGTAAAGCCATGGGTGCAAAGAAAAGTGCTCAGCTCCAGCGGTCATAAACCTGCTGAAGAATCAAGGCGGGCTTGTAGAGAAGAAATCCCAAGAAAGCAGGCAACAGATCAAGCTGGGGAAATTTGGCAGCGCCAACAACAAGCAGTGTTGGAACCACCAATTGAAATCGCCCCAGCCCACGGGACTGTTCACTGAGCCTGGCCACGCTGCGGGCAAGGAGTCGCACGTACAAAAGTCCGGCGCTTGCACCCACTAACACACTGCACGCCACCGACAAATTGATGGTGATGGCCACGATCGAAACCGTGATCACAGACACCAAGACGGTGGAAAGCAGCAGACTGCGCTGAAGTCTGTAGAAATCCTCCAAACGCCGCCTGAAATGGCGCGCGGAATCTATCACGCGTTCTTCAGGATCAAGCCCGCAGCAAGATGAGCTGTCGGTCAACAAGATCCCGAATCAAATCTGGTTCAGCCAGTTCTCCAAGGGGAGTTTCCGGCTGATCAGGCAACGCACGCAGGAGTTTCTTCGCCTCTGAAGTGAGCTGAAGTGGCTCCATGTTCAGGCCAAGAATCGGATCTGGTTCCCCCCAGAGGCAAGGCTGACGAACTGCCGTAGCAGCTTGGAGCGCCGCATCGCCCCAAACCTGTGGCTGGATTGGAGCGGCAGAGAGAAAAAACTCGAAATGACTGATCTCAGGATCAAGCTGCTCGATCAGAGCCCATTGCTGTTGAGGAGGTAATGCTTTTGCTCGCGCTAACAGTTCACCGTGAAGCAACCGAGATGGATTCCAGACCTCAGGATTGGAGAACCCGGCAAAATGAAGGCCTCCGTGCTCGATGAATGAGAACAGGCGGCCCAAATTGAAACTGGTCTCCTGAGGGTGGAGATACATATCCGCAAAATTGGCATCTGCAGCACAATCAACAGCCCAACGTTGTTCGTGCTGTCGACGCAAGCGATTCTCCGCCGGAAGGGTCTCGAACAACTGACGACCCAATCGCAGGCCTTCCAAACCAGTCCCCACTCCTAAGAGATTGAGAGCCTGCTGAGTGCGATGAATCTCCCAACGCCCTGCATCGGCATATAAGAAGAGGTGAAGCAGACCGCAGGGCGCTAACAGGCCGGCCAAAGCCTCAAGGCCAGCCATCGGTTGATCCAAATGATGGAGGACTCCAACTGAATTGATGTAATCAAACGGCCCCTCGCCTGCCAGGTCCAACAGGCTTCGTTGCTCCTGACGCAAACCGCGTACGCACGTTTCAGCACCTGAACGCTTCAGACGCTCCTTGGCAACATCCAGTGCACCCTCACTGATATCAACCGCCAGCACCTCGGCATCTGGATTGAGATGACACAGGTAATCCGTGCTGACGCCAGTTCCACAACCGGCATCCAAAATCCGAGGGGCATCCATCCCCTGCAGCAAGACGCCATGCACTGCAGCCATCACGCTGCGATGGCACCAACGCCAGTTATATCCAGGTGGAGGCCCGTCTTGTAAGGGATCCCCAGGGAAGGGGAAACAGTCGTAAAACGCACTCACCACCGGAGTAGCGGCATCACTTGGCTGCATCGCTGCCATCCGATTGATCCTGCTGCTCCGAGCTTTTCACGCTGGGGTCTCCTGGCAACGAATCCAGTGCAAGGCCTGCAAACATTTGTTCATGGCCTTCCTAGCGACAAGCCAGCCAGCCGTAACGTGACGCGATCCGGCTTGCTTCCGTCGATGACAGTGACCGCCAGCAGTGGCAGCCCGCGGGTGTCGCCCCAGCTGTACGACACCCTGCCGCTCTCAAGCGTTCGTCAGGCCGAGCAGCAGGATCGTTTCCCTGATGGCGGTGAGCTGGACACACTCGTCACCTTCTTTCGCAGCGGTCAAGACAGGCTTGAAGCCTCAAAGATCATCGCGGCCAATGCGGAAGCGATCGTGGCTCGCGCGGCCAACCGCATTTTTGTGGGAGGCACTCCGTTGTCCTTCCTGGAAACACCGCTCAGTACAGGAGAAGTCCCAACCTCGAAGGAAGGGATCCCCCTGGCCTCTGATCAGGCAGCCTTCGAAGCATCGACCCGCACCTTCACCGGCGCCAGCGGTGCGAGCAAACGCGGCAACTTCCTCACCAGATTATTTGATGTCGGTGGTGGTGATGCTGACGTAAGAGTCGTGATCCCCACGGGATTTACAGCAATTAGCGTGGCGAAATATGGTCCGGCCTTCATGCGCAAATCTGTGCGCGATATGGGTTGGTTCTTGCGCTACGTGGGTTATGCCCTCGTCGCGGGCGACCCCAGCATTTTGGCCGTCAATACACGCGGACTTCGCGATTTACTCCTGAAGAATTGCTCTCTTGCCGCGACCAATGTGGCGCTTCAGGAGATGCGCGCCGCAACGGCAGAACTGCTGGCCGACAGACCCGAATCACGCCAGCTGGCGATTGATTGTTTCAACGTGCTCCTGCAAGAGTTGGCTATCGCCACTCCAAGCACCCGACAGCGACAAGGGAGCAGTGTGCAACAAGGGCTTCAGCTGCCCGCTATCTATGCCCTTGCCTCGGAGGGGGCACAGCGGTTTGACATGCGTCCTGGCCTCTCCGGTGCTGAAAAAGCAGAAGTGATTCGAGCCGCCTACCGCCAGGTGTTTGAACGTGATATCGCGAAGGGATATTCCCAAATTCCATGCCCCTCCCAAGCCAGCCAGGTCGCGAAGGGACAGATTTCGATGCGCGAATTCATCCGCGCCTTGGGACGTAGTAAGGAATATCGCCAACAGTTTCATGACCGGTTTGTGAACAGCCGAGTCGTTGAACTGGCTTATCGCCACTTTCTTGGACGGGGCATCAGCTCCCTCGAAGAGTTCAGGCAGGCCTTTTCAATCCTCAGCGATCAAGGTCTGAATGGTCTTGTCGACGTGTTGTGTAACTCAGGAGAATACGCACGATGTTTTGGCGAGGAGACCGTTCCCTACATCCGTGGTCTCGGTGAGGAAGCACAAGAAAGTGCTGGCTGGGGGTCAAATCGCAAGTTGTTCAATTTCAGCGCACCATTTGAGGGTTCTCCTCAATACATCACCCTCTACGCGTCGTATCGACAACCCTTTGCTGATCAACATGTTTACGGTGGTGGAAATGATCCTGTTGGCAATCAATACGGTGCAATCTTCCCCAGTGGAACAGCCTCTGTAGCAACCCGCCCTGCTCCTTATGGCTATGACAGCAGACGTCTACTTGTGAGCAACGGTCTGGCCAGCCCTGGTCAGATTGATAGCGCTGAATTCCGCAGCTCTCGCCCTCGCAAGGTTGGCCCACGGGTCGTCCGGCTTCAGCAGATCTCCACCGGGGGAACCGTTCGCCCCAGCAGTAGCGGCCTACCCAGCATTCGCCAGACCGAATCCAGCACTCAAGCTGTGATCAACGCTGTTTACGTGCAGGTGTTGGGCAACGCTGGCTATGCCGGAGAACGTTTGACATCCGAAGAAGCCCGCCTTGAAAACGGCAACATCAGCTTGCGTGATTTTGTGCGGTCGATTGCGCGCTCTGATGCCTTCCGACGTCGCTATTGGAGTGGTCTTTACATCGTCAAGGCGATTGAGGTGATGCATCGCCGTTTGCTGGGCCGTCCCACCTTCGGCCGTTGGGAGATCGATGCTCTCTTCGACACCGCGGCACGACAAGGGTTTTATGGGGTCGTCGATGCACTGATTGACAGCCCTGAATACGCAGAATGCTTCGGTTCTGACACGGTTCCTTACGAGCGGTTTATCACCCCTGGAGATCTCAACACACGCCGTGCTCCGACCTGGAAACAGCCCATCGATCTCCAAGCTGTGGCTGTGGAAACTCCTGTTACCAGGCCAGAACCCAAGCAGAAGGATCAGCTGAAGACATCCGCTGATCTCACCCCAAGGAATCTTCAGTCCCCGTCCGGCCCCTCATGGACGAAGCCCTTCAGCACTAAAAAGCCTGATCCACGATCTGTCTCGCTCGACCTAACGCAATACATCAGTGGTTCCGCAGGACCAAAAACGCAAACTTGGTCAGCAAAAATCGGCTTCAGGGGATCTGCGTCACCGGAAGTCCCCGATGCACGTCTCACCAGGGCCCTTCGCAGCCAAGACATCTCTGGCTTTGCCAGCAAGATTGGAATCCCGTCAGCAATCGAGCTGAAACCACCATTCAGCGAAGAGAACCTGATCAGAGCGATTGAAGAGACTTACCGCCAACTGCTCAATCGTGTGCCACTGGACAACGAACGGCTTACGAGCGCTGAATCCAAGCTGCGCAATCAAGACATCAACCTCGCCGGCTTCATTGAAGCTGTCGCGTTGAGCGATCTCTTCCAAAACAAACTCTCCCGATTGGCACCGCTGCGAGCCGGTGCAGCAGCCAGCCTGGCGTTGCTCGGTCGCACGGCCACACCTTCGGAGGTGGCTCAGTTCCTGGCCATTCGAGCCAACGAAGGCCAGCGGGCAGCTGTTCGAAACATGTTTGAGCGCCGTGATGCAGCAGATGGTGACCGTCTGCTGCAGGTGCAATTGGCGATTGCTGAAGGGCGGATGCCTTTCACGTCACTGCGGGATGAGCGAGAAGACAGCATCCCAGCCCCAATTTCAACCGTTACTGCACCTCAACTCGATCCCTACGTCCCGTCAGTCGATACAAAGGGACAATCCTCTCCGATGAGTTGGTCACCAGCGACCGGCTTCCAAAAGGCGTTTCGACCAACCCTGCCAGGGGAAGGCCCGAATCGAGGCTTGAGCGTTGCCCTGAATAGCGCTGACGCCTCGGGCTATCGCCGCCGCTCAGGCCTTCCAATGGCCATCGAACTGAAGCCCCCCTTCTCCGAACAGGACTTGAGCAATGCTGTTGATCAGACCTATCGACAATTGCTCAATCGAGTCCCACTCGACAATGAACGACTCACGAGTGCTGAATCCAGACTTCGCAATCAAGACATCAATCTTGCCGGTTTCATTGAAGCTGTTGCGATGAGCGATCTTTTCCAAAACAGACTCTCTCGCATGGCGCCCCTGCGAGCAGCAGCTGCAGCGGGTCTGGCTCTGCTTGGCAGAGCTGCCAGCACCAGTGAAGTCGCTGATTTCGTCCGTATCCGAGCCAGCGAAGGTCAAGGTCAAGCTGTGCTCAACATGCTTGATCTACGTTCAGATCAACATGCCGTCCCACGCGTTGATGGCATGTTGACAACAGCTGGTCAACCTCAATCGACACTCATCCGCACCGCCTCGCTCTATCGAGGAAATGCAGGACTGAATCCACCAACAAATTCAGCGATCTAGTACATCTAAAAACGTACAAATCATGCGTGGTTGTTATCAACCAGCCCTGTTGGAGCCTTGTTCCAACAGGGCCTTTTTTTATGAGCCGATACACGTCACCGCATCCTCCGGACGCATTGCAGGGCAACCGCTCTGGAGGATCAACCAGGGCAGTGAAGAACTGTTACCCGGCAAGCTTGACCATGCGCGTCTTGCCACAGAATGCCTCAGCTGACTTCACAGTCGGCAGAACTGGACGACGCATCCGCGGGGTCGCAACCTTCCTTGTTGAACGTTGTAAACAACTGCGTGACCGCCCGACTAGTTCAAGGCTCTCAGCCCTTAGTCTGAGACTTGATCCATTTTGGATCACCCCTATTCACCGGATACCGGTCTCCTACGGGCGGCCGCTTGTTTCGAGGCAGAACTGCATGAGCATCGTCTCCAACTCGATCATCAACGCGGACGCCGAAGC
>NZVB01000035.1 GCA_002701375.1 Cyanobium sp. NAT70 | reverse complement strand
TCCCGTTTCTTGCGAGTCGGATCGACACCTCCAAGACCAAGCGCGATCAGCTCATCGGAATAATCAACCGTACTAATCAGTGCCATGTCGGATTCGACACGATTTTGGAACCAATCGAATGGAACTGTCAGATCGACACGGGGAGTGACATCAAATTGCAATGATGAGTAGGCGGGGATCTTTGCATTGCTGGCATCATCCCAGTAGGACAATTCAGCAGGAATCACCAACTGCAGATCACTGCCCAATCGGACAGGATCTTGTTGACTAGATGATGGTGCCCCACCAAGTAAACCGTAATGCCAGCCTTGAATGACTGAGCCTGTGCCGACATCAAAACCAAACGGAAGATCCCCCGGATCAAGCGAACTATCGAATACCGTTCCATCCAGCAGCTTGCCGGTGTAATCAGCAAGAATGGTTTGACCAACAAACAAGGGCGCTCCACTGCCTTCACTGAGCACAGAGCGAAGCAGTGGCACGGATGTCCTTGAAGAACTCACCCCCACATCCGCAGGAGCAACCCAAAAGGCTTCTGGATAGCGCAGCCCCGTGACAGGATCACTCTGTCCGGGCAGAAGAGCACCTTCTGGCGTAATCAGGCTCAGCTCTGAGTCAGAGCGTGACCGCCCGGAAGCTCCGGTATCGGCAAACAGCAGAACACGCGATGCCTGGTTGGATTGTGTTGGGGGTATGTACTCCCCAAGGCCTTCGGAGATCTGCCACAGACCCGTTGCATCCGCTTGAACGGATGGAAGGCGGACAAAAGAAGAGGTTGTGCTGGATTGCTCTTGTGCCAGCGAATAAAAGAGTTCAATAGAGGCCCCGGGTGAAGCTTGACCGGAGATCTCCAGGCTGTAAGGAGCAGCATCGCTTCGTTGCGAAACCAGTGCCCAATCCAAATCAGGAAGAGGCAGCGGCGCCTCGGAAGGCTGTTGGTAAAACGTGCTGATCGCGTCGTAATCCAGCAGATGCAGCCAACCACGGCTGGAAGCAGCACCTTCAGGCTGCTGCTCGCCCGAGACGACGAGGGTGTTCACGCTACCGACACCATTGCGATCCAGCGGCATGAACGCAAAAGAGGACGGCAAATCGACATCGGCACTGCCGAATCGATGGGTCCACAACCGTTCTCCTTCAGGGCTCAACGCCGTAATAAACGCATCGCGATCGGTGCCACCACCAAGGGAGGTGCTGCCATGGAACTCACCTGCCGTCTGGTAAATCGTGCCCAGGACCAGCAGAGAGCCATCTGGGGCAATCAAAAGATCACGAACCTCGTGCAAACCATCTTCAGAGCTGCTAAGAGCAAAGCCATCGCCTAGTCGATATTTCCAGAGCTCATCCCCATCGGGCGAGAATTTGGTGATGCCGATGGAGCGATCAAGGCTCTGACTGGCAGAGTTAAACGGGCCATAGGATCCAAAGACCGTTGCGGCTAAATAGATATTGTCAGCAGAATCGACTGCCAATTGGGGGCTGATTCCCCAGGACTTATCCAACAGTGCGGTCGGAGCTGGATCAGCATCTTCTTCAGGCCAGACACGCTGACCGGCAGTATCAAAACGGGCAAGATTGACGTCATAGATGTCAAAGCCGCTGTCACTGAAGATCTGATTGGCAGCCAATCGCAATCCACTGATGACAGAGTCACCATTGGAGAGGAGAGCCAAATCACCAAACTGAGCTCCAATCTGAGGTTCCAGAGCCTGCGTCCAACTCTGATCCGTGCCCTGATCAGAGTCAAAGCGCAATCGCGTTGCCGTCGTAAGCAGGCTCGCTTGACCCGCACTATTCGTGATCAGCCCAAGATCTGCACCAGCGACAACAATGCCGTCTCCGGCCTCAGCCAGTTCAAGGTCAGTAGCAAGGAAGTCAGGATAAAAAGTGAACTGATCCAGACTCAGATCAGCAGTAGTTAACAACGATCGGGCTGGCAGCTCCAGCAGAGCACTGGCCAAGGCCTGTGCCTGCTCATCTTGAAGAACAACAAAGACTGGAACGTGGGCGGTCTGACTGAGCGGATCCACGGCAATGGCTGTAGCCGAAAGGGTCGCTGAAGCCGATGCATCCAGACCAAGCTGCTCCGCCAGCTTGGGAATATTGGTCAGCAAAAACAGGTCATCGCCGGAGAGCGTGGTGTCCTGTTCAGACCATGAGGGGATGGGGAGGTAGATGGCAGCGCCATTCACATCACCAACCGCAAAGCCAACATCAACGTCGCTGAGGCTGTAGCTGAGTTGGCTGTTGCTCGCCGTGCTGTAGGACTTTTCCCAATCAGCATTCCAGGGCGTTGCGCTCATCCCCCGGAAATCCAGTCCTGCTGCGCGAAGGGTAGCTGCCCTCCCGTGACGCGCAGGTGTGCTTCAGAGCACGAAGTCAATGCTCGCATCGCGTCGTGCTTAAAGCGACTGATGCAGCTGCTGCACGTCGGCGACAGCCGTCAGCAGCGGTGCGCTCAGGCTGCTGGAGATGTAGGCAACATCCCGGGCAGCCTCAAGGCTGCTGGGTCGCAGGCCGCTCAGCATGGCCGCAGGGCTGCTGTCACCAGCAATGGTCACCGCCACACCCGCGCTGGTGGCCTCAAAGAGAACCGATGGCTTGGAGCCAGCAGCCGTTCCAGCAATGACCAGTTGATCCACGCCAGGCGTGAAATCAAGGATGGTGTTGCGCCCCCCGGTGGTGTGGTTGTCCTTGATGACAAAGCGATCGGAGCCGAGGCCGCCAATCAGGAAGTTGTTGGCGCCGAGCGCCATGAGGGTGTCATNGCCGCCCTCGCCATTGAGCTTGTCGCCCATGCCACCAATCAATTGGTCGTCGCCATCACCTGCTAACAAACGGGCGTAGTGGTCTGGGGAAGCGGCACCAATCAAGATGTCAGCCCCATCGCCCCCATCAAGGCTGCCGCCTTGCGGAGCAGAGAGGGTGTCGGCCCCAGCAAGACCAAAGGCACTATTGCGTCCATCAGGGGTGGCGCTGATGCGCACAGCATCATCACCGCTGGTTCCAGCCACCTTGAGAGCCACATCGGTCATGGCCGTGAAGGCCAGGTCGGCGCCGAGCCCGTCCAGCTTGACCATGGCCTTTCCTGCAGAAGCGCGGCCACGGGGCTGCAGCAAGGTGACCTCACGGTTGGTGGTGGTGGCCACCAGACCATCTTCGTCAGTAATGGTGAGCTCAAGGCTGCCCGCTGCATGACCTTCAAAATGGAGGGCATCCAGAGCCCGGCGCAACGCTGCTGGGTGCAATTCGGAATGACCGTTCGAGGGGCTAAAGCGGAAGAAGGTGCCATTGCCGTTGTCTTCCACCAGCAATGAATCAGGCAGTTTGCTGCGCATCAACTCCAGGCTGAGTCCACCGCTGAGCTGCAGCTCAGCAGAAACCAGGGGCTCGTCGGTCTTGTCGATACGCAAACCAGCACCAAACAAGCTGGTTTGGCCACTGATGGCGTGGAGCTTGCCTTTGGCTGTGCGCAGATCAGGGGTGAAGTCAAAGCTCAGTCCTGAGAGGGCGGCATGCGTGAGGAAATCACTACGTTCTTTGCTGTGATCAAAGCGCAACGTTGAACCGTCGGTGGTGGTGACAATGAGCTCATCAAGGCCNATTTGNAAATCGCGAATACGATCGTTGGAGTGTTGAGCACGATCAACGGAAGCTTTGAAGATGTCCTTGCCGCGACCACCGGTGAAGGTGCTGCCTCTGCCCATGGTGAAGGCGATGGAATCCAGCTTGTCATCCAAACGAATGTTGGTGTGGGAGACATCGCTGAGATCCAACTGACTATTGNTGCGAACAATGGTTTCCTGGTCTTGCAGCACAGCACTCTGTGCACGGAAACGACGTGCGGGATAGCGCGCAGAGCTATAGCTGGCGTCATTGCGGAAGGTATTGACACCCGTGAGCTCAATCACATCGCCATTGCTGCCAGGCAGTGGGTATTCGTAATAACCACCGGGCTTGAAGACCTCGATACGCTGCCCGTTGGCATCTTCAATGGTGTTGTAGGCACGGCGGATGCCGGTGAAGCGCACCAAGTGGTTTTCATGCTCTTCATTCCAGAACGAAGCAATGGTGTCGTGAATCTCAGGCTGGGCAAGAGAGATGTCATGGCCATGGCGAATGAATTCCTCGCCGTGATGAACGATGCCTGATTGATCAATAAATTGGGGATTGCCCTCATGAAATCCACCTTCACCCCAGATTTCAATGATGTCGCCAACCTTCAGCCGACCGTTGGGGATCCCAAGATGACTGCGATAGAGCATCGTTTCTGAGAATTGGGCGTCCGGGTCGATGTTCCCTTGATCGTCTAAAACAAGATCAAGACCATAACGACCATTGCGAGCCAATGTTTCAGCAGTTGGCTCCAGCAATCTGACGAATGCACTCTCGAAATAGGGGTGACTCTCTGAATCAGCAAGCATTGTGACAACGGCCTTGAAGCCACCGGCAAATTCAGTGTCTAGATCGTAACGAGGGCCAGGGATNTCCATGGGATTGTTAACATCGAACTGAGCGGTATACTCAATCATGGAATCGCGAATGGAAACATTNGANCCAGACTCAATCAGATAGTCGGGAGTGGTATCAGNAAAGTCACCGNCTTGATAACCATCAGGATTATTATCACCACCAAACAACCAGCGCTCGTGCTTAAACATGTACTCACTAATGACCGCCTTATACGTGGCATCACGATCTAATGGCTGTCCGTTGTACGTAACAGACTCAAGAACACCATCGCTAGCTTTGATCGACCATCCTTGTGAGATAGAAGCACCGGCATTTTTCCTCTCAAGGAATTCCCACAGATCGTCGCCCTCGATCTCAATGAGAACCATATGGTCATCTCTCCAAGGGTAGGTCTCATAGATTTCCCTATAAGTGACAGGTCCCGCTTGAACCGAGCGCCGCAAGCCACCACCTGATTGCAAGGCAATATCAGCACCGTATCCCAATTCATTCGCCTTCCAGTGCATTGAATCAGCCGTCCAGAAACCAGCAGTGTTATCACCGGACCAAGGAAACTCACTGACTGTGAACCACTTATCCTTATCAAGGCTTAGATCGACGCCTGAAAAGCCAACAATGTCCTCCAGTTGATAGGCACCAGCAGGTTGATTGGCTGCATACTCAGCGACAAGTCCANCAACAACANCCTGAACAGCAGTATTGGGGGTTAAAGCTACNCCGTCGANCTTAAGATCGTCAGTTTTAATTGGATGCTTCGTTGCAGAGACATACTTGCCACTTTGATCCAGCTCCAACTTGCCTACGTACTGGGTGTAAGAAGCAGCCTCAACAACGGTGGTGTTGTGGTTGAGATTCGCTGGCTGCCAGGCGGTATCNGTCATGGTGTGCCAATGACCAGACACAACAACCTCAGGAAGCTTCACATCACCGGTATCGACCAAGAGCGCCTCGTCACCAGCATTGATTCGTTTCTGGCCAACATGGGATAGCAGGACGACAGAATCAACCTGATGTTCATTGCGCAGTTCGAGGACGTAGTCCTTTAAGTCAATGGTTTTTTTGTCGTCGTCAGACCAGACCACCTTGGCAACATCCAAGATATCCTCGGTTTCCGGGCCCAGATGAGTCGATTCATCTGTTGAGTAGCCAATNATGCCAACCTTTTGGCTGTCAGCTCCGCCGGTCTCGACAATGACATAAGGATCCCAATACGTAGTACCACGTAAGGCCTCATCAGCATGGGTTGAGTCGTGGAGCAAGTTGACGGAAATAACAGGCAGATTGGTTCCAACAGGATTGTTAACGCTGTCGTAGGGGCTGAGCTCGTCGATGTAACTCTTGTAGCGAACATCATGATTACCAACAACAAGCGCATCAATGCCCCGACCGCCAAGCAGTTTCAGTTCAGAATCAAGCTCTTGAAGCACATCCAGGGTGCCTCCATTACCACGCTGATCTCCCACAGGGCCGCCTTCTGACATATCACCAGCATCGAGAACCAATGCATGGGGACTTTGCGTCTTCAGATGAATAACAGCTGCTGCGAGCTCAGCAGCACCACCAGCATTCTCAAAATCAGGAGTTTGATCATCGCGGGAGGGGAAATCAAAGTCATGCGGTTGCACACGGGAGTGCACATCATTGAAATGGATAATCTCAAGACCACCATCTGACACCGGTGCAGTGTCATAACCAAGGCGAAGCGTTGGGGCAAGAATGCCAGACAGCTCATTGAGCCTGGTGTAATCCTTTGAATCCAGACGGACGCTTTCTGAATCAGCCAGACCTTCAACAGATGATTTCAAGACAAAACTGATCAGGTTGTCATCATCCATGGCACGAAGCACTTCATCCGTGACGTCGACCTCATACCAGGTATGGTCCTGATCTTGGATGAGGGTGGCAGAGGNAAGTTCTGTCGCTAAGAATTGCGGCTGGTTGGCCCATGTCAGGGTGTGCTCATCCCATCGATCTGAGCCGAGGTGAACGGACAGATCAAAATCAGCATCATTGTCGGCATAAAGAACATAAAAGCGCAACTTGGCGTCAGTCAAGTTGGCATTGGCTGGAATCTGATCGGAGAGAGGATACTGAACCCAGCCACGCTGATCGCCATAGCGACTCTTGCTCGGGTCGGTCTCAGCGTCACTGGCAACATACAGGTTCCAATTCTGACCTGAGTTGAGCGTCGGAGCGTTCCGTGCGACGTGGGCGTCGTGCAGAGGAATGATGTCTTGATAAGAGACGGTTGGTGAACTTGACCCGGCCAGTGGAACAATGGTGTGTGAGCCTGGCGTTGCCTGAGACGGTGTGGCCTTGAAGTTGTCCTTCGAGAGGACCAACCACTCACTATCGTCATCGGAGGTGCCACTGGATTCAGCCCAATCCGTATTACCAGCGACAATGTGGGGTTTTCTGATCAGCGTCTGATCCGCAGTGCCATTGGTGTCAGAAGCGACGGGCCAACCAGAACCAGGGTCTCCATTGAAATCACCAATGACATCAACAACGACAATATTGGGATTGCTCATTGACTTGCTGCCACCTGGATCACCTTGGATCAAAGCGATGGAGTCATCGCCATTAAAATAGAGTGTGTTACGGTCATCGTCACTGGCATTACGAATTAAAGAATCGGCATCTTTATGGGCAACCACATAGCTACCCAGAGAAACAATTTGTGCACCATCCGGGAAGGTGTTCTGGAACTCCCACTCACCAGGCGTGTGGAAATTTGAAGTCGTGACCCAAGAATAGTCCGAGAGGGAGACAGNTTGATNCGTNGGGTTAAAGATTTCAAAGTATTTGTTATTCCCAGANCCCTCGGCGTATTCTGAAATGAAAAGTGTTGGGATGGTCGCAAGCTGCTCAGGGGGCAGCGAGGCCGGGGGAGAACCGAAGGCATGACCTCCCAGGGAATCAAGTCCATCATCTAGAAAAGCCTGAGCCGCATGCAAGGTCCATTCACTGTTNCTCAGTGTCGTGCCGCGTGATGCATCCCAATCGGTATTACCCCGAACAACAGAACCCTTCCGCATCAAGGTCAGATCTGCCGTGGCATTATCAACACCAGCAACTTGCCAGCCTGAGCCAGGATCGGCACCAAAGTCACCAATCTGATCAATAATGCGATAAAAGTTNGATGCTCCCTGAGCCAAGGCGATAGCATCATCACCATTAACATTCAANGCTCCGGATGTCTCATCGGCTNTAGCAAGAATCTTGTCTTCTGCGCCTGAATTAGCAATCACATAGACATCGCCTGCAGCAATGGAGGCTCCGGNCTCAAATGAATACCAGCTGTCAAATTCACCATCCTGATCAGCACCATTGGAGGTTGTCGCGAGACCATAATCATCAAGANTAACAGCATCACTTGATGCGTTATAAATCTCAAGATATTTATTATTGCCATACGATCCTTCCGCATACTCACTGATGAACAAGTTAGCCGCAGGGGGTAATCCCTGGGTAAGACTGAGGTTGGCACGCGTTCCAGTAACCAACTCATTACTCCATGTATCGCTTTCAGCGTTATGGAGCTGGAAACTGCCGACTGCTTGATCTTCTGTAATTGTNAAATCAAGATAACCCCGCCGACGCGTATCAGCATATTCCAGTGAATCAACAAGGTACTCGAAGTATGTATCAAGGCCATCGAGCTGAGGATAAGTCAGGTCAAGATACTGATTGACAGGAACATAAACGTCAAATCCCTGTGAAGAGACCCCTGGGGTTGCAAATTCAAAACCAGTTGCGGTGTCATCTTGCAGTGTGAGGTGTCCTGCCCAGGCATTATGGGTATCTCCAGCAATCGTCAAAAGACTTTTACCCTGTCCACTGGCGTGCTGAAGAATCTCCTCTCGCTCAGCAGCATAACCATCCCAAGAATCGGTGTAATAAGGAACCTTGGGCACCGCGAGATTGGCCTGCTGAGTTGGGCTCAGCTCTGCCAACGTGGAACCTGATTCAAGAGCAAGTAGCGAATCGGCATAACGATCCAGCATGGAAAGACTTGCATTTTGATCAGCACCTGGTGCAAACCCCTGAAGCAAGTCAACAGGAATCTCCATGGACTGCATCAACCCGGTGGAGCCAAGGAGTTGCCATGTTGCTGTTGAAGTATCAATCTCGTTCTTCAACCAGGCTTTCTGATCACTACCCAGCATTGTGCGCGGTGGGGTTGGATTCAAACCTGCTTGAATCAACTCCAGGGTCACCGGCAGGGTAAGTGCCTGTTGAATAGCCGCAGAATCCGTTGCTGTAATGCTGTAAGTGCTGAGGTATTGAGCCGTCAGGGTTGGATCCGTCAAGATCGCCGTCAGACGAGCTCCGATCGCTGCATCATCTGGAACAGGCGCTGGATAAGCCACAGCACCGAGATTGAATTGCTGATCTCGACCACTCAAGCGTGGCTCCATCATGTGGAGCGAAACAAGATCACCAAAATCAAATGAACGATAACCCTGAGTCAGTGGTGTAGACGCTGTGCCTAAATCGGTCCCCTCCCGCAACAGTGGTTCGCGAATGGGCATCCATTCGTAATAGGCTTGCAAGGCTGCATCACGACGGTCAATCCAGCTGCCCTCTGTGTTCGGATCGTGTTGGTCCGCACCATCTTTGTAGGAGTCATTGGCGATCTCATGATCATCCCAGATGGTAATGAAGGGATTGGATGCATGGGCCGCCTGCAGATCAGCATTGCTGCGATATTGCCCTAAACGTTGCCTGTAGTCACTCAGGCTATTGAGTTCTGTGGTTGGCTGATGCCGTGCATCACCATGTTCATAGATATAGTCGCCTAAATGAATCATCGCGTCATAATCACGCGCTGCGTCCAACTGTGCCGCGCGCCCATAGGTGCGCAGAGATGTCTGCTGTGTTTCACCAGCACCGACAGCGAGATTGGCGCAGGAGAAAACAGCAAGGCGAACCTCACTGGCACTGCTGTCAGGCAGTGTGTTGGTCTGCCCTACTGGGGAATAAGCACCATCGGCTTTAAAACGGTAGTAATAATCCTGACCAGGCTGTAGGCCATCTGCCTCCACCTTGACGGTCCAATCCCTATCGGCATTGGTGGTGAAGGTCCCTGAGTCAACGATGGATTGAAAATTAGAGTTTGTCGAGATCTCCCAATCCAAAGTGACATCCGTGCGGCCTGCGCGGCTTGGTGCATCGGGGGAATAGCGGGTCCAGAGTATGACCGAATCATCGTAAGGATCACCAGAGGCCACACCATGAACATAAATTGAGGCGGGATCAACAACAGGTCCTGCACCACTCCATGCTCGAGGCGTGAGGTCACTGACATTTTTGATGGTCGAACCAGGTGCATCACTAAAGACATTCCATTCCGACGGAACCCAAGGGTTCGAAGGAGTTGTTGATGTTGACTTACGCTCGGCTAAACCATCTTCAAACTCGTGGTTGGTACCAGAGCCATCTTCTCCGGGGANACCAAAGAGATCAACAATGGTTGTGCTGGAATTTGAAATCTCAACGAGTGCAATTTGATCATCACCATTGGAATCCGCCGGCCCACCCGTTCCACCATTAATGTCAGCAGTGCCAGTGCCGAACTCGGCATCAAGCAAAGCTTTATTGGCTGCCACCACCAGAAATCCATCCGAGCCAATGGTTTCTCCCTTTAAACNAATATTTGAGCTTGTAGTTGGGCTTGGTTTTTCATTCGTCCAGCGCTGCAAATAGAGATCATCTGAAATGACTTGCCCAGCTGAATCAGGAGAATAGAGCTCAACATAACGAAGCTTAGAATTATCATTTGGATCAGCGATCTCGGTGATGAAGAGCGTCTGCTGACTGGACATGGAAAGCAAAAAGGCAGCTAGCACATCGGCATCAAAGCGATGCCACTAGGTGGGTTCACTCTGATNNCCAAGAGGAAAGCACGNGCAAAGAGCAGATCAACATTGNTTAAAGATTGAGAGGCATATTAGGTAATAAACCATCCGCCGAAACCATNAAAAAACGGGGGCCGCAGCCCCCGTCTTCCTTCAGGGCAGAAGCCCCTATGNAGCCNTAGCTTCAGCCCATGGCGATCACATTGTGCATGGTCTTGACATCCTCAATGGTGTTCATCAAAGGGGCGACATAGCTGGTGGCATCCTTAACAACATCAGCCATCAGATCATCGGCGGTGCTGACACCGTGGATGTAGGCGATGTGCTTGCCATCGAGCTTCATGTTCACACCACCGCGAGTGTCTTCGAAGGTGGGGTCGCTTGACTTGGCGATATCACCAGCCAGCACCAGCTTGTCAACACCCAGCTCAAAGTCGAGCACCGTGTTGGGACCCTTGGTAGCGGGGTGGTGGGTATCAGCCAAGACGAACTTGTCAGAACCTGCATCGCCGCGCAGGCGGTTGTAGCTCCCCATGGCAATGAGAGTGTCGTGACCGGAGCCGGCGTAGAGCGAGTTCCAGGTGCCACCGATCAGGGTGTCGTTGTCAGCGCCGCCATCGAGGATGGCGTAGCCGTCGACTGAACCCACCAGCACGTCATCATCAGCGCCACCCACAGCCTTACCACCTTTGGGGGCAAAGATCTGGTCAGCGCCTTCAAAGCCGTAGGAGGTGTTGCGCCCCTTGATGGCATTGCTCAGGCGCACCGTGTCGCCNCCTTTGGTGCCCAGCACTTGCAGGGCATCAGCACTGGCTTCCGTGAAGGCGATGTCAGCGCCGTTGTCACCATCGAGGGTGACCACCTGCTTGCGCAGGGCAGAAGCTGCTTTCGGGGCAATCAGGCTGAAGTCGCGGCGTGTGGTGGTGGCCACCAGACCGAACTTGTCTTCTGCCGTGATTTCAACGCTGCCATCAGCGCTGCCATTGAAGCGGATCATGCCCAGCGCCTTCTGCAGCTGCTCGGCATCGAGCATCTGGTGACCGTTGGCAGGAGAGAAGCTGATCTCAGTGCCTGCCACATTCTTGCTGGCCGTGAGGTTGAGGCCAGCAAGCTTGCTGTCATCCAGCACAGCGCCGCTCACCTTGATGGTGGCGCTGACAATGTCGGAATCCGTCTTGGCCACCCGCAGACCGGCACCAGCCAGAGTCGTTGTGCCGCTGATGGCATGCAGCTTGCCGTGGGCAGCGCGCAGGTCTGGGGTGAAGTTGAAGTCGATCCCAAGACCACCNGCAAGAGCAAGCAGCTCAGCGCGTTCCGCCACCTGATCGGCCAGGGCATTGCCGTAGGTCGTCACGCTGGAGCCGGTGCGCACGGTCAACTCGTCAACACCCAGCTGGAAGTCAAGGAAGGTGTCCTTGGCACCGCTGCCACCAGCTTTGACTTCAAAGGCGTCAGCACCAAGGCCGCCGCGGACCAGGTTGCCGCGACCACCCAAGTTGGTCACCTCGTCCTTGTCGGAGGACAGGTTGAAGACACTCTGCTGGCCAGCATCAATCAGCAGGCCGCCAGCAGCTTGTTCAATGCGGATGCCACTGGCGTCATCCGCATCGATGCTGACGCCGCCTTTGAGGTCCTTGATGCGGGAGTTGTTATTCAGACGGGTCAGGATGACCTGGTCGTTGCCAAGGTCAAAGCCATTGGCTTCAAGGTTGATCCTGCCGGAGGGGTTGTAGATGCCACCAACACCCTTGTTGTTGTTGAGGATCTCCTGAGCGATNTTGGAGGGAGCCAAGGTATCGAGCTTGACCTCGTAGAAGTCGAGGTGCTGACCGTCNTACACCTCATCTTCATCGTCGTTGTACTCAATGTCATCACCTTCAGCAGCAACCATCAAGATGCCGTGGGCATCTGAGGAGTTGGTGTTCTGGAAGGGAATGAAGACCATGCCCTCAGAGCGCAGGGACTGGGCAAACATGTCGCCGTCCTCATGGGCATTCACACCAGTAACAGGTGTGCCGGTCTGGCGGGCAGTGTTGGCAAACAGCTCAAGGAACTTGGTGTTGTGGGGATCGGTGACATCGAACATGGCCACGGCAGAACCGTTGAGCGGATCAGTGGGCTTTTGCTCAAGACGCTCAAAACCAACAAAGGCAATCTGACGACCGTCAATTTCCTCAACGATTACCATTTCAGGCTCCACACCTTTGTTATCGGTACGGCCGGAGTCATAAAGACCAGAAGCCCAGGCAATCTCCTCTAGGAGATTGCCAGAGTCATGAACCAGATTGCCCTTGTCATCGTAGATACGGAAGCTGCGGCTGCCGAAGGCATAGGGCTGATCAATCACGCCATCACCGTCGTAATCGCTATCAATTGTTGAAATACCCAACTTGTTATCAAGACCATCATTGGGAATACTGGGATCAGCATGCTCGAGAATTCCATATTTCTTACCGTCAGTATGGGTGTATGTAACATCAACGTCTTCAACATCCTTAGCTTCCTTGTGATCACCGTCAAAATCGCTGTCGCGGTCATCACCCTCACCTGCGACAATAATATATGTTTGACCGTTGGAAACATAAGAATCCAATCCGTCAGGCATCGGCAGACCATATAGGTTTTTGTTGCCTCGCGCGCCATCTTTATCTTTGTCGGTAGCAATGGGCTCTTCGGTAAAGACAATCTCAGTTGCCACATTGTCAGCGCGACCAGCAACACTGGTGAAGTCGTTGTCGTTGAACACCATGAGGCTGCCATCGGGTTTCAAGGCCAGGCCCTCGGGCTTATCAAATTCATAGTTGGCGCCGATGCTGGGCAGGTTGAAGAGCTCAACCCGATGGGCCATCTTGATCGCGGCTGAACTGTCGATCAGAGCATCAGCNATGCTGGGGACATCAGCCATTTCAGGCTGGGTGACCCCGGCACCCAAGACATCCTGCCAACTNTTGCCATTGGCTTNATTGGTGTAGTCGAGAACGTTGGTGGCACGGCTCAGATCCACTTCCAGCACGGCCTTATTGGCCGTGGCGGTGGTCAGTGAGTCACGCTCGATCACCAGATAGCGCTTGGTGTTGGCGTCGTAAACCACATCGCCAATCTTGTCGACCATTGCGTCACCGCTGAGCTGACTCTCCTTAGAGAGCAGGTGCAAATATTCAGCGGTTGCTTGGCCAGCGCCAGAATTCGCGGCGGGGTCGAACTCCAGGACACGCACAAACTCGGTGTTCTTGTGGCCTGCTGGCTTCATCGGGCTTTGCACAAAAGCCACAAGCTTGTTGGTATCAGAATTCCACGCCATGCCCTCAAAACCGCGATTGGCACTGCGATCGGCGTATGCGGCTGGAAGGGTTGCTGAGGTGAAGGCTGCAACATCACCCTTGTCGTCGTCGTAGCTGCCGCCAGTGAAGTCAGTGCCTTCAGGAACAAAGCGCTTGACGAGTTTCCCAGATGCCTCGTCAAACAGCATGATCTGGGGGAAGTACTCATCAGAGACAGCAAACATCGGCTGATCGCCATTGAGGCCAGCCACCGTGATCACATTGATGGCCTCTGCATCAAGGCCAAAGGCATCGCGGCTGGAGGGCTTGTAGTTGCCGGTGTTGCTGTCCAGCTCCCATGCGGCATCGTGGCTGGGGAGATCAGCGCCGATACCAGTCAGAGGACGGAACTTGGTCGATCCATCATTGGCATCAATGTAAGGAACTTTCAGCTGAACCTGGGCTTCTTCGTTGAGAGCCTTACCATCTTGAGAAAGCTTGTAGACCGTGATGGGGTAGTCGGGATCATCAAAGACCTTTGTGCCAGAGTTGGTGTTAGCACCAACTGTTGTCGCTCCAACAGGAAGGTTGTTGGCCTGAGGGCCTCGATCGGTGATGACGTAAAAAGTATCAAGACCGCTTTCCTGGCCGTTGTACCAAGCACCAGATAGGCCACCTGCTGTGACTTCTTCAGGATCGATCTTGCCGTCGCCATTGGGATCGGGGCGCGTCGCGCCGGTGGGGTAGTCAATCGTGAAGTCAATGTTGGTGACTTGCGGTGTGCCACGCGTCCAGTCCTTGATGCCGAGGCTCCAGATGTCACTGATCACTGGGGAAGACCCACTGATATCCAGCTCGGCAACAGCGTTGTTTTCCTGCAGGCTGACCCAGGCCTTGTCACCCAAAATGGTGATCGCCTCTGGCTCAATATCTTGAGCCTCTTCCTGCCAGACATCGACATTCTTCAAGCCAGACCATGCGTCTTTGGTGTTCTGAGGGAAAATGCGCACACCCTGCAAACGCAGGCGCTCGGCATGGCCATTGACGAAAGCACTGAAGTCAACAGTGGCTGCTGTGAAGCCGGACACATCGACTGTGGACTCATCAAAACTGCTGACNTCGATCATGCTGATCGAGCCCTTGGCATCGTCGTTGTAAGGATCAGCTTCGTTGATCGATTCCGCCTCATCCGCAGTCAGCACCTTGGTGCCGTCCTCATTGAAGACCACATTGTCTGGCAGCGCACCAACTGGGACATCACCAAGCTTGCTGAGCTCTGCTTTGGCGCCTTCGCCACTGAGACGGAAGAAGCTGACTTCGCCGGGGGCGGTGGCGTAGCCGGTGGTCTGACCTTTGGCGCTGTATGAGCGACCGCCAGCAACGGCAACCGCTACAAGGTCGCCATGGATGGCAACCGATTGAGCATCATCATCAAGGGTGATTTCCTTCAGGAAGGCAGGCGCTTTGAAGTTGCTCAGGTCCACCAGCTTGAGAGCGTCACCACCGGTGATGACTGCAGCAATCTGGTGCTCAGCGGAATATGCGGGGAACTCAGAACCGCCAAGGTCAATCCCTGACATCGGCGCAACAATCTGTTCAAGCTCAGGCAGCACATCAAACTGGTCGTCACCCATATTGCCGTCATTGATGTTGATCATCCTCAGATCATTCTGAGGTGAAGTCTCAGCCTTGTCGTATCCATTTGCAGGGGAGTTATGCAGCTTTGAAAGATAGTCAGCCACAGCGCGTCGTTCCCGAATGACGCCAGTGCTGCTCTCGCTCATGCTGCTGTCATCAAAACCATTCTCATCGAGCACCTTGAACTCATTAGGGTCTGATGTGCTGTACGTCGCATTTCCTGAACCATCAAAGTTCAGCCCGGGGAAACCAGTGGGTGCATTTGCAGCACCTGTTTTGGTCCAGGTGATGTCGGCATAACCTTGATCGGTGACGTAGCGCATTTCATGAGCAACGCCGCTGTTGCTGCCTTCAGGAACCACTGGATAAGAATCTCCATTGCCCAGAGCCAGGAAGGGGCCAGGAGCAAGAATGGCAATGTCGCGGTCAGGATCGCCCTGAAGCTTGCCATCTTGAACGATGACATCTTTAACAGATCCNTCATCGTTGATCAGGAACAGACTCTTGACACGCTGCTGGCCAGCTGTATCGGGGTCAAAGTCCGCACTCCAGTCGTAGCTGAAGCGCATGCCTGCAACTTGAGGGAATTGGCCGGGATCGTTGCCGGGATTACTTCTGCTGACACCGTGTTCAATCAACGTGCGGAGGTCATCGGCCCCTAAATCAACCCGGAATTGTCGATTGTTGTAGCGCATGCTGTTCTCAGCATCAAGCTGCGTGAAAGCACCTGCCGGCTTGTCATAACCATCAACTGCCGCTGTTTTGGCAGGGTTGACGATGCCATTGCCATCCTTATCAATGGAGCCAATGGCCGCACGCAAACTGCCGGAGTTGGTGAAGACCGCATCAATCAGCTGTGGACGCTNCTCNCCATCAGCATTGATGCCAGCAGGGAAGAGGTGTGGCTTGGCCTTAATGAGGCTGTTGACCGTATCAAGGATGGCATCGGTGACCAAATTGCCAAGATTGGTTTCCTCACTACGAATCTCGGGCTTGCGGCCATCGAGATAAACATTGGTGTATCCCAGAACTTGAGCATCCTTGGTGTTTACAACACCTCGAACAGCACCGATCAGATCATTGACGACATCCTGAGCACCATTAGCCGTGAATTGGGCCGGATCAGTCTCAACAGCGCTCAGTGCAGTGCCGCCANCGCCATNGGCAGCAACTCTGGTCACAGAGGGGGCGACATAACCAGCTTGCCCTTGGACACCAACACTTTCCNTGACCGTGTACTGAGCGGCATCAGCGATCACCACATCAGCTTGCTNGGTGTCAACTTCAGCTGATTCGGCAAAGTTAATATGCAACTGGCCGAGGGATTGATACTTGCCCTCGACAGAGAAGACATAAGCAGCTTCGCCCTCTTTGTTCGTGGTGGTGAAATACTCTTCGGTCTCATTATTGATCGTGGCATCTGAGCCCTTGTTGATGAAGTGCTTGTCAGATCCACCAGCGAGCACAATGTTGACGCCCTTCAGGTGCTTGATCAGCTCCTTCTCAAAGCGGCCGTCCTCCTGCAGGTGAGACACCAGAATCACCTGGTCTGCCTTGACATCGCCGGTATCGTCCAGGGCGGCGTTGATCACGGGCTGGATGACGGTGGCCAGCTCAGCCATCTGGTCGATAAGCGCCTGGGTACCTGCCAGTGGGTAGGAGGTTTCGCCGTTGTCACCTAGAACATCAACATCACCGGGTGAGCCGATATTGGGCAGATTGGGGGTAACAGCACTGACGATGGCAATGCGCTTGGCGACGCCGTTGGCAGCGGGAACATCAAAATAGGTTGCTTTGGCGATGCGATCAGTGTTAGCGGCTGTAACGGCTCCGTTGCTATCCACCGCGGGCAGTGGCGTGAACGTGTCGCCATTAATGAAGTCGCTTGTGGCAACCAGCCCATCGATGTCACCGCTGGCGCTGGTGTCGATATTGGCGCTGAGGTAGGGGAAGCTGGGTCCGATGTTTTCGAGGTCACCGCTTCGGCCCACGGCGTAGGCCAGCAGATCAGCGAATTCGTCCGGGCCGTTATCCAGTTCGTGGTTACCGAGCGCTGAGGCGTCAAAGCCAATGGCGCTCATGATCGCCATGTCAATCGACCCCTGAAGACCTTCAAGGGTGCTGTACGAGAGCCCGGTGGGCAGCGGAGCGTTGTTGTAAATCGTCGCTACAGCACTGCGGAGGGCGCCATAGGTGCCGCTATCGAGTGCCGCGCTCAAAAACGGACCGGGGATGATGTTGTCACCAGCTGACAGCACCAAAGTCTGGCCATCGCGAAGTTCATCAACTGCGCCGGCAAACAGGACTGCGCGTTCAAGCGCAGACGCATCACCACCTTCCAGGTCGGAGGAGAACAGCAGCTGAAGGTCGTAAGACGACGTCATGGCCAAAAATTGGACAGCGTCGAAATGCTAAGTACAAAGCGCTAACGCGTGAGTTAAGACAACGACCACAACCCTGTCATCAGCGATACCGACTGCCACCACTTCGATCTCGGCTCTTAAGAAGCCCCAGAAGTCCTTCTATGATCAAGACAAGGCAAACATCAAGCTAAGCCTTAATTAATAGAGAGCGCTTCCCGGCCACAAGCAATGTGCTGCAGATCACGGCAACTTGTCTTTCTGATCACACTCTAGATTAAGACCCCTAATGTCAAGGTAAAGCCGCAAAACGACTGCCAACAGCCGGATATCAATGGCGCAAAAGTCCATCAACTTAAGGAAAGATCATTGCCGAATTAAGCGAACACCAACATGCCTTTATGGCACCAGGCGCTGCTGCCATGCCCCGTTAACGGGCCCTTCATCCCCTGCTGATGAACCCCTTGGCCCTGCTGGCGAGGCCCGCAACCTGGATCGGCAAGGCCGCGGGCCCCTTGCCAAGCGGCAACGCTGCTCAGCTCAGGGCAGCGATGCGCTGCTGGATCTGCTCCGCCACCCAGGTCTGTTGCTCACCGCTGAGATCCCCCACCTCATGGCCACCCAGCAGCGGTGAATCGGTGCCAATGGCTTTTGGCAGCAGGTCCGCACCGCGGATGCCCATCAGGGAACGCACCATCAACAGCCCATCGCCCAGGGCTGTGGTCTGGCCATCACCATCAAAATCAAGCCAGCCGGCCTGCTCCCCGCGGCTGATCCAAGCACTCACCGCCTCAGGCGTTTGACGTTCACCCTGACCGCCCAACCGTTTGAGCAGGGCATCACCACGGATGCCCAAGAGATGCCGCACGAGCATCAGGCCATCGGACAGCGCTTTGACCTGCCCGTCACCATCGAAGTCCAGCGACCACTGATCCACCAGCTCTAGTTGGGGAGCAAAGGTCGCAAAAGGAACAGGATCAGGGATGCCCTTGGGGGAGAGCTGCACGCCCAGCAGCAGATCCCTCTCCAGCACATCCTCACGCACGTGAAAGCGCAGCTCCCCCAACGGGCGCGCCAGGGCTGCCCCATCAGGGGCTGCTCCCAGCAGGGGCTGCGTACCGGCCAGGTCGATGCAACCTTCCGCCACGCTGCTCGACTCCAAGGCCAAAGCAACATCCGCAGCTGGATGCCAGCCAAGGAATTCCATGGCCTCTTCGGGGTAATGAATCCGGAACCCGGGTTGCTCAAAGGCCTGGAGTGCGTTGTAGGTCAACGGCATGCGCCATGCCTTACCCGGCACCAACAACTGCTGCAGGGGTGATGTCCCCAACGGTTGAAGGGCCTGCGGCAAATCATTGTCCAGCAGCAGCACCTCCACCGCCTGAGCTGATACCTGCACCTCAAGCGGTGGCAGGCGATCGGCAGCCCCCATCCCCTCCACACCAGCAATCACCAACTGGGCTTGCTCGCGGCCTTCGTAGGAGAAGTCATCAATGGTGATCCACTCCAACTTGAGGTTGGACTCACCCGCTGGCAGCTGCACCGTCCACTGCTGGGAGGCCTGAGGCGGCAAAAGATCGGTGCTGGGGTCCAACATCACCCCACCACTGGAGCGCCATTGGAGCTGAACAGCCAAGGGGTCAGAACGATCACCCTGGCGATCCAGGGCGATCGTGAGAGGCTCACCTTCCACCACGACCAGCGGGTTGTCCGGCACCTGCAACGCCACCTGTGTGGTGATGGGCGTAAACAACTGCGAGACCGGCCAGGTGCCATCGCTGAACTGCAATTGCTCAATACCGGTGAGTCGATCGCTGCCATCAAAATCCACCGTGCTGGGATCCCGTTGATCCACGACGGCATCACCAACAAAGCGGTAATCACGCCGCTTGCCGCGATAGATCGCGGTATCCCAACCGCCCCCTCCGATCAGGCGGTCATCACCACCACCGGCTTCAAACCATTCATCAGCGCTGCTGCCAATCAGCACATCGGCGCCGCCACCGGCCTGCACGCGCTCAATGCCTTCAAGCCGGCCGATGCCTGGGGCCAAACCCTGCTCCAGGTCCACCAGCACTGGCCCGGACGCTGCGGCAACGCGGAGGGTATCGACACCTGGGCCTCCATCCACCAGGCCCTCAAAAGAGCTCGATGGCGTCAGGCTTATGGCATCATCTCCACTGCTCAGGCGGATGGTCTGGACACTCTCAGGTAGTGCCAAACCATCCAGTTGCAAGCGGCCATCGGCGGCGACGTCGAGCTGGTTGCGGATCGCGAAAGGCTCCAGCACCGCCTCATCAAGCCTGCCGTAGAGCAGCTGTTGCACCTTCTCACTGACGGCGTCACCGACGCGTTGACCCAGCTCAAGGCCGTGGCGGTTGCCATCATCAAAATGAATGCCGCCGTAGAGGCGTGAGATGCCAGCCGATTCGGCCGCCTGCGCCAAGGTGTCCCACTGAACGGTGGTGGCAACCTCTGGCACCACACCCGGCTCAAAGCGGGAGCTGCCAGGAGCAAACTCCAAACGCAGTCCCAGCGCATCACTGCCAAAGAAGTCCTCGAGGTATGTGGCTGCTGCAGCACTGAAGCTGGAATGGCCCGAGACGTACTCGGCAAAGGGCGGCGAGGCGTTGCTGCCAGGCAGCTGATAGGTCTGCCAGCTGCTGAGCTCCTCCCCCTGCAGCAGTCCCAGCGCCTGCAGATCGCGAATCACCCGCACCGGACGGGCGTAGTTGAAATGCCACTTGGCGTCCCAGGCGGCAATCCCGGCATCGCCGACCGCCTGCCCCACCCCAAAGAACAGCTTGATCTCCTCGCTGAGGCTCAAGTGCTGCTGGTCCGCCATGAAGCTGGCAATGGCGATCCAATCACCGGGAGGAAACGCTGTGCCACTGCCGCTCTCCCAGAACTCAGCAATCAGCTTTTGCTCATCGGTGAGATTGCGCTGAATCTCCACCACATCCTGGGCCTGCTGGATGAACGCTGGATTGATGATCTCCCCCACCAACCAGTCATGGTCAGCAACGCCGTAGCCCCCCGCTGGATAGGTGGTGCCGTCAGCAGCAAGCCAGTCCTGCTCCAACTGCAGCTCGGCCACGGCCAGATCCAGGCTGGCCACCGCCTCATCCACCAGCAGAAACGGTTCCGGGCCGAGGGGACGCCAGGCCGTGACGTCATCGCTGGCAAAGGCTGGAATGGCACCCCAGTAGGGGGTCAGAAAAGATTCCCGGGCGGCACTGGGATCATCGATGGGCACATGCTCCGGCATCCAGGCATCGATGCGCCGTTCAGCCGGGTCAAACGGCGGGGCAGCAGGGCCCGCCTCAGGCCCAGGATCCAGCGCCGGCAGGCTCAGCAGCTGCTGCTTGAGGACGGCTTCAATTTGGGCAACATGCTCTTTGCTGGCGTAGGCGACCCTGGCGACGGTGGCCAGTTCGCGGTTGATCTGCTCCGATGACTCGGGAAACCACTGGCGCAACACCTGAGCTGCCAGACGATGCAGCGCCGGCTCGAGCTGACCGGCCTGGAGTGGAATGCTTGGGGCGCCGTAGACGGTCTGGGCTTGCGGATCGAGGGCAGCCCAGAGGTCATACAGGGCGGTGTTGAACAGGGCATAAGCCCTTGACGCACGGGTTGGGCCGACGGCTTGTTGAGCGATCAGATCGCTGAGCAGCTGATTCCAGTGCTGAACCGGCGATGGCCTAGCCGATTCGAGCTGCAGTGCAAATGTGACGGGATCGAGGCGAACCGTCACCCAACATCCTCACGGAGTCCACCCCAAACGGTATCGGAGGAAATCGCGCAAACAGGGGGTATTCCAGCTGTCTTGGCACCCTCAATGCAGGAATCGCATCGATGCAGAGGCGACTTAAAGCAGCGGCATCTGCATCACCGTGACCCTCAAGATTCCCTCAAGCACCACCAGTGCCAGGACAATCCAGCTGGTCCAACGGATGGCCCGCAGGCGACGGCGTTGGGCCATCGGTAGGCGCAACTGATCGCCCACCTGTCGCTGCAACTGACGAAAACGTTTTTGGGCCAGCTCAGCGCGAAGCAGGTTCACCACCGCCACCAGCACAGCAGAGAGGGTGATCAACACCCTTGGCCAGATGCTCATGCCCACCAGCTTCCATAACGGCAGCAGGGCGGCCATCACACCACCCAATCCAATGACAACGGCACCGGGGGCAAACACCACCATGGCGGCACACGGTGCAGCGATCAGCGCGAGCAACAGGGAGCCAAGCTGGGATGCTGTGGACACCGGCTCGGCCAAACGGGAGAGCTTCAAGCCAGCAACGCCTGGTTCACCGGCCTGAGCGCTGCGCAGCAGCACCACGGCATCACTGGGTTGTAGAGAAGGCTGCAGCGGCTCCAACGCCACACCGAGGGACTGGAGCTGCTCAGGGTCCTGCTGGAGCAGGGCATTGAGGCTGGAGCGGTCGCACACCAGCTGCTCAAACGGTGTGCGCTGCAGCATTGCTGCGGCGCGGAAGGTGACTTCACCCATCGGGAAGCACTGCAGCGGACCATCACAAGGAACGATCTCCACAAACCCTGCGGTCAGCACCGCGCGCCAGCGGGACTGCAACCCCAGTCCCTGCAATTCCTGCTCAAGCCAACGCAAGGCACTACGCACTGCAGCGAACGCGTGCCGTTCCGGCTGCTCGACGGTCACTGGGGCATTGAAATAGCACTGCAGCTGCAGCGGGTGCGCGCTGTCAGCGGGCAGCACCAGGCCACCTTGATCCTCCAAGCGGCTGCGGATCTGCTGCTGCAGCGCCGGCAGCTCGCGCTGCGAAAGCTGCTCAAGCGCCACCGAGCCAAAGCTGAGCTGGGGTTCAAGTTCCAGCATCACCAAGGCGACAGGACGGATCTCACCGGCAGAGAGGTGATTGCCGCAACGGCTGCAGAGATTGGGATTTTGGATGCTGCGCCGGATGCCCATCGCCCGCGCAGGCCAAGCAAGAGGACCCGCCAGGGGCACCTGGCAGGCCAGGCATTGGGAGGTCAGTTTCGGGGTGCGCAGCATGGCAATGCCAGCGAACGGCAGCAGGGAGGAATCCTTTTCAGGCGCTCTGCAAATTCAGCAGAGACTGCAACCCTAGGCCGTGACAACTGGATTGCCATTGTTCTCTGGCACACCGGCGCAACAACGCACTGAGTTCCTGGTGCAGAGGCTCCGTGACCAGGTGGGGCAAGCTCACCAGGAGCAGTGGATCCATCAACGGCGAGATGGCTGTCAGGGGCTGCAATGGTGGCTGCCCATCGTTTCCCGCCAGAGCGTAAATCTGTTGAGGCGAGCCGCAGACCACCGTCTCCGGCTGCTGCTGCAAGCGCTCAAACCAGGGGGCTCCAGTGGCACCGGGTTCCTCGGACAGGGGCGACAAGCGCAGCCCCGCTGGCAGGGAGGGGAGTTCTGGCAGGGTTTCGGTGCACAGCAGCGAAAAGTGATGATCCCATTGCGCCACAGGACGCTGCTGCAGGGGATGGTCCAATCGCGTGAAGAAGTGGCGCGGCCAGGGGGCGATGGCACTGGCCACAAACGGCGCCACAGGGACATACAAATCAGCGCGGCGCAGCTGAGCCGGCCAGGGCAGGCGTTCGCGAACCGCTGCAGCAGGGAGCACCACCAGATCAATCAGCCCCTGCTCGAGGTAGTCCAACGACAGGGAGGGGTCGCTCCAACGGCAGGGCAGCTCCCGCAGCAGGCTGGCCTGCTTGAGCGGCAGCGTGCTGGGTAGCAGCCCGGTGCTGCCCAGCAGGCGCAACTGACCGTTTTCCCGGGCGCGCAGCCGCTGATTGAGGCGCCGCAGGTCCCGCTGGACATCCTGATTGCGCTCAATCCGATACGTGCCCGCCGCGCGGTCCTTGCGCAGGCCGAGGTTCAGCAATTTGGAGCAGGCGTTGGCGCCGCGAAACACATTGCTTTGCGCCACACCGCAGATTTCTGCAACGGCATAACTGCTGCCGTAGAGCTCAAGTAAGTCGAGGTAGAGAAGCCCTTCCGAGAAAATATCGCGCATTCAGCAGCTCAACAGCAACGGTGAATGCAAGTAAGATGCGACCCAGAAGCTAGTTCAGGCT
This sequence comes from Cyanobium sp. NAT70, assembly GCA_002701375.1. Classification (GTDB taxonomy): domain Bacteria; phylum Cyanobacteriota; class Cyanobacteriia; order PCC-6307; family Cyanobiaceae; genus Parasynechococcus. The sequence goes on along the minus strand of NZVB01000035.1, from coordinate 8,609 downwards.
TCAACGATGGTCAATGCAGATTTGGCGTCCGAGGGCGTCAGCTCCAGCTCATCGCAAGGGTTGTTCCATCGCTTTAGCCGCTGGTTGCGGGGGGATGCTCGGCCATCGCTGCAGGTTGAATTCAGCGCTCTTGACCAGCTCTGCCCGTTCCACCTCCTGCTCAATGGCGAGGGGAAAGTGCTGCGTTGCGGAGCGTCGTTGCAGAAATTGCTGCAAGCCAGCCCGATCACGGGCCAACCCTTCACCGCTGTGCTGCAGGCCTGGCAGAGCCCTGACGCTGAGCCCACGGCGCTGCCAAGCTCCATCCCCGCAGAGCTCAGCGATCAATTGCTGCAGTTGATGCTGCCTGATACGCCGGAGTTGGAGCTCTCGGGCCAGATGGTGATGCTGCAGGACGAACCGATTCAGCGCTGGCTTCTGGAGCTGCGGCCAGCACTGGAGAGCCTCGATGAGCTCAGTGCCACCCCACTCACCCTGCAGGATCTTTCCCTGCTCGATCCGCTGCGGACCGGGATGCTCAACCGTTTGATGGAGGTCTCCCTGCGGCAGGAACTGCTGGGGGTACTGCAGGAGCAGCAGCGCTCAGAGCTTCTCGAGTGAATCCCAGAAGGGGAGCACCTGCTCGGTGAAGATGGCGATCACAGGCCTCTGACGGAGGCTGATGTTGGCCGTCACGGACATACCAGAAACAAGGTTGAGTTTTTTGCCCTTGTAGTCGAGGAAGTTACGCTTGAGATCAACAGTGACCGGAAAACGGAAAAAGTTGTAGGTCTGATCAGGAGCCAGGACATCAGAGCCAATTTTTGCGATTGTGCCTTTAACGTCACCGAATTCATTGTAAGGAAAAGCATCGACACGCACTTGGACTTTCTGACCTTTGCGAATGAAGCCGATGTCCTGATTGGTGATAAAGATACGCGCGACAAGAAAATCAGTGGGGACGATCCTGAGCACAGACTCAGGCACATTGCCGCTGATGACATAGCCAGGGGAACTGGGCTTGAGATCAAAGACCACGCCTTTCACCGGTGCCTTAATGCGCTGATAGCGCAAGGTGAGGCGCGTTTCACTGAGCTGATTCTCCAGTTCAGCCAGTTGCTTTTGCCCCTCTTCTACCTTGGTACTGAAATCGATCTGGGTTAGCGCTTTGGTGTTCACCAACTTCTGTCGCGCTTCTTCCAAACCAGCCTCTAGGCGCCGCAAAGTGGCGCGCTGATTTTTAACCTCGCCTTCCAAGGTGATCTTCTCTTGCTTCTCTTTGAGGAACTGGGAGCGGGCCATGGCGCCAACTTTCACCAGAGGCTCAATATCAGCAAGCATGCCCTCGCGGATGAGTAGTGCCTGTTCGCTGGCGGCAAGTTGAGCTTTGGCGCCATCAACAGCCTGCTGAGCCTGGACAACACCTTTTTCGGAGGCCTCAATACGACTGCGGTATTCCGCTTCCAAGGCCTTCAGCTTATTGCGCTGATTGGCATTGAGCTGATCAAGCTGCGGTGATTGACCCAATTGCACCAAACTCAGGGCCAAATCTGCAGCCACCCGATCACGCACAGCCTCTAGAGCCTTGAGCTTGGCTTTAGCAGCTTCAGTATCAAGAACAAGGAGAGTCTGACCCTTTTCAACCAGCTCACCATCTTTGACCAGAATTTCACTAATCACGCCCCCCAGAGGTGCCTTGACCTCTTTGGTGACACCCTTGGGCTCGAGTTTGCCTGTCGCCTGAACGGTCTCATCAATACGAGCAAAGGAGGCCCAAACGATGCCAAAGCCAGCCAAGCCGACCAGGGTCCAGATGATGCGACGGCTCCAATTGTTTGAGGGTTCAAGCGCTGTCCAATGCTGCCGAGACGGATCAGCCGTCATGCGATTGATCAACAACGCAGATTGTTTCTGAAACGCAGGTAAGCCCTTGGTCTGCAGCCAGAGCAGTGGCTGGAAGCCCTTTTTGGTCATGGCCGAGGCAGCTGACTCTGAGGGACGATCGACCACAACCTCACAGCCTTGCCGCCGCTCAGGCGCTGAGCCTCACCCCGATAAATAGCTGCCTGGCCATTTGCAGCAACCTTGACTAAGCCAATCGGGTAGCCGTGGCGGGCGCCGTAATTCAGGAGGCTGGCAGGAGAACGCAATCCCAGAGCCAAAGCAGCCTTAGCGGCGGGCAACGCCTCAGAAGGGGCCAGAACCTGCAATTGCTCAGAGCTCAACACCATGACGGAAACCCCAGAGGAAGTGGGTGGCAAAAGTGAGGGCGGCGAGGGAGCAACACTGCGCTGCTCAAGGAGCTCAAGGCGCTGGAGGATCTGCTGTAAGACCGCATGAACAGCAACGTCCGGTGAACTCTCAGCTGAGATTGGTTGAGCCGGAGGAACCTCAACGGGAACAGGCGGCAATGGACGACGAAACATCATCATTGTCAACTGACCCACGGGGTAAACGCCGACAAATTCCCAGCCCTCAGAACCAAGCTTGTTCATGAAGCTCTGGAGCTGCGTAGCCGGATGCTGAGGTTTGGGAGGACTGGGTGGCTCAGGCTTCTTGAGTTCACCCTGCTCGGTGTAGTGGTTGGGAAATTCTTCTTTGAGATAAGCGTCCGAGAAGATCGGCTTTTGAGGGTCAGCAGGTGGTTGCTCGACCTGAGGCTGCTGTTTGGGTTCAGACGCAGGCTTGTTATTGAGGTTGAGGTGGATCACCCGTGTTTCCCAGCGCTGCTGCGGCGTTTCCATTCCTTGTGTCCACTGTGATCGCCCTAGGTCAATCTACGCAAAGCAGCTGGACCTGCACAAAGCTAAGGGCAAATAAAGCGTCAGATGCATCAACCACCCTCTCCAGCGGCCTCTTGCTGACGGTAAAGGGTGTAATAACGACCTTTCAGCTCCATCAACTCCGCATGGCTTCCATCCTCAGAAAGAGAACCTTGATGCATCAAAAGAATACGATCAGCACTACGAATTGTGTTGAGACGGTGAGTGATAAACAAGACCGTACGCCCGCGAAGAGCCTCCATGAGATTCAGACAAACCTTGCGTTCGGTATCAACATCAAGTGCGCTGGTGGCTTCGTCCATAATCAGCACTCGAGGATTCTGCAAGACCGTACGAGCGATGGCAATACGCTGTCTCTGCCCACCACTGAGCGAGCCTCCACGCTCACCTACCGGTGTGTTGTACCCCATAGGCAACTGCATGATGAAATCGTGGGCGCAAGCAATACGAGCAGCCGCAATAATCTCCTCACTAGTAGCCTCTGGATTGGTCAAAGATATATTGTCTTGAACTGTACCCTCAAATAACAATGACTCCTGAGGAACGATGCCTATCTGCCGCCTGAGCGAATACAGCTCTACTTTCGCTATGTCATAGCCATCGATAAAGATGCGACCAGACAGTGGAGGATATAAGCGCGGCAATAATTTAGTGAGGGTGCTCTTTCCAGAACCAGACTGGCCAACAATTCCAACGAACTGTCCAGCAGCAACCATCACAGAGACATTTGAAAGCTGCAATGGGCCCTCTTTCCCAAAACGAAAGGAAAGATCTTCATAGGTAATCTGCCCGTGAATCTCTGGCATCGGAATATTGGTTCGATCAACGAGTTCAGACTCCTGGGGTGTATCAACGATGTCAGCCAGGCGCTCCATCGAAAGAGCCGTCTGCTGAAAAGTCTGGTACAAGTTCACTAGACGCAAAAGCGGCTGTGTGACGTAGCCAGCAATGATACGGAAAGCAATCAAACCGCCTAAGGTCAACTGGCCTTGCAAAACCAAATAAGCACCGACACAGATAATCGAAAGACTGGAGAGTTGATTGAGAAACGCTGTCAGTGAATTGGCAGTCGTAGAAGTCATCGCGTTACGAAAGCCCTCAGCAACAAACTTGCTATAGTTCTCCTTCCAACGCCAACGAGCCTTGAGTTCAAAATTCTGAGCCTTTACCGTCTGAATACCGCTAAGAACCTCAACCAGATGACTCTGGGTGCGAGCATTTAGTTCAGCTTTAGTACGCAGTTGGGCTCGAACAACAGGCGACATTGCAAGGGTAATGGCACCGAGAATGGGAACCAACAAAAGAGCAACAATGGTGAGGATCCAGCTGTAGATCAACATCACAATGATGTAGATCACGGAGAACACTGAATCAAGAACAACAGTCAGCGCAGTGCCGGTCAGAAAAGAACGAATGTTCTCCATCTCGCCCAAGCGAGATGAGAGCTCACCAACAGGTCGCTTATCAAAATATCCAAGTGGCAACTTGAGAAGATGATCAATAATCACCTCACCAAGAGAGAGGTCAATCCTATTAGTGGTATCAACAAAAAGATTGGTACGCAGAGCCGTCAGCAGATTTTCAAAAATTGAAAACGCGACCAAAAGCACGCCAAGAACAGGCAAGGTGCTCATACCGTTCTGACCAATGACCTTGTCAATAATCTGTTGAATGAGCAACGGATTCATCAACTGAAACAGCTGCACAAACAGAGAAGCCACAAGAACCTCAATCAAAGACTTACGGTTCTTTTGGATTGCTGGCAAAAACCACTTCAAGCCAAATCTAGATTTGGGAGTTGTAGGCAGTGTGCGAAGCAGCAGAACCGGCAGACCCGTAGCCTCTTCTGGCTGGAGCCGCATCAAATCTTCTGGAGTTCGCGTAACCAAACCTTCCCTAGGGACGCCCAGCAAAAGCTCAGCAGGACGCACTGCATAAAGCACTGCCAATTCATCGCCATTTAGAAGTAAGGAAGGCGTTGTGACACGATCAATCAACTCAAGAGGAACTTCAGCCAGCTGGGTCTGAAGACCAAAATACTCAGCTAGTGCAGCACAAAGTTGAAGCGATAATCCGCCAGCACGTTGGATCTGCTCTTCCAATAAGCGACCAAGAACATCAGACTTAACCGGAAAGCCAAGAACTTGGGCCAACATGCGAAAACATGCGACGGCCTCAGCGACCTGCCCATCGGCACGAACAACCGGAAACGAATCTATTTCAGGAGACTTTCCAGGTTCTAAGTCTGCTGGAGAAGCAGGAACGTCCTCATCAGGGGGTAAAACAGCAGCAGCACGCGGAGATTTTGGTGACTCTGTCTGCTGATCAGGGCTGGACCAGGGGTCAGAAGGAGTGGCTGGAGGGTTAGGTAAAAGAGGCTCACCGTACGCATCACCAACTTCATATGAATTAGCCGCAGATGGGACACCGAGCAAAGCATGCGGGAACGAAACTAGCTGCAGCAAGAGATTGGGATCTTGGCGGGCGTCGTCAATGATTGCCGACAAAGGAAGGCCGACACCAACAGATGACTTCGAAATAGAGCTTGGGAAGCTCTTCAACAGGAAATACTGAGCATCGGATTCTGATATTGACGTAAGTGCGCGAGACTCGACCGTCGAGACTTCGGCGGAATGAGCAAGCCTGCCGAACCAAGTGCGCAAAGCCTTAGGCTCATCGGGGAAACGCGCCTGAGGTAGCGAGCACAACAGGCAACCAAGTTGAGAGACCTCAAAACGAGCCTGGAGCCACTCAGACATCCCAGGAATATCAATAGACATTCGCTGAAGAACATCGGCAGAAACTGAATAGAGGCTGCCTGGTGTGGAAACTGAAATGCGATAAAGGATTGGGTCGTGGAATAAGCTTGCCTGTATTAATTCCGGCCCATTGATCAAGGCATAAGTAATCAAATTACGAGACTGGGGATCTCTTGATGGACCACTCAGGCGAAGAGAACCATCAAGCAGCCAATAAGCGAATGGAGCGCCATGGTCTGAGTTAGGTAAAACATCGCCGATTTCGTGCTCTACCTCTTGAAAAGCATCAACCCATGGCTCAAGAACCTCAGGATGGACAGCCTGCAAGGGTTCAAAGCGTCTCAGTTCATCAGGAGATAGGGACACAGATCAAAAAGCTCGCAGATCAGAAGAGAAGATTGATATCAGCCACACCAAGGAGAACCTGTAGGAAGGAAGCCAAAAGGGGACAGAAAGAAACAGGAAGAAGTCATTCAAAAGCCACGACCAAAGCAATCACAAAAAGACAACATATTGATAATATCAATGAGATGCTGAAGTCATTGCAGGGCCAGAATCTCCCTGGGAAGAATCATTAAGAGACGAATAAGCCTGCATGAATTGGCTTAATTGCGTTGAAACCCATGCTTCAAAGCATTCATCGAGAATTTGCAATTCTAAACTCTCATCTAATTGAGCTGGGAGCTTCTTGTCTAGACGAACTACAACCCAATTACCGTCAATTTCAAGTGGCTGCCAAAGCTGACCCGGATTACTCAGTCTTAAGAGTTCAGCAAGATTCGGGTGTAAGCGACCCAAGGCAACAGGACCGATTAATCCGCCTGTATCACGCTCATTTCCAACCGAGTATCTTTGACAGAGATCGGTAAAGGTTGAATCACCTTCCTGAAGGCGCAGGTACAGCTCAGAAGCCACAGACTGGCTTTCAACTCTCAACAAAGAATAAACAACTCTATCGCGTCTGTCCTTAGTCTCCAAAAAAACTTTCTCAACACTAGAGCCATACTCTTTCCTTTTGTAAGTATCCAACTGCAGAGACTCAAGAATATTCCTAGAAGCCTGGTCTTCAGTGAGCTTATTTTTAGCAAGCCAGCTCCTTAAATCCTCATCTGACTTAATACCATTTTGCTCAAGAAATTTGCGTTGAAAAGCCAATTGCTGGTCTTCAGAAATCTCAATGCCTGATATGCAGGATTCAATTAACAACCTCCTAATCAGCGGAAGAAGCAACTGCCCCCTCTCCAAGATGGAAGGAATACTTTCCAGAAAGACAGTTTGTCCAGCGATCTCAAGCCAAGGTGTACCGGCCATGCTGAAAAAAAGGGGATAAAAAAAGCCGCACCAAGAGGTGCGGCATAAGTGGAATTAGAAGACAGAGCCGATCAGGCCAAGCCTGTGGCAGCAAGAGTGGTGGACGATGTGGTGAAGCGGTTACTACGGGAGGCGGAGAAGTTCTGATCGTTGATATCACGGAAGACCGCGACAGGAGCAACAAGCAGATTGGAATCGTCTGCCGAAGGATTAATAGGACTACCCGTGGAGGCAGAACCAGTGTATCGAACCTGGAAGAGCGCAGCATCGTAAGTAGAGAAGCTACCGGATGCAGCGTCATTGAAGACCACAACACCAAAGTCAATGTTCTGTTGAGTAATACTCGTGATCTCGGCAGCAATCAGGTCTCGGACAAACGAAGAACTGGTGAAATCACCAATAGCGTTGGCATCGAAGTAAATCACGCCATCACTGATGGTTCCATTTTGACCGATACCCGAATAGCGGTTAGAGAACATCTCTTGGCCGGTGGCAGAGTCAATGATGTTGACAGAGTCAAATCGAGTATCAAAGTTTTTAACCTCAACACCCATTGCATTGTACTTGCCATTGCCATCTACGTTATTGACTCCATACTCAGTAATCTTAGTCTGGAAGAAGATAGTATCTGGGGTTCCATTTGCAGTAAACACATCAGTATGCTGCTGATCAAGAGTAATTTCAGTAACACCTGATTCTGTCAAGGCTCTAGAGAGCTTCACAGCAATGCGAGGAGTATTGTTTTGAGTAGTAACTGTACCGCTGCTATTAACAACAGAATCATTGAAGTCAAGGACAACCTTATCAATTGCTTTACTTCCATCAGCCTCGGCGAGAGAGGCAATATTACCCAAATCAATTGTCTGAATAGTTGAAGTATCAGACTGGGTCATATCTGCTTTCACAATCAACTTCTGCGTACCAGAATCGGCGCCTGTAATTTTGATCAACGAATCTAGATGGTCATTATCAAAGGATCCTGCATTAAATGTGAGATCCGAATCACCGCCGGCTAGAGAGATTGAATCAAGATCAAGCAGAGTGGAATCTGTCGTAATTATCAGGTCCTGACCCGAAGCAACCGTGAGGCTGTCAGCAGAGGCCAGTTTGTTATCACTAATTGTGGTGGTAGCCTGACCACTACTGATAGACACATTGACCGTTCCGTTAACAGAATCGATTCCGGAGAAATCCTGAGTCGTGTAGTCACTGACATTCAAAGTGGAACCGGCTGAGATCTCCATGATCCCCTGCAATGACGCGGTACTCGCTGCAGTTGCCTCGACGGTTCCAGCAACAGTGAGTTTGGTGGCATCCTGCAAGGCTGTTGCATCCAGAGTCACACCCGAATCGGTCGAGTGAGTCGTCACTTCAACCTTGCCAGCGACAGCAGCACTCACGGCACTCGCCGCAACCGCACTCGCAATATCAACCGTTGAGTCCGTGTCCCCATCGGCATACGCAGCCACCGTCGGGCTAAATGCCACGCCGGCTGCACCGGTCAGCAACACCTTCCCGGCATCGTCGCCACTGCCTGCACTTGCCACCACACCATCACCAATACCGCCACTGGCATTCAGTCCAGTAACCAGAGCAGAAATCAACGCAGCAGCATCAGCCACATCAGACGAACCCAGGTCAACAACCTTCGGGGTGCCATCTGTGCCGATCTTCACAGACAGCGTATGACCTGCGCCCACGCTCGCATCAAGGATTGCCTGCGCATCCAATGTCGCTACCTGAGATACAGCTGCTGCTGCAGTCAGAGGTGTCAACG
>NZVB01000034.1 GCA_002701375.1 Cyanobium sp. NAT70 | reverse complement strand
ACCATCGAGATAAAGGCGAAGATCACCTCGACGGCGCGTCAGAACAATGCGCTGAAAACGTGATTGAAAACGGCTAATCACAGGATCCATATAAAAACTATCTTCAATCCGATCACCCAATGGAGCAATCAACACTCCTACGAAAGCGATCAAAGGCAACAGAAGCCCTGTTGCCCTTCGCCAGCGACGTAAATGAGGAAACGTCAAACTAAGACAGAGGGAGCACAACACTGGTATGACTGACAACAGAGCTGCGGTGGGCAATAAACCGAGCCAAGGAAGCAGAAACAAAGGAAAAGCCAAGGCACCAATCAAGGAGCCCAGATAATCAAGTGCGAGAACCTGTGCCAAGGCCTGGCGAAGGTTCTGCTCGGTTTCTAAAACGCGCGTGATCAGTGGCAGCTCCATCCCCCCCAACACACCGACAAAAATGGTGAGAACCACAATCGCCAGCCAGACGGGGCCATCGACCGAGAACAAAACGAACAGCCCTAAGGGGCCGATCAAACACAACGGACATAAGCTCAATTCGACCCAAATCAAGCTTTGAAGTAGATCGGATTGCTCCTCGCCAATGATCGCCAAAAACTGAGTGAGCCAGGCGCCCAGCCCCATCGCAGCTAAAAAGGTTCCAACAACAACTCCTGTGGCAAGGGTTGCATCTCCCACGAGATAGCTGGCTTGTGTGACCAGAAGCAGTTCCAAGACAAGCCCCACTGCCGAGGAGACCATCGCCGAAACCAACAGCACACGAACCTGTGTGGGACCAATCCTGTGCTGATTGATCACTTGGCGCCCATTGACGGCCCTCGGCCAGAAAAGGATGAAGACTGGCGACGGGTCGAGGTAGAAACCCATACTCCACCGACATAACTGCCCCGATACCTCACGCCAGAGGAACTGTTGTGGTACGAAGTGGCAGAACTATCGCCAAGGGTGCCAACACCGGGATTTGTCCTAGACGACCAGATACCTAACCAAGACACAAAAATGGTGAGAAGGAACAAGACAAGACGTGCCATCAGTTAATTCGGGTTGCTCCTACTGGCCAGGGAACCACAACACGATCCCTCAATTCAAATTGTATCCACTCTTGCTCAATGAAGTCTGGACGTTCAACGAAAGCTGGCATTGAGATACGAAAACGTAATGAGGCAGGTTGGTCTAACCTAAAAAACAAGCATGGCATCCAGACCGTAAAATATTCATCTGATTCAGAATGTATAAAATTGATCCAGCCAATCACATCTTTTTTAAAAAGAATCTCGCCAAATGAGTCTTGTATTGCTAAATCCAAAATAACCCGATATTGCCTTGGCGATGCCAGCCTCCTTTGCCTAGCTGAGGTATATCCATAGCGACCCTTAAGCTTTAAACTGACCAAACCAGCATCATAAATACCCCTGGTATTTCGGCTCTTGCTGGAAAGAAATTTAAATTTTCCACCATAACAAAGGCGGCCACGAAAATAAGTGAGACGTAGAAAACAAATAGCAAGAAATGCAGAAGCAATAAAAGTAACAAACAACAAGCCACCATTAAACTGACTCGTTGTCACGACAACGGTCACAGGAAGCCTGGAGTTCGTAGCGGCCCCCTTTAAATCGAGAAAATATTCAGATTTGAGTTTTAATCGATAATCACCAGAAATTTTAGGCTTGAATCGCAGCCAAAGATGTCGATCTGCCTCATCATAAGTACCCGAATAACCTTCCTCGTACCAAGTACCAACTTGGCGCCAACCTTCTTTATCAAACTGAAGAACGGGCTTATTATTCGCATCAATCAGATCACCTACAATGGTATAAGAAGTGTTTACTGGTGGGGAAGCAGTTATTCGAATCGTTGCAGCTGTTCTGCCATCAGCGACCAATGGAATCACACCTGTGGTTGCAACGACGTTGTTGCCGAGCAAAATATCGTTGATCTCTTGACGTGTATCTGGTTGCACATCTCCGCAACTCTTAACAACCCAGAGGGGAGCGAGCAGGATCAAAAGGGGGAACGGGTTAACTGACAGCCTTAGAAAGCTGGGCGACCAGGCTTTAAGACCAAATGGCATCTTCATCACCAGGTCCTGTCTGGTTAAGTCCTAAGGTAAGTGAGACTCCGGACGAAGTGCTGATGTCCATGTTTCTGACACAACTGCTGCTCAGCCTGGCCTGGACAGTTGTAGGAATCGTGCTGGTCCTTGGCGGCACCTGGCTGTTCGACAGGCTGACACCAATCGATTACCGGGCTGAAATACGCAAAGGCAATGTGGCTGCTGGAGTGGTGCTGGCGTCAGTGGTCCTCTCAATTACGGCAGTCGTGGTCAGCAACTTAGTGACTTAAGCATTCCTTCGAAGATTCAACAACACAGCAAATGACTTGCATCAACAGATCAAGGTCGAGGACAGTCGTCGTTATTCGTCAACGATGAAGCTTTATCATTTAAAAGCCTTGAAATGACGAAGGTCGCAACGAGGCAGGCGATACTCAAGCGAAATCACAATCAATCACAAGACAAAATCACCCAAGAAAGACAACTCCTAAGCGGATTTTTCAGTTAAAAAGACATAAATTAGTATGGCAAAAGTCTAAAAAAGACTAATAATGTGCTGACATTATACGATCAACAGAGGATCGACACCCCACGGCACAATACATCTATCACTAAGTTTAATAGTAACATAATCCTGCTCAATGAAATATTTCTCATGAACATAATCAGGTAACGAAATAGAAAAACGAAGATTAGCAGGCTTATCAAGCTGAAAATAGACTAAAGGCAATTTAAGGGCAAAATATGAGGGCTCATCCTCTTCATTTTTCCAAACGATTTGTCCCTCCACTTGAGATTCGTTGCGCGTGTAACCCAAAGCATCTATGACTCTAATTTGCATTGTAATATCATAGGTATTTGTTTGAAATAACGTCCATTTACCCTGGGATCCATAATCATAGGCGCCGTCTACCTCAAGACAAATCAAGCCAGCATCATAATCCATTCGCGATTGCCTAGAGGCAGAATCTATATCGCCAGATCTCGTTTGCCAACGAGGACGGCTTGAATACGACAGGCTCAAAAAAAGAAATGCAAGTATGCCACTAACAACTAACGTAGCTAGAAGAACTGACTGATCAAGTGGCATACCACCAATTTGAATTAGAACAGGAACGCTGGCAACCACAGGTTGACCGTCCTTGCCTAGAAAATAATCACTCTGAAGTTTCAGACGATAATCTCCAGTGAGTTTAGGTTTGAATTGAACCCAAAAGTAAGTATCTGATTGATCATAAGTACCCGAATATCCTTCTTCATACCAAGTACCTGTTTCTCGCCAACCTTCCTGATCAAAATGCAGTAAAACCTTATCATTAGAATCTAAAAGTTCTGCTGAGAGCGACAGAGAAGTATCTTGAGGAAGATCATAATAAAAATTTAGCCGAGTTCCTCTGCTATCACTCGCCTTTAAAGCAAATGGTTCTGTGATGACAGGTTGGAGCGGTTTGTTCAACGTGGCTTCAACCCGGCGATACTCAGAACTGTCACTGCCGCAATAGGTAATCAAAACCGTGAGCGGAAGAAGCAGAACCAGCAGCGGAAGAGGTTGCACCGAACCCTTCGATACAGGCCAGAGCTTCATGGCAAGCTTTTACCTTGTGGATCTAAGATAAGCCAAACAGTGAACACCAGCACAGTGAGCCAGTTCACAAGCCAATTGGCCTTAACCATCGGTTGGTCGATCGGAGCAATCTTTCTGATCCTAATTGGAGTTTGGTTGTTCAACCGCCTTACGCCACTGGATTATCGAGCCGAAATTCGCAATGGCAACCTAGCGGCGGGATTCATTGTGGCTGCGGTCATCATGTCGATCACGACCATTGTGGTGAGTGTTGTTATCAGCTGATCAACGACTCAAACCAATCCAAGCCTGGTTCAAGCATCAAGGTTGGACACCGTTGCCATTTCAATGTGCAGCCTGGAAGGCGTTTCTCAATGGCGAGAGTGGATTAATCCAGGTCCCTACAGGGTCTGGAAAAACCTACGCAGCTGTGATGGGACCGATCGCGAGACTGTTAACGGATCAATCAGCCAAGAAACGAATCAAAATTGTATACATCACGCCCTTACGAGCTCTGAGCCGCGATATCGCATGTTCCATTCAACAACCAATTGAGACGATGGCATGGCCAATACAAGTTGGAGTGCGCAACGGAGATAGCAGCAACGCCGAACGGAATAAACAGATCAAATCACCACCTCAAATCTTAATCACAACTCCAGAATCATTATCTTTATTGCTCAGTAACCCCAAGGCTGAAGACATATTCCAAGATCTGGAAACCGTAATTCTAGATGAATGGCATGAACTCATGGGCAGCAAGCGTGGTAGTCAAGCTGAGTTGTGCTTGAGCTGGCTAAGGCAACACAACCCAAAACTTCAAACGTGGGCTCTAAGCGCGACAATTGGTAACTTAAAACAAGCAGCTTGTCATGCCCTAGGAACGAATCAAGAGCCAGTGATGATCACTGGCTCACCGAGTCGAACAACTCGGATTCGCAGTATTTTGCCAGAAAAGATCGATGGCTTTCCCTGGGCAGGACATCTTGGGTTACGTATGTACGAGGAATTGGTTGCAGCTTTAAATCCCGCAATCAGCACATTGTTATTTACCAACACCCGTAATCAATCCGAGCGATGGCATCAATGCCTTCGCTTTGCTTGTCCTGAGATGGAAGACGCCCTTGCCTTGCACCACAGCGCCATCGACCGACAAGAGCGAGAAGCAATCGAAGCAGCAGTCAAAGATGGAGAAACGCGATGGGTTGTCTGCACAAGCTCGTTGGACCTTGGAGTGGATTTTCAACCGGTCGAACAAGTCGTTCAAATCGGTAGTCCCAAGAATCTGGCTCGGCTGTTGCAGCGCGCAGGGCGTTCCGCCCATTTACCAGGTGGAACATCGGAAGTTTTATTTATGCCAACAAATGCTNTGGAACTGCTGGAACTCAGTGCCGTTAGGAGAGGTTTAGAGAACGGTCTTGTCGAACAACGTAAGCCGCCGAACGCACCCTTAGATGTGTTGTTGCAACATCTGACCAGCCTGGCGTGCGGTCCCGGATTCAATCCAAGCCAAACCTACACAGCTGTGCGTGAATGTGCCGCCTACTGCACTCTCAGCGAAGAAGAATGGAACTGGTGTCTACTCTTTTTAGAACAAGGGGGAGAATGCCTTGGTNCATATCCNCGATACAGGAAATTGGAATGGGACAGCAAAAACGAACGATATCGAATCAGAGAAATAGCAATCGCACGTTTGCATCGACTGAACATCGGGACGATTACCTCTGCACCATCCATCACTGTACGGTTTGTGCGAGGTAGCGTCATTGGACATGTTGAGGAGAATTTCATAAGCCAGCTCAAACCTAAAGATGTATTTTTCTTTTCAGGTCGACAACTCGAATTTGTACGACTAAAAGAAATGACAGCCTATGTGAAACTGAGTGACAAAAAAAGTCGCACAGTTCCAGCATGGGCAGGTGGACAAATGGCACTCTCTGATTTGCTCACCCAGCATTTACGACTGGAGGTTGATCGAGCCAGTCGTGGCGATCTTGATACACCTGAGTTAAAGGCGCTCGAACCACTATTCGATCGACAAAACGATCTATCTGTTCTACCAAAGATACATCAATTTCTGATTGAAACCTGCAATACACGAGAAGGCTCTCATCTGTATGCATACCCATTCGAAGGGCGTTTCGTCCACGAAGGAATTGGCTTCCTTTGGGCCTCCCGTCTGACTCAGCTAAACCGAGGAACAATCACGGTGTCTGTGAACGATTACGGTTTTGAGCTACTTGCACCCAAAAACTACCCAATGGCAGAACTGGTAGAAGAGCATGTGGATTTACTTCTGAATACAAACCAGTTAGAGCATGATCTTCAAAATGCGATCAACCTCTCGGAACTACAGCGAAGAAGGTTTCGGGCAATTGCCCAAATAGCGGGCTTAATGAACCGTGGATATCCCGGCTCAAAGAAAAGTACAGGACAATTACAGATCAGTGCATCACTCCTTTTCGATGTATTCAATCGACATGAACCAAATAACCGGCTCTTGTTGCAGGCAAAGCGAGAGGTGCTTGAAGATCAGCTCGAACGATCAAGATTAGAGGCGGCGTTAAACCGAGCCACAAGTCAAGAATGGATTCATGTTGAGACAGCACGGCCAGGACCATTGGCTTTCCCGCTGCTTGTTGAGCGACTCAACAATCGGATGAGCAATGAAACTGTTTTAGAACGCGTATTAAGGATGCGTCAAGAAGCAATCAAAAAAGAGAGTTGATCTAATGTAAACAAATCGCATTGGCTCGAGAACATCAAAACAGAGAAAAAGGCAACAAATCTAAAAAATGCAAGACCATTCATCACACCAGCAGGCCAATAGCTAACATAGCTATGAGCATGAATAGTTCGCAAAATNAAATCCAAAATAATTAATCCGTATACTAATACCACTTAAGGCCNCGAAACAATTAAAAAACTAAGAGAAATTAGTTGGGGTATTGGCTCAAGAAAGGCAGCAGGAATCAATACAGCCCAGGCAGCAGAACAGCAAACTAAGTGTAGACTAACAATTGCCTCATAGTGTGATAGGNTAATCAGCTANCATTGAGCAAAGATCAAATGATCAAGTTTTATTCATCATCAGCAAAAGGCAGCTAAACCAACAAGCGACATATTTGCCAAAGGAGTCGTTTACGTGTAAACAAAAGCAAACTTAAAGATAGATCTCAGCCATCAAAAGGTATAGTCAAAAAACGTTTTGATCGTGACATGGCTAAAGGGTATTGGAATGTCGGAGGAGCAATCACCAATCCAGCCGGAATGGGCCCTTTTTTAACGGCTTTTGGCCCATTTCTTGAAAAGCATGGTGGAAAGTTATTTAGCAGACACCTCGAAACTGATGTACGAGAGGGTAACCCTGGACATCTGACCGTGATCATTGAATGGCCAAGNTACGANGCTGCAACAAAAGCCTATGAATCCGATGACTACCAACAGTTAATTGCATTACGTCAACCCCACAGTGAGATCAGCCTTACAATCATTGAAGAAGGAGACCACGCAAGTCATTAATTTTTACGCATCAGACAATGGTTTAAATTAAAATGTTGACAATAACAATGAATATACAATCATAGTTATTAAATATGAAANTCATCTGTACTTTAGAGNGNGATTCAGGCAAGGCATGTGAACTCCTAACTNTATAACCAATAAATTCANGTCAAGGAGTATTATTAGTAGCCGTTACCACAANACTCTTGACGANTNCTGCAAACAAANAANGANTGGCATGGACTCNATGACCNCTCTTCTTGNTAGCACTTTGGTTGAGNGTCAGCAGGACAGTGAAAGCATTACCACCAATCCTAATAAAACTCTTACTGGAAAGGATATTACATTTATTCGTTAAAATGTAGACGCGTTCTGAATGAAATAAAAGCACACAAAATTCACACAAAAACACACACAACGGGGATTAGGCTGATCTATATTGATAAATATGATCAATTTAAGCCAAGTTCAAGATACCCTCTGGAGTGAAGCAATAAAAAACATCAAATAGCCTAATACCTCTGCCAGAACGCATCAATTAAAGCAAGATGATCAATCAATAACTATAATAGAACAACACCGCGATAAGCTTAATTCTGATCAGTCATGCATTTGTATCTCGTAGTGCTAGGAGGCCGCATTAAGAATGGACATGTTGAGATGCATGACGTTCGTTGGGTTGTGGGATTAACCATTGAAGACACATTTAAGCAACTTCGTCAGCAATGGGTTGGATCGAGAAAAGGGCTTCATATCGATAGCTATCGTAGGATTTCTCACGTCGATGGATATCACATTCAGGTGCTAGTTGATCAACCAATGTTAAATCAAAAGAGGAACGAACACACCCTTTGGTTTGTCAATCTGGGTGCTTACGATCCTCTCGACATGGCCGAAAGACACCATTACGGTTTGGTCGTCGCAAATACTGCAAATGCAGCCAAAATTAAAGCCAAACAGCAATGGCAGCATTCGTTAAAGCAACCTCACAAGGATGATTGTCATCAAGTCACTCAATCAGCAACAATTGACGATTTATTTCCAATCCATGGCAACGGATTATGGAGATTAAATTTAATTCCAGAACAACTAGAAACAAAACCAAAGACTTCTCCTGACTGGTTTGGTTACAGACCCATCTAAGACCTAAAAAATATTGTTTAAGCAGCTTCTATAAAAACTGATGATATACAATAATATTCTAAACTACAATCGTATAAAACTGTGGGAAGCATGTTCTGGACTCCCTACGCTGATTGGATTTATACCGTGGTAAGCCTGATCGGTCTATTGCTGATGTGTTGGTTGGTGTTACGTCAAAGTCATAATTAACTTCAGCGTTAGCAAGGGAGAGCCGCCATCTCAGGTTGTAACAGAACATCTCGCGCATGATTAAGGCGCGTCATCACGGCGGGATCGCCACCCTTGTCCGGATGAAAGCGGACAGCTAGGAGCTTATGGGCGCGTTTGACTTGTTGTTCTGTCAGGCGACCTGTGAATGGCAATCCAAGGCTCTGGCGTGCCTTAATGGCGTCAAGGTCAGGATCACGACCTAACGGACACTGTTCACGCCGGTGATTGGCCTGACCAGGTTTACGCTTTGAGCGCGAACGACTGCTTCGCTTCGAGCTAGAACTGTTGGTGGCAGCGAAACCATTGCCACTATTGGATTCCGTCGTCTTGGCCACTTAAAAACAGCAAACAAGTGAAACAGGTTGCCTGATCAAGGGGTGAACTGCCAACACCTCTGAAGATCCCAGACCGAAGGACAGTACGACAAGGGGCTAGGAGCCAGCTAAAAATAAATCAGATCAGCATCAGCAGATTGATCGATCAAGGCAGATTACTGAAAGCTCACTAGTGCAAATAAACAAAGATGTTAATGATGGAGTACAAATCAATAAACAATCAATATTGAAGCGAAAGCACCGACAAAAAGTGTCTTGCCTACAAACCAAGAAAAATACATATTACTCCTATGAATCATTAGCAAATGACCACCAATCATTGATTCGATTAGGTGATCCGTACCATGATTGACCAAACAAACCTCCGTGGGCCGTATCTAGAAGTTCAAAAGAACGAGCACCCTTTAATAATGCTGAACTAACGGGTACGAGACCGTCTCCGTAGGAATCTGCGCGACCAGAGATCTGACGATAAGACTTAGCAGCAGAGCGCCGTGCAAACGTTGAAGAATTAGATCCGTTAAGATCAAGTCGACCAGCGATTGCAACGTAATCGACTCGCTCAGCCTCTGGACAGCCTGGAAAACGTTGATCCACCAAAGTTCTTAATCGCGTGGCTCGAGACGCATGATGAGGGCTACCTAAGGTGATTAACCTATTACAAAAAGATGCCCCGTGATAACGACGACCCAGGAAAAGCTCATCACTGAGATAAGGACGCAACATCA
Organism: Cyanobium sp. NAT70; assembly: GCA_002701375.1. GTDB lineage: Bacteria > Cyanobacteriota > Cyanobacteriia > PCC-6307 > Cyanobiaceae > Parasynechococcus. Next base: position 19,125 of record NZVB01000034.1, on the reverse strand, counting down.
CTCCGCCAGAGCTATGACCAATCAGAGTGATTGGGGCATTGGAATTATGTTGTAACTTTTGAATACAAGCATCAACGCGATCAAGCAAGCGAATCCATCCAAAACCCCAACTCGTACACAGCCAATCCCATCTCGATGCATGGACAACGTACACAGGTGCTTGAGTACGAGAACGAATCCAATCAGCAAGAGGTCGGTAAGCCTCATCAGTGATCAAGAATCCACCGAGAATCACAACAGGCTGATTTTCTGAAACCTGAACAATCAATGAAAATAAATCGTGAATAACATTCTAGAATCTAAGACAAGAGGATAACAATTGCAACAACTCAAACATCGTGAAGAAATAAAAATGAAGGGCCAATAGAAACAGGATCTAATCACTCATAGATCATAACTTTTTCAACAAAAATGAGAGATAAAATTTCTATACCGAGCAAGTAATCAACCTGAAAACAAGACTAGGCGGCAGCAAGCAAGATGGGAGGGTTAATCAGGGCACATTGTGGGAAATCAAGTAGTTCATAGCCATTGCGAATACGACTAGAACCAGGATCGAGGATTTTGCTTAGGCTCTGCCCCTCTCCTGTCGCTTCAAGGACAACCTGCTGACCGATGAGAACTATCCTAAAAGTCCAGGGGGGAACGCCAGGCAATTTAAATGTCATCATTGATGGGACACTGCACGTAGATTGCCTGATCACAAGCAAACGTCCATCCCCCAAATGGGGGTAATGAGCTTAAGAGATTGTCAAGGCTTTATAATTAATTAAGATGATGAGACGAGATGTTGCATATTAGCGTCGTCTTATCATGGCTTGTACATAAGTCAACTATCAAGATGAGAGAACGAGTTTGTGACTATCCTCGGCCACCCAGGCTAGAAAAAAGTTGCGAGAATATACGTGTTGACGCACTCGGAATCACACTTGCTCAAACGAAATTAAGTTTAAGAGTGTTAGAGACTTTTCATCCTCCAACATACTACTTACCACCAAATTCAGTCAACAAAGAATACCTTAAAGAAACCAGTGGTCGACCCTCATATTGCGAATGGAAAGGAATAGCCTCCTATTATGATATTGTTGTTCAGGACAAATGTGTAAAACGAGCTGTTTGGACCTATCCAAACCCCACAGGCGTATTTCGAGAATTGGCAGGTTGGTATGCTGTCTATCCAGGAATGATGGACTGTTGTTGGGTTAATGGAGAAGTCGTTGTGCCTCAACCAGGAAGATTTTACGGTGGGTGGATTACCTCTCAAGTAGAGGGTCCATTTAAGGGCGATCCAAACCATCCAGAGCTCATTTAGGGATCGATGATAGACGTTTTGATTGAATAAATTTGAAAACAAACAACAGGAATACATGATGTTTATTTTCAAATACTTTTTAAGAAAAATCGCATAAAAAAGGGAAGGAGCGCTTAACCAAACTTACCGAGACTTGATCCCATTGGGCCAAATAAATCAATTGGTAGTGTTTGGAGACAATTGATCTCATTAATCCGAAGACTATACTTCTCAACCAATGCGACAAGCAATAAATATATCGTTGACTACAAAAGTCGTTGGCGGAATATTTTGAGGAAATAATTCTGACTTAAAAATTTTCTTGCTTCATATAGAAAGACTTGCAATACAGCAGATCAATCGTCAAAAATTGGCGAGTACTCTAGGCATGCTCTAGGAATCGTATAGGCAATCAGAAGCAATGAACAATCAATTTGAAGTAACAAAATGTCATTAAACACGTAAGAATCAAATTTTAGTCCATTAAGCATTGGGATTCGTAATAAAAGGCGTTGGCTAAGATGAAGAGGCAATAACTTTCGTCACACGTCAGTAATAAGTATGGCAATAACTTCAAACTAAAGTATGAATTGCTTGAACACATCACAATCTCAATGCTTGGTATCCTTCAGTTTCTAAGAAGACCAGCCAAAGTAGCTCAAGTTGGCAATACATTAGTGATTAGCCGGATCAACAATCAACAAGCGATATGCAAGTGGCAAATAGATAATCAAATCGGAGAAAAAATCAAAAATAAAGTCTATGAGTCTTGCGCATTACTGCTTACAGATGAGACAATCGTTAAAAACAAACAATGCAAACCCACTGCTATTCAAGTTAATAATATTGATATATCAGCTCAATCAACAACATTGCAACTACCAATCAACGACGGATTGTTATGCTTCTCTTTGGCTTGCAAAGATAAGGATGGCAACTGGATCATTATTGCCACAAGAAATTTAGATTTAGGCCCAAGACTTGAGGTGGATCCCTATACAGACATGCCGAACGCAAGCGAGCCTTATAATATACATCAGCTGATGTATGAATTAGCCTGTAAAAACCAAAAAATAGGAGGATCTGAACAAGTAAAATTAAACGATAAGCCATTGGAGACATTACAATCAAAAAACATGAACGATTAGATTGTCCACATCACAACAGTCATGTACTTGAATGCTTTAAGATAGAATTACGCAAATTCAAGCGATTTTGAACTGGTTACTAGATAACCAGCGATTCAATATTGTTTTATATAGAAAATATTGACCGTTAGAAGCAAAAGAATCTGAAAGAAGGAATCATTTCCATACCAATAAGAAATTAAGACATAAAAAAACTGCTGTAGTTTTAAAAGCATTCAATGGAACACATCACAAAAAACTTGATAGACAACAGAGTTCCAAAATTGATCAGAGAGGAGTCATTCAATCTCAAAACTCTAAACATTTAAAAACACGTTAAATTGAATTGGCAAAAAAACTATGTAAAAGGGATGGTTACAGGATAAAATTTGAGAATTAATGTGGAATCATTAATGAAATAGGTTTTCTCGCGACGATAGCAAAAAAGGGATCACCATGACCACCAAAAAGTCCCATCACACCGTCAGCGCGAGTCTGCTCAGCAACAAATTCAGGTTGGATCCAACCTTGTGCTGTAAGTACAGTTGAAACATAATCCAAATGATCCTTATCAGACCCATCAAACCATATTTGAGGGGCCTTCTGGGCAAACATTCGGTTAGAAAAGGCCACAATGATCGTACCGTGGGGACGTGTGACGCGCAAAAGCTCAGACGCAACTGATTCTGGTTGTTGTAAATATTGCCAACCTGCTACGATCAATGTTGCATCGATGCATTCATCGGACAAAGGTAGACTTTGTGAGGTGTTAAGGTTCTGCACCCAATAGCGATCCAAACGCGGGTTGGCTGTCAATTCATCCTTATTCAGCCCGTGCCCTATCACCTCCTGATAAACAATATCATCTGGTAAATGACTGACCCAACTACTCATTAAGTCAAGAACCACTGCACAGGGAGGAATACGTTCACGATATATTGCAGTCAATCTTTGTCTGAACGAAGCATCAAGATGATGCACAAAACGTGGCTCTGAATAGAAAAGTTCGTCATCTGATTCATCTAGTTTGAAACGCTGAGAGTCTTGAAGGACTTGAACAGTAGTCATTAGCTCAACCAATGTTGAGATACCAGATGACCAAACTTTTCAATTGGCCAACAACACCATTCCCAGTGATCAGTTCACCAATGACTGCTGCTGTGAAACCAATCATGGCTGCACGGCCATTGAGTCGTTCGACAGCATCAAGCGCTGCGTAATTCCAGGGCCGTGCAGAGGTCATCGAGGCGCCAAAGCGCTCCTGTGGTTCGTACTTGAATGACTGATCGCTCACGGCTGGTCACAAATCCACTGGACCTTACCTAATGTTCCGGGTCGTCCGGGGTAGCTTTGCCAAACACCCTCTGAATCTCGGCGTTCAAGCACCCCCTTGCTGCACAGAGCACGCATCTCAATCAGTCGAACGGTCCACTCCTTCTGCAAGTTTCGGCGCAACAACAAAGCACCCTGGAACGTGACGTATCCCTTGTTAGCAGATGGATTAAGCATATATTCAGCGGCCTGAACCTTCTCGGTATCAAGTGCCTCCAAGAAGATCCAAGGCGCCTTGTTGAGTTTCCCTGCTTCGATCAAGCTTGACCTAACTTCGCGCCACTGGTTGGGTTCAGCCATTGGTTGCCAATTGGCCAATACAGGTCCAGCGCTGAGGAAAGGAACAGCAACAGCCAACAAACAGTGAGGGAATCGAAACATGGTTACCATCATAGTGTTGAGAATTCTTAAGAGACGATGGCACAGACCAAAACAGATCTGCTCGAACGACTACGAAACAACCCCAATGATGCTCGATTAGCTGAGCTTGTTTCATGTCTAGAGGCAGAACAAACAGTGGATCTAAAGCGTGACGCGGCTCTGTTAAGGGGGGTGTGGGAACTTCGCTGGAGCAGCTCGACACAACCATGGCTCAGCCAAGCGCCGTGGTTAGACAACTTACAAACGCTAGACCCTAACAATGGTCACGCCTGCAATCTACTAAAGATTCGCGGTCCACTAGGATCAATTCTTGCAATAAGCGTTAATGCAGATATCAAAATAAAAAATCAACAACGCATTGATGTAAAGTTTAGACGCGGCGGATTGTTAGGACCCAAAATCAATAATGGACAAAGAGTTAAACTGCATCGAGAGGTAAAACAAAGCTTCCCAGCATGGCTCGACATCACAGTATTAGATGAAGAATTACGGATTTGTCGTGGAAATGCAGGAACAGTATTTGTTTTGTTAAAACGAACAGATTTATCCGTATCTGAATATATTTAGGCCTAAAAACAGTTATGGCTAGTAAAAACCAAATGATGGCTTTGAGATAAATGCAGGCCTCACAACTCGTTCACACAAGCCTAATATCTCATCAGATGATCAAAAAGAATTGAGGGAATGAAATCCTATATATAAGACAATTGATAGATGCCGTTAGGCCTTTAGGCAGTAGAGCCGCAATAACTTGCAGGCAACAAAATCACGAATGCTATAAAAGGAGACTTTTTATGCGATAAAAAGCAATTGATCAAAAAAGAAAAAATCAGACATACACAGAAAAAATTTAATCATCACCAAAACAAATCATAGAGCCGCAATCACCAATCAGCAAATTACAATACGAAAAGGCAATCACATTGGCTCAAGATTATTAAAAATCAAGAGCCATGCTGGTATTTGTGAATAATAAAGTTAACAAATATTATCAGCAGCATGATTGAAGCCAGATAAAAAATGCAATAAATACGTAACCACAACACATCGAAGCCGAAGCACTATTATTGTCCCAAAAATGATTCAACCATATGATCTATGTGATGATTGGGATCATTCACCGAATGGTTTTCAATGAGATTAACTTGACCAAATCCAATGCCGTCTCCTCGCCAAATAACATTATCACTAGCAAAGAATAAGCCACCTCCATTGGTTTCGATAATCAACTTACTGTCTCCCCGTCTATTAACGACTTGGATGGTATCCCCATCAGTCACAAGGTGAAGGCCCATATCATCAAAAGAGTGTTGGAACACAATGGCTTCCGTATTGTTATGATTATCAGACCAACGACCAAAATCAAGGATTCTATCTGGAGAGTGATTCTTTTTTAAATTATCTTCAAAATAGAAGAGATCCTGCTGGTCACCACCAACAAGTACATCTACACCAGCATCTCCAATCAAAATATCTTGTCCCCAACCTCCAAAAAGAAAATCATTGCCAATCCCACCTTGCAAAATATCATTACCCTTAAGACCTTGCAGCACATCATGCTTGAAGGTCCCTAATAAAAATTCATTTTCAACTGGTTGATGACCCCAGTTTTTGAGCTCCTCGAGCGAATGCCTACCAATGTACTGTGCTACATAGGTACCTGGTTGATCATTCTCCCTATGCTGCATTCGCTCATAATCATCTCCACAGTCATCGAAAATTTCATCGCGATAGCGCTCAAAGATTTCGTTGTCAGACATGTTGCAAGCAAATAGTGTTGAGGAAGTTGGAGGTGAAACCTCCGACACATTCAGCATGGCCTGATGGAATGAACTGCGGAATGAGCTGAGACAGAACAATCTGTGATTTTGATCACAAATCAGTAACGACATGGCAAAGCCAATAGAACAAATTAATCATCAACACAAACGATAAGAATAACAATCTATCAGCAAAAAGAACGATGATTTGAGCCGTACAAAACATGATATGAGACATATTATTAGCTTACAAACAACTCTGTAGCAATACAATATCTATTGATAAACTTTATATGAACACTGCTGACAAAAAAGGGCTACGACGAGGAGATCTATCACTGAAGATACAAATAGATATAGGTCAAGAATAAAGAATTGCGATTCAGATTGAATTCAAATGGAACGTGATGCAGGATAAAAACTTACACAAGCTGAATACTGTAGAATTTAGCGGCAGAAAAACTGTGATCTTATTATTAGCCATGACACGTGTTGTCAGCACAATCTATCTCGTAATGACATCAATGTGTATTTATAATTCCTATGGACAATATTGATCAGGATACACGATAAAAGCTGTCGTACATCGCGTGAAAGCATCATAAAATCAATTCAGATCAGTAAAAAGTGCTGGCAAAGAATAATTCAGACTTTCATTCTGACAATTAAATAGCAACCAATTGATGAAAAAATCAAGATTAGCCCTCCAAACAATTCAGCTTCAAGAGATTAAATAATGCCGACAAAAAGAAAAAGGCGGGATCCTACACCCGCCTCGTGCCTGTCTTCATCCGAAATGCTCTAAACATTTCTTAATGTACTTTACACTACGTAACAGGGTCTGTCAACTGGTTCGACCCCGCTTCCTCTGCGTAGGGAAATAAAATTGGTACAACAACCACTATGAGTTTCAAAGAGTACTCAGCACTGCAGAACAAGAAATACTCAGCATAGAAATGTCAGCCAATGATGTGTATATCATTAACAATGAATTATAAAACGTCTTCAGAGCTACAGACGAAATAAGAAGTAAAGAGTTATGGCCTCCATTTTAACAGCAAAAAGAATCAATAGAACAATCGAATAGAAACTTGTTGAGCTATATTAGTGACAGCCTGCGATAAAGGGATCTAAATAACTGAGAGGCTGATTCATCGTTTCTGAAAACCCTAAAATACCAGGGTCACGATGAACGTAAAGGCATGAATTATCAGCATCAAGCAAGAAGGTTCCACCACGTTGGCACATCCATCGATCATCAGGAACATACTGGCGCCAACGTCCTAGAACTTCAACCATGTTGTTGAGACGCACAGTCGCCAATTCGAACGGCCTTAGGAAACCTTCCCCACCAGCTAAACGAAACAGGGGATGCTTAAATCGCTGTGAAGCAGAGCGATCACCCCGGTACCCTCTGAAAACCTCAACTAATGTACCTGGTGATCCAAGGCCAGCGCACATCAGCAATAGATCAGGCCAGGCACCCACACCTGTTTGCAAACCTTCGTAGAGCCCACATGCACGATGTAGATCAGCATTGGCCTGCACATGCAAGCACTCTCGCGGAAATTTGGTGAACAGAGAAAAGCGGTCAGCACCAACCTCGTCTCCAATACCAATGGCGGCTAGGCGAATGCCGGCTTGATCAAGAGCAGGAAGAACAGGCACCAAAGCCTGCGCATACTCTAGGGAATCAAAATCTCCTAACTGACTGAACATCAATACAAGACGCTTTTGCCCAGTTTCCATTCCTCGGATGCCCATTAAATGCTCTAACAGAGCTGTGGGTGCTTCCACGATTTAAGTGTGCGTATTGAAATAGGATGCTTGATAAAACTACTATCGTCAATCACTANAGTGTTGTGAAGNCCNTATCATCTGACCATTCAGATTGGTTCCATTCAAACTGAATCAATTACAGACATTTTTAAATTGCATAGTCCCATCAATTTNCTGATNAAATGGAGNAATAAATTATCACATTAAAATATTGAATCGTCACTANATGAGGNNATTTCAGAGAAAGNTAGCACGCTAAGCGAGGCTATATTTCAGAAAACCTTCTAATACGATAAGACGACCTAAACAATGACATTATGTTCCAANNATTATGANCAAAANCAAACAATCATAAATAACATGAATAATAGCATGTGNCTTAACGAACGTTTCAAGTTAANAATCTGCCAAGTGAGNTAAAGTTAAGCATGAAAGACCTGGGTTTATTGTTGTCTTAGCGATCAATCATCACCTGCGTGCTTTACTCCCTTTATAATCTATACAGATCGATCTGCGTCATTAATACGGCGAGTGAGAAGTAATTGATGGAAACTAGTTTAGACGTTCTGGCAANATTGATCACTTATGGAGTAGTAAGCATTGNCTTTGAATATGAAATTGTTTCACGATTAGAAAAAGTAGAACGGGAACAACCACCTCATGGCNNACAACGGCCCGCTAAGATGCAGCCTCCAATCGATAACTTAAATCAAATTGTTCTATACGGCAATATTACATCGTTCTTAATTTCTTTTTGCTGATCAGGGTTGTTTACAGCTTTCAACCTGATATTTTTTTGTGGCTTACATGTACGATTCAANATGCCATGGAATATGCCTTCGCGACCCCTGAGGAATAATCGGATAAAACACTTCACGTATCACTNTGATCTTGCGAGGCCCTCCGTCGTTCCACCTGCAAAAACAACAACCACGCCAGGCTTGCCAAGCCACCACCAAGCCAATCGCTTCGGAGTAATTCAACAATTGCTATCGTACTCGCTCCAATACGTAAGCCACGCAACGCAAAGGTCATGAACTTTGGTGACCAGATCATGTGGTGCCGCTGGAGTAGCAGTTACTCAATTCAAACAATACAACAAGGAGCATACGCACCTCAACTTGCATGAATTTAATGAAGAATATCTCAATACCAGGACACCAACTACAGAGAACAATAGGAGCATTGGGGATAAATCAGATCACAATGTAGATGGATTTGAATCTAGATTAAGCTCAATTAAATGAATCGAGTATATTAAAAATCATTTTTAAGTGAACTTAGCCTTTATGATGCCATGCTTAATTTACAATTAAACATCTCCAACAAGTTCTCTTTTTTCCGTCAACGCGAGAATGGTCTCATACAAAGACTCAGGATCTGAGGTTCTAATTCTTGTCTGATTGGATTCATCACCACCATCAATCGTGATACTATTACTGCCCAATATAATTTCATCATTGGGGTTATAATGATAGTCAATTAAATCACCTTCGGCAAGATTAAGATCTTTAATTGTATCTTTTCCGCGTGAAATATGGAAAATATCAGCACCATTACCACCAATTAAGAGATCGTTTCCGACACCTCCGCGAAGAACATCATCGCCAAGACCTCCATAAAGGGAATCATTTCCTTGGCCTCCTATTAAAAGATCATTAGCATGATGGCCCTTTAGTAAATCATTACCGTTAAATCCCAAAATATAATCGCTACCGTGATGGCCATAAAGTTGGTCAGAACCGTTACCTCCATTAATGTAGTCATCACCATGATCCCCCTTTAAATCGTCTCGGCCATCAAGCCCGTACAAGAGATCACGATGCTCATTGCCTCTGAATCGATCTGTTTTTTGTTGACCAAAGAAAACATTCATTGCTGTTTCCTTTTGACGTAATTCTGGATGTACACTTTTATACCGTTGTTGTAATAACAAACTTCTTTCTTCGGGGCTAGTAACGTGATGCAATCCATCAGTAATATTAGAAATTGAGCGTCTATATTGGTCAATATAGACAAGTTTCAAATCATCAATTTCATTGAGCGAAATTTTATCCTTGTCCAACAAACTGCTGGTCTCTTTCGAGAACTTCTCGACTAAATTGGCCGTAAAGGTAGCAGCTTGCATCATATCAAAGCGGACCAGATCAGTTTCGCCTAAAGACAATTGATCAACAGATTCAACAAGTGCATTTCGAAATCTTGTCATTCGATCAAAAGTATCAGGTTGTTTTAATAAAGACTTCGTGAAGTACTCTATAGCATTTAGTCCATGATTAATTTTATCAGTTTCAGGATTTGACAGTTCGAATGTCAAGGAAGATATTACATCCAACAAAATATGAAGCTCAATATGCCCTACATAGGCGGACAGTGCATCTCTATATTTAGCGGAATTAATATACGTCTTATCTGGAAGCTTGTTCTGGGGAGCATCAGAAAGATAGTCAAACGAACCAAAGCCAAACAAATTTTCCAATGTAGTTATAATCTCACTTTTTCTATAACCATGATCCATCGCAACGGAATGCAATGTCGTTAAAGGAGTAATCATTGAAGAATGATTAGGAGATGTCATCATTGGGATTCCTAATGGCAAACCTGTTGATTTATCAATGCCTCCATAGGCAATAATCCTACCCTCGCGTTTGCCAATTGAATTATCATTATTGATATCAAACAAGCGGTGATCTATATCGAGAGAATAGCTGGAATCCTCAGCAACAGTTGTACTTGGTTCTGAATTATTAATCAAACCATCAAAATTATGATCAAAAAATACTGTAGATCCTTCTAAATAACCCTGAGCGACCGTGCCTGACGCTGTAGACTTACCAACAGCAAAATCAAAAATTTTAATCTTAGCTAATGTTTTCTCCCAAACCGTTTTCCAATACGACCAAAAATAAAGATCAATTCCCACTTGTACTTCGGCACTCAGATACGCTGATAAATCTCCAGCAACTTGAAATAGATTTAATGGTGACTCGATATTGTTATAAATGTAATCTGCATAAATCTTGGCCNTTTCTTGCTCCGCCGCTATACCAACTTCACCCTTATGGATAAGATCAAGGTTGGCTTCCGCTAGTAACCCTCCCGTCATGCTTGCCCGCGCGACATAGGCATCAAGTGACAACCCTGCTCCAAGGGAAGAATCNAGTGTAAACTCATAACCAGGATTATCATTAACATAAAAACCGTTAAAAACCTGAGAGGCTTTATCAAATTCGAAATTGCTATTCTTCCATTGATTTAATCCCCGAGCATCATAGCCAAATTGAAAGTTTGAATTTGTATTGATCTTGCCCTCTATCATTCCATCAATTGTCGGTGGAGACCAAATCGGAAAGCTTTTCTCTAAAGTTGAATCCATATTCATATCTGGCATTGCATATGTAAACAAATCAATATCTTCAGGATCAGAAGCTCCCATTAACAATTTCATCAAGACACTAGGATCTTCCAAGAGAGGAAATTCAAACCCTAAGCATTGAAGCCTTTGAAATGCGGCAAAAACAGTACTAACTTTGCCAGAACGATCCGCACATTTATCATCACTCGGTGGATCAAGAGTGTAGTCACCCTCACTCTCAGCGTCGGTTGTGGTGGTGGTAGTGAGGGTGGGTTTAGCTAAATTGTTTGAATTTTCTAGCTTTTGAGATTTAGTACTGGGACTAATAGTTTTAGCGGATTTAAAGGCTGGATATATATACTCATCGATCAAGGTTACTGATAAATTATTATTATTCTCAAGTTCATCTTCAAAGGAATCAACGAGATCAATGAGAGACTTGACATCTGTAATATATTTAAGAGTATTATCATAGCCAGTCTGTAAATCACTGAAATTTCCCTCTGGATCGGTGAGTTTCTTAAAATCGATATACCATTGGCCCAAATCAATTACTGATACACCAGGAAGATTATCAGGGTTTGGAAACATCGATGCTATACCGATTTCTGAGAATACATGAGTATCTGCAAAAAGGGCTTCGACTACAGGCTTAATTGGGTTGAGTACAACATCTAAACCATCCAGGACAGGTTTCATCATATCGGATACAAATGAACCAAAATCTAATTCCACATCTGAAAAGTAAATATTGGTTGCACTGAGATCTATTTTAGAAGTGACAGTTTCCGGTTGCGATATTGAAGATCGTGATTTAAGACTTACTTTCTCATCTGGTAGTGTCCAAGCATCACTTGGTGGGTCCGGTTTAGTAATGACAAGCGGTTCAGTCAGTTCATATTTATTCTCAGAATCAATAATTGTCCCACTTGGTATANTAATATTGCCATTCTTATCAACAGGAAATGGATTTGGNTTGGTNATAGCGTAGGGTGGATTCTTGCTACCTTTGGATTTTGTAAAACTAACATTAGCCATATATTGATTAGATGATGATGTCTTAGAAGTTTTGGTAAAATCAGAGAAAGTTAGCTGAATGGGGCCAGGAATATCTTGATCCTTATTACTATAGGAGAATAATGGAATATCACTTGCCATATTGAATGACAAAGAAGGAAATGCTGTTGAATTGGCAGAAGCTTCTGTATCAACCTTAAACGAGAGTGAGGCATCACCTGAAATATCATAAATAGGTTCAAAATTTGACTCTTTCAATTCAGTGAAAGTTAATTTATTTTTATCATCTTGCGTTAAACTATCGACTTTTTTTGTCAAAGTGATACTAGCCTCGGCATTTAATCCCGTACTCTTACCTTGTATAAACTCACTAGGAGTATCAGTAGCAGATATCTGAACGAGGCCGAGACCACCATGGAACTCAAAATCGTTTAAGTGAGCATTAAATGATGCTTTTAAATTAGTATTATCGCTATTAATATCAATATAGGGATCCTCCCCATTATAAGGAAAGACGACTGTTAATGCTCCATCTAATTCATAAGATGCATCGACAGTACCCTTTGTTTGTAGGCCGAGCCCATCAATACCAAAGTTCGCATCAAGAGGAAATTCGAGTGGATTTTTATTATCATTAACATCAAAACTAAATTTAAGACTAATTGCATCAGGATTAGAATCACTACTACCCTCTACGGTGACACCACTTATAGGGCTGTTCTCATTCAAGTCAGAAACAAGGATATCTTGTACACCTTTAGGGGTTAAATTTTCAGCACCCATTAATCGATTGATAACGCTATTGATATAGGCATATACTTTTTTCCCAACAGTGCCCGCTGGATTGCCAATCATTGGTAATTTAACATTGTTAATACTCTGTTGAACATTATTCAAAGAATGATGCAACATTGACGCAGTTGCCTGAGGCATTGCTGCATCAAATAGTTCTATATCCAGGCTCGGGTCAACAAACTTCTCAGTACTAGAATTTGAATTTGAATTTGAATTATCACATTTAGTATTGGAATTCGAATCATCACTTTTAGGTTCTGAATTAAAATTTGGATCACAACTTTCAACCATATGGGTTATAGTGACCGTCTTACTGTTGAGAGGAGTCGTAAGATTAATAGCCGAGCTAAAAGGTGCCTGTGGGTTTACCAATGGAGTGACTGATTTGACAAGAATGGATTGGGACCATGACTTAATATCAGCTGGAGGAATTATAGTGAGATCATTAACCAGCTGTAATTCCACGTTTGAATCAGTAAGACGGGTACCAGAAGGAATAACAAGGCTATTTCCTTTCAGTGGTTTGTTCTCAAGGGCATTCGCATTTAGTGTAACTTTTGCCGTGTATTTTTTTTCACTACTTGATGATCCCGACTCTTGAGAAATAGACTTAAATTCATTAAGTATTAACGGTACAGACTGACTAGTGGTCATTAGANTATTATCATTTGTTGCTGTTAACGTAACTTTTTTTAGAGCAGACCATTCATTCTGATCGATCGTTATTGGAGGAGCTTTTACAGGTATTTGAGATGTTCCTGTAGATGAAGGCAAATGAGGCGTAATTGTTACATCTGCAGTCGGTTTTGCTAGTAAGCCTACGTAATAGTCTACGGAGTCTCCACCCTCCTGGAGATTCAGTGGTGTTCCTGGAGATACTATATATATACCTGCCTCATCATTATTTTTCACTTTTAATGAGGCACTCTTTTTTAATAGATTTAGGTCATATTGATTTGGGCTTTCCTGTAACTCTATCGTATAAACTTTATCATCGTTTGGATCAGCATTGTCAATGGGAACAACAATAACCTCACTCTGCGTTTGCCCGTTACGGATTCGTACTTGTCCAGTAATAGGATTTTGAAGATTAGGCAATATTGAGTTTGTATCCGTTAACGCTGTTGAAGCAGTTGTTATTTTATAATTGACTAATATCCCTTCAAGTGATGCATTCGTGACAGGCTTTGACAATTGAACAACAAAACGACCAGGTTCGGCCTGTTCAGTCGCATTTTGGATCGGAACAATTGATGCCGTAGGAGGCGTATTGTCGACAATAGTGATTGGAACAGAATCTACATCAAATTGCCATGGGTCTGGCCCTTTTATACCATCAGATAATGGAGCTACTGAAATCTTTAAATTGCTAGTCTTTGTCGATTCAAGTTCACTATTTGGAAGAGATTGAATTGATACAGCTTGATTAATATCCCAATTATCAGGAGTAAATATTAATGTCTTTTGAAGATCAGTAGCAGACAAATCGCTGAATTGAAACTGGGCATCACTTGTTGGTCTCTCAAGGGTGACGCCAACATCTATTTTTGGTTGTGCTGTTAAACTTAATTCCAGAAGCCCAGAACTTTTAATCTCTNCACTTTTTGAGACAACTGTTGATAGGGCTTCAATATTGACACCAGGCTCGTCATCATTGATAATATCAACAGTAAACAATTTAGCACATGTATTGAATTTTTTTTGTTGTGACGTGGTTATTTGGCAACGTGATTGTTGTGCATGTATTGAATTTCCATACGGCTCGGCATATATCGATAAGGAGGCATTAGCGTCTATCGTTGCATTATCGATGGGTACCAATGCGAATGGCTGTGGTACATCCCAGTTATCAGATGTAAATGCTAAATCTATTCTAGGTTGGCTATTAGCAGTATTGTTGTTATTGTAAGTTGCTAACTGCAATAGCGAACTATCCTCAGACATGAGGGAAACGAAAACAGGCTCAGTCCCTGAGGGTGCACTATTCAGTTTTATATATCTCTTGAGAGGTTGTGATGAATCCTCATCAATTTTAATTGCTATATTTGGATCAACAGCTTGTCTACCATTGATATCACTAGTGACACTAAGATCACTCGGATCATCATCAGTGATCACAAAATAATCCTTATCAACAGCAATCTTCAATTGTTTATCAGAAAGAAATGTTGCAAGATTTATGCCATTTGGTAAACTTTGCGAATCAACTTTAAATTCCAGTTCATACTGATTTTCGCCTGAGTCAATATCAATCCCCTCATTCAATTCGAGATTTAATGGCATATTTATTGATGCCTTGAGAGAATCAGCTGTAGCTTTTTGAAATATTGTGGCATCATCTTCAACAGGAATAATAACTGAAATATCTTGTGGCATGCCATTAGCATTCTTCTTAATAATAAGATCCTCTATTAATTGAACACCATAGATTGAAGGTCTAGATGCATCAGAACTATCCCTGGCGAAACTGATGAAATGCCCTTTTGGAATTGTAATTCCTTGATCATTTGAGTCCCCACCATCAACAGAGATCGACATTGTATAGATCTGATGATCAAGTCCAAAATTCTTATTGCTGACAGACCCACTATCATCCTCTGAAATGCTATCAAAGATGAGCTCATACTTATGCTCGTATTTCACCTTTGTCCCGGCATAAAGCCTGCTTTCTGCTGTATTATTTATTATGTTTGCTGATACATTAAGCAGGTCTTTTTTACCTTGGTTGCTAACACTAATAATGTTGGCTTCAACATAGGAAGGTGAGACATTATAACTTGATAAGGATGTTGCTTCAGCAAAATCAGTATTATTAGGTAGTATTGTGCTTCCCACCATTCCACATACACTTATAGCCTGATCATTGTTGTAATGTAATAATGTTCCACTCACCTTTGTAGATGAAGTCGTATATAGAGTTGTTGTCTTCTGATCAAATTCAAAAATCGCTTTATACTGACATGTTGAATCAGATTGACTTTTACATTTCGTTGTAGGATCGCCAAGATAAAGTTTAAATCCCTGGGGTATTGTAATAGATTTCTGAGCTGAGTCATCGAGCTTTAATGATAATTGAACAGTGTCACTATTACCGTTTGAGCTATCATTAGTAGCAATTATTTCGTGATCAGTCACAACAATTGTTGCGCGGTCACTTGGCAGTAATTTAAATGCATATTTATGATCACCTTCAAAACTATTATTTGGTGCTGGGTTTACGGTAAAACTGCCACTTTTTTCCCCTTTATTGATTGATACAAACCATTGATCTTTGTTTACTAGTGAGCTAGATGGAATGATTGATTCTGGTTGATTATTCCTTTTCCATTTAAGAGTGATTAATTGTTCATCTTTACCATCAGTAAGTATCTGGGAGGAAGGGATATATTCCATATGAATAGGAATAAATGACCCACTCTCTAAATATTGCCGATCGACAGCTTCTCCCCAAAAAGCACCATTAAAATCACCTTTTTTCTTGAGAATATTTTTGTCATTAATATTAAGGACAACGCCACCTTTTAGATCATCTACTCCGAAGTCATAAAAACCCGATTTATCAATATAGATATATCCATTCCAATTGACAGATGGTAACGGTTTGAATTCGTCACTAGCTGTTGAGATCTCTTGATCTGGTTCAATTAAACGTATATTTTCAAAGATATCATCGACAATTTGTGTGCCTTTTGCTGGTAAATAAATGTTATCAGCGATGAATTCAAGAGTGATTGCATTATTTGGAACTTGTTGGTTAAGTTGTTGTTCATTATACGACAAGGGAGTTAATGTGTACGTGTAATATTGTTTGCCATTGATGATGCATTTTGCTTTTTTAGTATCTGTGAATCCTTGAAACCTGTTTTTTTTATTCTTTAGTCCATAGACTTGGTCGAAATCATATTGACTTTCAAATTGTAATTGCCAGTCGTCTTCAATTAATGTATCAGAAATATTTTCAATGACCATTTGGCCTCTGGTCTTTGCAACTGTTTTACCCTCCGCCCAGCCCGGCCATGTATCAGTAGTACACTCCCCGGCCGCCCCGGAAAGACACGGGGTTACCTCTGGAAATGTTACACGTATCTTTTGCGTACTTTGATCAAGAAATTTACTACTAATATTGCTAGATCTTAGGACTCCAAGTGAATTGACATCAAAGCCAAGTGATGAAACAGTTTCCTGAATTGGACCAGGATCAACTGCAAAATTAACGTCATTATTATTGATATTGAGATTTTTTATTAGACCTGCTGCTGAATCACTATAATTCACAGTAAATTGATCTGCTAAATTACTTGGTTGTTCACAAGTTCTTTCTGCATCTTCTGTGTAGCATAAGAGAGTGGAATCCAAGCCAAAATAAATATTCATATCTTCATCTGCTTCCTCTGTAAGGTTAATTGTATATATTAATGAATCTTCCTTATTGGTTTCATCCAAAGATTGCCCTGATCCTCCCTGTAATTTTAATGTTGCAATTTGTTTGTTATTGCCAGTATGATCTGATGATTTTTCTTGTTGTTCGCTAACAGGTTGATTGGATTGAGTGACTCCTTTTAAGAGATCTAACAATATTGCCTTTTCAATGAGACCATTATCATAATTGGGGTCAGTTGAACTCACTGTAAAACTAATACTATCTAATTGATTTCTTGAAAGATCAACACCATCTTTAAGAGCAATATAAAATGATTGGACTTGATTCCAATTGTCGGGAGTGAATACTATGTTATCGATTGATGTCTTCGAAGTTGGTGAGTTTGTCAATAGCGAAATTCCAAACTTCTGATTTTTTGGGGTTATTGTTACAATGCTATTCGGCTTTGTAGACAGAGATATTCCAATTTTCGTACTATCTTCTTGACTNGCTGTAAATGTACTCTTAAATTGATTATTTTTTCCAGTATCATAGAGCTCGATCCAATTATCATTCGTATCTTTTTTCGTATAAACTAGAGTGCTAAAATCATAAGAGCTGCCAGTTGTATCTGTATAATTAGCTGTTGTACTTTGAGGGATTGTTAGAGGCTTGTAAATATTTAGGCCTGGATATTCTGACTGACTCAATTTTAATTTTATAGAGGATTCTCCTGGCGTTGATAGGTATTGTTCAGAATTTTCACTTCTTTGGTTTGCATTTTTTAGTTTTATTTTAATATTTTTGATAGAGTCCCATGCAACTGCATTTTGAAGATAGGATTTAAGAGCAGCATTAGTGATTGGGTTAATCGATTCACTCGTTGTGCTACCTGCCTTTAGTGTTGTAGAGAATGAATTCTTGTTGCCAGGTGGTTTGATCCATTCCCCATTAATCTTAAGAGGTGGTTTGATCCATTTGCCATTAATCTTAAGACGATAATTAATAGTTAGGTCGTTATTTAATGGTTGAGCAGATGAAAGCTTAACAAAAATATCATTGCTATCTTTTACTCTACTAAGGTTTACATATGGCGGATCTGATTGATGTAACCCCTCTTGATAGAGTGCTAAAAAAGGCTTCTCAGACCATTGTTGAAATGGAATAACCTGTTGAGATGCTTCAAGATTATCGTAAGATGAATCACCACGACTCGAACTTTTAGCTGTGATGATGATTGGGGTATCAGTATCAGTATTCGAGTCAACTAGATTGACGGTTCTTGGCTGATCCCAGTTTGTTGGTGTAAAGAGGAGATCAACTGTATTAGCCAATTCACTATTCGTTTCTTCAGGAAGAGAAAGGCTTCCGACCCCAGTGCTAACACTCACTGTGACATTATCGACCGGTTGCGTCCCGATATGGACATTAAATATGCCCTTACCCTCTTGATCGGCTTTGATACTTTCATTTTTTGATCGTTCTATGGGGGTAATTAATATCTCAGGATTAAGGAGCAAATTTTCACTAGATGCTACAAACTCAGTAGCAACATCTGATTTTTCTAATTGCAAACCATCCCAATAGATTATATTTCCATTTGCACTTGTTGTAGGCCCATCCAGCCGAACGAGCAAATTTGTATTATTTTTTACTTGATAAGGAAATTCTATCCTGGACCATTCAGTTGTAACTGGAAAAGCAGCTTCAACAGGTGCTTTTCCTTCTTCCTGAATATACATTTGTACAACGCTAGTATTTGCCAGCTTTGATTTCACATAGGCGCTTAATGTCCATGTCTCGCCCTTCTTAGCTGTAACTTTTTTGCTTTGATTTTGCCATACATAGGGATCAAAACCCATGTTTGACATTTTTAATGGGTGCTGACCTGTTGGTGATTGAATATTGCCCTGGCTGATTGTTGCTGC
>NZVB01000033.1 GCA_002701375.1 Cyanobium sp. NAT70 | reverse complement strand
TATTCCAGGCATTATTGTTCCCGTTAATGAACGAGAGAAGACACATGCATTTGCGAGTAAGAAAAATGGTTTTTTCCCATTAAATGTATTTAATAAAAACACGCCTAATGAGGTATTAAAAACTCTATCAGAACTAGTTGAAAATGAGGCCTTGAGAAAAAAGCACTTCGATAGAACCTCAGGATTTAATTTCAAAAATAATAAGCGAAACATATTGAACAAAATTGAGGAATTATTAGACTGAAGTAGCTTCAGAATTTTGGATAGCTGGAATCGAGGATAACATGCAGGATTATAAGAAACTATTTCTTTCAAAAGAACAATATTTAGTTGATGATAGCACGGATTTTAAGTCAAAAATTCCAACAATAGTAAATTTAATAAATAATTATTGTGAGCTTTCTACTGATTGGTCCCATGCAGAAAATACTAACAAACTAACTGAATCAGAATTAATAAGCATACAAAACGCCGTCTCAGGTGCAGCACAGCAATCTTTGGTCTCTTTGTTTTCTCCATATATCGAGCCCCACTTGACCAAATTGTTTGGTGAAGATTTAAAATACCAAATAAGGGTAAGTGCTCAGGTCAAGAGCAGGTGGTCGAAACAAGTTGGTGAGGAAAATCGTATAGGCTTTTTTATCGATGATATTTTTTATGAGCGTAAAAACCAACCAAATATGGCTTTCCCCACCCGAGCCCATCAAGACTTAGATAATAATGCAAATAGAGGAAGCCACACGATGATATTTTATTTCCAAATAACCGATGCAATCCCAGGTTCCTCTGCATTAGAGTTTGGAGAGTTTGAAAATGATATAGGAATATTGCCTTTTTCTTCCAAATGGGGGTATCCGAATGAAATAGAACATGATGCGCAAGAAAAAATTAATTGGGAAACACCTGACTTGACCCCAGGGAATATATTGTTGATGTCAGGATTAACTCCCCATCGAAGCAGTAAAGTCGGACAAGTACCAAGGGTGGCATTAAACGTAAAAATTCAACCTTCTAACATTTGCTATCTAGAACATATATACGGTGTTTCTTTAGAAAGCTTAAGAGATGGAAAAAAATTTGAAACAAAGTTAAATATGATGAAAGAAACACTTATGGAATTATCCAAAAAATATAGATTACTGCTTTATGAACGAGCAGTGGCAGATTTTTTACTTGGGAATAAGAGTTTGGCCAAGCAAGCTTTAAGAGAACTTTGCCTTTTTGATATTGATGACAAATCCCTAGACAAATGGATAGTTGCTTCAGTTCTTAAAAAAGTACTGTATCATGTTACTGAAGATGAAATTAATTGCTCTATCAAACCTTATGAGCGTGTTGTTCCTTTCTCGTCGGGACATGCATTATTGGAAACAATTAATCTTTACTCTTAGTTCAAGGATTAGAAATTGATGTTTTCTCAAGAATTGTGGATATAATATGAAAGTTTTAGGGCTTTCCTTAGGAATACTTTCTACTGCCGCAATTTTAGTTGACGATAAAATTGTTTTCTGTGCCTCTGAGGAAAGATTTTCTAGAGTTAAAAATGATGAACAGTATCCTAGAAAATCAATAGAATTTGTTTTAAAAGAAGCAAATATTAAATTTGGCGAGTTAGATAAAGTTGTTATCGCGGGTACTTCATTAAATTTAAATACTCACTTAATGCGAAAATATAGTTCCTGGTCGATTTCAGACCAGTTTAGACTAATGGATGAGTTCTGGAGGCGGAAACTCTTATTTGGTGAAACGCCTAACTATAATGAAATATTTAAGGAGAAAATCGACACTAAGCAATTTCCTGGGGAAAATAAATGGAACTCATTTTTGCAAACCATTAGCAAGGATTACTATGATATTAAGGATAATGATAAGTACAAAAATTTTTTACATGATATGGTTGTATTTACTACCGGTATTGAAAAGAGCAATATAATACATTTGGACCATCACTCTTGTCATGCAGCTTACGCCTATTGGGCTAGCCCTCTAAGAGGCCAAGAAACTTTGATAATGACTGGGGATGCTTTTGGAGATGGGTATAGTAGCACTCTGTCCACCATCAATAATAGAGGAAATATAGAATGTAAACACCAAGTGCCAGCAGACGAATTTATTTTAGGACGGCTCTACAGGCATATTACTCTATTGATGGGAATGATGCCCGATGCTCACGAATACAAAATTATGGGACTTGCTCCTTATTCAAAATTAGAAACGCTTACTCAGGCATATAATGTTTTTAAAGATGGTATGTATGTTGATGGTATAGATTTTAAATGGAATAAAAAACCATCTGATTTATTTTTTTGGTACAAAGAAAGACTGGAACAATGTAGATTTGATGGCATAGCTGGTGGATTGCAAAAATATTTGGAAGAGATATTAGTTGAATACACCACGAATGCTTTAAAGAAGTATAATTGCAATAAACTGGTTTTTTCGGGGGGGTTATCCATGAATGTCAAAGCAAACATGCTCATCAAAGACATTGTGGGTTTAGATGAAATGTTTGTTCCTCCTTCTGGCGGAGACGAGTCTTTGGCTATCGGGGCTTGTTACGCCTATCTAGATCAGATAGAGAAGAAAACAAATCTACTTCCTTTAGAAAATGCTTATTTGGGACCGGATGTTAATAAAGAAGATATTGATATTGTCTTGAAAGATGCAAAAAAAGATGGCTTCAAAGTTGAAATAGCGAATAATGAAAAAATTGCTGATTTATTAATCCAAGGTAGAGTGGTTGGGCGATGCGTAGGCAGAATGGAATTTGGTGCTAGGTCTCTCGGTAATAGGTCAATAATAGCAGACCCCCGAAGTAGTAAGATAGTCCAAGTTATCAATGAAAAAATCAAAAACAGAGACTTTTGGATGCCATTTGCGCCAAGTATTATTACAGAGTCAGAATATGAAATGATTATAAATGAAAAAAATTTACAAGCCCCTTATATGACAATAGCGTTTGACTCTACGGCGTTTGGAAGAGATAAACTTTCTGCTGCTTGTCATCCTTCTGACAGGACCTTGCGTCCCCATATTGTTTCTCAATCAAGTAATAAAAAGTATCACGACTTGATATCTACGTTTAAAAATAAAACTGGTGTAGGGGGCTTGTTAAACACATCATTCAATTTACATGGACATCCAGTGGTTAATTCTTCTCAAGATGCATATGATGTGTTTAAAAAGACTGACATAGACGTTCTTTTATTTGAGACGCATTTCATAGTGAAGTAAATTTTGTGCTTTAAAGTAAGATAATATTGGAATGCATAATATCAGATGTTTTTAGCAACAACACCAAAGGAAGATCTCTGGGATTCTAGTCAAAATGATATTTTGTTGGCTGGCGAATGGTGCAAAAGCTATAAAAAGAAATACAGAGCCAATTTACATTGTTTAGAATATCAATGGGAGTATGCTTTAGATGTTTATAAAGCACAGGTCTTTTGTTACAAGGTTTATGAGAAGTCTCTATCAATATTAGCAAATGATCTAAACAAATATTTGGGTTTAAAGAGAGAGAAGCAATACTACAGAGTTCTAATTGGAAATTGGCTCATACATTTTATTCATCAAGCATATGATAAGTTTAAGATATTAGAATTAGCAAAAGATAAAGGAGCTTCCTACACATGGGTTTTAGATGAAAGTCAGTATTATTACCCCTATGATTTCAATGATTTTATAACGAAATCACAAGATGACTTGTTCCAGTTTCAACTTTTTTCCCAAGTGGCCAAACATTCAGAAATAAGAACTGTTTCAAAAACCATCAAAGACCCTTTAAAATCTTGGCACTGCAAAAAAGTAGAAAAAAAACCTATTGGCATTGGATCAATATCAGTAAAACGGCTTGTCAAGAATATCGTTCTAAAAATTTCTTCGTTCACCTCAGCTCTAAGCTTTAGAAAAAAGGTTATAATTGTTAATCCATACTTTAAAAGACATACAAAAAAATTTCATATGCTTCTCTCTATCAAATCCTTTGGTAGAATTATTTTTGATGATTTTTTATACAGTCCCGATCTCGTGAAAACAAAACCTGATTTTGTTTTAAGACAAAGAAAACCTAAAAATAGTAAGAATTTTTCAGACTGGATTTCACAACTTGCTTTATCAAATATTCCTCTTTGTTATCTTGAGTATCATTTGAATTATGAAAAGTTAGTGTCAACCCTTTATACTGAAAAAGGCCATGTTTTTTTTTCATATAATGCTCTGTATAGCAACGTACCTTTTCAATTTTTTATAGCAAAGCGGTATAAATATCATACACTTTGTACTGCTCAACATGGTTCTGCATATGGAATGGATAAATGGCATGATGGAGAGAAATTAGAAAGGTCAATATCTGATGTTTTTTATACATTTGGTTGGAGAGAAGATGATAAAACCACTCCTCTTCCTATGCCTAAATTAGTAAAAAATTATAATAAAAATAATGCTTACAAAGATATTTTATTCATAACTATGATTAGAAATAGATATGTACTTCGTTTACAATCCGGACCTTTTTCCACAAAGAATTTGACTGACCATGTAGATTTACCAATACAATTTTTAAGTAATTTACAAAATTTAAATTTGGTGAATATAAGGCACCATCCGGTTCACGATATTCGAAAATGGAATAATCGTGAAAGACTACTAGAACAATTTCCTAAACTGAGAGAAGAAAACACTAAAAACTTTTATGATACTTTAGAGAAATGTAAACTTCTTGCAACTGACCACTTCGGAACTAGTTTTTTAGAGTCAATGCAGGCTAATATCCCAACAGTTTGTTTCTTAAACAAAAGTAGTTATTTGTTTCGGAATTCATTTATGCCGTATCTTAAAGATTTAGAGAAAACGAAAATTGTGTTTTTCGATGGAAAAGCTGCCGCTAAACATATAAATGAAGTATATAATAATTTGAATGATTGGTGGTTTAGCGAAGCAGTTCAAGTGGCACGAGAAAAGTTTGTTAATAAATATGCTTCGACCTCAGAAAATTGGATGAATGTTTGGATCAAGGAATTGTTTTCAGTTGTTGAAGAGCCAAAATAAGTTTAGCTTGGAGTAATGTTATTGAATGCGTGTCAACTAATTCTGAATATGTATTGATTTATGATCAAGCGACCATCCAGAAAAATATCTGAGTATAGAGATTTCACCAAAAGTTGGTTGGATAAAAATGAAATTCATGATGGAGAAATCCACCAATTCCTCAAAGAAGAAATAAACAAAAGTGGGCAAAGAATTTTTTCTTCGTATCCTGACTTAAGTTTAACTTATAAAGCACTTTCCAATCACCTTAATACGCCCATTGATCATTTATTTTTAGCAAATGGAAGTGATTCCATTATAAAGTCTGTTTTTGAAAATTTTTTACGTAAAGGAGACAAAATTTTTCTTAGAAGTCCAACTTTTGCTATGTATGAGGTGTATAGCTCTTGTTTTGATTCTTCCTTAACAAGGTTTGAGTATAAGTTTAAACATATCGAAAATAGGTTTAATTGGGACAAAGATACTTTTGAGAAAAATATTATAGAAATAAAGCCAAAATTGATATTTATAGCTAACCCTGATAGTCCAACCGGATCTTATTTTAGTGAAGAATATTTATACCATTTACTTGGGCTAGCAAAAAAAGTGGGTGCGGTGGTTTGCTTGGATGCAGTTTATGATCATTTTTCGCCTAGCCCTCTTGATTACAATAAGCTAATCAAAGATTTTAAAAATTTGCTAATTGTCTATAGTGCTTCAAAAAGTTGGGGCTTAGCAGGTGTAAGAGTTGGTTATTCGATTTCGTCTGCAGAGTTAAGCAAAAAATTACATGTGTCTCGTCCGATGTATGAAATAGGTAACTTACAAGCCTTTATATTTGAAAAAGCGCTACATAACACATCACTATTCAATGGCATTATAAAAAAAGTTCTGTCGAATAAAACCAGGGTAGAAAGCTACTTTAAAAACTCTAATCTAATGCTAGTAAATACGATTGGAAACTTTATAATCTTTGAAGAATTACAAGAATTGAATAAAATTTTGGAAGAGAAAATAATTATTAGAAGTAACTGGAACTCAGGGCCTATGAAAGGATTGTCTCGAATGTCTATCGGTAGCGAAATGGACTTTAAGTTTTTAAATAAGTGTATTGATATGTTTAGCAAAGGTATAAATAAATGAATCGTGTGGCAATACTCGGTTGCGGTAGAATAGCTCAGCATCATTGTGAGGCAATTAAACAGAATAGTAGTTTAGAGTTAGTTGCAGTATGTGATATAAATAAAGAGATTGGTGAAATTACTGGAAAAAAACATAGTGTTGCTTATTACCAAAACTTTAGCGAAATGGTTAAAAATATTGATTTCGATACGGTCGCAATAATCACTCCATCTGGTGCTCACTTTGACCATGCATATACTATTTTAAAAGACTTTGAAAAAAATTTGATTATTGAGAAGCCTACACTGCTAAGAAAATCTCAGTTTTCAAAGTTGAAAGAGAAAGCGGATAGTCTTGGTAAAAGGGTTTTCCCAATATTTCAAAATCGAAAAAATCTCGCAGTTTCACGGGTAGCAAAAGGTATAAAAAATGGAGAACTGGGTGAGATGCAGACCGTCAGTGTACGGGTGCGCTGGTGTAGAGATATATCGTACTACAATTTAGCTCCTTGGCGAGGTACTTTTTCAATGGATGGTGGGGCACTTACAAACCAAGGAGTTCATCATCTTGATCTTTTAAGATATTTATGTGGGGAACCTGTAAAGGTATCCGGTCATTCAAGAACTTTCGGGGCAGATATTGAGGTTGAAGATACTTTTTTAGGCATTTGTGAGTTTCAAAATAATAGGTGTTTAGGCTCTTTAGAGGTTACAACGGCTGCAAGACCAAAAGATTTTTGCGCAGAGATATCTATTATCGGGTCTAAGGGTTTAGCTCAAATAGGAGGAATAGCGGTAAATGAACTTCAGCTTTACACGCCTGAACCTTCTTCGTGCAAATCCCACACGGAAGATTTTTCTGACTGCGTATATGGGAATGGACATCAACGTCTTTACTCAGAGATCGCATCTAATCTTAAAAATGATGACA
Organism: Cyanobium sp. NAT70; assembly: GCA_002701375.1. GTDB lineage: Bacteria > Cyanobacteriota > Cyanobacteriia > PCC-6307 > Cyanobiaceae > Parasynechococcus. The sequence continues at coordinate 28,588 of NZVB01000033.1, read as the reverse complement.
CAAATTCGAATTATAGTATTTCTTTGGANGATGCTTTTAAAACNATATCNTTTCTTGACGCNTGTTATCGNTCTATAGAAGAAAATTCTGTTGTNGAGGTACACAGTGAAAGTGAAAGTAAAAAATTAGGAAGTTATAATCAAAGACTTCACAATATATATAAACTTACNTAACTCAGTGGGGAAGGTATGACACAAAGAGTTTTCGGCATTATTCCGGCACGAATGGGAGCTTCTCGCTTTCCAGGCAAGCCATTGGTTGAAATCTGTGGAAAGTCAATGATACGTCATGTAGCTGAAACGACTCTTAAGTTTTCCGAGTGGAACGCTGTTTATGTAGCAACATGTGATGATGAAATTGTTGAACATCTGAAAGGAGACTACAAGGTTGCGNTAACCTCTTCGCACCACACCAGAGCACTAGATAGAGTTGCTGAAGCATATATNAATGAATGCTNGGACCCNCGAGATGATGACATTATTGTGTGTGTTCAAGGAGATGAACCTCTCTTAGATGTAAATATGATAGCTGCCGCTATCACTCCCATTAAGAATAGCTCGCATATTAGAGCTACCGTCTTGGCAATGCCGATAAGAAATGAAAAAATATGGAAAAATCCTGATACAGTGAAATTGCTTTTTAATGACGAAGGAAAAGTTTTATATACATCACGCACTCCTGTTCCTTATGCTAAAAATGGATTTAGCAATGATTTAGGGGCCTACAGAATTGTAGGAGTATTTGCATTTGAATGGGCAGCGCTGAAAGAGTTTACGGAAGCACCTGAATCTCGGCTTGAACAACTTGAGGCATGTGATAGCAACAGAATTTTTGAATTGAACTTTGATCAATATATTGCACGAATTGATTATAGAGAATGTTTTTCAGTTGATAGCCCTGACGATATTTTGTTGGTTGAGAAAGTTTTAAAAAAATTAGGGTAAAAAATGTTTGAGAAGAAAAAAAACATCTACTATAAAACAAAAAATATTTCAGATTATTTTTCTAAAAATAGGATGTCTTTTAGTTCTTTCTATGAGTCGGAAAAAGAAATATTAAGNTCGGTTAATTGGTTTAATGGTATTTCTGTTTTAGATGTCGGTTGCGGTTGTGGTGGTCTTGGATTGGCTTTGAACGATAAATTTGGTGTATTTGATTATACAGGGATNGATATACACTCTGAGTCAATAAAGATTGCTGTCAAAAAAAATTTGAAAACTGGTTTTTCTTTTAAAAATATTGATTTCATGGACTTTAATACTGGTGANCGGAATTTCGATATAGTAACTTCACTGAGCTGTGTTGATTGGAACTTAGAAACCGATGATATGATTAACAAATGCTGGTCAGCAGTAAAACCGGGTGGTGCCTTTATAGCGACTTTCAGACTTGCTCAAAATATAAATTCAAATGATGAAACATCCTATCAATACATAAATTATAACGGNGAAAAAGAAGGTGAATTAGCTCCCTATATAATTTTGAGTTACGAAGACATTTTTNAAATAGGGAAAAAACTTAATGCATCAAAAATAAAAATGTCGGGATACTTTCGTNAACCGTCAGAAGTTGCNGTTACTTCTTTTAATGAACTTTTTTTTTGTTGTGTTTTATTTGAAAAACACNGAGATTGACGGTTGAATTTATTATTAAATATAAATGAAACATGGATATNGTGNGCAAATNTTTTTCAAGTTNCATTTANCNTTNTTTTGAATAGGTNGCTCAGTTGCTAAAAGTGGGAATAGCAGGTTATGGTGTTGTAGGAAGAAGNCGGAGAAAGTGTGTTGATCTCAATCCTCACTTAAAGTTAACCGCTATTTGTGACCGTACATTTAGTAAAAGCTCCGCCATACATGGAGGTGTATTTAAGTTTTCTGATTATAGAGATTTGCTAAGTCATGACTTGGATTTGTTAATCATATGTCTAACAAATGACATAGCTCCTGTTGTTACAATTGAGGCGCTTAANCGTGGCTTGCATGTTTTTTGTGAGAAACCTCCCGGAAGAANNTTGAACGATATAAAGATGGTTATAGATGAAGAAAGAAAAAACTCCGAGCTTAANCTAATGTATGGCTTTAATCATCGTTATCATGATTCAGTAAAAGACGCATTGAGCATAATTGANAAAGGAACTTTTGGTAAAATAATAAATCTAAAAGGAATATATGGTAAATCTCAGTTAGTAACTTTTGATCAACCAGATTGGAGAACAAAACGAGAAATNGCNGGGGGAGGGGTGTTGCTTGACCAAGGGATACATATGGTAGACCTAATGCGTTTATTCGCAGGAGATTTTAAAGATATTTATAGTTTTGTATCCAATAACCATTGGGGCTTTGATGTTGAAGACAATGCTTATGCNNTAATGAGAACAAGTGATGGAGTTATAGGAATGTTAAATTCTTCAGCTACTCAATGGCGNCATCGTTTTAATTTAGATATAAATCTTGAAAAAGGGAGCATAATTCTAAGTGGTATTCTTTCAGGGTCTAAAAGTTATGGCGCTGAAACTCTCACCGTGGTTAAAGCTGAACCGGGGAGAGATAATGGAGACCCAATGGAGNACATAACTCGATACAATCATGATCCATCTTGGGAAAAAGAGATAGAAGNTTTTGTTAATTGTATCCTAGATAATAAGGAAATTGAAAATGGTTCCTCTGATGATGCCTTCCAAACAATGAAGCATGTTTATAGTATTTACTATTCCGANAAGGAATGGCGTGACAAATACTCTATAGATGATCCAAAAAATATTTANATTGAGATTTTAGTATCGATCTTTTGGGCTTTAAATAAAAATGAAAAAACCTATAATAATACAAAACAACAGGNTCTCTGATGAATAGTATTGAAGAAAGCCTTGNAAAGGCAAAATCAGTCGAAGATTTTTCGACTGACTATTTTTCATATTTNTTTGANGTGCTTAAAAGCATTGACAGTAAAGAGGTNAGAAAACTAGTTGAAGAGTTAGATCAAGCAAGAATAAATGGTAAAAATATTTTTGTTGCGGGNAATGGTGGNTCGGCATCTACTGCGATNACGATGGCTAATGACCTTGGATTTGACATTATTAAGAAGACNGGGTCAGACACACCGTTCAGGATNTTTTCACTGGTTGATAATAGTTCAGTCCTTACTGCGATATCAAATGACGTTGGCTATGAAAACATTTTTATAAATCAACTTAAAATTCATTTCAGGGAGGGGGACTTGTTAATTGTTATTTCNGCAAGTGGTAATTCTCCTAACCTCTTAAAAGCTACGAGTTGGGTTAAAGAAAAGAAGGGAAAGGTTATAGGCTTTTTAGGCTTCACAGGTGGGAAACTACTTTCAGAGTGTGATATAAAAATTCATTTAAAAACAAAAGANGGAGAATATGGGCCAGTTGAGGATGGTCATTTGGTATTGAATCANGTTTTAGCTCACTGGTTTCAATACAAATTAAAATAATATTAAAAACCACTCGAGAAATTCGAGGACTAAATGAACCCTATTAAATTAGAAGAAGATAGTTTTATGAAGAATAAGAGAGCTTTAGTGACGGGCGCGAGTAGGGGAATAGGATATGAAATTGCTAAAGTTTTTTCAAGTGCTGGGGTAGAAGTTTGTGGAACAAGAACAAAAAAAAGTGGGAAAAATGAGGCTGTCTCAGAATGGTTGACNGCAGACTTTGGGGATCAAAGTGAATTAGATAAGTGCATAAAAGAAGTTAAAAAAATTTCACCTGATATTTTAGTAAATTGTGCAGGTGTCAATTTTGTTGCTCCGTTTATAAATATAAAACCATCGGAATTTTTGAGGATCCATCAAATAAATGTTTTTGCACCCTTTATGTTCTGTAAAGCAGTAGTCCCATTNATGAAAAGAAAAGGTTGGGGCCGTATAGTAAATGTCTCTTCCATTTGGGGGAAAGTAGGAAAAGAGTATAGAGCATCGTATATGGCTTCCAAGTTTGCATTAGATGGCATTACACTAGCATTGGCTGCTGAGCATTCAAAAGATGGTATTTTAGCAAATTGCGTCGCACCTGGTTTTACTGAAACAGACCTTACACGCCGTGTTCTTGGTAATGAAGGTATGAAAAAGATAGCGAAGGCGGTTCCTACCAAGCGTCTGGGTCAACCAAGAGAAATTGCTGAATTTATATTTTATTTGGGAAGCGATAAAAACACCTATATAACGGGGCAAAACATTGCAATTGATGGAGGCTTTACTCGTGTTTGAAAATATTACAATTAAATCGCACAGAGGTAATTATGATGTGGAATTTTTTTCAGACATTGATGATGTTTTTAACGAGGTTAATAACTCACTCACTCATTTTTTGATTGATGAAAAAGTTGCTCAACTTTATAAAAAAAATTTAGATCAAATTCTTCAAAACCCGAATACTTTGATAATAAAGTCCAGTGAAGAAAATAAATCTATTGAGCAAATAATNGATATAATTAGAAAGCTAGTTAAAAACAAAGTACGCAGAGGGCAAAGTTTATGTGCTATAGGCGGTGGTATTATTCAAGATATAGCGTGTTTCATCGCAGCAACGCTACTGCGAGGTTTAGAATGGAGTTTTGTTCCAACAACTCTAGTGGCTCAGGCGGACTCTTGTATTGGTTCAAAGAGNTCAGTAAATTTAGGTAAGGTGAAAAATATTCTAGGAACTTTTAATCCACCAAAAAAAATTTTTCTGTGTTCGAATTTCTTAGAGACNTTAGAGAAGCAGGAAATACAATCTGGGTTAGGTGAAATTTTAAAAGTGCACGCTATNGCTGGAAAGAGAAAATTAGACAATGTAAGAAGAGATATCGAAAAATTGTTAAAGGAAAAGAAAATTTTGTCAAAATATATTTATGCATCTCTTCTTATTAAGAAAAAATATATAGAGGCTGATGAGTTTGATAAGGGTATCCGAAATATATTTAATTACGGTCATAGTTTTGGTCACGCAATAGAGACAGCTACAGATTTCAAAGTACCTCATGGAGTTGCTGTCACGATGGGTATGGACTTAGCTAACTACATAGCCTCACAAAGACAGTTGGTTTCCGGAGCATTTTATAAAAAAATGCATGAGACACTTCTTAAAAACTATAGGGACTTTAAACATATTCATTTCTCTATAGACGATATGTTGAACGCCTTGAAAAAAGATAAGAAAAATACTGCTGAAAACTTNGTCTTGATTTTACCAGTAGGTGAGAATGCAGATATAAAGAAAGTTGAACTAAATCTTGANAAAAATTTTATTAAGCAATGTCAAAAATTTATTGAAANAAATTTATTATGAAGAGCTTAGACAAAGTTGCTGTTTGCTCAAGATCTTTTTCTAAAAACACAGTTCTAAGAAAAGAACTACTGAATGCTTATGAGAATGTCACTTTTAATGACGATGGAATATCTCTTCATGGTAAGAGTTTAATAGAATTTCTTAAAGGGCATGATAAGGCAATAATAGGTTTGGAAATATTAGATGAATATGTTTTATCATGTCTCCCTGACTTGAAGGTAATTGGGAAGTACGGCGTAGGTCTAGATAAAATAGATTTAGCTGCGATGAAAAGATACGGAAAAAGGTTGGGGTTTGTACAGGGAGTAAATAGAAGGTCAGTCTCTGAGTTAGCTCTATCATTTATGATAAGCTTATTACGGAATGTCCAAATATCTTATGACAATATTTTAAATGGTAAGTGGGATCAACATATAGGAAGACAGTTAACTGGTCGTACAATTGGGGTTATTGGCTGTGGCAATGTTGGAAAGGATCTTGTAAAACTCCTACAACCATTCAAGTGCAAAATACTAGTAAATGATATTGCTGAGTATTTAGATTTTTATAAAAAATACAAACTAAAACCTGTTGAAATTGAAAAGCTACTACAGGCGTCCGAGATAGTAACCTTGCATCTTCCCTACAATGATTTAACCCATAACATTATCTGTGAGTCTCGNTTATCAATNATGAAGCCTAATGCTATTTTGATTAATACGGCTAGAGGTGGTTTGGTAGATGAAATAGCACTGAAGAAAAGTTTAAAAGAAAAGAAGCTTGCTGGAGCTGCCCTAGATGTCTTCTTGTGTGAACCTCCTTCAGATTTAGAGCTACTAAAGCTACCAAACTTCTTTATGACCTCACATATAGGAGGNAGTTCAGAAGAAGCAATATTAGCAATGGGCAGNGGAGCTATTAGAGGGTTAGAACACAATGAAATTCCAAGTGTTTAGATTAATTTTTTTTACTAGCTTAANTTATTTGAATGAGAGAGTTTGAAATAAATAGCTAATAAAAATAGCTNTGANANCACTAAAAGGAAAATAGTTTGAAGATAATCATTTGGGAAAATAGAGATGTGCCAGGCCCAGGTGGCTCAGAGAAAAGGTCTCAAATTATGTGGAGTAGTTATCATTGTGGGAATGATAAAAATGTGNTTTCGATGCCTAAACTTGTTGAAGAAAATTCTGACAAACTTAGGAAGCAGTATCTTTCTTTAGTGTATAACTTAGGTGAAGAAAAAATTGAGGGTATAAAGCTATCAGAATATTTTAAAATTAATCCTGAATTCAATTTTTGGTGGATGACTCTAATAGCTGAAAAATGNAATTTTGCAAAGTCACCACAAATTAATGACATAATCAAATTAATCATGTTAAAGGACTGGTGCCAAANAAAAAATGTNTCNGATATNCACCTTGAAACCAACAAAAAGCNGCTTANTGTCTCCATGAAATATTTTTGTGAAGGCGAAGGACTAGTATTTTCTCACTCTTATTCATCTATGAAAAAAAAATNAACCCCATCTATAAAATATTTANTTTCCCTCACTCCTTACTACATNCAAGGATTAGCATGGTTGATTNNATATCTTATCAGNTCATGGCGTCTTAAAGGTGTTGGNGTNCAGGATTGGAAAAAATCAAAAGCGAAGATAACTTTTGTTTCGTATCTTTTCAATATAAGAAAAGAAGATTTTACAGAGGGAAGATTTAATAGTCCCTTTTGGACAAATATCCCTGAAACTCTAAATGAAAATCATATTGATAGCAATTGGCTGCATATTCATGTAAAAGATAAAGTACTAAAAAGCTCATTTCATGCNGCCAACGCNATAAACAATTATAATAAAAATGAAAAACAAAATCATGTTGCACTAGCTAGCTTNCTTTCTGTTTNCGTTATTTTAGCTGTTCTAAAGGATTGGAAATTATTAAAGCTCAAGCTTAAAAACGTTGAGAATAAGCTAAAAGACAGACCATCTTTTAAACGTTTTTGGCCACTATTAAAAACAGATTGGGATACCTCTATTTATGGATATGTAGCTCCAAGCAACATTATTTCCTATCACTTGTTTAAGTCCGCGTTGAGAATGCTACCTATTCAAAGAAGATGTATTTATCTTCAAGAGAACCAAGGGTGGGAATTTGGTTTAATTCAAGCATGGAGAAATTGTTTTCATAAAGACCTTATNGGGTTTCCTCACGCGACTGTACCTTATTGGGATTTNAGGTATTTTTTTGACAAACAGATATTTGGCAAACAGAGTACATCTCCTCCNNTGCCAGATAAGATTGCNTGNAACGGAGAAGATTCTCTTATGAAGCACAAAAAAGGAGGATACCCCACCGAGAAGNTGCTGCAGGTCGAATCAATTAGGTTTCTTTATCTTAATCACCAAGAAAAAGTGCAGAAGCNTGATATTAAAAGTGGAATTAAAAAGCTTCTAGTGGTTGGCGACTATCTTGAAGGCAATACCAAANGGCAATTAAAGCTTTTAGAAAATGCTAAGCCTTTTTTCAAATGCGAGTTCACTATAACCTTTAAACCTCATCCTGGTTGTGGATTAAATTTTAGGTATTATGAGGACTTGAAATTAAAAGTGGAAACAAAATCATTAGGTGAAATAATTCATGGTTACGATTTTGTGTATTCAAGTATAACAACCTCAGCGGCAGTAGATGCTTATTGTGTAGGNTTGCCCGTTGCGATATACATAGACGGGTCATCTCTAAATTTAAGTCCTTTGAGAGGTAAGCCAGATGTATACTATGTAACTAAACCTGAGGAGTTGGCAGAGAGTTTTAANTACGATAATCAAAAGTTAAATTTAAAAAAAACAAGAAAAAATTTTTTTTATTTAGACAAAAAATTAACTAAGTGGCTTAAGGTTTTAAGTTATGGTAAGTAATAAGTTGTAGATTATAGAGATCAATAAACTTGAGAAATGTATTNGAAAATAAAACTATTTTGATAACAGGGCATACCGGTTTTAAAGGTAGTTGGCTCTCAATGTGGTTGAAATTTTTAGGCGCAAATGTTGTTGGTTTATCGATAGGAGTACCTAGTGATCCGTCAAACTTTGAAGCTTGTAGAGTTGAAAAAAAAATAGAAAACTACTTTGAAGATATTAGAAATCNGAAAGCNTTAGAGAAAATTNTAAAAGATGTGAGNCCAGATTTNATCTTCCATTTAGCAGCAGAGGCATTAGTTAGTAAATCATATAAAGATCCTTTAAAAACGTTCTCNACCAATGCAATCGGCACCGCTAATGTTTTACACTGCTTGGCTCAATTAGAAAAATCGGTTGTGTGTGTAATGATAACAAGTGATAANGTTTANGAAAATATGGAGTGGGCCTGGGGTTATCGTGAGACAGACGCGTTGGGTGGNAAAGACCCTTATAGCGCATCGAAAGCNATGGCTGAAATAGCTATTCGTTCATATCTGACTTCAGTATTTAATCTGTCTAGGGAAAATGTAAAGTTAGCTATTGCAAGNGCTGGTAATGTAATTGGGGGAGGAGATTGGGCAGANGATCGCATAGTACCTGATTGTGTTAAGGCTTGGGCTGAATTAAAAAAGGTTAATATTCGTAACCCCTATGCTACGCGCCCTTGGCAACATGTTCTAGAACCACTTAGTGGTTATCTGACCTTAGCTTCGACATTGTTTCGAGGTGATAGGCATGGAGAAGCATATAATTTTGGGCCATCTAATATTGAAAGTAATAGCGTCCAGAATTTGATTATCGAAATGTCTAAGCATTGGAAAAATGTAAAGTGGGAAAACCAATCCAAGGAAGGNCATAATTTTCAAGAGGCTGCTCTTTTGAAACTAAATTGCGATAAGGCCTATTCTGATTTAGACTGGGTTCCAGTATTGAGATTTGAAGAAAATGTCGAGTTAACAGTAGAGTGGTATAAAGAGTATTATGAAAATCAAAANAAACCGATGGATAAATATTCCATATNACAAATTGAGAAATATATGAGTTTAGCGTCAGAAAGATCAATAAGTTGGGCAATGAAAAATTAGAAGAAAAAGAACAAAAAATCCATGATGTAATAATTTCTCCTTTGGAAATAATAAAAAATGCTCAAGGTGATGTGCTCCATGGCATAAAGAAAAGTGATCAGGGTTATTTCGGTTTTGGAGAAGCATATTTCTCTATTGTTCTTCCAAAAGTTATAAAAGGTTGGAAGAGGCATAGGGAAATGGTTTTAAATTTGATTGTGCCAATTGGTTCAATTCGTTTTGTTATTTATGATGATCGAGAAAGTTCAAAAACATTTGATTGTTTTCAAGAGGTTGTGCTTTCTAGAAGAAACTATTGTAGATTAACTATACCNCCTATGTTGTGGGTTGCGTTTCAGGGTTTAGAAAATGAAGACAATATTTTATTAAACTTCGCGAATCTACCACATGACCAAAAAGAAGTAGATAAGAAAGATTTGTATNACTTTAGGTTTATCTGGTAGAAAGTTCGNATAAGTATGAGGGCAAAAATATGAAAACGATTATTCTTGCCGGCGGTTTTGGTACGAGGCTTTCTGAGTATACAGAGAAAATTCCAAAGCCAATGGTTCAGATTGGTGGAAAACCGATTTTATGGCATATAATGAACCATTATGCGAGCTATGGGCATAAAGATTTCATACTAGCTCTGGGTTATAAAGCTGAGCTAATAAAAGAGTACTTTTTAAATTACAAATCGTTAAATTCTGACCTTTCAATTGACCTAGCCTCGGGATTGATAACGTACCTTAATTCTGAAAAAATAGAGTGGAAAGTTCAACTAATTCAAACTGGTCTGGGGTCCATGACAGGTGAGAGGTTGAGAAGGTTGAAAGCATACGTTAAAGGCGAAGCATTTTTATTGACATATGGTGATGGAGTAGCAGATGTAAACATCCAGCACCTTATTGACTTTCATAAAAAGCATAATAAAATCTGCACCCTAACCTCTGTGAGACCATCTGCAAGGTTTGGCGATTTAGAGTTTGANAGAGATAAGGTTACTAGTTTTGTCGAAAAGCCTCAGATACATGAGGGTTGGATAAACGGTGGTTTTTTTGTTTGTGAACCCGAAGTGTTCAATTTCATTGAAGATGATAATGAAATGTTTGAGCGAGAACCAATTGATAGACTTGTCAAAGCGGGTGAATTAATGGCTTATAAGCATACTGGCTTTTGGCACAGTATGGATACCAAAAGGGATCATGATAGATTAGAAAAACTTTGGCATGAGGGCGCCCCCTGGATTAACAAAGGCCNGCAATGAGAATCTTGGTAACAGGAGCTTTCGGGTTTTTAGGAGGACGAATATCAAATTTTCTGGCCTCTAAGGGACACACAGTCGTTNTGGGTGCTAGTAAAGAAAGAAAAATGCCTAAATGGATAGATAAAAATGCTGAGGTGACAAGAATAAACTGGGCCGATGACAGTNTGTTGAAAAGAGAGTGTGGTCGCGCTGATATCGTAATCCACGCTGCTGGAATGAATGCTAAGCAATGCGCTGAAAACCCTTCCAAAGCCTTAGACTTTAACGGCTTNACAACTGAAAGATTAGTCAAAAGCTGTGAGGAAGAAGGTGTATTAGGTGTTATTTATCTGTCAACAGTTCATGTCTATTCATCTAATTTAAACGGGATGTTTTCAGAAGATTCAAAACCACAAAATGATCACCCTTATGCTACTACCAATCTGGTCGGAGAAAATGCCCTGCTATCAAAAAAAGATGAAAAAAGCCTAAATAGATTGGTATTGCGGCTATCAAATGCGGTTGGAAGTCCTATGAGCAAAGACTCAAACTGTTGGATGTTATTGATAAATGATATTTGCAAGCAGATTATAACTAAAGGAAAAATAGTAATTCGCTCACCAGCACATTTAATGAGAGACTTTTTCCCAGTTTCTCTTCTTTGNAATACTGTATCTACATTTGCAAAAATGAAAANTTTTGAGACAAATCTACTGAATGTTNGCTCCTCTAAGGCANCCTCCATAGAGAGAATAGTTGATATCGTATGTAATAGATCTAGAATAGTTTTAGGCTATAACCCTAAAGTNATTTACAAAAACAATTCAAAGTCAGACACTGATAATTTATTAATGATTTCAAACGAAAGACTTAAATCGTTAATTAATGTAGAAACAAATTTAAANAACGAAATTGATAGCCTCCTTTTGAATTGCAAAAATTGGTTTGGATNAAAAATGAAGAGGTTAAAAAATAGTGGATAACAATAATTTAGATAAGCCAGTAGTATCTGGGTTTGGCGATGANTGGAGNAGATTTGATCAATCAAANTTGTCGGTTGAGGAAAGGCAACAAATGTTCGATCATTATTTTGCTATATTTCCCTGGCAAAAAGTAAGCTCAGAGTCAATTGGGTTTGATATGGGGTGCGGGAGCGGGAGGTGGGCAAAGCTCGTTGCGCCTCGTATTAAAAAACTTCATTGTATTGACCCNTCTAAGCAAGCNCTTAATGTTGCAAAAAAAAACTTGGAAGATTTAAATAACTGCGAGTTTCACAATACTAGCGTAGATAAGATTCCTATAAACAAGAATAGTATGGATTTTGGATACGCACTAGGTGTTTTACATCATGTTCCAAACACTCAGGAAGGACTGAATTCTTGTATTAAGCTTTTAAAGCAAGGAGCNCCCTTTCTTGTATACCTATACTACTCATTTGACAATAGACCAAATTGGTACAGGAACCTTTGGCGTTCTACGGAACTAGGAAGATATATCATTTCTAGATTGCCCTTTTTATTAAGATTTATTTTTAGCCAAATAATTGCATTTCTTATTTACTTNCCTNTAGCAAAAACTGCAAAGTTATTTGAAAGAGTTGGTTTCGATGTTACGAACGTTCCATTNAGCGCGTACAGATTTAATAGTCTTTACTCTATGAGAACGGATGCACTTGATCGTTTTGGTACTCGCCTTGAGCAGAGGTTTTCCAAAGAACAGATTAAGGATATGATGGACAAGGCAGGACTAGAGAATATTCATTTTTCTGATAGCTTTCCATTTTGGTGTGCAGTAGGCACAAGAAAAATTGAGGTTGAAAAGTCACTGCCTGAGTACAACCCATTAGTTAGTGTTGTAGTTAACTGTTACAACGGTGAAAAATACTTAAAAGAGGCTCTNGACTCNATCTATGCACAAACATACCAAAATTGGGAGATTATTTTTTGGGATAATGCGTCTACTGATAGAACAGCAGAAATTGCAAAATCGTATGACAAAAAGCTAAAATATTATCGATCACNTAAGACTACCATCCTAGGTGAAGCTAGAGTACAAGCTACAAAGCGAGCAAAAGGGAAATATTTAGCTTTCTTAGATTCTGATGATTTATGGCTTCCTGACAAGTTAAAGAAACAAGTTTCTTTATTTTCAGAGGGCTTAAACGANATTGGTTTTGTATATGGCCGAACAAGAATAAGTTTTTCAGAAAATTCTCAGAGTGGCTTTATTATTAGAGAAGGGGAGAGGCTCCCTGAGGGGGATTTGTTTGAGAAAATGGCAAATGAAGACTTCGTAGTATTTTCTTCTGTTATGGTAGATAGAGAGAAATTTTTTAAATGTGGAGGTTTTCCAGCACATTTTTTGAATTCTACCGATTTTTATATTTTGATGCGTTTAGCCAAAAATTACAAATGTCTCGCTGAACAGGACCTGTGTAGCGTTTACAGGTTGCATAAGACAAACCTTTCGAGGAAACAGAGAGTAGTTTCATGGAAGGAGTCCATTACAGTCCTTGATGAATTTCTACCTGATGATAGAGTCAAAGTCGGTATCAAAAAAAGATATGCGCATCTAGCGCTAGTGTACTTAAGAGAGATGCGAATACCATCCTCTATAGCTGTTGCAATAAAGCAGCGATGCTTTTTAACATTAATCGAGCTCATTCTAAAAAGACTTTTAAATTTAGTCCAGTTTATAAGCAGAAAATCAAAACGAATATTGTTAAAATGACTCCCTATTGGTTATTTTTTCTTATTCCTACTATCGGAACATTGTTAAACCAGAGGGTAAATAATGAAGTTAAGCTCTTAGGTTTTTTTGTCTTTTNTCTTATTGCAGTGCTAATGATAGGACTGCGTTATGACGTTGGTGGAGACTGGGTAGCATACCTTTNGTATATTACTCAGGTAGAAAACTTAAGTTTTTTTAATGCTATAAAACTTAATGACCCAGGATATATGGCCATAAATTGGATCTCGGTACNGTTGGGTTTTGGAATTGTAGGTGTAAACTTAATATGTGGAGCGGTAATGACGTATGGTATTATTCGTTTCTGTAAAATGCAACCGCTTCCGTGGTTAGGCCTGCTAATTACTACTCCCTATTTGCTNATAGTTGTGGGCATGGGCTATTCCCGCCAAGCNATCGCTATTGGTATTATTTTTTTGGCATTATCTGTTTGGAAGCGAAATAATTTTCGAAACTATTGTATGCTAGTCATCCTTGCGACGTTGTTCCATAAGTCAGCAATAGTAATGTTAATTTTTGGAGTGTTAATAGATACAAAAAACAATTTTTTAAAGTGGGTCGGAATGATTTCTATTTTTTTTCTCGCGGGCATTATTTTTATTTTTGCGTATTTGGGATCAGCTAGCTTTAAGCATTATTTTCTGGCACCTTCAATCGAGTCTGGTGGAGGNTTTATCCGAGTCATGATGAATGTTATTCCAGCNCTACTTTTTTTTATTTTTAGAAATAAATTCGCTCAGTTTCATGACTACAGACTTTGGAAATATATTGGTATTCTAAACCTACTATTCTTAGTTACTGTTTCTTTTCTTTCGACTGCCACAGATAGATTTGCTCTTTATTTAGCTCCCATACAAGTTGCCGTTTTTTCAAGGCTTCCTATACTGGTTACTGACAAAATAATGCGCACTGCTTTAATCATATTAACTGTTTTGTTTTATTTGACTGTAATGTTTGTCTGGTTGAATTTTGGTGCTCATGCAAAATATTGGATACCTTATTCAATGGTTTTTGAGAATTGAAAACAAAGATTAAAATAGTTGCTATCATTACCGGTCTAGCAAATGGAGGCACAGAGACAATGTTACTGAAGTTGCTAGAGAAAATTGATAGATCAAAATTTGAATTCATCATAGTATCTTTAACTTCAAAGGGTTACATAGGGGAGCGGATAGAAAAACTTGGGTATAAAGTATACCCTATTTCCATGGGAAAGTTTCCTAGTCCTTGGAAATTTTGGAAATTAGTGAATCTTTTACAAGAATTACAACCAAATTTGGTACACACTAGACTAAACCATGCGAACTTAGTTGGTGGCATTGCAGCAAGAATTGCAAACATTGAAAAAGTTTGCTGGGGAGTTCACCAAAGCAATATTTCTTTTTGGCATAATAAATTTTTTACTATATTAACGATCAAAGTTTGCGCGTTAATGTCGAAACGGATACCATGTTGCATTTTAACTAACTCAGAAAATGCGAGAAAGGTTCACGTAGATATTGGTTTTTCAAGTAGCAGTTTTCATGTTATTCCCAACGGATTTGATTTGACAAGGTTCAAACCCAATTATAGGTCTAAGCTTTCAATGCTTAAAGAAATTCACTTGCCTAAAAATACAATCTTAATCGGGCTGATAGGTAGGTATGACTCCCAAAAAAACCATCAAGGTTTTTTTGATGCTGCTGCTGAAGTTTCCAAGAAATTCGATAACGTGCATTTTCTTTTAGCAGGTGACAGAATTGATGATCATAATGCAAGCTTAAAAAAAATAATTAAAAATAAGAGTTTAGAAAAAAAAGTTCATTTGCTAGGCTTTAGAAGAGATGTGCCAAAAATAATGGCATCATTAGATGTATTTGTCTCATCATCTGTAGGAGAAGCATTTCCCAATGTCTTGGGTGAAGCCATGTCGTCAGGTACCCCATGTGTTGCAACCGATGTTGGCGATTGTGCAGAAATAATTGGAGAAACAGGGCACGTGGTTAATACTGAGGATATGAAAACTCTTGCTTTAAGAATAATTGAGCTACTTAATTTGAGCTTTAAACAGAGAAAGAGATTAGGCGACACCGCGAGGAAACGAATATTAGAGAAGTTTGAACTAAATAAGATAGTCTCGAACTATGAAGACTTTTATTTAAAACTCATACAAGGCTCAATTTAAAATGTGCGGTCTGGCTGGTTATTGGGGTTTTGGAGGTTTAAGATCCAATGATTTAATAAACGTTGCTTCAAAAATGTGNATGGNAATTGAACATCGTGGACCAGACGATACAGGGTTTTGGCATGANAAGNCACTTGGTTTAGTATTCGGTCATAAGCGTTTAGCAATACAGGATTTATCTGCTGCAGGTCACCAACCGATGGTATCTAACAGCCAAAGATTTGTAATTATTTTTAATGGAGAAATTTATAACCATTTAGAACTACGTTCGGAATTATTAAAACAAGCTAACTTGAAAAACTCCAAATCCCATGTTTGGAAAGGATTTTCGGATACCGAGACCTTNCTGACTGCNTTCGACTCTTGGGGTGTAAAAAAAACTTTAAAAAAATTAGTAGGAATGTTTGCATTNGCACTATGGGATAGGCGTGAAAAGTCTTTATTCCTGGCCTGTGATAGAATGGGTGAAAAACCATTATACTTTGGCTGGAAAAAAAAGGTATTTTTATTTGGGTCTGAACTCAAATCAATAAAACAACATCCCTCATTCGATAATCAAATTAATAGGGATGCTTTGNCATTGTATTTCAGGTTTAATTATATACCAGCTCCATATACTATTTATAAGGATATTTTTAAGTTAAAGCCTGGAACATTCATTAGAATATCTATTGAAGATATGAAAACCCAGGTAATCAAAACTCAAGAATATTGGTCACTCGAAAAAGAGGCAATTAAAGGGCAGGAACAACCTTTTTTGGGATCTCAAACTCAAACTGTAGAACATTTAGAAAGGTTATTGAGAAACTCTGTAAAAGGTCAGATGATAGCAGATGTTCCTCTTGGAGCTTTTTTATCTGGTGGAATTGACTCTTCGACCATTGTAGCTTTGATGCAAGACCAGTCTATTAAGCCAATAAAGACTTTTTCTATTGGATTTAATGAGAAGGAGTTTAATGAGGCAATATATTCTAAGGAAGTCGCTAAATTATTAGGAACTGATCATACTGAGCTATATCTGTCGGCAAATGATGCACTAAATATNCTGCCTAAACTTCCCGAGCTTTACGATGAGCCTTTCTCTGATCCTTCCCAACTGCCAACTTTTTTGGTTTCTCAGTTGACGAGTGAGTATGTTAAGGTTGCTCTTTCAGGAGATGGTGGAGATGAGCTATTTGGAGGATATAACCGATACACTTTTGCATTCAATTTATGGAATAAATTAGCTAGGATCCCAGCGCCTATCAGGAAGCTACTAGGCTTATCGATTTCTTCTATTCCTCCAAGTTATCTAAATTCAATAATAAATCCTTTTAAAAATATTATCCCTAATAAATTTCGATTAAATAACCCAGGGGATAAATTACATAAAGGAGTAAGAGTTTTAAAAAGTAATAGCTTAAATCAAGTTTATTCAGNTCTCACTTCCCACTGGGAGGATCCATCTTCATTAGTTNTCGATGCTTCTGAACCAAAACACGAAACTTTCATGAGTAAGTCTATTGGGTGTTTTAGTGATATAGAAAGTATGATGTTGTTGGATATGATGACTTATTTGCCATACGACATCTTGGTTAAAGTAGATCGAGCCGCAATGGGCGTTTCTTTAGAAACACGAGTACCATTTCTAGACCATCGAATTGTTCAGTTCGCATTAAGTCTTCCAATGAAGTGGAAGATTAGAGAAGGTAAAGGAAAGTGGGTTTTGCGCAAATTACTTTCAAAATATCTACCGCAGGATCTAATAGATAGACCAAAGATGGGTTTTGGTGTGCCAATAGATTATTGGCTGAGAGGAGAGCTTAAGGACTGGGCACGAGATCTTATGAATCCTGAAAAGCTAAAAAACGAGGGGTTTCTTGAATCAGATCTCATCCAAATAAAACTTTCTGAACATATCAGTGGTAAGAGAAACTGGCAATATCAACTCTGGTCTATTTTGATGTTTCAGGCTTGGCTAGAAAAAAATGAAATAAATTCGTAATGCTAAAAAATGAATAATGTCAGTGATAAACTTAAAGTTGCACTAATTCTTGATAATTTAGAAATCTGTAAATGGCAGAAAGATGCACTCGATTATGCAAAAGACTTGATTGATATAAGAGTAATATTAAACTGTCANAATACAAAGATCGACAGAAACCTTAAAAAGCATTTTCTCTATTACCTTCTAAATTNCCTATCACTTAAGAACAAAAAAACTATAAAGGAATACTTTAAGCCTCGGAATACTATTATAGAGAATTTTTATTCTGACTACGAGCTTGGATGGCAAATAATTCCAAAAAAAAATTTGAACGTTTTAAAAGCTGAAAATATAACGGTAGTAATTAAGTTTGGTATGAATCTACTTAAAATTAATGACGAGCTTTCATCGTTTAACATTTTTTCTTTTCATCATGGTAATCCTTCTAAATATCGGGGGCGTCCCGCAGGATTTTATGAAATTTTGAATAATGAAAAAAAAGTAGGAGTTATAGTGCAACTGCTATCTAACGGTATTGACAAAGGTGATGTATATGCATTTTCTGAAGCACAGATCTTTAATTACTCCTACAAGAAAACAGCTATTAGTTTTTTTTCTATTTCAAGATTTATGCTTCGTGACGCCGTATTAAATTTTCNTACAAAATCTCCAATTCAATTAAAAAAGAGTGGGAGAAATTTTAAGTTACCANGCAACTTGTTAGTAATCTTCTTCTTTTTAAAAATAATTTCTAATTTTACAAAGAGAATTACCTATGGATTATTTTTTGAAAAAAAATGGAAAGTTGCTTTAAGCAGCGAAAAAATAAATTTAAGCAAAGAAACCAGGCTTTCCGCAGAAAACTTTTCAGCATTGCCAATAAATAATAAATATAATTTCTATGCAGACCCTTTTTTCACAAATGATGGAAAATACTTGAGACTTGAGGCTTTGAAAAAGTTTTCAGGTTTGGGAGACTTATTAGAAATAGATATAAATAACTTTAAAGTTCAAAAAGTTCTATTTAGTGGAAACCATTATTCTTACCCTTTCTCTTTTTGTTACGATAACGAAGAATACTTGTTACCAGAGGTTGCCAGTCATTCTTCACCTTATTTTTTAAATGTTAGTAAAGGCGATGGGAAAAAAATATATATACGAGGATTAGAGGAAAAAAGAATTGTTGATACTACATTGCTGAACTACAGAGGATACATCTATTTATTCTTTGGAGAGCGTAGAGATGCACAGAATGTATTAAATTTGTGGATTTCAAAAAGTCTAAGAGATAATTTTTCTCCTCATCCTAGTACCCCTATTTGTATTAACCCCAGTTTTGCAAGAATGGGAGGATCTATTATAGTTGAGGAAGGGTTGCTTTATCGATTTGGTCAAAATAATGAAAACAAGTATGGAGAGCACATTAATATCATGAAAATTTTAGAAATNTCACCACNAGATTATAAGGAAATTCCATGTGGTAGCATTTCAATATCNGGTTTTATGGGCCCCCATACCGTCAATCTCAACACAAACTTGAAAAAAATTGTGCTAGATTATTATGAAGAAAAATTTTCACTTTTTGCAGGCTACAGGAGATTGATATCTAAATTATTGAGAAAATGAGAATACTTAAAAACATAAAAATAATTGCAATTTCAAGAAATACATTGAAAAAATATTTACTCCTACTATACGTACCATAAAAATTTTGGAGAACTTTTTGGTTTTAAAAAAGCGTGTTTTCCTCAATAGATAAAAGCAATAACAGAGGGTAAAATTTTGAATGCCAAGCTTCTTATTGTAGTAAACGACGATAGTTTTTTTATGTCCCACCGGCTTCCAATAGCAGTNGCAGCTCTCAGNAANGNTTTTNCNGTGCACATTGCTGCGCCTTTTACNATGTACAAGGAAAAAATTATAGAGCTCGGTTTTAAGGCTCATCCATTAAAAATAGACCGAAAAAGCTATGGAATTATTTCTAACTTTCAGATCTTTCTACAGCTACTGAGGCTTTTTAATTCTATAAAGCCTGACATAGTTCACTTGGTAACAATAAAGCCAGTAATAATTGGGGGAATTGTCGCGAGACTTAGTAAGGTACCTTCAGTGGTAGCCGCAATATCTGGACTAGGACATATATTTATCGAAAGAGGAAAGATTGCGGTACTAAGACNATGGATAATTGGTATTTTNTACAAATTTTCTCTTAGACACATAAATATAAAAGTTATTTTTCAAAATGAGGAAGATAGATCACTAATCATTAAACTCTCAAAAATCAGGAAAAAAAATACAATCTTAATGCCTGGCTCTGGAGTAGACCTTGATCTTTTCCAGCCAACCCCTGTTCCAAAAGGAAAGAAAGTTGTTTTATTGGCGGCTAGAATGCTTGTTGAGAAGGGAGTAACAGAGTTTGTCGAAGCGGCTAATATTATAAACCACAAAAAAAATGTCGCGCGCTTCGTTTTGGTTGGCAATCCTGATCCAGGAAACCCATCAAGTATTCCAATAAATCAGATAGAAGAATGGCAGGAAAAAGGANTAGTTGAGTGGTGGGGGAGTAGTCAAGATATGCCGAAAATTTTTTCACAGTGCAATATAGTTGTGCTACCGTCTTACAGAGAAGGTTTGCCAAAAGTACTGTCAGAGGCAGCAGCTTGTGGTAGGCCAGTAATTACTACTGATGTTCCTGGCTGCAAAGATGCAATATTGAACAAGTCAACAGGGTTACTGGTTCCTTCAAAAAATTCTAAAGAGCTTGCCAATGCAATAAAGTTATTGATTGAAAACTCGATTCTTTGTGAAGATATGGGAAAAAAAGCAAGGCACTTTGCTGAAAGAAATTTTGATATAAAGGATATTTGTTCTGCGCATTTGCAGACATATGAAGCTTTGATCCGGGCAAGTTGAATAAAAGAAAAACTATTCAGCAGATTATTTATTATAGAAATTTCTAGAGTACCATGCTCAAGTAATTAAAAATATTGATATAGCTTATACTATTTGATGTTTACACAGTATTACAATATAAAAAGAAAAATGCGTGACGCAATGTAGTTGCTACCAGTATTTCGCTTTTTATAGATATAGTTTTAAGCTTCTGGATAAAATATTAGAGTTTAAATGATAAAAACCTCACATATAAAAGACCAAAACAAGGTTCTGATTACTGGTTCAGCCGGTTTTATNGGATATCATTTGTGTCTTAGACTTTTAGCTGATGGTTGGAATGTACTCGGTCTAGATGGCATGACTGATTATTATGATATCTCTCTAAAAAAAAACAGAAATTCCATTTTAGAGAGAAATAAAAACTTTAAATTCTTCAATACAAGACTTGAAAAAAAACACGCTTTGGAAGCAGTTTTTAAAGACTTCAATCCTTCAATAGTGGTGCATCTAGCAGCCCAAGCTGGNGTAAGGTATTCAATATCTCACCCAGAGACATATGTGGATTCAAACNTTATTGGGACTTTTAATCTAATGGAAGTTTTAAAAGAACAAAAATGCCATCATTTTTTAATGGCTTCAACTTCCTCAGTGTACGGTGGAAATACTAAAACTCCTTTCAGAGAAAAAGATGCTTCTGATTTCCCAATGTCCTTTTATTCTGCGACAAAAAAATCAACTGAAAACTNCAGTCATTATTATTCTCATTTATTTGGTATTCCAACAACNTGTTTTAGGTTTTTTACTGTNTATGGGCCATGGGGTAGGCCTGACATGGCTTTATTTAAATTTACAGAAAAAATCTTAAAAGAGGAACCTATTGATGTTTTCAATCATGGCAAAATGAGTAGAGATTTTACTTACATAGATGATATTGTTGAGAGTATAGTTCGATTATTTAAAGTTATTCCGTCAATACCTGCAAATAGAATTAGTCAGCCAGTTTCTGACAGTATTTCACCTGTAGCTCCTTGGNGAACGGTTAATATAGGTGGCTCAAATCCTATTGAACTCGAGAAATTTATCGGGATTTTGGAAGAGAAAATTGGGAANAAAGCAAAAAAAAGATATTTGGGAATGCAGCAAGGCGATGTAGAGAATACTCAAGCGGATATATCTCTGTTAAAGGACCTTACGAATTTTGTTCCCCAAACTTCGGTCGACAAAGGAATAGAGAATTTTTTGAATTGGTATTTGGAATATAATAAATTGGGAATGCAGTAATGAGAATCGGAATTTTAGGTACTGGTTACGTTGGACTGGTAACGGGTGCATGTCTTTCAGATTTTGGGCACAATGTTATTTGCTTAGATAAAAACACTGANAAGATANATAAACTTAAAAACGGGTTTTTACCAATATATGAACCGGGACTCGACACATTAATTGAAAAAAATGTCGTAGCCAACCGTCTAGAGTTTGGAACCGATCTTGTAAACCACATAAAGTCATTGGATGTTATCTTTGTAGCTGTAGACACACCCTCAGGAAGAGTTGATGGTGAAGCCGATTTAGACAACTTTTTCATTGCAATTCGTGAACTTTATTGTCTAGCAGACTCGGGAAAGTTAATAGTAATTAAGTCGACTGTACCTGTTGGTACTAATAAAGAGGTATGGAAAATTTTGAATAAAGAAGGCAAGAAAAAATTTGATGTCGTTTCAAACCCCGANTTTCTTAGAGAAGGATCTGCNATAGAAGATTTTATGAAACCAGACCGCGTGGTAGTTGGTCTATCTGATGACGGAGTAAAGGAGGTTATGAAAGAAATTTATAAACCTCTATATTTAAGAGACTTCCCAATTATGTTTACAGATCCGCAGAGTGCTGAGTTGATAAAATACGCTTCCAATGCGTTTTTGGCGACTAAAATTTCTTTTATAAATGAAGTGGCCCATATTTGTGAAAAATCCGATGCAAATGTCAAAGAGGTAGCAAAAGGAATGGGTTTAGATAAAAGAATAGGTGATAAATTCTTGCATGCTGGTCCAGGTTATGGCGGATCTTGTTTTCCAAAAGACACGAAAGCATTCATTCAGATGGGAAAGTTTTTTGGAGCTAAACAAAATATTATAGAAACTGTTATTGATATTAATGACAAAGTAAAAAACAGAATGGTGGATAAAATCCTATCGATGTTTGGCGGTGTTTTTACTAAAAAAATAGTTTGTTTCTTAGGTGTTACATTCAAACCAAATACAGATGATATGAGAGAAGCGCCAAGCCTCACCATAATTCCAAAAATTCAAGGTGGAGGAAACAAAATAAGAATTGTTGATCCCCAAGGAAAAAAGCAGGGAGAAAAGCACTTTAAAAACGTAAGCTGGTATGAAAACCCCTATGAAGCAGCCATAGGGTCTGATCTTATAGTAATATTAACTGAGTGGAATGAATTTAGGGCACTAGATTTAAACAAAATTTCTGAGGTTATGAGATCTAAGAATATGGCTGATTTTAGGAATATTTATTCAAAAAGTGAGGCTCTTAAAAGCGGTTTCATTAAATATGAATCAGTTGGAAGAAAGTAAAAGTTAAAATTTTTAAAAAACTATTTGTCTGGACAGAAAATATTATAAATACTGGTAAATTCTTTATTGCTTGTTTAATAATATATTGTGATTAATATTAGCTGAATGTTAACTTAAATCCAGTTTTGCCAATATGAAAAATAATACTCCCGATAGCTATAGTCTGCTTTTAGATTATAAAGGGTTACTTTCGGTGTTTTGGAAAGACAAGTATTTGATTATTCTAACAATTTTAATATCAATACCTTTGAGCATTAATTATATCAGTAAAAAACCATCAATTTATTCAGCGGAAGCCATAATTGATGTATCAAAGACTAGCCCATCTTCTAATACGGCTCTTTTACCTCAAGCTCTTCCCCTTCTCCAGTTTGAAAAGCAATCAATATCGTTTTTACCCAAAGTGACGGGAAATGAGTTTTTAAAAAGTGTCGTCTTAAATAATGAAAAAATTGGAAAACGCGTTAAAGATCTGTGTGAGTATTCTAGAGGAGAGATATCATTTCTAAGGACTTTGCTGATAAGAGCTGGGTTATCAACTGATGTCAATCCAAATGAGCAGCAGAAACAAGATTTGCTAATAAATTGTGTGAGAGATATGTTAGCAGTTAGGGAATATACACACGATGGAACGTTCAAAACTCCCGCTCACATCATTAGTGTTGAAGCAACAAACCCATTTTTTGCCGCTGATCTCGTTAATGAAGTTGTGACAAAATTTTTTGCATTTGAAAAGGCAGAGAGTGAGGAATATTTTGAAAAGTTATCCCTTCAAATGACTACCATGATGGAACGAGCCCAGGTTGCATTGAATGAAAAGGAAGAAAAACTTGAAGAATTCACTATCAAGCATGCTNGCTTGATAGGAAAGAATTCAACTTATGTTCAGCAATCAAATGAGAGCAAAGCGCTCAGGTTTGCGCTTAGATCTCAAATATATAAGTTAGGCCAATCAGAAAAATANGAGATAGATTTGAAAGATTTAATTCTTAAACTTAGACGAGTAGCCAAAGAGGATATAAATAACATCTATGACCTAGTTCAAACAACTGGAATAACTGGTGGATTGTCTAGTGAGTTTGTGCTTGTAATATCCGAATTCCAGAAGCGTAAGCTTGATACCACTAAAGACAGGAATGATATTTCTGCAAGTATTGAAACAGAAATATTGAGGTTGAATNATCTCNTGAAGAAAAATGAAAAANAGGTAGCTGACAAAGAAGNAAAGGTAGAAAGTCTTATGAAACTGTCCAACGAGTTGAACAGGGTAGAGATGGAAGTAGTAAGCAAAAANNCCTATATAAAAACTTTGGAAAATCAAATGGCTAGNAATACATTAGAGGCGGGTTTGATGCAGCTAAAAGCCGGTGAATTGCTNACGAAAGCAACCCCACCACTTTATCCTATTGGTCCAAACAAAAAGAGAATAATGGCTTTATTTATCATCACATTTGGAATTATTGGTTTTTCTTTCTCTTTGCTAAAACAAAGCATAAAAAACAAAGTATATCATGTTGGGCAGCTACAAGTCTTAGGAAGCGTTAAGAATTTAGTCCAAGCATCACGGAGAAGAAGAAACTCGTTTTTTGGTATTTTAGGTAATAGAGAAGANATGAAGTCGCAGCTTGATTTTAAATTCTTTTCTGACTTGTTGATGTCTAGTAAAATTGGATGTGTGNTTGACGTTAGATCNAAAACTAGNTCAAAATTTAACGCGGCTGAAGAAATATCAACTCAAATTGGTTTGTCTGTATTCAAAAACGAAAAAAGTATTCTTTTGTTCAANTCCAGTGGAAACGATAAGTTNTCACTTAACTCTGAGAATGGAAAAAATTCNTATTCTGAAAATCAAACAATCAATCGAAAAGGTGAAGAGAACTTATTTGTAAAAAGGGTCGATAGATCTATATTCGAAGAAATAAGTGTTTCTAGTCTCAGAAGCGAATTTAAAGAGTATGACAGAGTAGTTGTTTCTCTTGATCATACGGTCGATGATGCGTTCAAGATGAAATTTATGCGTGAAGTTGATTATTACATTTTAGTAGGAATCGCTGGCATTGTTGATATGAATACANTGAGAAAGTTTGTTGAGATAAGTGGGGAAGAAAAATGCTTAGGTGTTTGCATCATACAGTGAAAAAAGTAGTGTTAATTGGTTTCAAAAAGGGTTTCTTCGTAATTCTTTCTTTGATAATCGTTATTGTAGTTGATGGATGCGGTCGAGCATATTTTCCGATTGAATTAAAGACAATTTCAAGGTCAAAAAGAGCGGAGAGCCAAGAAACTAACTCAATTAAAATAGTTGCCATGACTTCGAGGGCCATCGAAAAAGCCAACTTAAGACCTTACCAAAGGAGGGTTATAAATGCTGGAAATTTGGAGCAACCTGCAAAAATTGTATTTGCGGAAGACGCNTTAAAGGAAAAATTTCCGAAAGAGAATGATCCTGGTCCATACAGAATTGGGATTGGTGACGTTATTAGCTTTGGCCAAATATTTAATCAAAATGACATTCGATCCTTGGTAAAAAGAGATGTTGTTGTAAAAGAAAATGGTTTTGTAAATATTATCGAAGCTGGACGAATTAAAGCAGAGGGGTTAACTCAATCACAGCTTGAAGACTCAATATTTGCAAAGCTAATAGAAAATGATGGAAATAGAAACTTCGAACTNTCAATAACCGGCTTCAATAGNAAAAAGATATTNATAGTAAATACAGACCTATCTTTAACAACTTTAAAGTATGTTTCAAACCCCATGTTCTTAAGAGGTGCTATATCTGGTTTAGGTCTCAATATTGAATCTGGATCTGATGTAAAGATAACTATCCTAAGGAAAAACCAAGAATATGTTTTTTCTCTGGTTAATCTCTTAAAAAATTCTGAATCCAAGTATCGTCTCTATCCTGATGATAAAATTCTTGTGCAGCAGTTAAATTATAGACCAGAAACAGTTTTGGTGGTTGGAGAAACTGGAGCTCAGATGGGANTNCCTATAAATTCATTTCAGAGGCCAACATTATCAGATACTATTTTTGGAACACGAGTGTTAAACACGGTAACTTCTGATTTCAGTCAAATTTATGTTTTAAGAAAAAANGGTGATGCATTTAACGCATATCATCTAGATATTACAAACCCAACTAGAATTAGTTTTGCGAGCAAGTTTGAAATGCGACCTGATGACATTGTGTTTGTTGCAACCCAACCGTTGTCACTTTACAGTCGAACCCTATCACAAATTCTTGGTTCNACNGGTCTCACCCTTCAAGCTAGGGATACAATTANAAGTGAAATAGCAAATTAGTTAANTATATCNAGAAAGTATTTTTGAATAATTATTGGTATTCCTATAGGTGTGGCATTTGGTGCAATCTATTTAGATTTTTTTTATATATTTATTATTTTTTTCGTTATATAAGANAGTTGAAATAATCGTTAGGGGGTTTCGTTTGACTGGGTATTTAGAGGAATACTTTCCACTTGTCGTTTTTTTTGGATTAGCTGTTGCATTTGGTTCAATCTTAATGCTAGCTCCCCTNGTGGCTGCAGTTTTTAAGCCTGATAATGAAAAGAATTCCGCTTACGAATGTGGCTTTGAGCCTTTTGAGAGTGCTCGATTGAAGTTCGATGTAAGGTTTTATCTTGTTGCCATTTTGTTTGTTATTTTTGACCTTGAGGTTGCATTTTTATTTCCCTGGGCGGTTGGGTTTCAATATATTGGTACTTTGGAGTTTTGGTCAATGATGCTATTTCTTCTGATTCTGACTATTGGCTTTCTCTATGAGTGGAAAAAAGGAGCTTTAGAGTGGGAATAGATAAGGTGAAATCTACACTTGATAGGAGCGCTAATGTTGATGAAAACATATCTCTGGCTGGCTTCGACAACAAGGGTTACATTCTGACAACTGTCAACGATGTTATTAACTGGTCGAGGACAGGTAGTTTATATTGGATGACTTTTGGTCTTGCATGTTGCGCTGTTGAGATGATGCATACCTCAATTCCCCGATATGATCTGGAACGGTTTGGTGCGATTCCTAGAGGTAGTCCAAGGCAATCAGACCTCATGATTGTCGCTGGGACATTAACAAATAAAATGGCTCCAGCACTCCGAAAAGTGTATGACCAAATGCCAGAACCAAGGTACGTTATCTCTATGGGGAGTTGTGCTAATGGAGGTGGGTATTATCATTACTCTTACTCCGTGGTGAGAGGATGTGATAGGATCGTTCCCGTTGATATTTATGTTCCCGGTTGTCCACCAAGCGCAGAAGCCTTACTCTATGGAATTATGCAACTGCAAAAAAAGATTAGACGAACCGGAACTGTGAAGCGCTGATATGGTCGATTTATCTAGGTTTGAAAGTAATTTAGACCAGACTTACTCCGAAGCGATATTGAGTATACAGGAAAATAATGATCATATTCTGCTTGAAACGCTTCCCAGTGCAATCGTAAAATTAGCAGGTCACCTTAAGTCAAAAAAAGGATTTTTATTTAACACATTAATTGATATAACCGCTATCGATTTTCCAGCCAGAGAACAACGGTTTGATATTGTATATCACTTTTTGTCAATGACTGAAAATCAGAGGTGCCGAGTGACAACCTCTATTGCTGACGGCGAAGAAATATCGAGCATTACATCTGTCTTCGAATGCGCTAATTGGTTCGAGCGAGAGATTTTTGATCTATTTGGTATAAAATTCACTTCTCATCCTGACCTAAGACGAATTTTGACAGATTACGGGTTTGAAGGACACCCTTTAAGAAAGGATTTCCCTACCACTGGTTTTCTAGAAGTGAGGTATGATGAAGTTGAAAAAAGGGTGGTTTATGAACCGACAGCTCTCACTCAGGGATATCGAGACTTTGATTTCCTAAGTCCTTGGGACAACCCACATGTCTACACAGATACCGAGCAAAAAAATAAAAATAAATGATACTTGAAAAGAAAAATACCGATAAAAATACACTAACCATGAATTTTGGTCCACAGCATCCTGCCGCTCATGGAGTGCTCCGAATGGTTCTTGAGCTTGACGGAGAAATTGTTGAAAGGGTAGATCCACACATCGGATTGCTTCATAGGGGCACCGAGAAACTTATGGAGTCACGAACATATCTTCAAAATCTTCCATATCTCGACAGGTTGGATTACGTTGCTCCCATGAACCAAGAGCACGCCTGGTGTATTGCACTTGAATCATTATGTGGTATCAGCATTTCCAAGAGAGCATCAGATATAAGAGTTTTGTTTTGTGAAATAGGTAGAATTCTTAATCATTTATTAAATATAACAACACAAGGAATGGATGTAGGCGCACTTACTCCAATTTTTTGGGGTTTTGAAGAGCGTGAAAAACTTATGGAGTTCTATGAAAGGGCAAGCGGCGCCCGACTACATGCCGCCTATTTTAGACCGGGAGGAGTTCATCAGGACCTTCCTGAGAATTTAACACAAGAAATCTTTGCTTGGGCTGAAAAATTTCCAGAAAAGCTAGATGATCTAGAGGGGTTGCTAACAGAAAATAGAATATTCAAGCAACGTAACGTCGATATCGGTATTGTGTCAAAATCTGATGCTATTGAACTTGGGTTTTCAGGAGTAATGCTCAGAGGGTCTGGAGTTGCATGGGACTTGAGGCGATCTCAGCCCTATGAAACATATAGCGAATATAAGTTTT
>NZVB01000032.1 GCA_002701375.1 Cyanobium sp. NAT70 | reverse complement strand
GCGGCGGCGGCGACGGCGAGGGCGGCGGCGGCGAGGGCGGCGGCGGCGACGGCGAGGGCGGCGGCGGCGAGGGCGGCGGCGGCGACGGCGAGGGCGGCGGCGGCGACGGCGGCGGCGGCGACGGCGAGGGCGGCGGCGGTGACGGCGGCGGCGGCGAGGGCGGCGGGGGCGAGGGCGGCGGCGGCGATGGAACATGACCGCATGTTTGCGCCACCTCTGCTCTTTGGCACGTTGTGAGGCTCGTGAGCGCGCGGCGGCGCGACAGGTCGGAGTGGTGGTAAGGCGTCGACGGAAGGCCGGTGCCCGTCCGCCTAGAAGCGGGCACCGGCAGCCCAAAAAGCTGACCGAGGTCGTAGAGAGCGTCGCGAAGGTTCTGGTCGTTTTCGAGCGTGCGCCGCAGCGCCGAGTCGGTCCGGTCTCTAAGGAAGTCGTCGATGACGCGGTCGACGGTCGGAGCGGGAGCGGTTTCGAGCCGACGCGAAGGATCGGAACAGACGATCTCGCACTCGTTGGTGTCCGGGCTGGCGTTGGTGCCAGGCCCGCACGCCAGCGGCGGCGGCGGCGGCGCGGGCGGCGGCGAGGGCGAAAGGATATCAAAAACGCGCGCCCCACCGTTGTTTCCAGGCATCGCCACGACGAGTGCCGTCGCGTCTTCGCTCAGCGCGACGAATTGGCCGAATTTGTCGTTTGCAACCGTACCCTGAACATCACTGCCTACCTGAATCCACGCACCGCCGTCCCAGTGGTACACTTTTACGTGGCCTGCGTCAACGGCCATATCGTCGTTAAAAGGCGCTCCCACCGCGAGGAACGTCCCGTCGGAGCTCAGCGATACGGAGGTACCGCTATAATCCCCTGGCGCCTCGCCATCGATGCTGGCGCCCAGCGGGGTCCAGCTGTCAGACCACTGGAAGACACGTGCAGTACCTACCCCGCCGGAGTGAAAGCGAACTCCCATGGCGAGGATCGTCCCGTCGGAGCTCAGCGATATGGAAGCACCGGTCCCGTCATTCGCATCGCCAACCATATGGGATCCCCTTGGAGACCAGGAACCGCCAGACCATTGGAATACGGCCACGCGGTTTTCGCTGCCATCTGCCCCCACGGCGAGGATCGTCCCATCGTGGCTCAGCGCGATGCTCCGGCCGAAACCTCCATTTGTCAATGAACCATCTATATCAGACCCCATTTGAACCCAGTCGCCACTGGAGCTTTCGTACACGCGCACGTGGCCTGCATCTTCACCCGCGGCGTCGTTTTTAGTCGCGCCCACGGCGAGGACCGTCCCGTCGGAGTTCATCGCGATCGCTTCGCCAAACTCGTCCCTGATTCCCTCGCCAAGTATTTCGGAACCCTTTAGAATCCAGGAACCTCCAGACCACTGGTACACGAACGCGCTGCCTTCGATATTGGTAAAATGGCCAAAGCCAGGTTCTCCCACGGCGAGGATCGTCCCCTCGGAGCTCAGCGCGACGCTCGTGCCGAGACGGGACCAATCCCCTCTACCATAGATTGTAGACCCCATTTGATTCCAGGAAGCTCCAGTCCGTTCGTACACACGCACGTTCCCCGCATACATGCCCCCGTCGCTGTTCATTTCGTCTACTATGGCAACGATCGTCCCATCCGAGTTCGTTACGACTTTGGCTAGACTCATCGTTCCTGATGCCCCTGCGCCAATGTCAGATCCGAATTGTGTAATGGACTTTTGCAGGGGTGGGGACGAGGGCGGGGCGGGCGGGGGCGAGGGCGCGGCGGGCGGGGGCGAGGGCGAGGCTGCGGCGGGCAGAACAATATTGAAAACGCGCACGTGGCCCGCAACTGAGCCTCCCCCGTCGTTGCCTGTTGCTCCCACGACGAGTGCCGTCCCGTCGTCGCTCAGCGCGACGGAAATGCCGAATTGGTCATATGCCGCCTCACCATCAATATCCCCGGCTATTTGAGTCCACTCACCAGACCAATGGTACACTCGTACGTGGCCTGCCGTATCACCCGTGCCGTCGCTCCCTCTCGCTCCCACGGCGAGGAGCGTCCCGTCGGAGCTCAGCGATACGGTCGATCCGCTTCTGTCATCCGGCGCCTCGCCATCGATGTCGGAGCCCATCTGGGACCACTTGTCAGACCACTGGAAGACACGTACATGACCGTATCGGGGACCGCTTTCGTAGCTGTAGGAGTAGGAGTAGAGGGCAGGGGGCGACGGGGGCAACGTCCTGGACAAATCGCCGGCGTTCTCGTCAGCTCCCACGGCGAGGATCGTCCCGTCGGAGCTCAGCGATACGGACATACCGCTCCTGTCCCCCGCCGCCTCAGCAACTATATCGGACCCCCTTTGAGTCCAGGAATTGCTAGACCATTGGTATACGGCCACGTGGCCTCCGTTGCTGCCACCAATTGCCCCCACGGCGAGGATCGTCCCATCGTGGCTCAGCGCGACGGATTTGCCGCTGAAGTCGCCCGCATCACCATCTATATCAGACCCCATTTGAACCCAGTCACCACTAGAGCTTTCGAACACGCGCACGTGGCCTGCATTTTCACCCTCGCCGTCGTTGATACTCACTCCCACGGCGAGGATCGTCCCGTCGGCGTTCAGTGCGATTGCCGCGCCGCTGGTGTCCCCCGGATCCTCGCCAACTACATCGGAACCCTTTCGAGTCCAGGAACCGCCAGACCATTGGTACACGGCCACGCGGCCCTTACTATCGCCCGTGCCAGGTTCCCCCACGGCGAGAATCGTCCCCGCGGAGCTCAGCGCGACGGACGAGCCGAAAAATTTCCATACCCCTCCACCATCAATATCAGACCCCATTTGAATCCAGTTGGGAGGTTCGCCAGTCCGTTGGTACACACGCACGTGCCCCGCAAATTGGCCCCCGTCATCGTTCCCGTATGCTCCTATGGCAACGATCGTCCCATCCGAGTTCGTTGCGACGGCCGTACCACTTCCGTCTCCGGATGCCTCGCCGTCAATGTCAGATCCGATTTTTGTAATGGACGCTTGCGGCGAGGAGGCCATGACGCCGTTGGCGCTCGGAAAGACGGAGAGACCGAACACAAGTGCACAGATCGCGTACCTCGATTTTCGCATTATGTTCGCTCCGTTTGGTTTGTACATATTGGATATTAAAATGATGGAAAAAAAAAATGGGCTGCAGCGCCCAAGTTGTATAACGTACCCAAACGGCACTCGCGCCGCGCCGAACACAGTGTCGTCGAGGAGGATCCCCGGCACGCGGGAGACGCGTCCGAGCAGGGGGTAAGTCGGGCGTCCTACACACCGGGCAGCAGGGACGGCCAGGTGGCAGCTGCGTCTGTGCGCGCCCGAGGAGCAAAAAAAAAAAAGGGAGTCACGACCCTTGGGTCGGGCGGCAGCAGAAGACGAGGATGGCGCAGAGCGTCGCGAGGCACACGAGCCCCACCAACCGCCACGTGGCCTGCGCCTCCACGAGGGTGGGCACCGCGGGCGGCGCCAACGCGTACGCCGCCGAAGGGCACAGGGGCGGCGGAAGCGCAAACGGCGGCGGCGGCTGCAGGAGCCTCGCGACCATCCCGTTTTTTTTTTGGGAAGCCGGTTGGAGGGAGGGACGCGCGAATGTGGACGATTGGCCTGGACACGTACGACCTGGAGCCCTTCATGCACCGGCACCCGGGCGGCGCCGCCGTGCTGCGGCACACGCGCGGGACCGACGCCACGGAGATCTTCGGCATGCACCACCTCGACTACCGCAAGGCGCGCGCCGCGCTCGCGCGCTACCGCGTCGGGCGGCGCGCGGACGAGGGGGCGGCGCGCGCGCTTTTCGCGGAGCGCAGCCTCCAGGGCGTGCTCTACGACCGCGCGCGCGCCGCGCTCCGGGCGCGCGGCGCCGCGCGCGGCGAGCCGACGCGCGCGTGCCTCGCCACCTTCGGCGCCGCCTGCGCGGCGTACGCCGCGGGGCTCGTCGCGACGCTGGCCCTCGACTCGCCCGCCGCGGCGGTCGCCACGGGGCTCCTCGCGAGCGTCGTCGGCGCCTTCGGGCACAACTTCGTGCACCAGCCCGGCTACCGCCGGTGCGCGTACGCGCTCGACGCGGTGGGGCTGAGCAGCCTGGCGTGGGAGCGCGAGCACTGCCTCGAGCACCACCCGTACACAAACGGCGCGCGCGACCCGTACGTGCGCGGCACGGAGCCCTTCCTGATCACCGACCCGACGGCGCGGCGGACCTGGCTGCAGGCGACGGTCTTCCCGGCGGCCGCCCCGCTCATTCTGAGCTGCGGCGTGTTCGGCAACTACGCCCTGCACGCGCACGCCGTGCTGCTCGGGCGCGAGCGCTTCGGGGTGGAGAAGCTGTGGCTCCCGTGCCTCTACCTCGCCTTCGCGGGCGCGCGCGGCGCGGCGAGGGGCACGCTCCTCTTCGCGGCCGTCTTCGGGACGCTCGGCGTCTGGTACTTCTCGCTGGCGCTGGCCAACCACAACACCGCGGCGGCGCAGGACGTCGCCGCGCGCCGCGGCGCGGACTGGTGCACGCGCCAGGTGCTCGCGTGCGCGGACTGGTGCACGGGCGCGCCGTGGCCCGTGTCGGCCGCCTTCCTCTTCCTCAACCGGCACACCGTCCACCACGTCTTCCCGACCGTCGACGTCGGCCACCACGCGTGCCTGCAGGCGGTGCTCGAGCGGACGTGCCGCGAGCACGGCGTGCCGTACCGCCCGCACCCAAGCCCCGCGGGCGCGCTCTGCCAGACGGTCGCGGGCTTCGCCCGCGCGCGCGCGCCGCACGCCGCCCTCGAGCGATGAGCGACCAAAAAAGCGCGCCCGCCTTCCGGTGGCTGCAGGGCATCGAGCTGCGCACGACGCCGCCGCGCGGCGCGGCGGCGCACCCGACGGTGACGGCGCGCCACCGGCGGCTCGTCGTGCTCTGGATGCTGCAGGCGTCGTCCGCGCTCGGCGTGGACATGGAGACGGCGCACCGCGCCGTCCTCCTCCTCGACGCCTTCCTGGCGGCGGACGCGGGCGACACGCCCGAGCTGCAGCACCTCGGCGCCGTCTGCCTGTACCTGGCGTGGAAGGTGGACCTGGACCTCCGGGTCGACATGACCCAGGTCGTGGAGATCCTGGACGACGCCGTGACGCTCGGCGACGTGCTGCGCCTCGAGCGGCGCGTCGCGCGCGCGATCGAGTACAGCTTCCTGGCGCCGACCGCGCAGACGTTCCTTCCCGAGGTCCTCGCGATGCTCGAGCGCCGGGCCCCGCGCAAGGTGGTGCGCGTCGCGGGCTTCGCGGCGGCCTGCACGCTGCTGGACGCCGGCAACGAGCGGAGGCCGTCGCTGGTGGCGGCGTCGGCCGTCGCGTTCGCGCTCATGGGCGCCGGCGACGCCGCGGACACGGACGTCCTGGAGGACGTGCAGGAGGTGACGGGCTTCCTGAGCTACGACATCAAGGAGACGGTGGAGTACGTGGTGGAGCTCATCGGAGACGTGGTGTCGGACGTGGAGTCGTCGGCCATCCGCAGCTGCCTGGATCGCGCAAAAAAATTATAGGCAGTCATATTTTTCAAGGAAAAAAACATGCAGAGCGAAGACACGTACGAATTATCCACGAGAGTAGCCAGCTGGCTGTTCACCATGAGACCCGCGTACGACATCGCGTTCGAATTCCTCCATAATGGAGAGCGGATTGAGCAGGTCACGCAGAGAATGAGACTTGGTGACAGGCTGAACCTCCGCGACGACGACGAGGAGGATTTGGTTTTCTATGCGATGCTCGATCACGTCAAAATCAAGAAGGATGGAGACTACAGGGTAGAGTTTAAAAAGGTTGAACTGGTTCCCTACGGAGATAGATGGTACAAGACGTTCTCCAAGAAAGATAATGAGTGGAAAATCTCCGGATACGATCTGCAAGTACGGGTCAAATCTGTGAAGAAGGTCAACGCGCCCGAAATGGACGATGCACTCACGAGTCTGTACCTTGCGATAGGAATCGTTGCCGCGCCAGTGGCCCTCCTCATCCTCAGCAAACTACCGGTCACGAGAGATCTTGCGAGGAAGTTCAAATGGACGGTGTTCAGGCCCCTGCTGCTAGTCAGCCCTCCCGCCTTTGGAGTAGCATCGTACGTCTTCGCGAAACGGAGTTATAGTGAACATCTTACGGGATCTAGACTGCACGTGCAAACCACAAGCATGTTCAAGAACCGTCAGGTAGCATCCACGTACAGTGAGGTAGACAGGTCAATGAAGAAGTGCGAGCAGGGCGAGTATAATAAGTGGGACTATCGGATTCCGTCGTATGTGTGTACGCCGGCGTCCGAGTGTGTCGGCCTCGGGGAATCGGGTGAGGACCCCGACCCATCTGGCAGGTACGACCGAGATTGCCAATGCACCCACGGCCAGACGTATATCANNAGTAAGGAGAAACAGGGGAATGCATGCATGGCACTACCGGGCGTGGGCGCGGCGTGCCCCGCCGGCTACCAGCAGCCCAGCACCGGCATGGAATGCATGAGGGCCGTGCTCGACCACCACACGGCGCACTGCGACGCCAACAAGACTCCAGCGGACGCGCCGTGCACGGAGGAGACGAACAGGGAATCGTGCGATGCCCGTCTCGACAAGCAGGGGCGCGTGTGCGTGTGGAAAGATGACGACGGGTGCCAGGCGAGCAACGCCTTTTGCATCGAGACGTTGTCACAATTCCTNCCAAAGTATTGGACCCACGATCGAAACAAGGTCTTTAATAACGAGGCGTTCTCGGAGCTNCCGCTCGCCTTCGATGCCGGCGAGGCGTGCGTCTACGACCCGAAGGACAACAAATTAAAAGCCACGGTCGGGCTGAGCGACGGCGTGACACCCATCTGCGTCTCCAAGACGCTGAGGGGTGAGCCGTACGACCTCGGCGGCGCGCCGGCGGCGGCGAACGCGCCGGCGGCGGCGGCGGCGGCGCCGGCGGCGCGCCGGCGGTGGCGCCGGCGCTAGTCGAACTCGAAGCCCATCGAGAGCCCCATCGCGTTGAGCTCCTGCACGAGGAGGCGGAAGGCGTGCGGCACCTGCATCACGCGCACGGCCTCGCCGCCGGCGCCGCAGTTGCGGCAGAAGGCGTTCTTGTGGCGCACAAAGGTCTCGGACGCGCTCGGCTGCGCGGGGAGCCCGCACTGGCCGCACACGGTCATGGTCGCCGGGTCGGAGTTGTCGAGCAGCCGGTCCCGGAGGAACTCGGAGGCGCCGTGGGCGATGAGCGTGTCGCGCTCCATCTCGCCGAAGCGGAGCCCGCCGTCGCGCGCGCGGCCCTCGGTCGGCTGGCGCGAGAGCATGTGGATGGGCCCGCGCGCGCGCGCGTGGTCCTTGTCGGAGCTCATGTGGCGCAGCCGCTGGTAGTACGTCGGCGTGAGGAAGACGAGCGCGTCGTACTCCTCGCCGGTGAAGCCGTTGTGCAGCCGGCGGCGGCCGTAGCGGTCGTAGCCGAGCCGCTCGAGCTCGGAGCAGATGTGGTCGAGGCTCACGCCGCGGAAGGCCGTGGCGTCGCCGCGGCGGCCGACGAGCGTGCAGAGCACGGCGAGGAGCGACTCGGCGAGCTGGCCGATGGTCATGCGCGACGGGATGGCGTGCGGGTTGACGATGAGGTCCGGGATGAGCCCGTCGCTGGTGAAGGGCATCTGCTCCTGCGGCAGCGTGATGCCGACGACGCCCTTCTGGCCCATGCGCGACGAGAACTTGTCNCCGACGAGCGGCGCGCGCGTGATGCGCACGCGCACGCGCACCTGGCGCGTGCCGTCGTTCTGCACCACCTGCAGGATGGCGTCGACGACGCCCTCGTCGTGGCGGTACACGGTGCTCTTGTCGCGCTTGACGGGCTTGCGCGCGCCCTCGCCGAGCTCGGTGGTGGAGACGGTCTTGCTGATGAGCACGTCGTTCTCGCGCACCCGCGCCCCGACCGCCGCGATGCCCGTGTCCTCGACGGTGTCGTAGTTGGCGCTCCGCACGCCCGCGACGTCCTGCGCGCGCTGCGCGTGCTCGAAGCGCTCCGCGTCGCTCCCGCCGTTCTGGCGCTCCTCGTCGCGGTAGAGCTGCATCTTGACGCTGCGGAAGAGCCCGCGGTCGATGGCGGCCTGGCTCATGATGAGCGAGTCCTCCTGGTTCTGCCCGGTGTAGCTGAGGATGGCGACGATGGCGTTGACGCCCGCGGGCGCCTCGCTCACGCCGACGATGCCGTCGAGGCGCGTGGTGACGAGCGGGCGCTGCGGCGCGATGAGCGTGTGCGCGATCGTATCCATGCGGATGGCGTAGTTGAGGCAGTGGATGCCGAGCGCCTGCTTCATCATCGCGCACTGGTAGGTGTTGCGCGGCGCCTGGTTGAACTCTGGGAAGGGGATGCAGCCGCCGCAGAGGCCGGTGAGCAGGCTCGGGTGCATCTCCGCGTGGGTGTACGCGGCCCAGCCCTCGGCCGGCTCCTGCAGCGGCGTGAGCGCGACGCGGCACCCGCTCTCCTCCTGCTTGTCGATGAACTCGACCACGCCGGCCGTGATGAGCTCGTCCATGAGGCAGGCCGACGTGGCGTTGCGCGCGATCACCTCGCGGACGAGGTGCAGCTTGCCCACGACGAAGAGCGGGCGCATGAGGCAGCCCGCGTCGGTGTCGACGACGATCTCGTGCGGCCCGAGCGCGATGGTCGTGTCGTACGGCAGCAGCTGCGTGCGGCGCATGTCGCGCAGCGCCGCCACGAGCCAGCGCGACGCGTCGCGGCCGCGCGTGTACGCCGAGAGCACGCCGTTGACGAGCACCGGCAGCCCCGCCTGGCGGGTCTCGGGCGTGCTGTCGGCGAGCGTGGAGAGCCGGGCGGGCTCGCGCTGCAGGAGGATGGCGAGCGCGTCGACGACGGCCTCCGAGAAGGTGCCGACGCGCACGTGCGCCGCCATCGCGAGCGACTTGGAGAGGCCGCACGCCGAGCCCTCGGGCGTGTCCATCGGGCAGAGCAGGCCCCACGTGGAGGCGTGCAGCTGGCGCGGCTTGGGGTTCTTGGTCTCGCGCGCGATGGGCGTGGCCAGCTTGCGCAGCAGGGAGAGCGTCGACGAGACCGTCACGCGCGAGAGCTGCTGCGAGACGCCGTTCTGCTGCGACGAGAGCGTGGAGGCCGTCGCGGCGGAGCTGCTGTTGGGGTTGGTGCGCGAGGAGACCATCCCCCACACGCCCGTCGAGAGCGCGTAGCGGAAGCCCTGCGTGATCTTCTTGCCCGTCCACAGCGAGCCGACGTTGGTGAACTGCAGCTTGTTCGCCTCGGCCGCGCGCATCGCCTGGCAGCTGAGCGACTTGTGCGAGCTGCGCAGCAGCTGGCGGAAGAGCAGGCCGAACTGCGTGCCGGCGCAGTCGACGCGCTTGGCGGCGAGGTGGTCGCGGTCGTCCGGCGCCGCCTCCTGCACGTAGACGCGCAGCAGCTTGCGGAGCGCGTAGCCGAGGTAGAGCGCCTTGGCCCGGAGCACGTCGGGCGAGCGGACGAGCCCCATGTGCGGCAGCACCTCGGAGTTGACGATGTGGTCGAGGTAGCGCTGCCGCCTCTCGGGCGTCCCCTCGCGCGTCCCCTCGCGCCCGACGAACTCGTAGAGCTCGGCGTGCGACATGTCGGCCGTGAGGTCGTTGTCGAGGATGGACGCGAGCAGGCGCGCGTGCGCGGGCGACTGGTCGCCGAGCACGAGGCCGAGGGCCTCGTCGCGGCCCGCGACGTCGAGCAGCCGGAAGAGCGCCATCACGGGCACGGGGATGGTCACGAAGGGGAGCATCGCCACGATCTCGGGCGTGGCGCCCTTCTTGGTGTTGGTCACGTACAGGTAGAGCGACGAGGTCGAGCGCAGCTTGCGCTCGTGGCAGCTCCGGATCTCGCAGACGAGCGCGTACTTGGAGAGCGCCTGCCGCGCGGGGAAGACGTACGGCGTGTTGTGGTGCAGCTTCTCCTGCGCGACGAGCACCTTCTCGCAGCCGTTGACGATGAAGTACCCGCCCTGGTCGAGCCGGCACTCCATGTCGTTCTCGGTGTGCTGCGTGTGGCAGCACTGCGAGCCGAGCATGACGGGGATCCTGCAGAGGCTCGTCTCGCGGAAGAGGCGCCGCTCGACGTGCTTCCCCGCCTCGTAGATGTCGTGCGTGAGGTCGACGAGCACGTTGGACGAGTAGGTGAGGTTGCGCAGGCGCGCGATGTGCGGCATGAGGTCGCGCTCGTTGCCCTGGCGGTCGGTGTGCGTCGGGCGCGCGAGGCTGGCGTTGCACATCGAGATGACGTGCTCGTAGCGCTCCTCCTTGAAGCGGATGTCCGGGAGCTCGGAGATGATGTGCGGGAGCAGCACGTGCGTGAAGTGGTTGAAGGAATCGATCTGGTGCCGCACGAGCCCGCGGCTGCGCAGGTAGCTGCTGATCACGTAGAAGACCTCGTCCTCGGTCGGCGGTGACGCCGGTGCTGCCGCCGGGGCTGCCGCCGGCGGTGCCGCCGGCGCTGCCGCCGCCTCCTTCCCCGCCCTGCTGCGCGTGCGCATGGCCGCGCAGCCCCTCCTTATTTTTTTTTTTTGGGGGGATCCAGCCTCTGCCACAGGCCTCCCCCTCGCGTAATTCTGATCTTGGGGGAGGAGGGAAGGCGGCCGTCTTTTTTTTTTTTCTGTTGCCCCTCCTCCACGCACACACAGCGATGTTCCGCGGCGTCGACTACGTCGTCGACGTCGCCAACGTCACCGGGGACCTGCGCAAGGAGAGGGTCGTGCTGGTGTCGACGAAGCTAACGCTTCACCACAAGATGGAGCATGGCGGCGTGCCGCGCGTGCGCGAGGGCACGCGCTGGATCGTGCTCGACGTACCCACAACGCACCCGTCGGGGCGGACCACGGGGAAAAAAAAGTCCCCGGTGCGCCAGGTCTTCACAAAGAGAGTGGACGGGAAGGAGAGGACGTGCCGCGTGCAGTACGAGAGCGGCGCCAAGACGTCGACGAGGCATTCCTGGTGCGAGCTCGACGACCGGCTCATCGCGCACTTCGCGCGGCGCCACGGCCTCGGCATCATCACCAACGACAGGAGACTGGCGCGCGACGCGCACCTCTCGCTGCCAAAGGCCCACAGGGACCTCCTGAAGCACACACGCGTCTTCGCCCTCACGCTTCGCGGGGACACGTGGGTCGGCTGAGCCCTCTGCTTTTTTTTTATCTTGCGTTACTTTGAAGCAACGACGGAATGGAATTCGAATTCCGACACATACCTAAAACTGCAGGATCATCGATCGAAAACGCACTGAAAGATGCAGGAGTGAATGTTGGCCTGAATGACGAAGGAGAACGATCACGATCTGGTCCCTGCCAGTGGCATAATACTACACGTCTGAATCCGAATGCACAAACATGGTGTGTTGTGCGAGAACCCTTGGAACGATTTGTATCAGAACACAAATACCAATCGTGGAATGGGTTATACTCAGCTGGTGAATGCTCGGTCGACGCGCTCAACGATCACGTGAACCGGGCTTACGATAAGAAGCTTCACAAGACAAGTCACGGGCACTGTCACTACATCCCGCAGTCGGAATATGATTGTGATATCAAGCTTGATTTTGCGACGATCAATACAGAGTTCCCAATATTTGCGCACGACGTATTAGGTATAGAGAATGTATCGTTCGAAACAAAGGTAAACACTATGACAAATAAATGTGAGCTGACTGTCGACGACTTGACAGAGGATAGCAAGAGGAAACTGAGAGAAATGTATGCAGAGGATATAAAAATGTATGATATCATGAGAGGCTGAGCGACACCTCGCTCGCGCCGTCTGCCTGCTCTCGCAGCCACGCGAGTCCGAAGGCGCGCTCCGCATGCTTCTGTATGGAATCCGGAGAGCGTTGCATCGACTGGCTTATCAGCAGCCAGCGTCGCCCAAGTATCTCCAGGTGCAGCCGCAGCGACGCCGTCTCGGCCGCTGTCCAACGCCTCCGCTTCTCTCCGATGATGACGTACCCGGCGCGCTTCTGCCGGCTGCGTTGCGCTGCCACCGACACCGTATTTTTGGTCATACCTACAACGGCAAAAAAAGTTTTTGCTCTGCGCGAAAGTAACCACGACGAGAATGAGGACGTGTAATGTCCTGGCCATCGTGGTAATCGTAGTAGCAGGCCTATACTTGGTCGGACGGGCATCTGATTCTCGCCTCCCACGCCGTTTACAGGTGTACGAAAACCGAACCAACCTCGTGCCGAGACTTATTCAACATAAGATCGTGCACGTCTGGATGTACTGGGACGAGATGCCGTTTCCACCGAGCGTGGAACTGTGTTTAAATAACTGGCGCCACATGGCCGCCCGATCGTCCGTGCCCTTCCATGTCGTCGTGGTCACACAGGAGACACTCTCAAGGTACGTCGATAAATCAGCGCACCCGTGCCTCAAGAACGAGAACACACAATGGCGCGCGCTCCGCTCAGACACGGTACGTCTGTGGCTGCTCCACAAATACGGCGGAGTGTACATGGACGCCACGTGTATCCTGACTGAGAACCTGGACTGGATCGCCGCCGATGGAGGATTGCAGATGTTCCAGGCCTACTACAATACCCGGCATATGACTCGCCGGGGAGTACCCGTCCTGGAAAGTTCTTTCCTCGCGGCACCGGCAGAGCATCCGTTTGTCGCAAGATGGCTCTCAGTCTTTTCGGAAATGCCGACCTGCGATCGCCGGGGGATCGATCACGCGCTGCAGGATACGCCGATCCAGCCGTATCTCGACCGGTACTATCACTTCGTGTACCACTGCGTCACCAAGATGTTGAGCCGGCGCCCGCTCCACGAGTTCGCCCCATACCGTATACGCAGTGAGCGCTCCGGTAAGTACATGAGCTTTTTAAGTCGTCAAAACGTCGACGACATGTGCACCAAGGGAACCGTGATTGCGTACGGTCCTGTCCTCAAACTGGTCGGGGACGAGCGCAGGTATCTCGACGGTCAGATCAAGAAAGGCGCGGTCGAGCGCGGCTCGTTTCTCTGGAGGTACCTGATCGCAATCAACGAGAATCCGGCCCGCAGCTGCGTGTTCTGACTGTACGTCTCGCACGAGACCGCTGCGGTAACAATTTTTTTTTTCAAAAAACTATGATGAGTAAGTGAAGCATGGATTTCACGCCGAGCATCTGCACACTGAGCGTGTTTTTAGCTTTGGTAGTCTGGGTGTTCGTGCGTCGGAGTAACGAACCCGAACTTCCGCTCACCTGCCCCATGCTCCTCCGCAACAATAAGAATCTCGTTCCGCGCCTGATCCAGGACCGAACCACGTACGTTTGGATGTACTGGGACCATACGCCGTTGCCCAGCACGGTCGATCTCTGCCATAGGAACTGGGCGCGGATGGCGAGCTCGTCGTCCACATCGTTCAGCGTCATCCTCGTCACCCAAAAGACCCTGTCGAACTTCATAGACGCGGATGCACATCCGTGCCTGTCGAACAAGAACACCAACTGGAGGGCGCTACGATCCGACTTCATACGCCTGAGCCTGCTGCATAGGTTCGGCGGCGTGTACATGGACGCGACGTGCATCCTCACGGAAAACCTGGACTGGGTCGCGACGGACGACGGCCTGCAGTGCTTCCAGGCGTACTACAACCCGCGCAACATGACGCTCGGCTGCCACAAACCCGTCATCGAAAATTCCTTCTTGGTAGCGCCCGCGGCGCATCCATTCGTCACACAATGGCTCGCCACGCTCTCAGAACTGCGTACCTGCGACGAAGAGGGGATAGAGCGCGCGCTCGGTAACACTCCGACGCAGGTTCACATGAAGCGCTACTACCATTTTGCGTATCATTGCGTCACCAAGATGCTCAGCAAACACAGGCTCGACGACTACGCCCCGTACCGCTTACGGACCGTCGCCTCTGGCAAGTACCTAAACTTCCTAAACCAGACTGTTCACGACCTCAGCACAAAAGGCGCCACAGTTGCACATGGTCCCGTGCTCAAGCTGATTGCCTTCGAACGCGAGGATCTGGAAGCACGCCTGTCCGTGCCGCTCGACGGCGGCGCCTCCGACGTGCCGAATGTGCAGACGGGCTCCTTCATCTGGAAGTACCTCCTCGCGGGCCACGCCGAGCCTCAGTCGTCGTCGCTCTGGCCCGCCTCCTCCTCCTGAAGCATCTTGTCGACCTCGAGGACGCCATCGATGCCGAGCTTCTCCTCGAGGAGCTCGATGCGGCGCTTCTTGGCGAGCATCTCCTTGCGGTAGAAGGTCTTGTTCTTGCGAATGCGCTCCAGGTCCTCGACGACCTTGTTCAGGTTCTCCTCGTTCATCGACTTGACGTTGAGCCGCTTGTAGCACTCCTTGCGCGTCAGCTGCCCAGGCTTGGCCGCCGTGGTCGACGGCCGGACCTGCCCGAGCCCTGCCATCTCGCTGTCCTCGCGCGAACGCTTGGCGCCGCGCTTTGGAGGCTGCGGCTTCTTTTTGCGCTGCACCG
The DNA here is from genome assembly GCA_002701375.1 of Cyanobium sp. NAT70. Taxonomy (GTDB): domain Bacteria; phylum Cyanobacteriota; class Cyanobacteriia; order PCC-6307; family Cyanobiaceae; genus Parasynechococcus. The sequence continues at coordinate 665 of NZVB01000032.1, read as the reverse complement.
GCGTGCGCGGGGCCGAGGCGCGCGAGCCCTGCGGCGTGGCGGAGGCGCGCGAGCCCGGCGGCGGCGTGGCCGAGGCACGCGAGCCCGGCGGCGTGGCGGAGGCGCGCGAGCCCGGCGGCGGCGTGGCGGAGGCGCGCGAGCCCGGCGGCGTGGCCGAGGCGCGCGAGCCCGGCGGCGGCGTGCGCTTCGAGGCGGGAGCGTCCTCGACGACGTCCTCGGTCACGTCCGCCTCCCCGTTCTCCTCCCTGTCAGTGCCAGCCGCCGCCTCCTCCTCGTCCACCTCGGTGTTCGCCGCCGACTCACCCCCGCCCTCCTCGTCGTCCACCTCGGTGTTCGCCGCCGACTCACCCGCGCCCTCCTCGTCGTCCTCCTCCTCGTCCTCCTTGGCCGCCTCCTCCTCGCTGACGCGCCCCAGGTGCAGGTCCCGCGCGCGCCGGGCCAGCTCCTTCGGGTGCAGGCCCAGTTTGGGCTTCTCCCTTGGCTTCTGCTTGCGCTCCTTACCCGCCGCGGCCCTGTCCATCTCCTGCTCCTCGCCGCCCTTGGCCTCCGTCTCCGTCTCCTTCTCGTCGGCGGCGGCGGGCGCCGCCGCGGCCTCCGTCTCCTCCTCCGCCTCGTCGGCGGCGGCGGGCGCCGCCGCGGCCTCCGTCTCCTTCTCCTCCTCGACG
>NZVB01000031.1 GCA_002701375.1 Cyanobium sp. NAT70 | reverse complement strand
GAGTCTCGACAAGGCGCGGAGAAACTATTCCTCTTCCGCACTCTCCACCCCTGCGAAGCGCAAGGGCGCGGCGCAGAGCAAGCGCCTTCTTCTCTGCTTGGGCAGGAGCAACGCGCGAAACATCCATAACCACCCAACTCAATGGCGTGGGCGCAGCATGAAAAAGACATTCCCGAGTGCGGGAAGGGGACACTTGCTCATTTGGATACTACTTCTACGCGTAGAGAAGTCGTATTCTGTTTTCATTCAAACGGTCGTTTCGGTTGAAAACGGAGGGTCAAATGAGGAAATACGTCACCTACCGAAGGGTCAGCAGCACAGAGCAAGGGAAGAGCGGTCTTGGGTTGGAAGCACAAGCACGGGACATCCAACTCTTCTTGGACAACTACGCAGAGTCCCCATATGAGGTGGTCGGGGACTTCGTAGAGACCCACACAGGGTCAGACAACGACCGTCCTCAACTGAATGCCGCCATTGCTCTGGCGAGGAAGACAGGAGCAGTGCTGGTGGTCGCCAAACTTGACCGCCTTTCACGTCGGGTCTCCTTCCTTGCTGCACTGATGGAAGAGAAGGGTCTGGACTTCAAGGTTGCCCAGATGCCTTATGCAGACAGGTTTCAACTGCATATCTATGCAGCACTGGCGGAGCAGGAAAGAGCGTTTATCTCCCAAAGGACTACTGCTGCCCTTCAAGCAGCGAAAGCAAGAGGTATCCGTCTTGGACCACCCGTCCACCACATAGACGCATTGGCGAAAGCAAAGAAGCAGAGGGCACTGGAAGACGCCCAGAAGGTGGAAGGGGTGATAGTCCCGCTACGACAGTCAGGCGCTTCTCTACGGACCATTTGTGGGGTCTTAAACGCGAGTGGAGCAAGGACCAGCAAGGGCGGGGTCTTCTATCCACCACTGGTCTCTCAAATGCTCAAACGATTGGAGGCAACAGCATCTTCTGCACAATCAGTCGATGCATCAACTCATATTGCGGCACCAATCAGCATCTGCTCCTCTTAACCATTGCGCCGAAACACGATTACCAAGAGACGCCGCTTTTTTTAAATCTATACAGGCATTTCTTCGGTCGCTTAATTCCATATTGGCAAAACCGCGGTTATTATAAGCAGAAGAATAATGCGGGTCAATCTCTATTGCCTTGTTGTAATCAACAATTGCTCCTTCATAATCTCCTAATTTATCCTTTGTTAAGCCACGGTTGTAGTAGTAATCGGCAACATGCGGGTTAATCTCTATTGCCTTGCTGCAATCATCAATAGCTCCTTCATAATCTCCTAATTTTATCTTAGCAAAACTGCGGAAGTAGTAGGCACCTTCAACATGCGGGTTAATCTCTATTGCCTTGCTGTAATCAACAATCGCTCCTTCATAATCTTCTAATTCATACTTGGCGTCACCGCGGTTGAAGTAAGCATCGGCATCCTTTGGGTTAATCTCTATTGCCTTTGTATAGCGAGCAATTTTATCACCCCCTAAATGAGACAATTGCTCCATAATTTTAGATTGAAAACCACATCCAGCAATCAAAGGGGACCCCAAAAACAACACCGCCAGCGCGGTCACAAAAGGGGTGTTGGGTCTAGACATTTCCGGCATCTCGTCTTTCCTTCTACAGAATCTATTCTCTGCGACGGAGAATTCACTATTCAATCGGACTTTTTCTATACGCTTTCTCTACGGCACGTCGTATCGTGATTCCCAAGACAGCGATGACCCAGTGACTGCCGACGAAAAGGGTCTGGCGACCTTCAAGCAGTTTGTCGCTGAAAACCCCCACACAGGCACAGCAGAGCAGGTAGTGACCCTCTCCATGGGGATTGCAGCGGCAGCAGACCGTCTGTCTCCAACCACCCTGTCCTTTTACAGGGACGCCACTGCTCTGGGAGAGAAGGTCTTCTCCAAGTTGAAGGTCATAGGCGACCAACTGGGACATCTGGACGACAAGACTCGTAGAGAAGTCACCAAAGGGTTACCCGCCTCCTATTCCACGATTCATCTGCTCTGTGCCCTGAAACCAGACGAGTTGGCGACAGCGGTCAAGACGAAGCAGGTCACCCCAAAGACATCGGTCAGAGCAGCAAGGACCTACGTCACACAAGTCCGTTTCCCACGTCAGTCGCTGGGTGGGAAGGACGTTGAGCAAGGACGTTGGAGCATCAAGGAAGAGACCCTGTATCGGGTCTGCCGACCAGAAGACACACCATTGAGCGAAGACCTGCAACGGCAGTTGGAGGACGACCTACGCAAGGTCTGCTCTCGCTACGGGATGGACATCCGTAAGGCGTCCAACGAAAGCACCACTGCTCTACGGGAGGCAGACAGGAAGGAGAAGGCAGCGTTTTGGAGAGAGGTCTTGGAGGAGCAACTGACCCAGAAGTGGTTTCAGGAGACGGACACGGAAGTCAGGAAGACCTTCAACCTCAAAGTCGTTGAAGAAGTCTGGGACGCTCCACTACGGACCTTCACTGGTTTCCTCATCAGGACGGGTAGGGGGAAGCAGCACTTCTATGAGGACCATGGACAGGCATACGTCGCCAAACTCCATTACCTCCAAGAGACGACTGAAAGCAGGACCAACAGATACAACTTGAAGCGGCGCATTGAAGAAGTGCTTGCTCATGAAGAGAGCACCAAATTGGTCATATGGAGAAACGTTGTCCTCAAAAACAGTGGTCTGCTTTAAGTCCGCGAGCAGTGCGGAAATCAAATAAAGATGCTTAAAAATGTAGTTTCGTGTTTCATAACGTCCGAATGACGAGATGACGAAACCATCCACAAAGCGGTTTTAGATTGCAAAATATCGGGATTGTGTTTAGTTGCTAACAAAAACATATGCTGTCTGAATAACTTGCATATATAAAACATACGCAAATGAAACGGAAGCAGTCATGAGCAGATTAGATAAGATGGAAGTATTGGAATTACGCAAGTCATCCCGTCACATCACCAAACTGCAATATCGCGGTTTATCAAAGAGGAAGACCACAGAGGTATGGTTAAAGGGTTTAGTGAAGGAGAGAGGATTTAAGTTTAGATACTTCCTCACACTCTCCTTCTACAAACCACAGAGATTCATCGTCAATCAATACCTTGATAACGAGCATATCAAGAAAGTCATCGTTGACTTCTTCTATCCGAATAAGAAACCAAAAAACAGAATACGATTTTGGTTATTCGTAGAGCAGCATAAAGACGGAGACCTTCACCTTCACGTCCTAATGGAGGGCATGGATGAGATGGAATGGTTGAGCAAAAGGAATAGAAAGATAAGCATTAGGAAGACCACAATATTGGATGTAATCCAAGGCAGACAATCCATTGGGGAGATGATACTTGAATCACTTGCACATCACATGAAGAGATGGGTCTTTCGTCTTGGTCATGGGAAGCAAAGTTTTAACGCAAAGGATGTTGGCGTAGTTGATTGGAGGATTGAATATCTCAACAAGTCACTTGATAGTTGGGACTTCAATGGATGGGAGCACTTTGATGTGGAGAATAGCGACATGGAGTAATGCATATAAGAAGCATACAAATCACATAAATAGAGACAGGGATAACCCATTGAAAACGCATCGCACAATTTCAACGAGGGAATAAACAATGAGAAGCAATGCACTTATGCCTGTCTCCTTTGGTAGAGACGAGACACAGTTACTTGAAATGCTTAATGAAGGCACAAAACGAATCTGCATTTCACGCTCTGCATGGGTCAAACAGAAGATTCGTGAGGAGTTTGGGAAGGAAGTAATTAAATCAGTATCGTGACCATGAATCCATTTCAACAGGCCAAAGACCCCGTTACCATTGAGATGTTGAAGGAGATCGCAAAGAAGAATAAGAAGAAACCGATTCAGATGATTGAAGAATTGGTCAATGACGCATACAAAAGATTGAGATGACTAACATCAAATCATTCAGGCACTTTCTATCAGACCGTCCTGCTATCAATAACCCAAATGATGACAAGAAGTTTGGAATGAATGATAAAGACAAGAAGAAACAGAAGTCATTAACTCTTTACGGGAGCGAGACCCCCCAAACCAAAAAAAGAAGATACTATTGACCTACAAACGTTTCCAGACGAGCGAGATTTGTCTCGCATTAAAAAATTTTTCCCAGAATTTTTTTCGCCAAAAAGGTTGATGCCCAAGTGACCGTCACTTCGTCACTTCATCATCCATCACAGCAAAGTCATCACCTTCTCGTAGAAACCTTCCATCAAGACCAATATCGTTACGCATACGGGTCAGGTCTTCTGTTGCAAGACGTGGAAGATAATGAGAATAATGGACTTTTAGGTAAGATTCCCCCACGCCCATATTCTCACAAAGTGCATTATGTGATGTGCCGTGTTGAAGACGAGTAGTTGCATACATGTGTCGCAACGAATAAGGGACCAGACGCTTCCCAGTAATCTCTTCTTGGTCCGTATATTTCATTATCTTCCTGAATAGAGTCCCAAACTGGCGAGTAGTGAAGGGACTTCCATCAAGGTGTTGAAAGAGAAAGTCGTCTTTCCTCTTATGTGATGCCTTCTCGTAAACACGCATCGCAAACTCACCACCCATGCTGTTGACCTCACGGGCACCCGTCTTGGTGCTCTTATGCACTTGGACAAGAGCGCCTAAACGCTTGAAGGAATTGGTCTTATCACCCAACTTCCTTTCATAGAAACGAATGTCCTTCCTTCTCACCTTCACTACCTCACCCACTCTCATCCCGTTATTGGATAAGAAGAAGAGCATTTGATAAGCAACGAAGCAGTCCCAGTATTCGTCTTCGCCTTTGCTTTCCTGCTCTCTCAACCACTTGGCGGGTTTTGACTTGAAGCGATTCCACTCGTCCAATTCCCATGTATCCCGTCGCACCTTGTCGTCAGTAACAAGGTTTTCGTCATTGAAAGGAAGGACAGGTGCAAAGGGGATTTGACCTTGCTCCATACCCCACTTCCAACACTCCCTGATATGACCCATCTCATTGAGAAGAGTGTCTGCCTTTGGAGCACCACCCCTTCTCACGTTTTGTCGTCGCCACGTCTCCCACTCACTCCACTTCCTCATGGGGATGCTCTTGGCGTCTGTCTTCGCCCCAAGGAAGGGGACGAGGTAGTTACGCAACTTCCCCTCAATGAGGGCATACCGCTCCTTGGTGATGCTCTTCCGACCTGCTTCTCCCTTGCCTTCCCACGCACCTCGTATGCGTGACCGCTTGTAAGCAAGAAACTTCGCCACAAGGTCTTCCACAGTCGTCTTGATGACGACAGTCACTCCCTGCGCCAGTTGGACCCGAAGGTTGACCGCCTCCTCCTGCACCCTCATCAACGCGTCTTCCCTTTCAGCGACCAGAAGGGACATCCGCTTGCCTCTGGTCCCTCTGATGGGGAAGTGGGCGTAGTAGTTGCGTTGCTCTAACGGGAGGTCCTTCTGCACGTCCTCCCGCTTGTAGATGGCGACTGGTTTGCCCGTCTTCTCAACTTTCAGGAAGGGGACTTCCTCCCAAAGCAACTGGTGCTTGCTGCCTCCTCCACGCTTCCCTTTGGTCACGGCGTCACGCCTGCCGTCCGTAGAGAAAACAGACCTTCTACGACTTCTTCACAGAGAAGATGACGGGGTGAAGTGGGGTAGTTGCGGGGTAGTAGGTCGCCCAAAACCCTGCTGTGACGGTGACCCCGAAGTTAAGGGGTAGTCACGGGGTAGTCAAACAATCCAGTGATACCAGTCGGTTAGACCTTCTGGACTATTCCCACTCAATCGTGCCAGGCGGTTTGCTCGTAATATCAAGAACCACACGATTCACTCCCTTGACCTCATTCACAATCCGATTGGATATTGTTTCCATCAGGTCATAGGGCAAACGAGACCAGTCGGCTGTCATGCCATCTTCACTGGACACACAACGCAGCACAATCGGCCAGGCATAGGTGCGTTTGTCACCCATCACACCAACAGAGCGCACGGGTAAGAGCACTGCAAAAGCCTGCCAAATGTCGTGATACAAGCCGGCCTCACGGATTTCCTCTCGCACAATCAGATCGGCATCACGCAAGCAGTTCAACTTCTCATCGGTCACTTCCCCAAGAATGCGGATCGCCAGACCCGGTCCTGGAAAAGGATGACGGCGCACAATCTCCTCAGGCAACCCCAAGGTGCGACCCACTTTGCGCACTTCATCTTTAAACAATTTGCGCAGCGGCTCCACCAACTTGAACTGCAAATCCTTGGGTAAACCACCGACGTTATGGTGGCTTTTAATCTTCACCGCCACCCGCTCACCGGTCTTGGGATCCATGTTGGTCCCAGCACTCTCGATCACATCCGGATACAACGTTCCCTGGGCCAAGTAATCGAAGGGTCCCAAGCGTTTGCTCTCCTCTTCAAACACACGAATGAATTCGGTGCCAATGATCTTTCGCTTCTGCTCCGGATCGGTGACATCCTTCAACTTGCCAATAAAACGCTGTCTGGCATTGATGTATTCAACATGAATATTGAACTTGCGGTCAAAAAAGTCCATCAGAAATTCGGGTTCCCCTTTNCGCATGAANCCNTGNTCGATGAACATGCAGGTGAGCTGATCACCAATCGCCTTCTTCAACAGGAAGGCCAAGGTGGAGGAATCAACGCCACCAGATAGAGCCAACAACACGCGCTTATCACCCACCTGCTCACGCACCTGAGCGACCGCTTCATCGATAAAAGCGGTGGTGGTCCAATCCGGATCACATCCGCAAATGTGATAAACAAAATTACGCAGTAAAGCCATGCCACCGGTGGAATGCACCACCTCCGGATGGAATTGCACTCCATACAAACTTCGCTCCAAATTGGCCACCGCCGCCTCGGGCGTATTGGCGGTGTGGGCCAGACGCACGAACCCTTCGGGCAATGCCTTCACCGAGTCACCGTGACTCATCCACATCGTTGAACCGCTATCGACGTTGGTGAGCAGATCGGTTGGGTCATCGACCTCAAGCGGTGCTTTGCCGTATTCCGCCTTGCCCGTCGCAGCCTCCACCACGCCACCAAGCTGCTGCACCATCAACTGCATGCCGTAACAAACCCCCAGCACAGGAATCCCCAGATCCCAAATGGCTGGGTCACAGATGGGAGCACCTTCGGCATAAACCGAACTAGGACCACCGCTGAGGATGATTCCCTTCGGAGCTAAACGCCGCAACGCATCAGCGGAGGTGGTGTACCCCATCACCACAGAGAACACCTCTGTTTCCCGAATCCGACGGGCGATCAGCTCGGAATATTGGGAACCGAAATCAAGAATCACGAGGGCTGGCTGACGCTGGCCATCGAACGAAAGCTGGGACATCAATCCAGAGATGGGTCGCGCTGGGACAACCGTCAATGGTTCAGCGTAAAGAAGCGTTGCTCAGCCACTGGTCCCCACCAGCGCAGTTGACGGCTGCGGTCAAACAACACGGCTCCAATGCGTATCGACCAATCGCCATAACGCGCCACATAAGCCGTACTGCGCTGCTCGACCACAGCAACAAGATGCCGCCAAAGCCGCTCAGCCGCAGTGGGATCATCGGCAGCCAGTGCCCGCAAAGCCGCCTCAATCGATTCAGCTCGCCTGAGCAATTGCAGTTGCACCAACGGCAGACCGAGATCCACCGCCAGCGCAGTCATCACCTCCAAACGTCCGTCGGCCAAATGGTGGTGCGTATGAAAGATGCCTCCCGCCAACTTGACGAGCTTGCCGTGATATCCGAGCAGAAGTAGATCCGTGACCCCCGCCTCCGCCGCAGCCACCAGTACCGGCCCGATCCAATTCCCCACCTTCAGCAGTGACGTCAAACCCTGCTGACGCGCCAGATCAAGACCGTTCTCACCAATCACCAGCGTCAACTGACCCGCAAAACCCGCTTCGCTCGTCAAGCTCTGCAGCTGATCCAGCACCTGTTGCAGCTGATCGGGAGTCGCACTGCGCTGCACCTCCGCCTGCATGCCGATCAACGCCAAGCCATCCACGACTCCAAAAGCAGCATTGCTGGTGCGCAGCGCCAAGTCTCGGCCGCGCGGCAGCACCACTTCCAGCTCTAGGCAGCGCCCGTGCGGAAGAAGGGGCAACAAATTGATCTCCAACAACTGCCGAGCAAACGGCGACGCACAAATCTCACCAGCCGGACCGAGCCGGCCAACCCCTTCTCCAGCGATCAACACCAGAGAACCAGCCTCAGCATCACCCCATCGCACCCGAACCCAAATCTCCAGTGCCCTGGTCAGATCAAGCCCGTCGCCTGGATCGCAACAACTGATGGCCAAAGCAGCCGTGCCACCGGCCAATGGCGCCGAGGAGACCACCGGAACCAACCATGGATCATCACGATCTGGACAGTGCAACGGCTGAAACGGCTCAAAGGAGCGCTGGAGCAACGTGCAGAGGGCCGCACGAGAGGCGGCCGCCACCCACATCGGCAGGGTCAATCCTGTTGCGTCGGACTCGATCAGTGAATGAGAAGCTGTTTTCTAGAGTCGCTGATTGGCAGCCCCACCCCATGCAGGAGAAGCTCAGCCTGATGATTCCGGGTCCAACCCCGGTGCCTGAATCGGTGCTGCGAGCGATTGGCCGCCATCCCATCGGCCACCGCAGCGGTGAATTTCAAGCCATTGTGCGACGCACCACAGAGCAATTGAAGTGGTTGCACCAAACGAGCAGTGATGTGCTGGTGCTTGCGGGCAGCGGAACAGCCGCAATGGAGGCCGGCATCATCAACACCCTGAGCCGGGGCGACAAGGTGCTCTGCGGTGACAATGGAAAATTTGGCGAACGCTGGGTGAAGTTGGCCCGCGCTTATGACCTCGACGTTGAGGTCATTCAATCCGAATGGGGCCAGCCTTTAGATCCAGAAGCCTTTCGCAAGTCGCTGGAAGCCGACAGCACTAAAGCAATCAAGGCGGTCATCCTGACCCACTCCGAGACCTCCACTGGAGTGATCAACGACCTTCAGACCATCTGCAGCTATGTCAAAGCGCATGGGACGGCACTGACGATTGCCGACTGCGTCACCAGCCTTGGTGCCACCAATGTGCCGATGGATGCCTGGGGCATCGATGTGATCGGCTCTGGTTCTCAAAAGGGCTACATGCTGCCGCCAGGGCTCGGCTTTGTCGCCATGAGCGAGCGTGCCTGGCAGGCTTATGAACGGTCTGACCTGCCCAAGTTTTACCTCGATCTGGGNCCCTACCGAAAAACTGCTGCCAAAGACAGCAATCCCTTCACGCCAGCCGTGAATCTCTACTTCGGGTTAGAAGTTGCTCTCGACATGATGCAACAGGAAGGCTTAGAGGCAATCTTCGCCCGCCACGCGCGACATCGCTCTGCAGCCCAGGCGGGCATGAAGGCGATCGGCATGCCCTTGTTCGCAGCAGAAGGGCACGGCAGCCCAGCGATCACTGCGGTTGCTCCTNAAGGGATCGATGCAGAACAGCTGCGTAAAGCCGTGAAAGAAAACTTCGATATCTTGCTCGCTGGCGGCCAGGACCATTTGAAAGGCAAGGTCTTCCGGATCGGACATTTGGGTTTTGTTTGTGACCGTGATGTGCTGACCGCGGTCTCTGCCATCGAGACAACGTTGCTGTCACTCGGGTTACATAGCGGCACAATGGGAGCTGGAGTTGCAGCGACAGCAGCGGCTCTGACTTGATCAAAGAGCAGTGGGCAAGAGAGTTCTTGCCCTTTTGCGGGTGTAATTCAGCGGTAGAATGTCAGCTTCCCAAGCTGAACGTCGCCGGTTCAAATCCGGTCACCCGCTTGATCAATGTCTAAGTCTCAACAGCTCTGCATCTGACAACAGGATCAGGAACGAGGTTTGATGATTTGCAGAACTTGGGGNCCGGTGGATTTAGCCCTACGTTCCTGCTCAAGACCCTTCAGGATCAAGGAACCAGCTTCAGCAATCTGACCTGAATCAGCATGCTCACGTGCCTTTTCAAAAAATTGTTGAGCTGCACGTATATGTGACTCGCGTTGATCTGCAGCTGGTTTTGATGTGGGAAGTGTGAGTGTCAATTTAGTTAGTGATCCTCAGATGACCCTCTTAAATGAAATCTTACCGTGCAAGTAAAGAGTCTCCAGTCGTTTGAGGAACTGGAGACCATGCTGGGGAGAGTAAAACAAAAGAAGGGTCAAGTCCCAGGTTCTTCAGCGTTGCCGCCGAGTTCAGCAATTTGAGCCCTCAAAATGCTGCAGCGTTCTTGATCACCTCTGGTCTCAGCAATTGCCAGAGCGAACTCCAACTTTTCGAGCTGATGACCACGCTCTTCAAAACCAGATTTCGACCAAACGGTCCGTCCGTGAAGGGTGCGAGCTGAATTCAGTGCCGTACAAGCATTTGAGGCAGGGATGGTGNGAGCCATAGTTGCCTTTCTTTTTATTTTGACATCTCATGCCACCCCTCTGTGGGGATTTCCGCTTTGCAGTGATCATCTCCAAATCCAGACCCTGCATCCTGACAACCATTGGCATCGCAGCCGTTGTCGCCCAAACCACCGAATCCTTCCACGGCATCACTGGGCTCAGTACTGACCTCATCNCTGGNCTGATCTTCTGAGGCCTCTGACATCAATNCTTGCTTTGGTTCAGTCTGAACAGCCGTGACCTCCAGCAGGTCCCTGGTTTCCTGCAACAACTGATCGATGCCATCCAGCGTGGCTAGCTCATCATCAGGAATGTGTTGAGCATCCTGACGCTGTTGACGCAGCTGGAGTTCAAGGGCCTCCTGACGCTGTTCCAATTTCACAAGCCGCTGTGAGAGCGCTGTGATCGTCTGCGCCAGATCCTCCGCTGTGCGGGTGATCCGAAACGAAACGGAGGAACTCATGACCGCAGATCCTGGATTGCTCCGATGACAGCACATGCCAGCGTCTGCCTCAAGATCAGACTGGTTTGGCCTCTCCTCTGCGACCGATGCCCCCACTGGCAACGCTGCTGATCTATTTATTGGCTGGCACTGCAATCGGGTTACTGGCCCTGCTGAGCGGAATACCCGCTGCGCCCCTGGTCGGGGCTTTGCTGGGGGCTGGACTTGTGAGCATGAGCGGAAAACTTGATCTTGCTGTTTGGCCGCCAGGAACACGCACCACTGTGGAGATCGCCATTGGCACCGTGATCGGAACCGGTCTGACCCGTGCATCCCTCGATCAGCTCCAGACACTTTGGAAACCGGCAGTGCTGATCACGATCACCCTGGTTGCGACCGGACTCGTCATCGGTCTCTGGAGCAGTCGACTGCTCGGGATCGATCCCGTTGTTGCCCTTTTAGGAGCAGCGCCTGGTGGCATTAGTGGGATGAGTCTCGTCGGCGCGGAATTCGGAGTTGGTGCCGCTGTCGCGGCACTCCATGCCGTCCGGCTGATCACGGTGTTNCTTGTTTTGCCATTGATGGTGCGTCTGCTAACCCCATTCACNCTCGGAAACTCCTAACCCCCTCGACAGCGGAGATCTGATCGATACGTTGTGGCTCAATCTCCTCTTGNCCTTCCATGCGACGCTCCGCTCCTACGCTGGCACTTTGTGCNCTCGGCCTGATCGGGTCTCTCGCAGGAGTCAGCGCCAGCGCCATGGCCGGAGAAACNACAGAGGAAAAGGGAGCAAAGATTTACTGCTTTATGCGCGCTAGTGGCAACAATCACTCGGTCAGCTGGAATGCCTCTTATGCGGTGATCAAGCGACAAGGTAACGGCATGTTTAAAACGTCGCCCGAACATGCATCTGTGATGATCACCGAGGCTGTGGTCCAGGACCCCGGCAATTTCCCCGACTGCGGTCAGTACCTTGGAGATCTTTTCGGAGGCAACAGCAAGAAATCCACATCAGAAAGTTTCAGCCCAACGGCTCAGAACTCCGGCAGCATCAATAACTTCGACGAACAAGGCAGCGATCGATACACCTACTGAACTCCATCGAACTACGCATCTGATAGCAGCGGTGGTGCTTTTGCTCAGTTGCGTCGCATGCCGAACCTCCCCACCCGCTGCAGAGATCCAATCCAAAGCAACAAAGAACCAACCGCCGATCAGTGGCTGCCTGGATNACTTTGGACTGGATGATCTAGACGATGTGCTTGCTCAGTGTGACGCCACTGTGCAAGCTCATCCGGATGAACCGGCACCGTTGAGTGATCGCGCCTTTGTTCTGAGTTTGAAAGGAGACGTCCAGCAAGCTTGCGCAGATGTGAAACGGGGCTTGCAATACATCCGCCAAAACTCAAATGGACCGCATCGAGCAGCAAGCGATCCGATGTTGCACCACGAATTAAAGGTGCGTCAGGCCGTTTGTAAACAGCAACGCACCATCGACGGCAACGATTGACGCTGCACTGAAACACGTCGCGGACCGAGCAGGATCTCAATCTGTTCTGCCTTACTGGCGATTAAGGCATCCACCAATTGATCAGCCGGACCAAGCTGAAGCCAATGACAGACCAATCCGCCGTCTGAACCAATTCGGTGACAACGATCTTCAGCCTGCTCGACATCTCCAGGCGTCCAGGGACGCTCCAACAGCACCACATGACCGGCCCGATGCAAACTGAATCCCAAACCACCGGTTCCATAGGTTGCCAGGAGCAAATCACTCGCACCACTCTGGAAACGATCCACTGCCAGCTGCCGTTCGGAGGGTCGTTTTCGTCCGGTGAGCAACTCACCTCCAACCGCTTGCTGAAGTAACTGAAGAGGATCCACAAAGCCACTAAACACAACCACCGCCTCCCCAAGGCCACGTAACTCTTCAAGCAGAGCTCGAGCTGTAGGCAACTTGAACTCAGCAGCAATCCGTCGCAACGAGGTCAAGACCGCCAACGATTCCGCATCCGATCGCACCTCTCCCCGGCCAACTCTTCGGCGGTAATCCTCCACAACAAGATCCACACGATGATCAAAACCGAGTGATTCCGCCTCTGGCAGAACAATCCTGTGCTGANTGCGTTGCTTGGATGGCAACTCCAAAACTTGAGCCTTCCGACGGTGAAGGATGAGGGGACGCGTGAGCCTCCTCAACTCCTCAAGCTGACTGGCTCCACTGGCTTGCCAACGCCTCTGGCCACTCCGTTCGCTCCAATGCCCTTGGCAAAAGCGCTCCTCAAAAAGACGTTGATCGCGCGCGATCGGATGATCGATCGCTGCTAGCAGCGGAAACAGCTGAGACGGCCGGCCATTCTTCATCGGCGTGCCAGTGAGCATCCAGATCGCTCGCAAGCGCGGATGGCGGGCCATCTTCAATAACGCTGCTGTCCGCTGAGCGTTGAGGTTCTGGGCGTAATGCGCCTCATCGACAACCAACAGGGTTCCTGCTGGTGGAAGAGCATCGGGCAAGCGAGCCCAGCTGACGAGCACAACCGGCAGTGCCAATGCATCCGCTTCCCGCTGCCAGTGGGCATGCAATCCCACCGGTGCGACCACCATCACCCGAAGCTGACTACAACGCACTAAGGCCCGAGCAGCTAGAAGCGCTGTGAGTGTTTTACCAAGGCCCATTTCATCGGCCAACANNGCACCACGCCGGGCAAGCAGCCATCGTGCTCCAAGACGTTGATGCGCCATAGGACGGCGACCATCGACAAGCTCCTCTCCCAGATCAGCCGCGGCCACAAGCTGACGATGAGGGGGCAGAGGCGGTAAAGGGTGGCGAGTCCAATCCAACCAGCGAGCCAACTCCTCAGCAACTGGAAAACGGTCCGCAAGGACGGATTGAAGTGCTGCTGCTGCTGCTAAAGGGAATTCCCACCCCCGTGTTGCTCCAACCCATCGCCCACGCGGACGCACACGGCGAAGCTGTGACTGGGTCACTGCATCAAATGGACTGACCACCCGGATGAGACCGGATGGCGACAAGTCAAGGTAACAACGACGGCTTGATCTCGACGTCTTGAGCCATCCCCACAAGCAATTATTTTAGGGGGAGCAAGCGCATCTGCAAGGGCAAAAAAATACTTGCACAAATCATCATGAAATTCATNAAAATGCAGCCCTCGACACATTGACGAAACTGACACTCAGGCCAAAATTGAATCAGCCGATGACATCGGATGCACAACAGGGACGCAGTGTTTCTTGATGAACTTTGTCCCAAGTTGCGCGTTCGAAGATGGCGCCAATCACTTCACTCTCACACTGGTCAAAGTTGTATTTATTGCGGAAAACCATCGGAGTCAATTGATCATGTCTTACCGCGATGCAAAGGCGGATTAAGCGTCACTGAAAACTGTGTTCCAGCTTGCCTTTCGTGCAANGGTCACAAATCTGATTCCGACGCTTTCGATTGGTATCGGCAACAACGCTTTTATGACCCGCGTCGGGCCATGGCCCTGAGAGCTTGGATGGANGGTGACCTACGACTTGCTCTACGCCTGTTGCAATGGGCCGAACCGGAACAAAAACCCTGTTCTGCTTCCGACTCCGATCCAAGCGGCCTGTCCTTCCAAGCGGCCTGATTCGGTTGATGATTCACCAAACGCGACAGACCTTTTCTGAATGATGGCGCTGACAAATAGACGCTTGTTCAACAGGCTGCTCAGGCGCCATCACCAGTGCACTGGATAGGAGAACAGCCGTGATGATGAATCGGTGGGACCAACCCCCTTTTCGATGAATCACAGCCCGGGACGGATGCACACAAGAGCAGACCACAGCAAAACACAAGCGCTAATACATCTGTACTGATGCTCAACGATCTTGTCAACCGCAGTCGGCCACTTCCAGCCAACTCCAAGCTGTTGATCCTTGGTGGCGGCTTTAGCGGCGGCACGATGGCCGCCCTGGTCCGCGCCCTTGGAACACCAGTGCTCTGTAGCCGGCGTCAACCAGACAAACCCAAGGCCGACCTTTGCTTCGACAGTGAACAGAATCTGCTCCCAAACGTTGAAGATTTAACGGACGTCACCCATCTACTCAGCACCATTCCGCCTGGCTCTGACGGTCACGACCCAGTGCTAAGCACGATGCTGCCGTTGCTTCAACACTTACCCCTGCGCTGGGTGGGTTATCTCTCCACGACAGGTGTCTATGGAGATCAAGGCGGACGCTGGGTCAGCGAAAGCGATCCAGCCAATCCAGGTCAGGAGAGAAGTCAGCGACGACTGANCTGTGAGAAAGCCTGGCAAAACTCAGGCCTACCAGTGCAAATCATGCGACTCCCTGGCATTTACGGACCAGGACGCTCCGTGATCAACACCTTGCGCGCGGGACGGGCTCGCATGATCATCAAACCAGGACAAGTGTTCTCTCGGATTCATGTGGAGGATGTCGCCGGAGCCTGTCTCCACCTCATTCACCAAGCCGAACAGCAGCAACCGCCTGGCATCGTCAACATCAGTGATAACTGCCCCGCTCCCAGCAGCGATCTGCTGCNCTANGCGGCCGAGTTGATGCAACTGAAGCCCCCCCCGGAGGAATCATTTGATCAAGCCAGCNTCAAAATGAGCGCCATGGCCCAATCCTTTTGGAGCGAAAACCGACGCGTCAACAATCAGTTGCTCTGCCGCACCCTCGGCTATGAACTGCTCCATCCAGATTTCCGCGCTGGGTTAACGGATTGCTGGCGGCAAGATCAAGACAGGCTTAATCCGTTGGCGGCTGATTCTCCGGTTCGCCAATCAGCCACTGATTGAAATCAAACGGTTTCTCTCCACTCTCACCTTGCAGCCCAATGTCTTCAAGCAAGCGATCCAAATTCACCTGAAACCACTGATTGCGCACACCGGTTGCTACTCCAATCAGCAACAGTCCCAGCAAGAACAGTCTCAGCACAACCATGCCCTGGTCATCTGACGCTAACCAACGGCTGGTCATTGCCCTGGGTGATCCCGCCGGTATCGGGATGGAAGTGACGCTTAAAGCCCTCGCAAGCCCCTCTCTACCGAAAGATCTTCAACCTCTGCTGGTGGGATGTAAACGCACGCTCGTTCAAACCTATCAACGTCTCTTANAGCAAGGCAGCGACGCACTGGCTGATCCAGCACAGCTCTGCATTGATGATCAACCCCTCGACGAACGAACAGAACCCGGTCGACCAAGCGTGTCGAGCGGTGCTGCCAGCTTCCATTGGCTCACCCGAGCCGTGGAATGCCTCCGCACACCAGGTGCTCGCGCCCTGGTCACCGCACCAATCGCCAAGCACCTCTGGCATGCCGCCGGCCATCACTATCCAGGCCAAACCGAACGGCTCGCAGAACTCGCGGGACAAAGCAGCTCCTCGATGCTGTTTACAGCCATGGCACCCCACGGCCACTGGCGGTTCAACACGTTGCTAGCCACGACACATATCCCGCTGCAAACCGTTCCCAGTGCACTCTCAGCAGAGATCGTCCATCACAAACTGACCGTATTGCTCGACTTCTGCCGCCGCTTCAGCAAACGGCCGCACCTCAGCGTGGCAGGACTCAATCCACACGCGGGTGAAGCAGGACAACTTGGCCACGAGGAAGCCGACTGGCTGATTCCCCTGCTCGAGCAATGGCGCACGCGATACCCGGAGATGCAACTGGATGGTCCCGTTCCACCGGACACCTGTTGGCTGAGTGCAGCTCAAGCCTGGCAGAACCCCCATGCATCAGCCCCAGACGGATACCTTGCCTTATTTCATGACCAAGGGCTGATCCCTGTGAAGTTGCTGGCCTTTGATGCCGCCGTGAATACAACACTCGAACTGCCTTTTCTGCGCACCTCTCCTGATCACGGCACCGGATTTGACATCGCTGCCCAGGGAATCGCACGCCCGGACAGCATGATCGCGGCCATCCAAGCCGCCTGGGATCTCACAACAACTCAAGCAGGGCGAACCCGCATCAGAACCTGACCGAATTCAACGGGAGTGCCGTTGTCCACCAAAATCTCCACGACCTCACCGCTGACCTCAGTTTCGAGTTCATTCATCAACTTCATCGCCTCCAAGATGCAGACCGTCTGACCCACATCGATGCGGGTTCCAATCTCAACAAAGGGATCCTCTCCGGGGGCAGGAGCTCGATAAAAGGTGCCAACCATCGGTGCCGTGATGTCGAGCAAATCACTGCGGGTTGCCGTAGCCGCTGGGGGTGGTGAACTGGAGGCGGTATCTCCAGTCGGCACAGCCGCCGGAGCGGCCATGGAAGGAACCGGCATCACCGGAGCCATCACAGCCTGAGTCGGCAGGTTGCGGCGCACCTCCAAGCGGAAATCGTCTCCCTCCAGGCGAAATTCCTGGATATCGCTATCGGCGAGGGCCTCCAGCAGACGGTGCAGTTGTTCGTGATCCAGCTGCATAGCCATCAGTTCTCTCGGCCCAGGTAAGCGTCTGTACGGGTATCAACCTTGATCTTCTCTCCAATCGAGAGAAATAAAGGAACCATCACTTGTGCGCCTGTCTCGAGAATGGCTGGCTTGGTGCCACCTGTCGCTGTATCACCCTTCACACCTGGATCGGTTTCCTTAATCTCCAGCACCACCGAATTGGGCAGTTCCACTTCCAAGGGTTTGTCGTTCCACGACACCACATTCACTTCCATCCCCTCCTTGAGATATTTGCGACTGTCGCCAATCTGTTCAGCGCTAAGCCTCGTCTCCTCATAAGAGGACATGTCCATAAACACGTAGTCCTCACCTTCCATATACGTGTGCTGGAGAGAGGACTTTTCAAGCATCGCCTGAGGAATCATCTCGCCAGCGCGAAAGGTCTTTTCCACCACATTGCCGGTCTTCACCGCCTTCAATTTGGTTCGAACAAAAGCAGATCCCTTGCCGGGCTTGACGTGCAGAAACTCCACCACGCGCCAAACGGAACCATCGATCTCAATCGTGGTGCCGGTGCGAAAGTCGTTGCTGGAGATCATTCCGGCGAAACGGTTCAGGGGATCATACGGCTGTGCCAAAGTCCCGTCAGCACTGGGGTTCCCCTTGACCCATCAGCGATTAAAAGCTCTTCTGATCGGCGTCATCAGCGCGGCACTGTTCGCTCTCCCACAAGCTGCATGGGCCGAGCTGCCCCAAGGCAACGCCGTCAAAGATCCAGCCACGATCCTGCGAGATGCCTTACCGATCGATCAAAAGGAGATCCGCAATCTTCAGCATGGTCTGGAAGCAACCAGCAACGATCTGCGGGGCAAACGCTGGAGTGCGCTGAACAAAACCGTCAGCCGCAGCAAGTCGCTGCTTAGTAGCGGGAGCAACGCCATCCTCGAGGCAATTCCGGAACCCAAGCGCTCAAAGGCCGAAAGTCTTCTGCAACGCCTGAACGACGAACTGGACAACCTGCAAGACCAAGCAAAAGCCAGCAATCGATCAGCTTTTATTGCAGCTCGTCGTGCAGCCCTCGAATCCATTGGCGCCGTCGAGCAACTGATGGTCCCAGACGACTACAGCATCGAAATTCCCTCTGAATTCGATGCGCTTCCGCGATTGCAAGGGCGAGCCACCGTGGCGATCAAGACCACCCAAGGTGATTTGACCGCTGTGGTTGACGGTTACAACGCTCCGTTAACAGCCGGTGCCTTCATCGATTTGACCCTGAAGGGTTTTTACGACGGGCTGCCGTTTATCCGCGCCGAAGACTTCTACGTGCTGCAGAGCGGTGACCCAGAGGGACCTGCCATCGGTTACATCGATCCTGCAACCAAACAAGAACGGCACGTACCACTTGAGATCCGCGTGCCCGGCGAACCAGACACCTTCTACAACCAAACCTTCGAAGACGTTGGGCTCTACAAGGCCACCCCAACCCTGCCCTTCGCCACGCTCGGCACCTTGGGCTGGGCCCACTCCGCCCAGGCACTGGATGACGGATCCTCCCAATTCTTCATGTTCCTCTACGAAGCTGAACTCACCCCGGCAGGGCTCAATTTGGTTGATGGACGCAATGCTGCTTACGGCTATGTCGTGGACGGCTTCGACACCCTTGAAGATCTCACCAAAGACGACCGGATCAAAACGATCCAAGTGATCGAAGGTGCCGACGGTCTCATCGCCCACGCTTGAAATGCCCGAAAGCCTGGCCGGTCTTGGTGAAGCGGAGCTGATTCGACGCATCGCCCACTTCGCCCCCGCCGGTCAGCTGAGCGATGACACCGCCTGCTTAACACCCGACCCAAGGCCGTTGCTGCTCAACACCGATGTGTTGGTCGATGGTGTTCATTTCAGTGACATCACCACTCCAGCCGTTGATGTGGGCTGGCGAGCCGTCGCTGCCAACCTCTCTGATTTAGCCGCCAGTGGTGCAGAGCACATCGACGGCATCACCGTTGCCCTCGTGGCACCAGGAAACACTCCTTGGACCTGGGTCGAAGGGGTCTATCAGGGGATTACTGCAGCGCTGAACCAATTCGGCGGCAGCGTTCTCGGAGGCGACTGTTCAAGTGGTCAACAACGCTTACTTTCCATCACCGCTCTTGGGCGCTTGGGTCGTCTGCGGCTGCACCGAAGCGACGCCCAACCTGGAGATGCGCTTGTGACCAGCGGACCCCATGGCCTCAGCCGTCTGGGATTAGCACTTCTCCAAAACGACCCCAGCTTGAACCACTCGGCCCTGAGCGAAACCTTGCAACAGCGTTCGATCGAACGACATCAACGACCGATCCCACGTTTCGATGCCTTACAGACACTTCTGCAATGCAAACCAACTGAACTGCCTTGGCGTGTAGGCGGAACGGACAGCAGCGATGGTTTGCTGGCTGCAGTTCAAGCCCTTTGCTCGAGCAGCAACTGCGGCGCAATCTTGCAAGAGGAGCACTTGCCTCGGCACCGAGACTGGCCAAAGGGCAATCGTTGGAGAGACTGGTGCCTAGCAGGAGGGGAAGATTTCGAGCTGGTGTTGAGCCTGCCTGCCGACTGGGCATCAGCTTGGCTGCAAATTCTTCCAGACAGCTGCCACATCGGAACGATGACCAACAATCCGGGCAAAATTACTTGGGAAGAAACTCAATTGCCTTTGAAAACAGTGGGATATGACCACTACAAATCAATCACAACCTAAAAACCAAAAACCCTCCCGATTTGGGAGGGTAAAAATTGATGATTTTGATCAGTGAATTCGCTGATCAAGTTCAAGTTGTGAAATCACTTCCAATTACGTGCCACGACCTCAGCAAGATCAACCACACGCTGGCTATATCCCCACTCGTTGTCGTACCAAGCAAGGATTTTGATCGCTTTATCACCCATGGCATAGGTGAGATCAGCATCAAAAATGGTGGATTCGTTGGTTCCGGCGTAATCGGTCGACACCAAAGGTAAATCGCTGTATTTGATAATTCCCTTCATGCCATTAGCAGAGGCCGCCTTCATCACAGCCTTGACCTCATCAACGCTGGTGGGGCGAGATGGACCAAATGTGAGGTCGACAGCAGAGACATTTGGGGTCGGAACGCGCATCGCAAAACCGGTCAACTTGCCCTTCACCTGGGGATAAACCAACGCAACAGCTTTGGCAGCACCCGTTGTCGTCGGAACCATGTTCAGTGCAGCAGCGCGAGCACGGCGTAAATCGCGGTGGCTGTTATCAAGAATGCGCTGGTCACCGGTGTAGCTGTGGATCGTGGTCATCAGACCCCAATCCACACCAAAATTTTGATCGAGAACCTTCACGATCGGAGCTAGGCAATTCGTGGTGCAGCTGGCATTACTGAGGATCTTCCAATCCTCATGCCGATACTCATCATCATTAACGCCCACCACAAATGTTCCAACGCCGTCGCCTTTTCCAGGGGCGGTAAGAATCACTTTGTTGGCGCCAGCCTCAAGGTGCATGCTGGCTTTTTCATCGGTGTTAAACACACCGGTGGATTCGATGACCAGATCAACGCCCCAATCTTTCCAGGGGCAATTGAGAGGATTACGGTCCGCGAAAAATTTGATCTCATTGCCATTGACGGTCATCGTGTCGTCAGTGGTCTCGATCTGCACGCTGGGATCAAGCTTGCCAAGGATCGAGTCGTAGGTGAGCAGATGAGCGCTTGTCTTCGGGTCAGACGTGGAGTTCATCCCAACGATCTGGAGGCCTGTCTCAGCACCGCGGCTGATCCAACCCCGCATCACATTGCGACCGATCCGGCCGAATCCATTGATCGCAACGCGCAGGGTCATGGCAGAAGCGGGGATACCGCGTAAGGGTTTTGGCCGCAGATCATACAGAAATAAGCAAAAATTCCTTGTTTTTTGGCGTTCAATTTGGCGTCGAGGCCAACCAATCGAGCCGCGAAAGCCGAGACGGACCGGCACAACTGGCTTATCTTTCAAGCCTCTGACTGTGTTCCTTGGCCTTAGCGCTCGACAGCCGACAACCAATCCATTTCATCGGAGTTGGGGGGATCGGGATGTCTGCGCTCGCAAAAATTTTGGCGGATCGAAACCATCCAGTCAGTGGATCGGATCCACGGGACAACGCCACCGTTCAACAGTTGCGTGAACAGGGGGTTGATGTTTTTGCTGAACAAACCGCTGCGACGGTCAAAGCGTTGCTGCAACGCCAAGATTGCAAGCCGATTGTGGTCATTAGCACCGCCATCCCAGACAGCAATCCAGAGCTGATGTCTGCAAAAGAAGCGGGCCTTGAAATCTGGCATCGATCCGATCTCCTCGCAGCCTTGATCGGCCAACAACCAGCGATCGCTGTAGCGGGCAGCCATGGAAAAACAACCACCAGCACGCTGGTCACCACCTTGCTGAATCATGCGGGTGAAGATCCAACAGCCGTTATCGGAGGCATCGTCCCTTGTCTAGGAAGCAACGGGCATGCCGGGCAGGGTCGACTCCTTGTCGCCGAAGCAGATGAATCCGATGGGTCCTTGGTGAAATTTCAGCCATCTCTCGGCGTGATCACCAATCTGGAACTCGATCACACCGATCACTACAACAATCTTGACGACCTAATCGCGACGGTCAAATGCTTTGGCACAGGCTGCGGTCGGCTCCTGGCCAACCATGACGACCCGATCCTGCAAGAGCACTTCAGCGCAGATGCCTGGTGGTCGGTCACCCGCTCAGAAAACGTCGCATTCGCCGCGTTGCCGCTTCAACTCGATGGTGATCGCTGTGTTGCACGGTTCTATGAAAACGGCGTTCCGATTGGAGAGTTCACCCTGCCGATGCCGGGATTGCACAATCTCAGTAATGCCACGGCTGCCCTCGCTGCTTGCCGGATGGAAGGGGTTTCATTCGAGCAGCTGATGGAAGGTTTATCCACCCTGCAGGCTCCGGGTCGCCGCTTCGATCTTCGAGGGACGTGGCAGGAGCGTCACATTGTTGATGACTACGCCCATCACCCGAGCGAAGTGAAAGCCACCCTCAGCATGGCCCGACTGATGGTGGACAGCGGTCGTAGTCCCCTCCCTACTCCACCTGAACGACTCGTCGTGGTGTTTCAACCCCACCGATACAGCAGAACAAAGCAGTTCCTGGATGATTTCGCTGAAGCACTTCAAAACTGTGATGCCCTCCTACTGGCTCCGGTCTATGCGGCTGGAGAGCAACCCATCGACGGGGTATCGAGTCAATTGCTACGCGAGAGAATCCTTGCCCTGAAACCAGATCTCAACATTGATGTCGCCAATGATCTCGATCACTTAGCAACCCTTGTCCAACATCTCAGCCGCCCCCAGGATCTAGTTCTCGCCATGGGTGCCGGAGACGTCAATAGCCTCTGGTCAAGGCTGTCGCAGCGGAACACATCCTCCTGGCAATCGCCGATCGGGGCCATCCAGTCCCGATGACCTCGCTTCAGCCCCGCTCCGCTGTTTCGCTTGCTGAATTCACCACGTGGCGCGTCGGCGGACCAGCCCAATGGTTGGTCGAGCCTTGCAGCATTGAAGAAACGAGCATCTGGCTGGACTGGGCGAAGCGAAAAGGGATGGTTTGCCGTGTGATCGGAGCCGGGTCGAACCTGCTCATTCACGATCAAGGACTCCCTGGTCTAACCCTGTGTTTACGCAAGCTCCAAGGTGTGCAAATCGATCAGCAAACCGGCGCAGTTGAGGCTCTAGCTGGCGAACCGATTCCCTCCCTCTCCCGACGAGTCGCCCAAGCAGGGCTGCTCGGACTGTCATGGGCTGTGGGCATTCCAGGCACAGTGGGAGGAGCAGCCGTGATGAACGCCGGTGCCCAGGGGGGCTGCACGGCCGAATGGCTGGAATCCGTACAAGTGATCTCCTTACAAGGTGGTGAACCCTTTCGACTGCAACGGGACCAGCTCGAGTTCGGCTATCGCCACAGCCGATTGCAACAGGATCCTCTCTTGGTGCTGTCGGCTCGGTTCCGTCTGGAGCCTGGGCATGATCCCAAGGAATTGAAACGGATCACGCGTCAAAATCTGAACCACCGCACAACAACTCAGCCCTACACACAACCGAGCTGCGGCAGCGTATTCCGCAATCCAGAACCCCTGAAAGCTGGCAAACTGATCGAGGATTTGGGGCTCAAGGGGACACGAATCGGTGGAGCCGAAGTTTCGACCTTGCATGCGAATTTCATTGTCAACACAGGCGATGCCAAAGCAGCAGATATCGACCAACTGATCAGCCTTGTTCAGGATCGTGTTCAGGATCGCCACAACCTGTCGCTGCATCCTGAAGTGAAACGCCTCGGCTTCACAACATCCGCTTAGTCTGCCGGCTCAGTCAGCAGCACCATGGCAGGGTTCGGACTTCCCAATTTCGGCCAGCTCACCGAAGCCTTTCGCAAGGCGCAGCAAATTCAACAGGACGCCCAAAAGCTGCAAGAAGAATTGGATGGAATGGAAATCGAAGGAAGCAGCTCTGACGGCCGAGCCAGTATCTGGCTGTCTGGCAATCAGCAACCACTTCGAGTCAAGCTTGACCCGAGCCTGCTCCAGGATGGCCAAGAAGTGGCTGAGGCGGCCACATTAGAAGCGCTTCAAGCTGCTTACGACGCCTCGACGGCCACGATGAAAGATCGCATGGAGGAACTCACTGGAGGACTGAATCTCAATCTGCCCGGGATGAGTGGTTGAAAGAGGACAATTCCTCAAGGCCCGAGATGTAGAAGCTGTAACGCTCCCAATCACGATCGACACCACAACCTGGCTCTGCCACATGCGAGCAATCGCGAAATCGACAAGGCCATGGATCCAATTGTTGGCGTAACTCCGGAAAAAGCAGACCAAAACCTTTTGGATCATTTGGCAAATCAGGTCGGTTAAAGCCAGGCGTATCGGCAATGCGAGATCCCTCAGTCAAGCTGAATAACTCCACATGACGCGTGGTGTGTCGGCCCCGCTGCAATCGTCCGGACATCGCTCCGACGCGAAGGGACAGCTCAGGCATTAATCGGTTCAAGGCACTGCTTTTGCCAACCCCGGACGGTCCACAAACCACAGCAAGAGATGAGGCGGACAAACGCCGACGCAGAGCGTCGATTCCATCGCCAGTGCGACTGGAAATAGCCAGGGGTTCATAACCCCAGCCTTCTAGTCGCTTGCCGTAGGCCAGCAGTTGATCGGTATTGACCAAATCGCATTTGGTGAGAAGCAACAAAACCTCCAATCCGGTCCGTTCCGCCGTAAGCAGAAAACGACTGGCCTGATTGGGATCAAAGCCAGGCTTCTCAACGGATAACGCCACAACCACAGTGGACACATTGGCCACGGGCGGACGGCCGAGCCAACTGATACGCGGCTCAACATCCGCAACCACCGCACGCGCCTGGACCTTATCGATCGCCTCCACCAGCACTCGGTCGCCCACATGCACAGCTGCGCCCCGATGACTCAGCCGCGTTCGTCGCGTACAGAGCAAACGCCTGGGAACACCAACCGGAGCCGCATCAAGCTCAACCTCGAGGTAATTCGCCTGCAAGGCCACCACAATGCCGGCCGAAGCATTCACAACAACTCAGCCAGCACAGATCACATGCAGCTTCACTGATGTGGCATCCCTCTCAATCACATCCACTTGGTGACCTGCATCACGCAAACCAGGAATAACCATCTCTTCTGGTTCACCATGATCGAGCTGAACATGCAAATGATCGCCGGCATGCATCGTCTCAAGAGCAAGGCGACAACGGATGAAATTGACTGGACAAGGTGTTCCTCTCATATCCAAAGAACGCTCTATTTCACTCATCCTTTTTGACCAAACAAGCGAGCGAACAGACCACTGTTGTGATGGTGGTGCTGCTTGCCCCGAGCAGAATGATGACCAGCCAAGGTCTCGAGTAATTCACGCTCCTCCGCAGACAATCTGCTAGGAAGTTGAACAGTGACTGTGATTCGTTGATCACCTCGAGCAACAGGATTACCGAGTTTAGGGATACCTTGACCAGTCAAAGTCAATACTGAAGTGGGCTGTGTACCAGGCGGAATCTCTAGTTCCTGATTACCATCGACCGTCTCCACCTCGATCGTGTCCCCGAGGATCGCTTGCAGATAGCTGACCTTCACCTCAGACAACACATTCAGACCATCACGTCTCAACTTGGGGTGTGTTTTAACCGTCAAGAACACATAAAGGTCTCCCGATGGTCCACCGCGGAGGCCAGCATTCCCTTCTCCTGAAACCCGTAAACGGGTGCCTGTATCCACTCCAGCTGGAATGTTAATGCGCAATTTTTTGCGAACCTGCTGCACACCTTGTCCACCACATGCTGTGCAGGGATCGGCGATCACCTGACCGGTTCCACCGCAATTTGGACATTCCGCCACCTGCGTAAAGCTTCCGAAAGGAGTACGGGTTGCCCTGCGCACCTGTCCCGCACCACCACAGGTGGCGCAGGTGGTCGGCCCACTACCCTTCTTCGCGCCGGTGCCTCCGCAGGTGCCACAAGTTTCCAGATGAGGAATTTTGATTTCCTGCTCCTCTCCGAACACAGCTTGTTCAAAACTGATGGTCAGATCAAAACGAAGATCATCCCCCTGCTGAGGCCCCCGCCGCCGCGGTCTGCCACCACCACCGCCCGCTGATGCTCCACCAAAGCCACTAAAAAACGTCTCAAACAAATCCGCAAAGCCACCCATATCGCCCATATCCGGAGCTCCGGCGGCTCCGCCGAGGCCCGCCTCACCAAATTGGTCATAACGGGCCCGCGTTTGGGGATCGCTCAGAACTTCATAAGCGCGACCTATTTCCTTAAAACGGTCCTCGGCACCTGCTTCCTTATTGACATCTGGGTGATATTGACGAGCCAATCGGCGATAGGCGCGCTTCAACGTATCGGCGTCAGCATCACGACCAACACCCAGCAGATCGTAATAATCAGCCATTAGCTCTGCTCCGATTGCGACGGATCAGCATCAACTGTTGGCGCGGATGCAGCATCAGCATCAGCAATAGGACCAGGACCCATGGAAACCTTGACCATCGCGTGGCGCAAAACACGACCGTTGAGGTGATAACCACGCTGAAGTTCCTCTGTCACGACATCCTCGGGATGGTCGTGGCTTTCCTCCCGAAGCACCGCCTCATGCAGGGTTGGATCGAACTCTTGACCGACCACTTCCATCCGGGCAACACCCTGTTGCTTCAGAACTTCAACCAATTGCTTATACAGCCCCTGATAACTGCGATGCAGAGCCTGAGCTTCTTCACCTTCAGGATTTAATTGCTGACGAGCCCGCTCAAAGTTGTCGACCACGGGAAGGATGTTCGTCAAGGTGGAACACACAAGCTGCTGCCGCATATCGTCCTGATCCCGACTTTGACGTTTGCGGAAATTGTCAAAGTCAGCAGCGATGCGCATGTACTGACTCTGAAGGGCGTCGTGCTCCTGTTTCAGGGTTTGAAGTTCCTGCTCCAACTGCTGTAAACGAACACTGGGATCAGCGGCTGTAGACGCGCTTACAGACTCAGCTGCCGTCCCTTCTGATTCAACAGGGGTTGTGATTGGCTCAACGGTCTGGTCCTGCTCAGGGGTGGAGGCGTCGCCACTCATGCTGACCGGTCAGAAATTGCTGTCTAGACATGTTGAAGGGCAACGCTCACCTCCCACAAGCTGCGGAAGCCCGCACCTCCATCGCTGTGATCACCTGTGACCTTGACCCGGCCTATTCCGGACGCCGTCGACCCCGATCAGCAGCGATTGGAATTGGAGTTGTTGCTCAAACGACACATTCCAGGACCGGATGAACTGAAACAAGCGTTGCCCTTGCTTCAAAACGACTCCACCGGGCTTGATCGCACCAGCTGGGCCAACATTCCAGCGATGCCGATGGCCATCGACGACCAGCACTTAGATATCGCAATCCCGAGTCAATGGAGCGAAGCAGACGGAAATCACTTGATCGAAAACCTGACGCAAAGCGGACGCAAAATACGCCTTCATCCAGCTCTGCAAAGCGACCTAACCAGTGTTCTGAGCTCGGAGACGATCACAAAAGCAGCGGAAGCAGCAGAAAACCCCGAAGCGCTGACTCCTAATCCAACCGATGTGGATTCGATCGATTCATCGATTGAACAAACCGCATCGTCCTATCTCGAAGAATTCAATACAGAAGGAGTACTAGAGGATGACCCTGAGGAACAGGCCGCTCTCAACAGCAACACAACTGATTTAGAAGCAAGCCTCCAGGATGCAGAAGCCTCTCCGGTGGTGTCCCTCGTAGACCGAATCCTGCTGCAGGCGATGTCTGTCGGCGCCAGTGATATTCACGTCGAGCCACAACAAAAAGGATTACGTCTGCGTTACCGCCAAGACGGTGTTTTGCAGCAATACGTGGAGCCGCTGCCCAAACGCCTGATTCCAGCGGTGACCTCCCGCTTCAAAATTCTTGCTGATCTGGACATCGCTGAACGGCGACAAGCTCAAGACGGACGCATCCGCCGCCGTTACAAAAATCGCGTCATCGATTTTCGGGTCAACCCCCTGCCCAGCCGTTTTGGCGAAAAGGTTTGTCTGCGTCTGTTGGACAGCAGTTCCACACAGCTTGGCCTCGACAAGCTGATCACCAATGTCGACACCCTTGAAATGGTGCGGGACCTCGGTGCCAAACCCTTCGGCATGATCTTGGTGACCGGTCCCACCGGCTCGGGAAAATCGACAACGCTTTATTCGCTGCTCGCCGAACGCAATGACCCGGGAATCAATATCTCCACGGTGGAAGACCCAATCGAATACACCCTGCCCGGCATCACGCAATGCCAGGTCAACCGCGAGAAAGGGTTTGACTTCGCGACCGCGTTGCGCGCCTTCATGCGTCAAGACCCAGATGTCCTTCTGGTGGGAGAGACAAGAGATTTAGAAACTGCCAAGACCGCCATCGAAGCCGCCCTCACCGGGCACTTGGTACTCAGCACCCTGCACGCCAACGATGCGCCAAGCACGATCGCCCGACTCGATGAGATGGGCGTCGAACCCTTCATGGTTTCAGCAGCCCTAATCGGCATCGTGTCGCAACGACTCATGCGCCGTGTCTGTCCAGCCTGCCGAATCCCCTACAAACCAGATGAACAAGAGCTCGGCCGTTTTGGCTTGATGGCAAGCCGAGAAGCGCGAGTGACGTTCTACAAAGCACATCACCACGAAGGACAGGACCAGGTTTGTCCGAAATGCAAGGGCAGCGGATACAAGGGGCGTGTCGGGGTCTACGAGGTCTTGCGCGTCAACGAAGAGATCGCAACAGTGGTCTCAAAAGGCGCGACCACAGATGTGATTCGTCAGCTCGCTCTAGAAGCCGGCATGGTCACTCTGCTCGGTTACAGCCTGGAACTGGTGCGAGAAGGCCACACCACGCTTGAGGAAGTTGGACGCATGATTCTTACCGATTCAGGCCTTGAATCGGAGCGCAGAGCGCGTGCCCTCAGCACAATGACTTGCAGAGGGTGCGGTGCTGGCCTCCAGGAAGGCTGGCTTGAGTGCCCTTACTGCCTAACCGAACGCCAGTGAGGAGATCGTCATGGACCTGATGATCGAAGAGTTGATGGAGCAACTGGTGGAAGCCGGTGGCAGTGATCTACACATCGCTACCGGACAGCCTCCCTATGGACGCTTCAGTGGTGAATTGCGCCCACTCAGACAAGAACCACTCACAGAAGAGAGCTGCAACAGGCTGATCTTCTCAATGTTGAATAACAGCCAGCGCAAAACCCTTGAACAAACCTGGGAATTGGATTGCGCCTATGGCCTCAAAGGGGTAGCCCGCTTCCGAGTCAACGTCTATCGGCAAAAGGGGAGTTATGCCGCTTGCTTGCGTGCACTCGGCAGCAAGATCCCAAGCGTCGAGGTGCTGAATCTGCCCTCTGTGGTGCTGGAAACAAGCCAACGCCCACGCGGTCTCGTGTTGGTGACGGGACCGACCGGCTCTGGCAAAACAACCACCTTGGCCGCCCTACTGGATCACATCAATCACACGCGCAGCGAACACATCCTCACCATCGAAGACCCGATCGAATTTGTTTATCAAAGCGACAAAAGCTTGGTCCACCAACGCCAACTGAACGAAGACACCCGCAGTTTCTCCAACGCACTCCGCGCTGCCTTACGCGAGGACCCAGACGTGATCCTTGTTGGGGAAATGCGCGATCTTGAAACAATCCAGCTGGCTGTCAGCGCTGCTGAAACCGGTCACCTCGTTTTCGGCACATTGCACACCAGCTCTGCAGCGCAGACCGTCGATCGGATGGTGGATGTGTTCCCCCCAGCTCAGCAAACCCAAATCCGTGTGCAACTGTCCGGCAGTCTTGTCGCGGTGTTTTCCCAAACGCTCTGCAGACGGCAAAACCCCAAACCTGGAGAATTCGGCCGAGTGATGGCGCAAGAGATCTTGATCAACACCTCCGCAACAGCAAATCTCATCCGCGAAGGTAAAACAGCACAGCTCTATTCCCAAATACAAACCGGCGGGGAACAAGGCATGCAAACCCTTGAAAAAGCCCTCGCAGAATTGATCATGGCCGGTGAAATCAGCCCATCAGAAGGCATTGCAAAAGCAAGTAAACCAGGCGAATTAGAACGGCTCATTCGTGATGACTGAAACAAAAAACCTTGAATAATGGCCTCCTTCGTTGCCACTTACACCAATGCCAGCGGGCAAGCCAAAACACTGACTCTGAAAGCAACAGATGTCACAGAGGCGAAAAAACAACTGCGCCGGCGAGGGATTCGCGCCACAGACTTAAAACCTGCCCAAAAGTCTCAAGCCAGCAAAAAAGAAGATGGAGCAACCAGCGGATTACTCTCATTTGACCTCAGCAAAGCTTTCGAAAAACCGCCAGGCGTAAAAGAAAAAGCGGTTTTCGCGAGCAAATTAGCGGCACTCGTTGATGCAGGCGTCCCAATCGTGCGCAGTCTTGATCTGATGGCCAAGCAACAGAAACTGCCGATGTTCAAACGAGCTTTGATCAAAGTGAGCCTTGATGTCAATGAGGGAGTATCGCTTGGTGCCGCCATCCGCCAATGGCCCAAAGTGTTTGACCAACTCAGCATCGCCATGGTGGAAGCCGGTGAAGCTGGAGGTGTGCTCGATGAATCTTTAAAACGATTAGCCAAGCTGCTCGAAGACAACGCCAAATTGCAAAATCAAATCAAAGGAGCGCTTGGCTATCCGGTTGCTGTTCTTGTAATTGCCATTTTAGTTTTCTTAGGGATGACCATCTTTCTCATTCCCACCTTTGCAGGAATCTTTGCAGATTTAGGGGCTGAACTACCGGCCTTTACGCAGTTATTAGTGGATCTCAGTGAACTACTGCGTTCCGTCACAGCTCTCTATGCAGCCGGAGCCCTATTGATCATGATTTGGTTATTTAGCCGCTATTACAGCACATATAAAGGGCGTCGTTCGGTTGATCGCATCATCTTAAAAATCCCCCTTTTTGGAGAACTAATTATGATGACAGCCACAGCTCAATTCTGCCGAATCTTTAGCTCTCTAACAAGAGCTGGGGTTCCGATTCTGATGTCTCTTGACATCTCTAGCCAGACAGCTGGTAATACGATCATTTCAGATGCCATTCTCAAATCACGCAATCTGGTGCAGGAAGGCGTTCTGCTCAGCACAGCCCTGATTCGTCAAAATGTCTTGCCTGAAATGGCACTCAACATGCTGTCGATCGGGGAAGAAACCGGCGAAATGGACAAAATGTTGAGTAAGGTAGCTGATTTTTATGAGGACGAAGTTGGAGCCATGGTGAAGGCACTGACCTCCATGCTCGAACCAGCGATGATTGTTGTCGTCGGAGGCATTGTTGGTTCTATCTTGCTGGCCATGTATCTACCCATGTTCTCTGTCTTCGATCAAATCAAATAATCGCAGCGGCGATGGCCTCACCTGCCAACCAACCGCTCGTCCAACAATGCTGAAAATTAAATCCACCAGTCACACCATCAATATCTAAAACTTCGCCAGCGAGATAAAAACCTGGCACCAGCCGACTCTCCATCGTCGCCAGATTCACCTCGCCAAGATCAACACCACCAGCAGTAACGAACTCCTCGCCAAAGGGACCACGTCCCTTCACTTGGAAACGGCTCTGATCAAGTTGCTGAATTAAGGACTGTTCCACCCGCGCCGGACAGTCAGACCAGCGCAAGTCTGTTGAAACCCCCGCAGCGTTCAACATCCCAAGCCACAACCTCCGCGGCAACCGCTGCGGCCAAGGACGGGCAGCCGCCAAAGTGCGCTTTGGAACGTCCCGTCGCAACTGGCGCATGGCCTCAATGAGTTCAGCTTGAGGAGTCATTCCAAACCAA
Source organism: Cyanobium sp. NAT70 (assembly GCA_002701375.1). Taxonomy (GTDB): domain Bacteria; phylum Cyanobacteriota; class Cyanobacteriia; order PCC-6307; family Cyanobiaceae; genus Parasynechococcus. The sequence goes on along the minus strand of NZVB01000031.1, from coordinate 2,813 downwards.
CTCACACGAAGCTCCCCGCGGTATCGACTCTCACGTAACGCCCTTGCAGCAAATGCAGTCAGCCGCAACGTGGCAGGCCCGCTCAGACCCCAGTGCGTGATCAGCACACGGCCCACCTGGCGAAACCGATCTGAATGCACTTGCAAGGTCAACGCCACATCATCCAAAGCCACCCCAGAACAAGCGCTAAGCACAGGTTCATCCAACGCCAACGTGAAGAGAGAAGGAACTGGTGCAATCACGTGATGGCCCAACGACGACACCAAACGCCGCCCGCTGGGGTGCCCTCCTGTCGCCAACAACACGTGTTCCGCACTGAACATCTCACCTCCACGGCATAAGACCCTGAAATGGCGATCACCACAGCGCTGCAAGGTCTGCACAGCAGTTGTCGTGCGCACGGTCACACCGGAACAAGACGCCGCTTGTCGTAAGCACTGCACGACGGCACTGGAACGATTTTGCTTGGGAAACAAGCGACCATCCGGCTCGGCCACAAGTTCAAGACCATGGTCAGCAAACCAGGCGACCGCATCACCAGGCGCAAAACGGCTAAAGGGACCTCGCAGCGGTTTTTGACCACGGGGGTAATAGCCCGTCAATTCGGTTGGATCCCAGCAGGCATGGGTGACATTGCAACGGCCACCACCACTGAGCCGCACCTTGGCTAGTGGATCTGCTGTCGCTTCCAGCACCATCACGCGAGCGACTCCCGCTTCAGCAGCCGTGATCGCTCCCATGAAACCGGCGGCACCGCCACCAATCACCAACAGATCAAAACGATTGAGATCAGCGACTTGGGTGGAAGACAAGAGCAACGCCGTTATTGCAGTAACGCTGACCGGTGGGTCGAGGTCCATCATTGAAGACATGACCCTGATGACCGCCACAACGCCGACAGTGGTATTCCGTACGCGGAACAATCAATTTGAAATCGACTTTGGTTTCGACCGCTCGCGGCAACGGCTGCCAGAAACTTGGCCAACCTGTCCCACTGTCGAACTTGGCCTTTGAGGAAAACAAGGGCAGATCGCATCCAGCACAGTGATAAACCCCTGAACGTTTCTCAGCATTAAGCGGACTGGTAAACGGCCGTTCGGTGCCTTCATCACGCAGCACGCGATACGCCTCTGGAGATAAACGTTGACGCCACTCCTCAGGAGAGAGATCCCAATCAGGATCCGAGGACTTAGTTGCAGCGAAGACCCGCCGCGGCCAAGCAAGAATCGCTTGGATCCCAACCAACATGGACAACAACAACGATCTCCTCGTGCATGATGCAGCCCTCGGAGTCATCACGCGTCAAAAAATTCATCCAACTGGTCTAACCGGATCCTGAAGTGATTAGCAGGCAGCATGGATGAATGAGCCTTGCCAAACCTGCACCACTGATCGGCGCCTATCGCTTCAGTGTGGCGCCGATGCTCGACTGCACAGATCGGCATTTCCGAGTGCTGATGCGACAAATCACTCGTCGCTCCCTGCTCTATACAGAAATGGTTGTTGCGCAAGCCCTGCACTACAGCAATCGACGCGACAAATTGTTGGATTTCGATCCAATCGAACATCCAATCGCTCTTCAGGTGGGTGGCGATCAACCAGCAATGCTTGCCGATGCAGCACGGTTAGCCCAGGACTGGGGTTATGACGAAATCAATTTGAATGTTGGCTGCCCCAGCCAAAAAGTACAAGCCGGCAATTTCGGAGCTTGTTTGATGGCCGAACCAGACCTAGTTGCTCGTTGTGTTGAGGCAATGCGCACAGCTGCAAACCTGCCGGTCACTGTCAAACACCGAATCGGTATTGATGATCTCGATAGCGATGAATTACTCACTGCTTTCGTGGATCGCGTTGCCTCAGCAGGAGCAAGTCGTTTCGCTATACACGCCAGAAAAGCCTGGTTGGAAGGTCTTGATCCCAAACAAAACCGAACGATTCCTCCATTGCAATATGAACGTGTCATAGCCCTCAAACAACGCCGTCCGGAGCTGCTGATCGAACTCAATGGCGGACTGGAGTCAACAGATGACTGCTTACGAGCACTTGAAGGTTGCGATGGAGCCATGGTGGGGCGTGCCGCTTATGCCCACCCGCTCCGCTGGCAAACAATTGATGCAGTGATCTTTGATGAAACACCTTGCACGATTTTGGCTTCAGACGTGATTGATGGGCTAATCCCTCATGCTGAAGCACACCTGAAACGTGGAGGCCGTCTGTGGGACCTCTGCCGTCATCTCGTGCAATTGGTTGAAGGGGTTAAAGGTGCTCGCCATTGGCGACGAGATCTTGGTCAGCAAGCTCAACAACGAAACGCTGACCTTGCCGTTCTTGATCAAGCGGGCCGGCAGCTGCGTGAAGCCGGCCTCTGAATTCAAGATTCAGCCTTCAGCGCCGCCATAACCGGAGAACTCATCTCCGCCGCCGCCGCTGCCGCCGCCAGCTGACGATGAACCTCGACGACGTCGACTGCGTCCATCGTCATAACCACCTTCTTGCGCACCTCCGGAGGTGGTGCCTCCGCCAGCATTATCGCGAGATCCAGCACCATAACTGCGATCTTCCCAACCGCGTGCCCCGGAACGACGCTCTCCAGAGTCCTGGCCACCGCCACCGCCACCGCCGTAGCCACCCTCACGACCACCACCGCCGCCATAGCCGCCACCGCCGTAGCCACCCTCGCGACCACCGCCACCGCCGTAGCCACCACCGCCGCCGCGATAGCCACCGCCGCCGCCGTAGCCACCCTCGCGACCACCGCCACCGCCGTAGCCACCACCGCCACCGCCGTAGCCACCACCGCCACCGCCGTAGCC
>NZVB01000030.1 GCA_002701375.1 Cyanobium sp. NAT70 | reverse complement strand
CTGGAACACCAACATGAAGTTGAAGGTTCCGGAGATGCCCAGGGGCATGCCGTCAGAGAACGAACCCTGACCGAAGGGGTAGATCAGGAAAACCACAAAGGCTGCAGACAGCGGAGCGCTGTAGGCAACACAGATCCAGGGGCGCATGCCGAGGCGGTAGGAGAGTTCCCACTGACGCCCCATCCATGCGGAAATTCCGATCAGGAAGTGGAAGACAACCAGCTGGTAAGGACCGCCGTTGTACAGCCACTCATCGAGAGAAGCCGCTTCCCAGATGGGATAGAAGTGCAAGCCGATGGCATTGCTGGAAGGAACAACAGCACCGGAGATGATGTTGTTTCCGTAAATCAAGGAGCCAGCAACAGGCTCACGGATGCCGTCGATATCAACCGGGGGAGCGGCGACGAAAGCGACGATGAAACAAACGGTGGCAGCCAGCAGTGTGGGGATCATCAGCACACCGAACCAACCGACATAAAGACGGTTGTTGGTGGAGGTGACCCAATCACAGAAGGCCTGCCAGCTGGAAGCGCCAGAGCGCTGCTGGAGGGTGGTGGTCATGAGAACGGAAAGGAATGTCCCAATCGGGACGAAGGAGCAGAGGCAAACGCGCCCTGCTTGATTCGAATTGTAACGGGACTTTGCGGAATGTGTAGCTGTCTTTACGTCGCTTGGGGGCGCCTGGCATCTGCTCAATCAACAAGCCGTCGACTAAGCAATGGCGACGAAGCTGGCCAGCAGCTTGACAATGTGTTCAGAAGAAAAAATTCCTAGACATCGACATTGATGTTTCTAAGCTTAGAGATAATTTGACTGGTAATGGTCAAGACTGAATCTGGAATTCTTAGCAATTTGAGAAATGACTTAAGACCAGATGCAGAATGTGATCAAGTCTTTCTCGTTCTTACGATCGGTGCAAGCTTAATTGCGACATTTGGCTTATTAGCCAATAGCCCTGCCGTCGTAATTGGTGCAATGCTCGTTGCTCCTTGGATTACCCCTTTGAGAGCAGCGATCATTGCTTCACTCTTATCAGACTATTCATTGTTTACAAGAGCATTGAGATCACTATTCATTGGCGCTCTTCTAACAATTGCAATATCCTATGCATTTGGATTCGCAGCAGAGTCCATTAGCCTCAAACAGCTGAGCCAAGAAGTCCTCAATCGAACATCTCCAAATCTCTTGGATTTAGGGATCGCAATCATCGCTGGATTTATTGCAATTTTCGCAAAGCTAAGGAGCGAAGCCGTCAGTTCTCTTGCAGGAACAGCGATTGCAGTTGCTCTTGTTCCTCCAGTTTGCGTCGTTGGCATTACATTATCGGCCCATGAATGGGCCCTTTCTCAGAATGCAGCAATTTTATATCTCACCAATCTTCTCGGGATTTTGATTGGCGGACTGATCTCCCTGAAGATATTCACAGGGAAAGAATCCACCCAAAAACTAAGGATAAGCAGCACTACCGCTCTTTCTATCGTGCTGACTGTATTAATATTATTCCCACTAACAAACGAGTTCATCGAGATCAGCACAAATCGCAAAAGAAACATTACTTCCGAACAAATCGAAAAAATCACAGCCGTATCATTTCAATCAAAACCAGAGATAGAAGCCGAGAGCGAAGCTGGCGGAGCGACGTTGCAAAAACTATCCATTAACTGGACCGAAGCAAAACCAACGATTCGCGCCTACATCTCTGCCAGTGATCCCAAATTTGTCAGCAGCGGGGTCGTCCAACAAACTGAAGACCAAATCAATGAACAAGTCGGCAAGAAGCTCAACACACATTTCGAACTAATCGTTAAGAAAACGATTTACGAAATTATTCCTGGCTAAAAAAACAAATCAGCATTCTTGGAACTGGCCAGCAACACAGCCAGGCTCAAATAACAAGTCCTAGACCCTAGTTGATGAAGAACTTTGAATTTATGTCATCCAATATGAAAAGGGCGTTGACCTACTAAGTCAGAGCTTCGATGCCCTGCCACACAAAGTCTTAAGGTTTGCTGACTCCTCTGGGATGAATCGTGGTTCTTATCCGCTGGCTGCACGCTGGCCGCAGACTCGAGGAGACCGTCCCTCTGTCTCGGGCACGACACCGTCGTAACGAGCTTGAAGCACAGGGTGCTGTTGTGTATTGGAGCGAAAGGCTGGTTCCAGCAGCCTGAAGCTGAGACGCTGGAAGAACACCGCAACTGAGCGATGGTCCCCAGCGCCTCCACACCATCTCGCGTCGTGAGCTGGTGTCTGCCTGGCATCAGTTTGGCAACCGTTCTGCTCACAGGGTGCGGCGGAGCCAAACCTCCAAAAAATTCTGGAGATCAATCCTTGAACCATGCAGCCATCGAGCGTTTGGAATTAAGGATTGATCAACTGGAGCGACAACTGAAAGATCAAGCACCCCCTTCTCAAGAAATTGACCCCAAAGCACCAGCCGGACCTATCCGCTCACTAACGCTGCGACTTGGAACTGATGATGACCGTTTAAGGCTGTATTGGGCTGATGGACAACGCAGTGATCTTCTGTGCAGCCAAGAAGGCAAGGGCAGCTGGGCCTGTGGCTAAAAGCCGATGAATCTCTGACCTGTGCAACCCTCTTCATTGACGAAACGCTGCTAGCAAAAAGTAAGCACGAGCTTGTTCTTAAGCCAGCCTTCTATGCCGTTCAGCAGCTTGCTCTTGCTTTTTGCCTTAAGCGCACCTGTCTCAAACGCACTGAGCGCAATAAATCCAGTGATCGCCCAAGAGCCAGGGGCACGGCAAAGAGCCGTCAATGTGGCTCGAATGAGAGCCGAAGTGATGAATGGAGGCCTTGGACGCTATCGAGCTGATCAATGCATGTACAGCGAGGGAGAGGCTGGCGGCACTTGCAGGATCGGCAGCAGCAGCAGCGGATTCATCGTCAGCTTTTATGGGGGCCCCCCTGGCTGGCAGCAACAGGGTCAAGCACCCACAGTGGAAACCGAACTGCAGATTTCACCAGACGGTCGTCATGTGCTCACTGAGATCTACAACGGTCCGCCGCGCTGAACGTCCTCAACCATCAAGGTTTCCAGAGCCCTGATCCATGTGCCCTGCATCGGCCACACTTCACGACAGCACAAGCTGAACGCAATGCCTTTCTCCGCATAGGCAGCCTCATTTACAAAAACCACCGCCGCCCCTTCGTCCAACCTCTCTGGGTGCGCTGCTCCCGATACGGTCTCGAATAAGGGATCCTCAATGGACAGAATGTTCCAATCCTGCTGCTGCAGGCAGGAATGAATGAAAGCCTGTGGTTGAGCCGAGTCATCACGCGGCACATCTCGACTGCCAAGGTGACGATGAACAACCAATTGCCGCGGATATCGCCCTTGACGTCGTCGTACGTTGGCCAGGGCAACGAGGCATGCCTCCAAAGCCAACCTGGTTTGCCGCACGATTCGGCCTTGCAGCACTGATTGGGGAACTGGTCCAACCTCAATCACCAAGCCGCAAGGCCATTGCTCCACCAAAAAGCCAGTTTGGGCTGAATCTGCTTCATGCAAATAAATTGGCAGCCCAAGTGCCCCCTGCACAAGAGCTGCCAAAGCCAAATCCGCCGGCCTTCGGCCATAAAGCACGAGGCAATTCCCCATCGCTGAAGTTGTGCTGTGCAAATCGATCGCCACATGACATGGACGGAGGCCTTCAGGTCCATGCAAGTCCAAAAGTTCCTTTGCTCGATTCAGCTCGAGATCAGCAAGAGACTGATCAACCAGCAATTCCGGCTGAAAACTACGATTGAGGTCACGATCGATGTAACGGCGATTCGCTTCTCTTGCAACAGGATTACCAATCACGGAATGCAATTTCAAGCCATGACAGTTAATTAATCCCGGATCTTTCTGCCATTGATCAAACAACCAAGGTGCATTCACCTCATTGCCATGAGTGCCTGCCACCAAAAGAACCTCACACTCCCGCATCAACGCAGACGTGCAGCTGCCTGACTGAAGCATGGGTCAAGGGAGGATGACGTCAATCACCCTGCTCTGATGTCGATCCCACCGATCGTTGTAATGGCTGCACGCGAGGGATGGCGCTGGCAGTGGCAGCAATTGATGGGTGGCTTAGGGCCTGCCGATCGCTCAGGGAACTATCAACGACCCAGGAGCGATCACCTTGAGGCGCAATTGCCAGAGGTGACTGAGCTGAGCAAACGTCTCCCAGATCAGCGTCCCGGCCTGATCATCGGACGAAGCTGCCCCTGGGCTCACCGCACCTGGCTGGTCCACCAGCTGAGGGGTCTCAGTAACAGCCTGAACCTCGTGATTGCGCAAGCAGATCACAGAGCAGGTCGTTGGATTCTCGATCCAGGCTGGCTGGGCTGCACCAGCTTGTTAGACCTTTATCGACGCTGCCAAGCACCACCCTCACACCGAGCCACAGTCCCGGTTTTGGTCGATCCAGGCCTGGGGAACGACCCATGCATCCTCGGCAATGAAAGCGCGCAACTCGTGGAGCTGCTGAATCGCTGGCCAGCAACTGAACATGCCCCGGACTTAGCACCAAAGCAACACNTCGATGCCATCGATCGATGGCATCGACTTCTGCAGCCTGCTGTAAATGATGGGGTCTACCGCTGCGGGTTTGCCCGCAATCAGGCTGCATACGACAGGGCTGAAGCTGCTCTTTTCGACGCCCTCAAAATCGTGGATCACAGTTTGAGCGAAAATGGGCCCTGGCTTTGCGGCGACCAAGTCAGCTTGGCTGACGTGCGACTTTTCCCAACGTTGATTCGATGGGAAATGGTTTATTCCCCTCTCTTCGGCTGCAGCCGTCAGCCGCTTTGGCAATTCCCACATCTCTGGGAGTGGCGTAGAGAATTTTTCGCGCTCCCAGGAGTTCAGCAGAGTTGTAACGGTGAAGCGTGGCGGCGTGATTATTTCGGAGCTCTTTTTCCACTCAATCCAAGTGGAATTATCCCTAAAGCACCAGATTTGACCACACTGGTGAACACCCCCCCGCTCCACAGCCCTGACCATGAGCACGGCCAACGACCATTTTGAGGGCGTCTACGGTCCGTACACCATCACCCCAGAAGACAAGCAAGAGGTGCAGCGCTATCGCTTGTCTCTTCTCTTGAGTGGATTAGCACTCACGGCAGGCTTGCTGCAGTGGTGGCAATTGGGAGGATCCTGGGCCTGGATCTGGATCATCCCAATGGCCACAGGCCTGGGCTTAGCCCTTCGATGGATTCATATCTATTTGCGCCCCCTGCATCGAACTCTTCAATTGCTTTGGCTGATCGGCTGTCTTGGCTGGGTTGCTCTTCTGATCACAGCTGGCCCTTCTCAAGCCCTCACCACAGTCAAAACACAACCCTTGTGGATTTTGGCGATCGGGCCCTTGTTTGCCGCTCTATCGGGGATCGGGTTCAAAGAGTTCTTTTGCTTTCAACGTCCAGAAGCAATCGGCCTCACCCTGCTGCTGCCCGTCGCTTTACTTGGTCAACTGATCGGGCTGATCAATCCTGACCTTTGTCTTGCGCTTCTTTTGACGGCAGGCCTGCTGCTAACGCTGTTGGCGATTCGCAAATTTGGCATCACCGCCGCTGCAGATGTCGGCGATAAAAGTGTGTTTGCTTATCTGGACGGCCAACAGCCTGCGGGCACATCGTGAGTTTGATCAGCCTGGTGGGTGCCGCGAAAGATTTCGGTATCCGCACCCTGTTCAAGGACCTGGATCTCCACATCGGAGACGGGGAACGGTTGGGACTGATCGGACCTAACGGATCAGGGAAATCGACCCTGCTGAAGGTTTTGGCTGGCCGCGAACCACTGGGGCAAGGGGAACGACGTTGCTCTGCGCGACTTCGCGTTGAACTCGTCGGTCAAGAAAGCAGCATCACTCCCGGGCGCACCGTGCTCGAACAGGTCTTAGATGGTTGCGGTGCCAAACGAGAGTTGCTCTTGCGCTTCAGCGCACTGAGCCATGCAATCGCTGAATCCCCAAACGATGAAGCACTGCTGGCTGAGCTCGGAGTCCTGAGCCAGCGCATGGATGAAGAGGGGGCTTGGAGCTTGGAGCAACAATGCCGAGAGGTGTTGCAAAAACTAGGCATCAGCGAATTGCAGCGACCTGTCGAGGATCTCTCGGGTGGTTACCGAAAACGCGTTGGTCTTGCGTCAGCGCTGGTGGCCTGTCCCGATGTGCTGCTTCTGGATGAACCAACCAACCATCTGGATGCTGCCGCTGTGGAGTGGCTTCAGAGCTGGCTGGACCGATACCCCGGTGCACTCGTGCTGGTGACCCATGATCGTTATGTGCTGGATCGGGTGACACAGCGCATGGTGGAGGTCGACCGAGGCCGAGCCCGCACTTACCAAGGCAATTACAGCACTTATCTCAAGCACAAGGCTGAGGAAGAGGCCTCTGAGGCCGCATCAGCCGCCAAGTTCAAAGGAGTGCTCAGACGCGAGTTGGCTTGGTTGCGACAAGGACCGAAAGCCCGAAGCACCAAACAGAAAGCCCGCATCCAGCGGATCCAAGCGATGCGGGAGGAAAAGCCCAATCAAGCCAAAGGGAAGCTCGAGATGGCCAGTGTCAGCAGGCGCATCGGCAAACAGGTGATTGAGGCAGAAGGTCTGGGGGTAACCGTCAATGGCGACAGCGACGGACGTCGACTACTAGATGACTTCAGTTACAGCTTTAGCCCTGAGGATCGCGTGGGGATCATCGGGCCCAATGGCAGTGGGAAGTCAACGTTGTTGGATCTCATCGCGGGACGGCGTAAGGCCACAGAAGGGTCCCTGCAACTGGGCGAAACCATCCACATCGGGTATCTCGATCAGCACACCGAAACGTTTCACCAGGGAAAAGGGCTGGAGCGCAAAGTGATCGAATTCGTCGAGGAAGCTGCAAGCCGTATCGACCTAGGTGGTGAACAGATCACCGCTTCGCAGCTCCTAGAACGCTTTCTGTTCCCACCGGCGCAGCAACACAGCCCCCTGGCCAAACTCTCTGGCGGTGAGCGACGGCGACTCACCCTGTGCCGGATGCTGATCAAAGCACCCAATGTGCTGCTCCTTGATGAGCCAACCAACGATCTCGACATACACACTCTCAGTGTGTTGGAAGATTTCCTCGAGGATTTCCGCGGTTGCGTCATCGTCGTATCCCATGACCGATATTTCCTCGACCGCACAGTCGACAGATTGTTCTGTTTTGAGAGTGGTCGTCTGCAACGTTTCGAGGGCAACTACAGCGCATTCCTCGAGCAACAGCGACGACAGGAACGAGATCAAGCTGCTGCCAGCTCATCCGGTCCCAAAAAACAACTGCGCACGCAGCAATCAAGCAAGACAGAGGGTCCGCGCCGCCGCAGCTTCAAAGAATCCAAGGAATTGAAACAGCTTGATGAACAGCTGCCGCAGCTGGAGAGCCAACGCAGCCAACTCGAACATGCATTGGCACAAGAGGGGGCTGACATGGCGCGACTGAGCCTGGAACTGGCGGAACTGATCAAGACCATCGACCAATCCGAAGAACGCTGGCTCGAACTCAGCGAGCTGGCACCTTGATCCCCAGATCAGTCATGAATGAATTTTGTCGAATCAAAGGCAGCTCAAATGTCTGAGATTAAAAAGGTACTCATGGCCAAAGCCTCGGGGCTCTGATTCTTGCCAGCCGTCAAGTGAATCAGAACAAGAGATGGGAACGCCTGTGCTGTCCCATCTGGTCAAAACAAGGATCAAATTGTTGAATCACAACAGCTCGATCACAGCCTTCTCTGAACGAGCAACTTGATTGATGGTGCCCGCCAATCGCCAACGATCCTGTTCCGCCCTTGCACCTCTTCAGAGATGTTCTTCTGCAGGACTGAAGCCTGACAGGCTCGTTGTCAGGGAATTGTCGCAATCCCTATCACCGCTGCAGGCAACGCCAGTCAGCCTTAATGTGGGCTTTGGCATCGGAACGCCTGCATGAAATCCATCGACGAGCACATCAAGAAGGACCAAACAGACATAAAAGCAGCCCAGGCTGCTGGAGATGACGCCAAGGTCCGCCATTTAACCGATGAACTGCACTCCCTTGAGGAGTACAAGGAACATCACCCAGAAGACAGTCACGATCCCACCTCCCTCGAGCTTTACTGCGATGCCAATCCTGAGGCTGAGGAATGTAGGGTTTACGACGACTGATCTAGTTCGCGAAAAAGTGGGTAAGAGGGAGTATTAATACTCTCTCTTACCCCATCATTTAAAAAGAATGGATCAAGCGATTCGGTCGGGTATCAGTCAATACTCATCGTTGTAATCAGAAGGGCTACCGGTCAGGCTACAAACAACAGCCTCTTCATTTTTCATCTCTTTGACTGCTGCAATGGGGCGTCCCATCCGTCGCAGCACTTGAATGTCTTTTTCGGTCTGACAGCGAGCGATGACGCTCCCCTCGGTATCGAAACAGGTGTAGAAGGTCATGGTTCAGATTGACTGATGATCTGTCTCTTAGTTATGGCGGCGACTCGGCAGACTTACAAGCAGGCATTTGTGCGCTGATACTGACGATCAAATCTTCAGGGCCCGCCAAACCTGATCCAGCAGCGTTTCAAGCCCCTGCCCCATCACTGCAGAAATACTGAGGGGCTGACGCCCACTCGCCAAGGCCAGATCCTCTTTCAACTTCACAATCGTTTCCTCTAAAAGCAGTTCCTGCTTGTTGAGGACTAAGAGTCTGGGGCGCTCGACCAAGCCGTGCCCATAGGCCGCCAATTCCCTCTCAACAACGCGTAGATCTCCAACAGGATCATCCGCACCAGCATCAACCAAATGAATCAGCAGACGTGTTCGCTCGATATGACGAAGAAAATCATGACCGAGACCTGCCCCTTGGGCGGCTCCAGCAATCAAACCAGGAATATCGGCGAACACCGTTCCGTCACCGGACGGTCGTCGGACGACACCAAGATTGGGAATCAGGGTTGTAAAGGGATAGTCCGCAATTTTTGGACGGGCTGCGGACAACACGGCAATCAAAGTGCTTTTTCCAGCATTCGGAAGACCAATAATCCCCACCTCCGCCAACAGCTTTAGTTCCAGTTGAAGCGGCCACTCCTCTCCCTCGCGCCCCTCTGTGAATTTCTCCGGAGCTCGATTTCGGTTGCTGAGGTAGTGGGCATTACCAAGACCACCTCGCCCCCCGAAAGCCACAACCAGTTGCTGGCCAGGCTCAATCAAATCACCCAGAAGGATGCCAGTGGTGAGATGGCGTGCTTCTGTACCGCAGGGTACTTTCACAACCAGATCACGCCCTGAGGCTCCAGTGCACTTATTCGGCCCACCGCGGCGACCGTGATCAGCCGCAAACAAGCGTTTGTACTTGAAGTCGAGCAAGGTCTGAAGATTCGCATCAGCCTCCAGCACCACATGGCCGCCTTGGCCCCCATCACCCCCTGAAGGCCCCCCTGCTGGAACGTATTTTTCACGTCGAAACGCAGCAATGCCATCACCACCACTTCCACCCCGCACGGTGATTCGCGCCTGATCGATGAACTGCACGGCGCCGCCTAGTGGCTTCAACTCTCAACCCTAAGATCAAACCGCTGCAGTTCTTCGGTTGGCCGGCGTCCGTTTCGAAGCTCTGAGCAAGACCTACCCAGGTCGACGAGGAGGGCCATCTGTCGAGGTCATCCGTGAGCTGGATCTCACAATCGAAGACGGTGAATTCTTGGTGCTTGTTGGCCCCTCCGGATGCGGCAAAAGCACACTGCTCAGGCTGCTAGCGGGATTAGATGCCCCAACATCTGGCGAGATCTGGATTGACGAGCGACCGGTCAGTCAGCTCAGACCAGCGCGGCGCAATGTGGCCATGGTCTTCCAGAGCTATGCCCTATATCCACACCTCAACGTCCGAGACAATCTCAGTTTCGGCTTGCGAAGAAGTCGCCACAGAACCGCTTTACAGCAGGTGCAGGATCAATTGCATCGGCTCAGCAGGGGATTGCCTGACGCGCTGCAGGTGACCTCAACGAGGGAATGCCAAATCGAAGCACGGGTGCAAAGCGTCGCTGAGTCACTGGAACTCAACACATTGCTCAACCGTCTTCCCAAAGAACTATCTGGAGGGCAAAAACAACGCGTCGCACTGGGCCGAGCCATGGCCCGACAACCATCGGTCTTCCTCATGGATGAACCGCTCAGCAACCTCGATGCCAAGCTGCGCAACAGCACAAGAACTCGCATTGTCGATCTCCAGCGGGAGCTCGACACAACCACGGTTTACGTCACCCACGACCAGGTCGAAGCGATGACGATGGGTCATCGTATTGCCGTCCTGAACCAAGGAAGACTGCAACAACTTGGTACGCCGATGGATCTCTACCGTTGGCCTTCAAATTTATTTGTGGCCCAGTTCATCGGAAGCCCACCGATGACCTTGCTTCCGGTCACGGTTGGAGCGGGGTCATGCCTGCTGCTTGAACAAGAACGACGCTTATCTGTGGAGGGACCTGTCGTCAACGCGTTGCCAGCGCTTGAGGGGCAGAAGCTCACAGCCGGCCTCAGACCCGAAGCTTGGCGGGNGGCTCCAGCCACAAATCGGAACCTACCGGCAGAAGTGAGCCATTGCGAAGTGCTCGGGAACGAACAGCTGATCAGCTGCCGTCTTCTTGAGGGCAGCCATCTCGTTCAAGTGCGCTGCAAGCCTGACCTTCAGGTCGTGCCAGGGGAGACCCTGCACTTAGATCCGGATCCAACCGGCTGGCGACTGTTCGACTCAGACGGCGAGGCGATTCCCCTTCCAGATCAAGAGTCAATGGAAATTGATCATGACCACGGCCCGCAGCTGCCAACACTCAAATAGGAAATCAACATCTTCAGACATAAGCGATAGGCCCAAGGCAATCACTTTCAACAACTCTTTCCGCTTAACCAACAAGATATTTTTACTTGTTTCACATAGACACCACAACACGTCTACTTAAGCGCAACCAGCTTGCAAGGAAGAAAAGAGCATCAGGCGCAACATGATTCAATCAACGGCTCACACAAACCGCCAAAACCAAGCCGCATAAGAAGAGAAAACTTGGCAAGCCACATTTTAAATCAATACAGACGTCAATACAAAGTTAGGCTTGCCCTGGACGAGACAAAACAGGAGAGTCTTTCCTCTCAAACCAATCGAAAACTTTATGACATACCCAAGACGCAACAAAACGCCAGCCAGAGGGTGACCATCTACGCCAACAGCGGAGCGAATCACTTGAGCAAACTTACCTTACAAGCATCACCGTCCTAGCACCTACAGCAAAAGACCCCTCAATCAAACATAAAGCACCTGATTATCCAATCCAACTCTTCAAGAATTGCCTACACCCATAACAAAACTCGTTGATCTCCAACCTACTGACGACAAACCTATCGCAAAAATGTACGCATCCCCCGATTGACGAACCAGTGAAAACTAAGTCGGGAGATCGATCGGCACAATCAAACCGCCCTGCCTTTCCCTTATGGGGTTTTGTATAGCTTTCAGCCCCCATGACCAAGTGTTCCCCCAGTCATGAGCATCAGGCTTCCCGACGTCGATTCGCTTGTTCTCCGCTGAAGACAAGATGGTCCAGTGAAAAACTCCCGCATCAGTCCTCGCTTGCGTTGGACTAAAAAAAGGCCGCACCCATCCATCAAAACATCAATCGTGGCTGTAGATCGTGATGCCCTCTCCTCGAACTTTCACAGTCTCACCAAGACTGATGCAGTCTTCATCCCCCATTTAGGGGGAATCTGCTGAGAAAACTCTGAACAGTGCAGGACACACCCAGATTGGAGGCATCGACCGAGTCGGCCATTGGCTGAGCCATGTAGGTGCAATCCTGCAAACAACAGCCCGCAGATTCAACACAACGGCCCCAACCACATCGCTTGAGAGACCACCAAGCAATTCAAAAAACACCGTTGTCCGTCACATCATCTATCCCAACTTTTCCGTCTCGTCAGACTGACAACTTCACGACAGCATCACCGTCGTTGATGGCACCGTCTTTGATGGCACCCCCGCCAATCAAGCAAGGCACCCTGCTGATTCAACGCATCCAAATCACACTGCAGCCCGGACCGCCATCGCCCTGATCCGCATCGGTGACCCGCTCCACGTAAGGCACCGTCTCCAGCCAGGCCCGCAGACCACGTTTCAGCTTGCCGGTGCCGATGCCGTGGATCACCCACACCGGACCATTGGCACCGCGCAAATGGTCCTCCACGGCAGCCTCGGCTTCATGCACTCGTAGACCGCGCACATCCACGGTGTTGCGGGACGTGCGCACCTGGGAACCACCGCCAAGACCGCTGCGGGCCTTGACCTTCACAACGGGTGCAGGCGGCGGTTCAGGCTTGCGGCCATCGAGACTTTCCACGGCGGTTAACTCCACCGTGGTGCGCAAAACACCACAGCGCACCGTGAGCTGCAAGCCATCCTCGGAGATTTCAAGCACATCGGCAGCCTTCCCCAGAGCCAACACGCGAATGCGATCGCCCACCTGTGGGCGCCAGCCCACGTGTTGACGCCGTTCTGGCTCTGGCCGGTGATGGCTCTTCAGCTTGCGCAATCGCTGCCCAGCGCGCCTGGCGGTTTCACCATCGGCCCGGTTGTCGCGTAGGCGGCGAATCAAGGTCCGCACCTCCTTTTGCCCTTCCCGAATCGAATGTTCCAGGCGCTGGCGACCCTGTTCCTGGCGATCCGCCGACTGTTGCTTCTGCTTTTGCCAACGTTGCAATAGCTCCTCATGCAACAGTTCCGTCCTGGCAAGCAACACGGCGGCATCCTCGGCCGCTGATTGTTGCCGCTGCCGCTGTTCCTCCAAACCTCGGATCACACTGTTGACCTCCCCATCGCCCACCGGCGCCAGCAACTCCCGCGCCTGCTCAAGCACAGCTGCATCGAGACCAAGGCGATTGGCGATGGAAAGCGCATTGCTCCGACCGGGGATGCCCCAAAGCAACTCGTACGTCGGAGAGAGTGTCTCGGCATCGAACGCCACCGAGGCATTTTCAAAACGCGCATCGCTGTATTTGAGCGCCTTCAATTCACCAAAATGAGTCGTAGCAATCGTCAGTCGAGCGCGATCTGCCAGAGCCTTTAGAAGTGCTGTTGCAAGAGCTGTGCCTTCACTGGGATCGGTGCCAGCACCCACTTCATCCAGTAAGACCAGCGCCGGTGCTGGTCCTTGCTGCAAAGAGTTGAGGATTCGACCGATCCGTTTGACGTGACCGCTAAACGTCGACAGGCTTTGCTGCAGGGACTGTTCGTCACCGATATCCGCTAACACCTGGGCACACCAAGGCAATGACGGCTGGCCTGAACAGGGCAGGAACATGCCAGCCCGTGCCATTAAGACCGCCAGCCCAATACTTTTCAAAGTGACCGTTTTACCGCCGGTGTTTGGCCCGGTAATCGCCACCACGCGCAACTGGGCGGAGACGTCCACAGAAATCGGCACCACCTTTGGCCCTTCAGCGCGCTTCTCCTGCCAAACCAGCAGAGGATGACGCAGATTCTGCAAACGAAACGGTGCCTCAACCCGCTCCTCCAATTGCGGCACCGCGCCCCCCAGCCAACGGCCATAGCGACCTCGGCACAAGGCCAAATCCAATCGCAGCAGCACCGCCGCCAGCGCATGAAGCGCATCCTGCTGCTCCGCCACGTCCACACTCAACGCCGCCAAAACCCGCTGCTCCTCCTCGCGAATGCGACCCTCCAAGTCGACCAATTTGTTGCCGATGCTGAGCACTGAGCGAGGTTCCACAAACAAGGTGCTGCCTGACGCGGAACTGTCGTGCACCTGTCCTGGCACTTGGCCAACCGCCCCGGCTTTCACCGCCAAAACCGGACGGCCATGGCGCTGAGCAATCACGGTGTCTTGCAGGACAGCTCCCAATCGGCGCAGCAAATCCTGAAGTTTGTCGCGACGCTCCTGACGCAAGCCATCCCATTGCTGGCGCAGGCCAGCCAGTGAGGCACTAGCGCGATCCGCGACACGACCACCTTCTTCAAGCGCAAACTTCAACCGCTGCTCAAGCTCCGGCAGCGTCACCATCGTTTCAAGGAGAGCGGAACAGGCTGGCCGCAACTCAGGCTCATCGATCTGCCGTCGCAAGCGACGGGCTGTGGCCAAGGTTGAGGCCACAGCAAGAAGCTCCTCTCCCGAAGCCGTGCCTCCTTTACTGCAGCGGAGCACAACCGGAGTCAAATCGTGCACACCTCGGAAACTGAGACCGCCCTCACTCAGATCATCGAGGCTGATCAATTCAACCGTTTCGGTCAAATTCGTACGAGTGCGATGGATATCGGCCGGTAAAGGGAGTGATCTGGCCGCCATCCGTCCCATCGTCGTGGAGGCAAAGCTGGCCAAGTGTTGACAGACCAACGGCCACTCCAACAACTCCAGGGTTTCCTGAAAGGCGCGATCCGGAAGCAGGGACACGTCAGTCGCAGTTGGAGGGAATGCCACCGGGGGGTTCATACAACATCTCCAGCCAGTTGCCATCCGGATCTTTCATGTAGAAGGACGCGGTGCCATCGCGATGGTCATGCACAGCCCCGACAAAGACGCCTTGCTGCTGGAGGCGGTCATGCACCACATCCACATCAGCACGATCCCGAAAGTGAAAGGCGAAATGGGGACCGGCAGCCTTGTAACCCGGACCGAGTAAAGCAAGCCCATCCCTTCCGGGGCCGGCTTCCAAGTAACACCAGTCATCCGCCTTCCAGACCAATCGCATGCCAAGGCCCTCGTAGAACGCCACGGCACGGACGACGTTCTGAACGCGGATGGCCACATGGCCAAGCCGGTCAACCGATGTCATCTGCCCCACCAAACGCAAATGCCATTCTGAGCGGAACAGCCACTTTGCAGTGGATGCCCAAGGCTGGGTCAGCCAATATTTTTTGGGTCCTAAGAGAGAGAGGCCTTATGCGGCAGCGACCGTCGGCATAGCAACGAACAAAAACACTGATCGGAAGACACCGTTCCAGCCCACCATCTCCAAGACAGTTGATTGATTTAGCAACTTCAAGGGAGAGGTCCGTTTCATCGCGAATTGCTGCGTCCTAAAAGGAAGTTCCAATCGTCTTGACAGAAGTAAATTGGAGGCTATCAATCGAATTAGTGAAGATCACTGACGAATTAAAAACACCATCATTCAGCGGATCAACCAATCAACCAGAACCACCACTTCAAGGCCCTAAATCCTGCGCAAATGGAGCATTTAAATGAGATTTTCAATTCGCCTGTCAACCGGTGGCACCAAAGAATCATAACAATTGGCCATCAAGTCTTTATCTTCTCTCTCAACAATAGCCTCAAGATAAATTATATCAATTAGCGCCTTGATAGGGTCGCTCTCAATGACCACGATCACCTTCTCACAAAAACCTTTACCGTCGCATTCATAAGGCTCAGGCTGCATAATTGCCATGCCTGAGCAAAGCTTATGGGAGTGAACCGAGGCGACAGCCTCATCCTCGTCAAAATCTTGACAGTCAGGGAGACAATAACTCCGAAGCGCTCGACCAGCCATCTTTCAGAATCGATATGCAGATTGGATGGGCGCAGATTCAAAAGGTCCGAATTTCAATCCTTCCGTACTGATCACACGACTTGCAGCCTCACATTCCACGACCCCCTGTTGATGCTGGGCACTCAGCCAAGACAAACACATTTCTTTTGGCACAAGGATCCTGCAAACATCTTCCGTTCATTCGACATCCAACCCATTGACAACCTGCCGTACCGCCAAACGAAAAACACATTTCTTGCTCGTATCATTGACAATATTTTATGCCTTGCAAAACCTTTAAGCGACGGTGTCATTATTTTGGTCACCATACGAACTGTCGGGACCTATGATCAGGATATCTTGAGCTTCACAGCAGGGAATCTCAATGCACAAAAGCCTAAAGACACCACAAAATATGCGACTGAGTTCATAAGTTGAAGAAGGGGATAATTCGAGTAATCACTTTCCGTGCTACCAAGTTTCTGCCTCTAAAGTGAAGCCATATAACAGAGTCAATCGCAAGACTATTTGGAGCCGGATCCGACCCTTAACTTCGCCAGCTTTCTACAACATTAGTTGAAAAGAAGTTATGACGACCGCCTCTTACCAAGCAAGATAAAATCCAGCCGTTCGCGCGACAATAAAGCCATTCCAGGTGAACATCCCTCTATACAAACAAAATCCGTTGGCCCTTAATTTTCTTCTGAACGCATGCAAAGTCACCATGCCCCTCAAGATCATCGCGCATATAGGCAGTCCACATCTTCATTCGATTTAGCACAGTCTCTTATGGTTTTTTTAATTCTATGAACACACTCTGCAATGCGGTGAACGTCCATAGAAAGCTCTAGTTTTTCATTTCAATCTCGCCAGAAGCTATCAACAAATAAGGCTTTTAGCCTTCAAGCAACCAGGCAGCAGCATCACAAGCGTGATAGGTCAGGATCAAATCAGCACCAGCCCGTTTAAAGCTGAGAAGCGTCTCCAAGACAACCGCCCGTTCATCGATCCAGCCCCGTTCCGCAGCCGCTTTCACCATGGCGTACTCACCACTGACGTTGTAAGCAGCGATTGGGAGCTCCGACTCGTTACGCAAACGATAAATAATGTCCAAATAAGCCAAACCAGGTTTGACCATCATGATGTCAGCCCCCTCTTGTTCATCCAGCTGAGCCTCGGTAATTGCCTCTCGGGAATTAGCAGGATCCATCTGATAAGTATCTTTATTTTTAGGAATTGGCTTGCTACTCGTTGATCGAGGAGCAGAATCCAACGCCTCGCGGAATGGCCCGTAATAAGCAGATGAATACTTCGCTGTATAGCTAATGATCCCCACATGTTCGAAGCCTTCATCATCGAGGGCTTCACGCAACGCACCAACGCGGCCATCCATCATGTCGCTGGGTCCGATCAAATCGGCTCCAGCCCGCGCCTGCACCACCGCTTGTTTGCAGAGTTGTTCAATCGTTTCGTCGTTGAGAACGACACCCTCTTCACTCACGATGCCGTCGTGGCCATCGCAGGAATAAGGGTCGAGAGCGACATCCGTCATGATCGCCATCTGAGGAATCTCCTGCTTCAGCTGCCGAATCGCGCGAGGAATCAAACCGTTCTCGTTGAAGCACTCAGCACCGTCCTCAGACTTCAATCCCTCTGCCACTTTCGGAAATAACACCACGCATCGAACACCCAAATCCCAGGCCCGCCGCACTTCTCCAGTCAACTCCGCAAGAGGCCAACGATTGGCACCAGGCATGGCACCGATCGGTTCCACTTCCGCACCCTCATGCACAAACAAGGGGTAAATGAAATCAGCAGCCGCAAGGGTTGTCTCGCGAACCATCGCCCGCAAAGCGGGTGTGCGGCGTAAACGACGGGGGCGGTAGGTGAGCTCCATCAGACCCTGGGACCAGCCGTTAATCGTACGGCTGATTGGTCAACGACTGGCATCACACCCGGATCATGCTCAAAGAACAGCGGACTGAAGCCAGCGCTGACGCGGATCTTCAGAACGCCCCTGACGCAACTGATCCAAGAGTTGACGTTCATGTTCAGACCAGCTTTTCGGCATCGTTAATGCCAGCGTCAGCAGCAAGTCACCACGACCTGCACGACCTGGCCAACCCTTGCCTTTCAGTCGGAGACTCCGCCCGGGCGATGTGCCTTGCGGAATCGTCACCTGAGCCTCACCATCTGGCGTCATCACATTGACGGTTCCACCAAGCGCCAGTTCATCAAGACTGACAGGTAATTCAGCGCGTAACTGATCTCCCTCCAATCTCCATACAGGATGATCTTGAACCGAAAGGTTGAGGTAAAGATCGCCGCGACGACCAGTCCCAGGTTGAAGATTTCCTTTCCCTCTAAGCCGCAAACGGGAACCGTTTTTGACTCCAGCAGGGATTCGAACTTGAACCCTTTCGTCATTCACAGAAAGAGTTCGTTCAGTGCCTCTAAACGCTTCTGAAAAACTGATGTTGACGTTCGCCTCTGCATCAAGATTGACCGGTTGTCGAGTGGCCTGGGCACCACGAGGAAATCCCCCACCAGGGAACCCTCCTCCTGGAAAACCACCTCCAGGGAAACCTCCAGATTGAAATCCTGACGCTCCTGCAGGCCCACCGAAGCGGCCAAGAAGGTCATTAATAAACTCATCGAAATTGCCATATTTGCCGAAATCGACATCAACCCCAGCGCTGGAAGCACCTCCCCCCATACCACCGGCCTGACTCCAATATTGACCAAATTGCTCATATCGCTGTCGCTTCTCAGGATCAGACAACACTTCGTAGGCCTCACTGACCTCCTTGAACTTCGCTTCGGCTGTTTTGTCTCCTGGATTCACATCTGGATGGTATTTCCGAGCCAGTTTTCGAAACGCTCGTTTGACCGTGTCGACATCAGCGCCTCGATCGACGCCGAGAACCTGGAAATAGTCCTTGTACCCGCTGCCGGCCATGGCGCACGCTCAACACGTTCCATCACAACGCCAAGTGTCCCAGCCCAGGGGCCTCTCTTGTCGTTTCTGCTTGGAGGGAAGCCCGAACGTAAACGGCCGATCTAGCTTCGGAATCCAAAATGCAAGAGCGGCATGAAGCCGATCGGTCACGTGATCATCACCTCAGTTGCGCTGGGACTAGGTCTTGGGGGCCTGCAGGCATTTGGGGCGACTTGGAAGGGAACGATTGGCGAACCCTTGCGAGACTCCAGCCCGGAAGCCAGAAGACTGGTTCAACACCTCAACAGCATCGGTGCTCGCTTTTATGGTGCATGGACCTGTCCTGCATGCTTCCGGCAGATGAATCTTTTCGGTAAGCAGGCCGGCGCTGAATTGCCGTATGTGGAATGCAATAAGCCAAAACAGCTTCCAAAGCAGGCTGAATCCTGCAGAGCCGCAAGC
Organism: Cyanobium sp. NAT70; assembly: GCA_002701375.1. Lineage (GTDB taxonomy): Bacteria > Cyanobacteriota > Cyanobacteriia > PCC-6307 > Cyanobiaceae > Parasynechococcus. The sequence goes on along the minus strand of NZVB01000030.1, from coordinate 15,313 downwards.
ATCCGTGCTTATCCCACCTGGGTCCTTCCTGATGGCTCCCGCCGTGAAGGGATTCAATCGCTCGAAGCCTTAAGCACCTGGAGCGGATTGCGCTGAGATGCGATTAATCCACGGCTTGCATCGACGCAATCTGCGAGGTGATCTTCTCGGCGGCCTAACGGCTGCAGTTGTTGCACTGCCACTGGCGCTGGCCTTCGGCAATGCAGCCCTTGGGCCCGGAGGCGCAATTTATGGTCTTTATGGCGCGATCGTTGCTGGTTTTCTCGCGGCTCTATTTGGCGGAACACCCGCCCAAGTCAGCGGCCCGACAGGCCCAATGAGTGTGACCGTCGCGGGCGTGGTCTCAAGCCTGGCAGCCGTGGGTGTATCGAGAGATCTCACAGCCGGGGAGATTCTTCCGCTCGTCATGGCGGCCGTGGTGTTAGGCGGCGTCTTTGAAGCTTTGCTTGGGGTGTTTCGTCTCGGTAGATACATCACGCTGGTCCCCTATTCCGTTGTCTCCGGCTTCATGTCGGGAATTGGATTCATCATTCTGGTTTTACAAATCGGACCCTTTTTAGGAATCAGCACCAGAGGTGGAGTGTTGGATTCCATTCAAGGTTTACTTGCAAATCCCTCTCCCAATCTTGCTGCAGTTGTGGTTGGGAGCATGACATTGGCCGTTGTGTTTCTAACCCCAGCAAACATCCGCCAATGGGTGCCTTCGCCTCTGCTTGCTCTGCTGATTGTTACGCCGTTGTCGATGGTGCTGTTCAACGATGATCGACTTCGAGAGATGGATCTGGAGCCCATCGCTCGAATCGGTGCCATCCCGGAAGGCGGCCTGCGTCCGGTCATGCCGAACTTCAGCCAGCATCTGCCTGAATTACTAAAAGCAGGCCTTGTGTTAGCGCTACTCGGGGCCATTGATTCTCTTTTGACATCACTAGTCGCTGACAACATTACCCAAAGCAACCACGACTCCAACAGAGAACTTGTCGGTCAAGGTGTGGCAAATGCGGCTTCAGGCTTCCTATCAGGGCTACCGGGCGCAGGAGCAACGATGCGAACAGTGATCAATATCAAATCCGGAGGTCAAACTCCGATCTCAGGGATGACGCACTCCTTAGTGCTGTTATTCGTATTACTCGGTGCCGGACCTCTAGCGAGCAAGATCCCCACATCGTTGCTCGCTGGGATTCTGATCAAGGTCGGCCTAGATATCATTGATTGGGGATTTTTGCTGCGAGCGCATCGGCTATCTGGAAAAACAGCTGTACTGATGTACGGCGTTATGCTGATGACTGTTTTCTGGGACTTAATTTGGGGCGTGTTAGTCGGGATGTTTGTCGCAAACTTACTCACGGTCGACTCAATGACCCAAATTCAGCTGGAGAAAATCGATGAAGACAACCCTCTTGACAACACCCTAGCCGTCAATCAAGTCGCAGACCTTACTCAAGAGGAGCAAAATCTGCTTGAAGCCTGTGGAGGACAAGTGATGATGTTTCGTCTCAGAGGCCCGCTCAGCTTTGGTGCTGCGAAAGGGATCACTTCAAGGATGGGATTAGTCCAGAACTATCGGATTTTAATCCTAGACATTACAGATGTTCCGAGAATGGGTGTCACGGCAACACTCGCAATCGAACGCATGGCTCAAGAAGCGACTAGCCTTGGCAAACTGACTTTAGTCGCAGGAGCAAACCAATTAATTGATCAAAGACTAAAGAGATTCGGGGTCGAAAATCTTCAACCCAATCGAACTGAAGCCTTGAAATACGCTGCGAAACAAATATTAGAGCAAGCAAAAAGCTAGTACAAACAAATCACTGCCGATAGAGCCGTGCAATACGTCAGCAAATGGTGACGTATTGCACGCGTGGCTGCGATCAAGCCTCGCCATTGCTATTGAGCGAAGGATTGACGCACCAGGAGAAGAATGCCTCATCCAAGAACGTTGAGACCAGACTGCTTCTCCTGGCTGACCAGTGGCTGAGAAAGACCGATGGAAGCATGCACACACCTCTCAGACGACTCCCTACGCGGTATTCCACTGCAGCCGGAGGGTTCAGCCTTTCGTTGTTTTACAGGTTCGGCCCACCCTTTTGGAAGCACCGTTGAAGCAGAAGGTGCCAACTTCTCTCTTTACAGCTCTAATGCCACAGCGGTTCAGCTCCTCATCTTCAACAAACCAGATGACCTAGAGCCAACAAAAGTATTCCAACTTGACGACAAAAAAAATCGAAGTTTTAACATTTGGCATATTTTTATAGAAGGGATTCATCCCGGCATGGGTTATGCCTACCGCGTCGATGGTCCACGTGAACCATGGAACGGTCACCGTTTTGATCCCGAGAAAGTGCTCATTGACCCTTACTCCAAGGGCAACACATTGAGCCTTTGGGATCGCGGCGCAGCATGTCAGCCAGGCGACAACCTTCACCGCAGCATGCGTAGTGTTGTCATCAACACCAAGGATTATGACTGGGAAGGAGATCGAGCGATCAATCGCCCGATGTCAGAAACTGTCATTTACGAAATGCATGTTGGTGGCTTCACCAAAAGCCCAAGTAGTGGAGTCAATCATCCTGGAACATATCTTGGTTTAATTGAGAAAATTCCATATCTCAAAAGCCTTGGAGTGACAGCCGTTGAACTACTGCCATGCTGCAGCTTTGATCACACAGATGTACTCAGAGAGCATGACGGCAGACAACTAGTTAATTACTGGGGATATAGCACGATGGGTTATTTCGCCCCTCATCAAGCCTATTGCGTTGGAGCTGATGCGGGAACCCATCTGACTGAGTTCAGAGACATGGTCAAAGCTCTTCACAAAGAAGGAATCGAAGTAATCCTTGATGTGGTATATAATCATACCGACGAAGGCAATCATCAAGGCCCACTTTTCTGCTTCAAGGGCATTGACAATTCCACTTATTATTACCTAACAGGGCCAAACGGCAACAAAGAATTTTATTACGACTACACAGGTTGCGGCAATACATTTAATTGCAACCACCCCGTCGCGGAAAAACTCATTGTTGATTCATTGAGATTCTGGGTTGAAGAAATGCATATTGACGGCTTTCGATTTGACGAAGGTTCGGTTCTTAGCAGAGGAGAAGATGGCGCCCCTATGGAGCATCCTCCGGTCATTTGGGCCATAGAACTTGACGATGTCCTTGGCAAAAGCAAAGTAATTGCAGAAGCCTGGGACGCTGCGGGCCTCTATCAAATCGGATACTTCCCTGGGGCTCGCTGGGCCGAATGGAATGGCAAATACCGCGATTGCATTCGACAATTTATCAAAGGTGACCCAGGCATCCTTAGCGAGGTAGCTTCTCGAATCACAGGTAGCGCAGATCTTTATCAATGGCACCGCGAAGATCCAGTTAACAGTGTCAACTTCATCACGGCCCATGACGGCTTTACTCTGTATGACTTAACGGCTTACAATGAAAAGCATAATTGGGCCAATGGCGAAAACAACAATGACGGCATAAACGACAACCTAAGCTGGAATTGTGGCACAGAAGGAGACACTGATGATTCCTGGATCAACGACTTAAGAAAACGGCAAGTCAAAAATTTTGCCACTATTCTAATGTTGTCCATGGGTGTTCCAATGATGGTTGGCGGCGATGAGTTCATGCGCAGCCAGGCAGGCAATAACAATACTTATTGCCATGACAACGACATCAATTGGTTCAATTGGGACACAATCTCTACTCCTGAAAGTCAAGAGATGATTCGTTTCTGGTCGATGCTCATCCAAAAGAGAAAATTTTTCATAGACCAATTCAAAGGCAAGTATTTCACCGGGAAAACAAATAAATATGGCTTACCCGAAATCACATGGCACGGCAGTGAACTGTTCAGCCCTGGCTGGGAGGACGATCAAGCACGCTGCTTAGCCATGACCATCGGAGACACAACCGAAAATAGTGACCAAAGCAACAATGTTCATTGCATGTTCAACATGTTCTGGGATGCCATCGAATTTAAAATTCCTACTTTGAAAGGGTTGTCCTGGTTCCGCGCCATTGACACCTCACTTCCCACTCCAGACGACATCACAGCACGTGACCAACAACAGCATGTTGACGGAGAAAGCTACATCGTGACAGGCAGGAGCGTCGTCGTTCTTGTCAGCAAAGTAACGGCGTAAGTCCTCCTGCTCAGAGCAACCATCCAACCAAGCACTCATCAACCCCATTCATCATGTCAACATCCAACCAACTTAACTTCCCTTTTTCAGACCTGATAGCAGGCTATATTCGTAAAGTTAGTTACCCAGATGCGTTTGATTGCAAAGGGGTTGTTGAGCTCGAAACATCAGACGGTCGTACATTCACCGTCAAAATCACAGACGCCTGCTATGCAGAAGTTGTTCGCAACCTTGGAGAACCATTCCAAGTTGCGCCAGATCTCACGAAAATCCTTGTCGAAGACCGCTTTATTCATGCCTACGGTATTTTTTATCCTGAATCAGACCAATTAAAGTTCGAAGCCAAACACTTATTGCTTTTCGGGCGCCAGAAAGATGATTTACGCATTGAAGAGCAGTGTTGGTGGGTTCGACAAATACAGGAACTGCTTAACTTCTATCTCGAATCGCAATTCTGTGTGGAAGAAGGCGAAAAAATTGACTTCAAAAAGTTCCGAACTGACTTAAGTGCAGAAGGTAAGAAACAAGATGGTGTTCAAAATCTAGATACAATTTCACGGTTGGTTTATGGTTTTGCGACGGCCTATATGGTGACTGGAGATGAGCGAGCCCTGACAGCAGCCAAGGAAGGTACCAAATACATGCAGCTTCACTTTCGACATCAAAATAGAACCGAAGGAATCTGCTATTGGTACAGCCAAATTGATATCCAGAGTGACAACACAATTCGCAAATATATGGGGTCAACAGCAGGCGGAGATGAAGGAGGGAACGCGATTCCCTGTTACGAACAAATCTATGCCTTAGCTGGCCCAACCCAAACGTATCGAATCACTGGATGCCCCAAAACGCGAAAAGATATCGATGACACCATCTCCTTCCTAAACCGCTATTACAAGGATCATGGACCTTATGGTGGCTATTACTCCCACATCGACCCGATCACATTCGATGCAAAGGCTGAAACACTGGGAATTAACAGAGCTAGAAAAAATTGGAATTCAGTCGGAGACCACGCACCTGCTTATCTGATTAATCTCTACTTAGCAACAGGCGAAGAATATTACGCCAGTTTTTTAGAAGACACGTTCGACACGATCTGTGAACATTTTCCTGATTACGGTTACAGCCCCTTTATGAATGAAAAATTCCATGAAGATTGGAGTCGAGATTTAAAATGGGGAATCCACCAGGCACGTTGTGTGGTTGGCCACAACCTTAAAGTGGCCTGGAATCTCACTCGAATGCACAGTCTGAAGCCAAAGGAAAGTTATAAAACCTTTGCCCATCAAATTGCTGATGCAATTCCTCCCGCAGGGTGTGATACCCAACGTGGAGGTTGGTACGACATGATGGAACGAACATTAAAAGACGGTGAGGAGAATTATCGCCGTGTTTGGCACGACCGCAAAGCCTGGTGGCAGCAGGAGCAAGGCATTCTGGCCTACTACATTATGGCTGGAGTTTATCAAGACAAGCCTGAGTACTTGCGTTTCGCAAGGGAAGGAAGTGCTTTTTATAATGGCTGGTTCCTTGATTATGACCAAGGAGGTATCTATTTCAATGTCTTGGCGAATGGTCAACCCTATGCCCTGGGATCTGAACGGGGCAAAGGAAGTCATTCCATGGCTGGTTACCACTCTTTTGAACTCTGCTTCCTGTCTGCAATTTATTCCAATCTGTTGGTAAACAAATTACCGATGGATTTCTTCTTCTGCCCTGATCCAGACACATGGCCCGAAAACAAGTTACGTGTTGCGCCTGACCTTCTGCCAGTAGGCACTGTTGAGTTGGCGGAAGTTTGGATTGACGAAAAGCCCTACACAGATTTTGATCGGGATAAAATGATCGTTAACTTACCAAAAACTGATAAGGCTGTGCGTGTACGCGCTCGGCTCGAGCCTTCAGGGATAGGCTTCAGCGCCGACTTGATGAACTTTTCATCTGGAATCGCAACATTCGCTTTGGATGGTGACCTAACAAAATGCAAATTACCAACTCTAAAACGCGCCGTAGAACGCCTACCAGGCCTTAAAGGATTGATTCTAGACATGACAAATCTAAAATCGATTGGTGACACCGGTTGGAATTATTTGCTCTTCACAAAACAGAGAGCCGGTGCTAACTTCACACTTAGCTTGAAAGGGTTAAATGCTGAAATCAGCCAAGGATTAAAAGATGCAGAGCTTGACGAAGAGTTTTCCGTGATCGATTGATTACTTCCTAGGATCAGCTGGTCAAACAGCTGATCCTTTTCTTTTCGACAAATTTGATTCATGCCAGAGGACCTTAATCAGCTTGGGGTTAGTGCTGCGATGCAAGGTGATCTCTCCAAGGCGGAACAACACTTCATCACTGCCCTTGCTCTTCAACCCAAAAATCCAGGAATTTTTCTCAATATTGCTAAATTAATGCAAATGCAAGGTCGCCATTTTGATCTTGTTAGGTTGTACAAGACGCATATGGAAGAACACTGTTGGGACGATCAGCCCATTCAGATTCGCTTTCAGGTTGCACACTCTGCTCTGCAGACTTCAAACTTCTCACTCGTCGTTAACTTACTATCCAAAGTTCAGCCTTCGGAACAGCATCAACCAGAAATTGCCTTGCCGCTTAGCGAAGCCTTAATTCAGATTGGCAAACTCAATCGTGCCGGAGAGATACTGAAAGAGGCGCTCAATATTCATCCCAAAGATCCATCACTTCTCACCAATTTAGCCATTGTTGAAACGGAGAGAGGTGAGTATGCGAGAGCAGAAGCACTCTATGGACTTGTTGTCGACACAAGACCAAGAGAATTTCTTGGCCATTACAATTTAGGGCAATTTTACAGTTCATTAGGCCGTTATGTCGATGCTGAAAAATCATTCCATACATGTTTGAATATCATCCCAGATGCTCCAGAAGCACTCACTGCTCTTAAAAACCTCAAGGCTGGATCAGAAACAGGGGATTTAGAGATCAATAGTACCAACCTAACCCACTACTTCAAAGCCATCGAAGCAGAGAACTGGCAAGATGCGACGAGATTACTTGTTCAACAACAAAAGCATATAGATCATCTTCAGTTTTTAGCCGCAGCTTGTGAACTCCCTTCCCTCCATCAAAAGCAGATCGGCGTCCACACAGTGTGTGACCCCAGTAAACAGGTGTACACCATGCAACTTTTTGCAGATGGGGAGGAGATCCTTGAAGACCTTGCCAAACAGATCATTCAGCAAGAGAGTTTGGTCTGGAATCGTGCTGGAAAACCAACGCGTGAAGGGTTGCAAACGCATGAGGTGCTGGCAGGTGCAGACACAGACAGCCTTCTACGTTTGAAAAAGTCATTACAGCAAGGTCTCGTTCAATATCTGCAAAATCACGACCCATGGTGGCATCAAAATATCAACTCTGACAATCTAACGATCAGTGGCTGGGGAGTTGTCCTTAAAAAAGGTGGATTTCAAAAAAGACATATTCATCCTGATGCAAAGATTAGCGGGGTTCTTTATATCAAAGTTCCAGAATCAACCGCTTCAAAAAAAAGCGAAGAAGGCAACCTGGTTTTTTCGACACAACACGCTTACTCAGTCACGCCCAAAACAGGAATGGTTGTTTTTTTTCCTAGCTATTTACCCCACGAGACGATTCCTCATTACAGTACAACTGACAGAATTTGTGTTGCCTTCAATTTCAAGCCGAAAAAAAATGATTGACTCAATAGAAATTGCCGGAAGATTTCACTACATTGAATAATAATGTGTGCATTGACCGGTAGATCAACGATTCCTGATCATCCTTAAGGCATGCTGCTGGCAAAAGCCAAAAAACAAAAGAAGAATTATGGCGCCTCTCAATCCAGCGTCATTAGCATTCATTTGCATAGGTCTTCTTGAAGAGGCCCTGGTGCGGCGTACCTTCACCACCGCTTAATAGTCATGCTGCTCAACGCCCACGGAAATTCAAAGGGAACAATTGGCGTCTTGATCGAAGAACATTTCGACATGACCGAATATCGCCTGTTCAACAAACGCCTGCCTGCGGCTGGTTATGATCTTCAATATATGTCTAACCTTTGGGGAAATGCAACGCTCCAATTCGGTTCTAATCCCGATAATGGCTGGGTCGAGGAACATCTTATTGTCTCGAAGGATGTTAAGGATGTGAATCCTTCCGACTACAAAGGCTTCTTGTTGATCGGAGCCTATGCCACTGACAGGCTGCGTTACACGGTTAAGCCTGAAAAAGGCAAGCCAAATGATGCTCCCGCTGTTGAGTTGTTGCGCAAAATCATGGCCACACCGGGTGTCAAAGTAGGTACAATTTGCCATTCATTATGGCTTCTTTGTGCGGATCGATCCTTACTCGAAGGCAGAAAAGTCACCTGTGCACATAACATTATCTGTGATGTAGAAAATGCTGGAGCTGATGTGCAATATGGTGACGACGGAACCGTCGGAAGCGTTGTTGATGGTGATCTGATCAGTGGCAAACATCCAGCTTTTACTGATGAATTAATTGACCTGTTCCTTAAAGAGATCGAAACCATATGAGTCCTCAGTGAATTAGAGCATGGGGAGAAATAAAAGCATGCTGTTGCACACTCCCCTTGCTACACCATAATGATCACGCAGCCAATGGGGGTTGATAGTCATGGTCACCGTTTTCACGTTGGTACTCAGTGATTCCTTCGGGATGCCAAACACCTGGAGAGGTGACATTAAAATCTTTAGGAATAATGTTTAACATTTTTCTGACATTGTCCACGTGTTCATCTTTATAGTTAAAATAATCAATGCCATACATAACATCAAAATTACAAACTCTTCCCCTGCGAATAGCATCCGCCACTCGTTCTGGCATCCCTTCTTTCTGAAGATGACCGGGATCGGCAGTGAGTGCTCCTCCTCCCCAGGACTCTAGATTGCCAGTCTCAAACAAAGCGACAATCGTCAACAGAAAAGAGAATCCCTTGAGATCCGGAATTGCGGAACCAATAAATGAGAAGACCTCAAGTTCACCCTCAATCGTAGTGCTGTAATCAGCCAACAAATGAACCCAGTCATGTTGAGCAATTGTAGGATTAACGCTACCTTTTTGTCCTGTAAAAACAAAGCCCCGACCCATATAGTATTCCCAGATCTTGCGACCTAATGTATCTGGATTACAGTTCTCTAGTTCTAGCCATTGACTGAGTAAAACAGGGTCATCTTCATCCACTTCAAAAGGATCAGTCAGCGTCTTGTTGCATCGCATCATTTCACTACCTTTTTCCACCATGCCCGGTTTACCCAAATAACCCTTACGGTGAAGATCCGTTGCTGCGATTCCATAGGCTGACTGGCTGTACTCGCGCAGAACATCAATAAATCCATCATCAACATTTAAAATTGCTGCCGCATATCGAAGCTTCGACGACACGTCCTTGGGTGGAGGATCGAGGATCATTTCAACCAAAATAAACAATTGGAACAAACGATGTCGAATGGGAGTACTGACTGTTCGAAGTTCACTATGCAAGGAATCAAGAGCTGAATCTTCCAAGTCAATCTCGGAATCGTCCAACGAGATACCCAGCAGAGTTGTTCCAATGGCATGGATCAACGTCAGCTGTGTGATCCCGGACGGACGCTGTTGCTCTGAAGATCTGGCGATGAGAAACAAGCTTTTCAAGACTGCCTCTCGCTGGCTGAAACTGAGCGTCTTGAAATCAGGAGCAAGATGATTCAACGTTTAGTCATTGACGTCTAAACAATACCCTTACCAGACTTCACTCCAAAATAGTATTAAAATGGTTTATCGCTGACACACAACTCCAACGGAATGCATTCTGACATCTTCAGGATTGGCCAGGATACCGGTAAGAGCATTCGTTTCAACCTCAGCCAATTGAACTAATCGACTGCAAATCATGTCCCTCGGCCAACGCGATTCAGCCAACGTCCAATACAGACCAAAATGGCGGGCCTCGCTTGCCAACAGATCACCATACAGATGTCTTAACTCCAAATCTTCACTGTGTTCCGCCAGAAGAGCCATGCGTTCGTGGGAACGGGCTTCAATCAAGCCTGCGACGAGAAAAGAATCGAGCATCCTTTCAGGTTCCCCACGACGAATCTGGCTAGAGAGCTGCGCTGCATAGTTTGGAGCAGGAAGTGGTTCCAGATAACGACCGCGCGATTTCAACAAGACGAGCACCTGCTCAAAATGCTCCAGCTCTTCCCTAGCGAGAGGACTCAAAGCCTCACCCAGCCCAGGCTCACAGAGGTAGCGAAACATCATTTGAACCGCAAATCCAGCCGCTTTGCGTTCACAGTGCGCGTGATCAATCAGGACTTCCAGAGGATGAGCATTGACCTGGTCCAACCAAGATTGACTCGTCGCAGATCTCAACCAGCGAATAGAAGCTGTCTCCTTATTAGGTGCCGACTGAATCATGCCTAAGATTGACGAAGATGATGCAAAAGCCCCTGTAAAGCAAGGGAATAACTCATCGCCCCGAATCCACACACCACTCCAATCGCACGATCCGCCAAGAGGGATTGATGTCGAAACGGTTCCCGGGCATATGTATTACTCAGATGTAGCTCTACATAAGGGATCGCCACTCCGGCAAGAGCATCCCGTAGAGCGATAGACGTATGGGTATATGCCCCAGCGTTAATCAAGATTCCTTCAGTTTGCCCCATACACTTATGAATTCTTTCCACCAAAGCACCCTCAAAATTGCTTTGGAAACAATCAAGCACGATACCCTCGCTCTCGGCTTGCTCTCTCAAGGTAATCTCAATCGAAGCCAGTGAACTGCGTCCATAGATCCCAGGCTCACGCTGGCCAAGCAGATTGAGATTAGGTCCATTGAGCAAGAGTAGACGCATGGTTTTCAACCGAAATCAGCTTGATCGTTGACACAGTGCAACCTGAAGCCCCAATGGATGGTGAACAAGCGCAAAAAACCTCCGTTCAAACTGATCAATGTGGGCAGGGTCAGGGCACGAGAGTTGATAGAGCGGACTGTAAATCCACTGCCCCGAGATGTGTTGATGCTCATCCAATCTACATTCATGTCGCCCAAGTTTCCACATCCTATTGCAAGGGCGAGGAGCAGGATTAAAGTCTTGACACGATCTTACAATCATCTCCAAAGTAAACAAACAAAAATTGACCCAAAATACATACCAGGAACTTAGAGAATCCGAACACCACTCTTGTGAAGTCCATGATTTTGAGCAACACGACAAACAGAACCCAGAAATTCATCAGAGTATTCGTCGCAACAGATATCCGCTTATCCAGACGAGTAGTAAAAGAGCATCTTTCTCATCACCCTGTCAAAGCGAGGCCTGACACTTATCTAGTCGACCTTTTCATCGATGTCACCAATCCATTCTCTTGGAAACAAATCAATGAGAGCATACACAAGCTATATGACTTTAAACAATTTAGGCCAAAACCCATTGTAGAAGCGAATATTCAAAACATCATGTCATCACGTAGATCCAATTTCAATTTCTCAACACCCCAACACCAAGCCATTAATTAATCATTGCAAGGCAAGGCATCATCGACTTCATTCGAAGACTTGATTACAAGCAAACAGCTTGACACCTGCATCCATGCGATAAAGGCCTGTTGACCAACAAGACAAGGTGAACCATTGAAATTAGCAATCAAATAAAAACGCATGATCATGCATTAACTGTAGTTCCTGATCAGACAATTCTGAAGGGATCACTTCAATGACATCATGCTTATACAACATCTTATTCCTCTCAAAAGCATGCGCCGATTCATTCCAACCTTTCGTAAACCATAATGTATCTTTGCAAGGATCATAATTGTTTGAAACATGGCAAATTCCCTTCACAAGCACATCAGCATTGAATTCAATATCGTCGTTCGCTTGGCCTGTCTATATGTGATCCCCTGGAAATGAAATCATCGCCTTTGCTCCCTTTTGCGAACTCTTTTCCATGATGTCCATACAATTCATCGCCCCCTGCGACCGACAAGATGATCTTTTCCCTCTAAACAAAAACCAATGTTTGATTGATCATTTAAAATATATTTATAATCTCTATGATCTTCATCGACATATGCCCATGTCGAATCAATATTCGTCACCTTTTGATTTTTTCCGCTAAAATTCCATCGAAAGCGAAACTGGGCAAAATTAAATTTCGATTGAGCATTATCCTCTGGATTATAATTATGCACCGCTAACTCAACAAGCCAACTCCATTTTTAGCAGCTGCGAGACCGGCATAGCTGATGAGGGCGATATTTTCTATTTACTTACATAAAGGTCGCGTCTGCGACGGCCTTCGCAACAACATCAGCAGTTGTGTTTTGAAGTTTAGCAATAAGGTCATCCATGAAATACACTTTATTTCCTTTCGATGTAATGACTGAAGGATCATATCCTCCAGTGAAGCACAATCCATCCTGGCGTGGATTGAAATCTTTAATAATGGAATAGTGCTTACCTTTTATGCTGTGGATAGCAAGTTCGAAGCCAAATTCGTCTTTACCTTTACCACCGGTAAGAATATCGATTCCATGACCGCCAACCAAATAATCGTGGCCTCTTCCTCCATCTATTTCATCATGACCATCGCCTCCATACATATGATCATGTCCTCTGCCTAACTTGGCTTTATTAGCTTTTAAACCTCCATAAACTTGATCACTTTCTTTACCCAACTTGTGGTTCATCTTCTTATCACCCTACCCCTAGATCTCCCAAGTGATCTATTTGATGCGGAACTCAGTTGTGGTTCCGCAATTTTTACATAGCCAGTAGCGATCTGCATTGCTGGATAACCTCTACTTGGTTCATTAGTTGCAACGGAGATTGGACCCATCGGATTGCTTTCTAGTTTCCATGAATTGCTGTCTGCATTCCATGTTGTATTAGTTGTCGCTTGTGAGTGAGAACTCGAACCACTTGCCGATGCACCTACTGAAAGACTACTAAGAAAACTGCCAAATCCAACGCCACCACTTGCACTGTATTCAGATGCTTTAAATTCAGACGATCCTCAATACTTTCCACCCTCTGAACTCGATGTTCCTTCTACGATCGTCGTCGGTTTTCCACTAAAAACAATTGACTTAATAATTGATAAACCTTCTTCCAGAAATTTCTCCGCAATACTCGAATTAGACCATCCATAACCCGTCGTAAAAGCCGGGGAACCAATCACATGATTTTTGTTAGGTGTAAAGGCATCCTTCAACGCTGTTATTTTCATCCAAGCACTGGTTCCTGTTTCGGGGTAAGTGATAGTCTGCTTGCCTAAATTCTCATACTTAAATGTGCCTGTTGAGGCTGAAGCGTTTTTATCATAGCTATCGAAACTACTTTCGTTTGATTATGTGTGACTTGCACTAGATGATTCATGGAAAAACCAAAAGCCTCCACTTGAGCTGACTCTTTCTGACCTTGATGATCCGTCAGAAATTTTTACCGTCCCACTTGAAGCATCTGCAGAGCTGACCGTGGCTTGCATTGATCCGCCGCTGCCTTGAGTAATTTGATTCGCAATTACATTTTGGGGTGTCTCATATGTGACATACGGCATATATTCAGGATAGGTATTGTCTGCATCACTTCGATTTGAATTTTGTACAGTTGCATAAGAACCTTTATTCTGTGACATCGGTGCCTCTTTCGCACTCTGGTCATTTGCCCAGTTACGCAGAGAGCTAGCCGCAGCTTGAACATCGGATGTGTTTTGTGCCGCCGCTAACGAATTCTGCCCATTAAGAGATATGGCACCAGCAAGACTGCTATACGATTGCATTAAAGTTTCATTCCAGGGATTTTCCATCCCATTTGGCAGGAATTCGGGATTAAAAATATCAGAAAACTTAGTACTGGGTTTGGTTATTATCTCCTTAACAACCCTGTCAGGACTTGTGTCTCTCCAATCGCGTGTCAAGGCACCTGGAAAGCTCCCGGAAGGAGAAGGATCTTTGTTTTCAAATGCCTTGTTTATCATCCAACTCAACGAACTTTGAATCGCGGCCCATTGTTCAGCAGCCGATGCGGTTGTATTTCCTTGAGTAGTAACCCACGTTTGAAATGAATCTGATCCTTCTAGCCGATAAGCTCCAGATGTTTGTCCAAACGAACGCTGCCAATTATCATATAAAGTATTAATAGCATTATTATTTGCATTGGCGTTTATATTTTCCTGATTTTGATCACCTGTACTTTGGCCATAGGCCATGGTTTGATAAATTTCGGCTAGCTTAGTTGTCAACAGACCTTCCCCGGTAGCAAATATTCCATCGTCATAACTAACCTGCTTATTAAAAGCTTCAAATGTTGGATAGTAATACGCACCAGAGGTTGTAGTACCGTCTACTTTTCCCTGAGGGTAAACTAGATCGGTCGCATTTCCTGTAACTTGGAATATACTAGTGTCACTTGGAAAGGTTGCGGCTGTTTCCTCTTGAAGCAAATCAATGATTGCATCTTTGGTTACTTTTGTCGACGCAACCATTAGAGTGCAAAAAATAGCAACATCATTCTATTCACAGACCCAGCGAAATACTTCGCTTTTCAAAGTTTGCTCCATAAAGAGATTGATTACTCAATGGATATGATCAAAAAACGAAATTTCTCCAAGAATAACCTTCGGCAATTGCATTGCCTGTATTGGTCTTAAATTGCAAGAAAATAGCAAGTCCAGACATCGCCAACTTCATGCTTCCATTCGATTCAGGGCCAGTGAATCAAGAAACCGTCAACTTTTCATCCAGAGAGATCAATTTCTCATCAGAAAACTGAAGCATTTCATTTTCCGATAAAAATAAGGTCAGCCAACCGCAAGCTCTAATCCAACCAATCATGATCCAAGCTTTTTGGTGGAAAGCAAGATTCAAATAAGCGGATGCTTAATTATAATCTTAATCGGTAGCACTTTTGTCTTGTAAGGCCTTGCCAACCCATCGTTCCTTTGATCTAAGAACCAGAGATCAAGGCCCCTACACCCAAGCTGGTAAATTATCTGGGTGTGGTTCGGGTCGGTGCCCGAGTGGTTAATGGGGGCGGACTGTAAATCCGCTGGCTCTGCCTACGTTGGTTCAAATCCACCCCGGCCCACCTTCCACACGCCCTTGTAGCTCAGCGGTAGAGCACTCCCTTGGTAAGGGAGAGGTCACGAGTTCAAG
>NZVB01000029.1 GCA_002701375.1 Cyanobium sp. NAT70 | reverse complement strand
GCTGAGCTTGCTTGCTCGCGGAACGACGGACCTGACCACGCTTGCGGCGGCGGGGCTGGCGCTGCTGTTCTGGCGACTTCCAGCCGAACGCGTCTGGCCGCGACAAAGAGTGCAGGGGGTACTGCTGTTCTGGCTCTGCCTCTGGCTGCTGATCTGGCAGCCACCCGTGATCTGGCCGTGGCAGATGGCCAACCTGTCGCTTGTCTTGATCGCCGCCTGCAGCTACCCCAAAACCACTTCGAGAGAAACGGAGCCAGCTCCGGCACTGCTGGGCTGGATGCCTGGCCTCGACCAAATGGTCTCCAAGACCCCACACCGTTTTCTTGCTGCACCACTGAGCCTGGCTGTCGTGCTCGTGGTGCTTGAACAGGGTGCAGACGGAACCTGGTTGACCTTGATTTGGGCTGTCGAAGCCTTGGTGCTCTACAGCCTGAGCATCCTCTACCGAGACCGGCCGTTACGCCTGAGTGCATTGATGCTGCTTGGGGTCTGTCTGCTTCGGCTGGTCGGATGGGACATGCGACGAGCGGACCTGGGCCTTCGCGGCCTGGTGTTTACCGGTGTGGGACTCGTCATGGTGACGATGAATGTTCTGACGACGCGCTATGAGCGCCGAACAGACCCCACAGCTCCGCCCCATAAGATCGACGCCCGATGAACTCCCCGTTCTTGAGCGCGACAGACGGTACCAGCTCCCCTCGGGTCCTGACAGCGGGCGGCTCCCTGTCAGGCAGTGTCCGAGTGCCTGGCGACAAGTCAATTTCACATCGCTCGCTTCTATTCGGAGCCATTGCTGAAGGCACGACAACCATCGAGGGGTTGCTGCCCGCTGAAGATCCACTCAGCACAGCCGCTTGCCTGCGCTCCATGGGGGTGACGATCAGCCCGATCGAAGCCGGTGAAATTGTCCAGGTGGAGGGGGTCGGCCTAGACGGCCTGCAAGAACCAACCGCCATCCTCGATTGCGGCAATTCCGGCACCACGATGCGACTGATGCTGGGCTTGCTCGCCGGTCGTGACGGCCGCCATTTCATCCTCGATGGTGATGCATCGTTGCGGCGGCGACCGATGCGCCGCGTTGGTCAGCCCCTGGCCTCGATGGGTGCAGATGTGCGTGGTCGCGACGGGGGCAACTTGGCTCCGCTGGCTGTGCAGGGAACCCAATTGAAGGGAACAGTTGTGGGGACGCCGGTCGCGAGTGCCCAGGTGAAATCAGCTGTCTTGCTTGCTGCACTCACAGCAGAAGGATCCACCACTGTGATTGAGCCCGCGCAATCCCGCGATCACAGTGAACGGATGTTGAAAGCCTTTGGGGCTGATCTACAAGTGGGTGGTGAGATGGGTCGCCACATCAGCGTTCGTCCTGGCGCAACACTGCATGGGCAGACGGTCGTCGTGCCAGGAGACATCAGTTCAGCCGCGTTCTGGTTAGTGGCTGGGTCCTTGGTTGAAGGAGCCGATTTAACAATCGAAAATGTCGGACTCAACCCAACCCGCACCGGCATTTTGGATGTATTGGAGGCGATGGGAGCTTGCATCGACATCCTCAATCGACGGGAGGTCGCTGGCGAACCAGTGGGGGATCTACAGGTCAGCCCAACGCCCTTGAAACCGTTCCATTTCGGGGAAGAGATCATGCCGCGACTGGTCGATGAAGTCCCCATCCTTTGCGTCGCCGCCTGTTTTTGTGATGGCGAGAGTCGAATCAGTGGAGCGTCAGAGCTGCGCGTCAAAGAAACAGATCGATTGGCCGTGATGGCGCGCCAATTGAAAGCGATGGGTGCCGATCTGGATGAGCATGACGATGGCATCAGCATCCGCGGAGGGCGTCCACTTAAGGGTGCTGTGCTCGACAGCGAAACCGATCACAGAGTGGCGATGAGCCTGGCTATCGCCTCCATCCTGGCCACTAGCGATTCCAGCCTCGATCGCAGTGAAGCTGCCGCCGTGTCTTACCCCAACTTTTGGGACGATCTTGAGCGACTGCGCTGCTGATCAGCTTGAGGCGAACGGCCTCGGCCAACTCAAGACTTATCCAACCGCAGACGGAAGTTTTAGTTTGCATAGTGATCACTTCGGTGAAGCATTTCACAATTCAGCTGGGGCACTCAACGAAGCCAGGGCCAAATTTGCTCGACCGAGTGAATTAAATCGATTTCAACAAGGTCAAACCTTGCGTGTGCTCGATGTTTGCGTGGGTCTTGCTTACAACAGTGCCGTCCTGTTCGAGGGGCTGTCCATGCCGCCACCTCATCTGCAGTGGTGGGGGCTCGAACTCGATTCGCGTCCCTTGCAACTCGCCATGCAACGGGGTGATTTCAGGGGGATCTGGAGCAACAAGGTCCTGCAACGACTACAAGCAATCCACGACCAGGCGGGCTGGCAAAGTCCTGGTGAGCGAGGAGAGCTCATTTGGGGAGATGCCAGACAAACGCTCGCGCAAATTCCAGCCAGCGAAAAAATGCAATTGATTTTTCATGACGCCTTCTCGCCTGGCCGCTGCCCACAACTCTGGAGTGACGAGTTTCTGCATGCCCTAGCCAATCGTCTTGCCCCGGGTGGGCGACTGTTGACCTACAGCCGGGCAGCATCGGTGCGAGCCAGCTTGCAGCGAGCAGGACTGCACTTGTTTTCGCTCTTACCAGCACCAGGCGAACGGGCCGGCTGGAGCAGCGGCACGATGGCGGTGCAACCAGGGAAAGCAATTCAAAGCTGTGGTCCAGGCTGGCGCTCACTCACGACCATGGAGATCGAACATCTNCAAACACGNGCTGCGGTCCCTTTTCGAGATCCNACGGGNCGANACGATGCCACAACNATCCTGCAAAATCGCANAGAAGAACAACAAAATTGTGGATTGGAAGCCACCAATGNNTGGCAACGAAGGTGGGCNCANACNAGAGNTCAAACAAGNCGGCCAACAGGTNCANTCNTCGAAGAGATNAACACAAAAGCNTGNAATGAATCACCGTAAATNNTGGCGAGGCCAAAGCGCCGAGCAACAGAGCCAATNACAAACCAAGAACGCCAAAAGACTGAACGACGCGATTCAAGTAAAAACAAAAANTGTCAGCANATTACCGTTCTCTGAACAAAGGAAATCGTTCAACACATCAAAATGAATCCAAATCATTTATAAGACGGGCCAACCTTNCTCTCATTAACATGACATTCTAATTCTTTTGGCATCCATCCCTCTCTCTTGGACGAGCAGAATGAACCTTCTTAGACGATGACTCCAGAACTTGAAACACTCTTCTACATCAAACTCGAAATCATCCCATCAATGCTTTCATTCATTCGCCAAACTACGTATCAAAATTTGTTGTTCGAAACTTTTTTACTTGAACGAACAGATTTTATCGAAAGAAGCAATAAATTNAAAAGGCTGCTTGCTCTTTTCTCAAGAACCTTAAGATAGTTCGCTCTATTTAACGAGGCCTCCCATGATTCGCTTTTGCTGTTCATTAAAGCATGATGNGATGCCGCAGCATTCACTGATTTAAGCTGCTGATTTGTTAACTCGAAATCAGCAGAATCATTTTCCTCAGCCATGCCTCTACTGCGGAGATTATTTAAGTCTAGGCCCATTCGAGTTTCATTGCAACCAATGCNNACACTCGCCGACCTCNAANAACCCAAAAGTGATCAAGACGCGATCACGCACAACAAGAAAAAACACANAAANTAATCAACCAAACTTCANAAATACGCCCTCGACNTTTGAGACATCAAGTCACAAGTGCAACGACGAATGGACGGATGCCCAATCATCTCTAATGACCAACCTCTGACGATGGCTTGCATCAACAATAAAATCTATTCAATCATACTCAAAATAATTCAAAGGGCGATGATACGACTTCCTACATCTCTTTAAAATATCGTCATTTTTAATCGCACAAGCAAACTGAAAGANCGGGANAGGAACAACAACATATCAACGTGATCGCACAATTCTTTTCAACCTGTGATCAAAACCAATTAGAGTTTCAAAAATCAAGAACATTTCGACTTAAGTTTGAGTGACAGGGCAGGTGATCTGCTCTGACTCACGCCTCCGAAATCAATCACTTTTCGTTCATCTTCGACGCCCTTCNAGATGAGCCGCANCACTGAACAGTTGCCCTNATCCTTCGACATCCTCGACAACGCTTATCGCGCTTTTGCTTGATGTTGCGGTCCTGCAAGAATTACGCCTTGATGATTCGTGCTACCGACCCAAAAGNCACCACCCTCATNNCACTCTNCTCTGAAACAACACTAGTTTTGCTGTCGCGAGATAAGGAACANAAGCGAATTGAATCGATCCAAATGAGCAATAAATTCTTACGGCAAGGAGCATCACTCAAAAAACAACAATGAAATCTATCTTGATCAATAAAACTCTCTCANAAAGCGCGACAACTGTTTAATTACAACAGGCAATCCATAGCANCCATAACACACTATTTTAAATCATCTATCAATCNCTAACNAAACNTTTAAACCTGCTAAATTAATGNACAAACAACAATCGAAAAGAAAGCCNCCACATGCCCAATTGGTTATCTCTCATCAGGGGGTGGATATTGCAAATTGATCGACAAAACCGATACTCGCACTTATCTACCTAAGCGAGCGACGACATGCCCCATTGGCTTCCTGTCAGCCGGAGGGAACTATTGCGTGAGTTATTGAGTATCAAACAAGCACAAACTAACCTGAATCCAATATATTCTGACCAAGATCTTACGATTCAACATTCATATCACAGCCAATCATCTATACCAATGCAATCATATTCTTATGAATGTCTAATGCAGCGGACAACAATAAACGTTAGCAATGCGAATGATGTGCATCCATGGCAAGCCACGCAGGGCGAGAGTGAGACTTCATCTAACCAGATGAACCACTAAATTGATTTTTCAGAGTTGCAATGAGCTGGACACAAGATTTCATCGCCATACCATGATCGAGGCTCGGTTGAATTTCTGCCTCTAACATTTTGATAATTTGATCAGGGTCCTCGCCTCGTTTGATCAATTCTTGCATTGCTAAAATGGCAGCCTCTTCGGTGAAGCCAAGCAAATACTCCTTTAATTGCTCTGTCGGGGCAACAGCCATGATGCCTGCTGTTGGATTGGGCATAGGAAGCTGCCGGCTGTTCAAAGTTTATCGCTAAGCCATACAGAACCTGCTCAAACCGATCGATCAATGCTGTTGAGATCTCACATGATAAGGCAAGACAACATCTCTAACCCTCAAATTCAAGCATTCACTTTGAAAACTAAAGCCAATCCCATGCCTGCCTACTGATACAAATTACCGGGAGGAGCATCAATCCTTCCAACGACAGATGGCTGATCAAGCAAAATGACCTCACAGACGACATGCGTCTAAATACACCTTATTAAGGAATAAACACGACAGAAAGAATCACTTGAATCAACTCAAGAAACTCTTATAATGCCCTATAGAACAATCACAATCAATAGGATGACCAGCACTNCGAGACCCAAAANTGCAGTCGATGCACAGCAGCACGTTCCNGAGTTAACAACCCTTAGATGTGCTCAAAAAGCCATTCATGGCGCNGGCTGGATAGGTCGTTTCAATGAACGCATAGCCACCTCAATTACCGATTCTGTTGGAACAATGTGGTGTGCCTATGCCTTTGCAATACTGGCCTTAATTTCATTNCCAGATGCGATTCTATCTGAAAATCCGATTACCATTGTAGCCTGGATCGCGCAAACTTTCCTTCAGCTTGTCTTGCTTCCTATTATTATCGTAGGTCAAAATATACAAGCAGAACATAATGATAAACGAACCAAATTAGACCACCAAACACTCNCGTCAGTCCATACACTCAGCACTGAAATTCATCAGCTCACTTCNTTGATCCAAGCAGAATTAAAAATGAATCACTCCGGCACAAGACTGGAAAAGATCGAACAGAAAATCTCTCTTCTGATCGAACAGTCCAAGTGACCCCTCCGACAAGATGTCGAAGGCAGCAGCAATTACCAGTAGATTCCGGCGGTTCCGCTGTTCCTTCCCATGCTTGCCGTCGCCGTCTTGGCCGCTGGTAAGGGCACCCGAATGAAGAGTGCTCTGCCAAAGGTGCTGCAACCTCTTGCAGGCGCCACTTTGGTTGAGCGGGTTCTGACCAGTGCCAACAGACTCAAGCCAGAGCGACGAATCCTGATCGTGGGTCATCAGGCCGAGCGCGTCGAGGAGCAGCTGTCTGGAGTGGCTGGACTCGAATTCGTGCTGCAGCAACCTCAGAACGGCACAGGCCATGCCGTACAGCAGTTGATCCCGGTGCTCAGTAGTTTTGATGGTGAATTACTGGTACTCAATGGCGATGTGCCATTGCTACGGCCAGAAACAATTGAAGCGTTGGTGAAAGAACATCGTGACAGCGGTGCCGACGTGACACTGCTCACCGCCCGCTTAGCCGATCCGACTGGATATGGACGGGTGATTGCGAATAACAAGGGGAGGGTGAGTGGCATCGTTGAACATCGCGACTGCACAGAAGAACAACGCCAAAACAACCTCACCAATGCGGGCATCTATTGCTTCAACTGGTCGGCTCTGGCGAATGTTCTGCCCAACTTGAGTGCAGATAATGACCAAGCGGAGCTATATCTCACCGATACAGTTGCGATGTTGCCTCTTGCCATGCATCTAGAGGTAGCCGACCCAGATGAAGTGAATGGAATCAATAATCGCTCTCAATTGGCCCAGTGCGAAGCAGTTCTACAGCAACGGTTACGCTTGCATTGGATGAACGAAGGAGTCAGCTTCGTAGACCCTGAAAGCTGCACATTGAGTGAAAACTGCAGCTTCGGACGAGACGTGGTGATTGAACCGCAGACACATCTCCGCGGCAGCTGTCGTATTGGTGATGAATGTCGTCTTGGCCCTGGAAGTCTTCTCACCAACGCCAAATTAGGTCAAGGGGTGACCGTCGTGCATTCCGTGATTAACGACGCAACGGTAGAGGATGATGTTGCGATTGGACCCTTCGCCCACCTGCGACCCTCGGCAGAAATCGGCAAGGGTTGCCGCATTGGAAACTTCGTGGAAGTGAAAAAGAGTCAAATTGGTGCTGGCAGCAAAGTCAATCACTTGAGTTACATCGGCGATGCTCAACTAGGCACAAACGTCAATGTTGGCGCTGGCACGATTACAGCAAATTACGACGGTGTGCGTAAGCACCTCACGCTGATCGGTTCCAACAGCAAAACCGGAGCGAATTCCGTTTTGGTTGCACCCGTCCAAGTTGGATGTGATGTAACGATCGGTGCCGGATCAACAATCAGCAAAGATGTTGGTGATGGCGCCTTGGCCATCGCACGTGCGCGTCAATTCAACAAAGAAGGATGGGTGATGCGAAGCCGTTCATAAAGAGTCCACTGACTCAATCCTCCAAGATCGGCAATAAAGGCAACAATCGTTCAAGCGCTACGCCGCGACTGGCCTTGAGCAAAACGCTATCTCCAGCTTTTAACCATTGCTTCAACGGGTCAGCTGCTGCCTCTGGAGAGTTCACCACTGCGAGCCGTTGAATCGATGCAGCGGCCGTCGCCATCGCCGTTGCCTCAGGATCCGCTGCGACGACGACGAGACCATCCAAACCCAGCTCAACAGCATGGGCGGCCACCTCGGCATGAAGCTGTTGGCTTCGCTGTCCCAATTCCAACATCGTTCCCAGCACAGCAAAGCGACGGCCCTGTTGGCTAGCTAGCAGGGCCAGGGCAGCGTGAACCGCCTCCGGAGAAGCGTTGTAAGTCTCATCCAAAATGGTGAGCCCTCCTTGTAGGAAACGTCGATTGCGACCGCCAGGACTCTTGACTGACACGTCGCGAAGCATCGCCAGCTCAAGGCCAAGCTCTCGTGCGACGGCTACGGCCAGGAGCCAATTGCGAGCGTTATGACGCCCTTCGAGCGGCAGACGCAGGCTCTCTCCATCACAACNAATCCGATCGGCTTCGATCGTGCCGATCAAGTCAGCCCCAAGAGCTGAATCCTCCTCGCATGGGTCATCGGCCAAACCCACCCGCTGAACACGCCCGCACCAAACTTGAGCCAAAGCTCTCTCCAACAGCGGGTCTCCGGCAGGAATCACCACAACGCCATCGGGCTTTAGAGCCGCTGTGATTTCACATTTCGCGGCGGCGATGGCCTCACGACTGCCGAGTCGTCCGATATGGGCCGTACCGATGTTGGTGATCACGGCAAGATCGGGCTGCGCACAGCGGGACAACCGCTCAATCTCCCCTGGACCACGCATGCCCATCTCGACAACAAGAGAACGATGGCGAGCTTCCGCTTGCAACAGCGTCAGTGGCACGCCGATGTCATTGTTGTTGTTGCCCTCGCTGGCCTGAACAGGACCAAGCCTCGACAGCACAGCTCGGATCATCTCCCGTGTGGTGGTCTTACCAGCGGAACCGGTCACCGCCACCAAGGGCAGTTCCAACTGCCGACGATGCCACTGAGCCAACTGCTGATACGCCTCNAGCGTGTCAGGAACACGCCAGTGCAACANACCGTCTGGAACTGACTGATGCCAACACTCCGCAACCAAAGCGCCCTGAGCACCTCGTTGGTGAACCTGTTCTAGATAGGTGTGACCGTCAAAGCGTTCGCCGATCAGCGGCACAAAGAAGCCACCAGATGACAACCGTCGGCTATCCGTCGACACCATTCCAAGATCCTGGTCAGGATCCACAACCCCGNCCAAAGGCGCCCCCCAGAGATCGATCAACTGACGGAACGTGATGCTCATGCCGCCTCTAGCTCCGACGTCTCAACATCGAACACGATCATGCCGTCACCAACCCGAACAGACCGGGCCAACAGATGCTCTTCCGCATCCGTCAACCAGACGGATTGATAGCCAAGATCAAAGGCTTTTTGTCTCCAGGTGTCGGCCCGCTCCTGACGCAANCGGACNGACCAACGCCGCCAAAGCGGCGCCGAAACGCGCAATAGCAAACGATTTCGCAGCGGATCTGCTTCTACCGCCAACAACGGATTTGGCTTGTTATCGGCATCACTCAACAAAGCCAGCAAAGGATCTGACTGTGCGGTGAGGGGCGCTTGGGATACGGCACTGGACAAGCCAGCAAAGTCAGTGTTCTGGCTTTCAGGCAAACCCGGTTGTTCCAGCTCAATCGTTTCTTGCACAACAGCCTCCTCTTGCACAACAGCCTCCTCTTGCACAACAGCCGATAAATCAGCGATTGGGGGATGGTCCATCTCATTCCCCTCAATCGCAACGNCAGAGCCTTCCAACTGCTGCTGTTGTGCTGAAGACGACTGATCGAGCGATCGCGACTGCAGCACAACTGGAAGCAGCACCAAAACCAACAACACCAGTAGAAGCAAAGGCCAAAACAAAGGGGCCAGATCTCGGGGCCAGAATGCTGGAACCGCCAGATCACCCTCGCGGTTGCGCCGCCACACCTCCCGAATTCGCAAACGGAGATCTGCCGCCAAAGCACGAAGGTTTCGGCCGAACTCTCGCCAGGGACTGACGTAAGGCGCCGGCAGATTTGGCAAGGCTCAGCTGTTCAGCCGATTAAACAGCCGATTGAGTGGATTGTTGTTCTCCACGCCTTGATTCAACCCAGAGGTTTCAGCGGCGAGTCCTGGCCGTTGCACCGGTTCGTGATCACTCTGCAGTGAGGGATCTGCATCCTGCCCTTGGGAGAACTGCTCCACCATCGCGGCATCAGGCGTCGGTTCTTTAATGCCACAAACGTCCCGATACATCAGGTCGTAATCCACGGCGGACCGATCCCAGCTGTAGTCCTGGGTCATGCCGCGCTTCTGCAGTTCCCTCCAGCTGTCCCGATGGCGATAGGCCTCCCAGGCCCGCACGAGAGCGGTGTAAAAGTCCACTGGTTCAAACCGATCAAAACAGAAGCCAGTGCCCGAGGCCGCTAACGGATCATGGGGAGGAACGGTATCGACCAAACCGCCAACCTTGCGAACCACAGGAACGGAGCCATAGCGCATGGCATACAACTGGCTAATGCCACAAGGCTCGAAGCGGCTCGGCATCAAAAACGCATCACTACCGGCGTAGATCAAACGAGATAGATCATCGTCATAGGTGAGGAAGACGGCGCAACGCCCGGAATGACGAGAGGCCAGTTGCCACAAGCCGGATTCAAGACCGCGATCACCAGTACCCAAGACAACAATTTGGCTGTCGGTGTAGGCCAACAAACGATCAGCAACCTGCAGCAGCAGATCGACACCCTTTTGATCCACCAGGCGGCTGACCATGCCAACCACAAAGGCATCCTCCCGCACCTGAAGCCCCATCCGCTCTTGCAGCACCCGCTTGCAAACAGCCTTGCCGGACAAATCATGGGAGCTGTACGTTGCCGGCAAAGCCCGATCGACGGATGGATCCCAGGCCTTCAAATCGATGCCATTGAGGATTCCACGCAATTTGCCGGAAACGAAATTCAACAACCCCTCAAGCTTTTCTCCGTACTCAGCTGTGCGGATCTCCTGGGCATACGTGGGTGAAACAGCATTCACCCGATCGGCGTACAACAGAGCAGCTGCCATGGTGTGATCCCCTTGCATGTACCAAGGGCACCAGGTCATCCGGTCCAATTTCCAACGCCACGGGCCCTGATATTTGAGGTTGTGGATGGTGAACACCGTGCTGATCTCGGGGTCCTGATGCATCCACACGGGAATCATGCCGGTGTGCCAGTCATGGCAATGCAGCACCTGCGGCTTCCAGACATTCCAGGAAAATTCAGCGGCAGCACTCGCAAAAAAGGTGAAGCGCCAATCCTCGTCCTCACCGCCGTAGATGCGCTCGGGATCGAAAACGGGATGGCCGACCAAGTACATGGTCATCCCATTGGCTGGGTGTTTGGTCTCGTAGACGGCAAATTCAGTGCCCATGGTCTGAGCACGCCAGATCGGCTCATCTGGGATCTGGA
Organism: Cyanobium sp. NAT70; assembly: GCA_002701375.1. Classification (GTDB taxonomy): domain Bacteria; phylum Cyanobacteriota; class Cyanobacteriia; order PCC-6307; family Cyanobiaceae; genus Parasynechococcus. Next base: position 9,908 of record NZVB01000029.1, on the reverse strand, counting down.
GCTTGCTCCAAAGCTTGCCGTAGCCCGGCATGATCAGCCGAACGTCATGGCCAAGCTTGGCTAGAGCCGGTGGCAGCGAACCCACCACATCACCCATGCCACCAACCTTGATCATTGGGGCGCATTCGGCAGCAGCGAAAAGAATGCGCATCAAACGAAAAATCTCCAGAGCGCGGCGACTTTAGAGGCAATCGTGCTGACGGCTCATCGAATCAAGCCTTAAGGCAAAACCGTGACGGGTGTACCGAGATTCACTTGGCGATACAGGGATTTGACATCTTCGTTGTACAGCCGCACACATCCATGTGAGACAGCCCGTCCAACGGTCCAACGGTGGGGTGTTCCATGGAAACCAGTGGTGGTGCAGCCTTTGATCGTGATCCACCGATCCCCGTCATGGGCATCTCGGCCCAAACAATCGCGATGGAACGCGATCCAATGGCTGCCGAGCGGATTATCTGGACCTTGTTCGACAACACGATGACCGGTCACCGGATGCACCCAAATCGGCTGGTTGATTTTGTTCAGCACCTTGAATCGTCCGGTGGGGGTTTCCCAGCCAGGCATCCCTACGGCCACAGGGAAAGCTCCACGCAAAGTGCCACTGTCCAGAAGCAACAGACGACGACGTCCCCGCATCAGCACGATGTGTCTCCCTTTCTGCTGACGAAGATCAACGGGAACGTCAGCCAGTGCCCCCATCAGTGAGTCCATCGAGGCTGACTGGATGAGAGGCGGCAGCTCCGGTAAGGGCAGCGGCAGCACAACAGGATCAAACGAATGTCGTCATGATGCCGCCGATGCAATCCGAACGTCAGGGCAACCAGCCATTGTCAGAAAAATCAGGTTGACGCTTTTCCAAAAAGGCATTGCGCCCCTCCAAGGCCTCTTCTGTTCTGTAGAAGAGATGCGTGGCATTACCAGCCAACTCCTGGATGCCAGCCATGCCGTCGGTCTCCGCATTGAAAGCCGCCTTGAGGCAGCGGATCGCAGTGGGACTGTGCTGCAACACCTCTTTGGCCCAGCGAATTCCTTCCGCCTCTAGGTCCAAAAGAGGCACAACAGCGTTCACCAATCCCATATGCAAGGCCTGATCGGCGGTGTAACGACGACAGAGGAACCAAATTTCACGAGCTTTGCGCTGCCCAACAACACGACTGAGAAAACCGGAGCCAAAGCCAGCATCAAAGCTGCCAACCTTTGGCCCGGTTTGGCCAAAAACGGCATTGTCTGCCGCCAAGCTGAGGTCACAGAGCAGATGTAAGACCTGTCCCCCTCCGATGGCATAACCCGCCACCAGAGCAATCACCACCTTGGGCAAACTGCGAATGATCCGTTGCAGATCAAGCACATTGAGCCGCGGTAATCCGTCATCACCGACGTAACCGCCATCGCCACGAACACTTTGATCACCACCGGCACAAAAGGCGTAGCCCCCATCTTCAGCAGGACCAACGCCGGTGAACAAGACGACACCAATGGCACGGTCATCCCGAATTCGAGTAAAGGCATCACAGAGTTCTGCCACCGTCTGAGGGCGAAAGGCATTGCGCTTGGCAGGGCGATTGATTGCAAGCCGAGCAATGCCATCTTCACAACGGTCGAGAAGGATGTCGCTGTACTCGCCCCCCCATGGCTGCCACACGACAGCTGGCTCCCCTGGCAGAACACGTCGGCAGCCTGTCATGGCAGTCCTTCAGCTCTTCACCATTGTGCGGAGCAGCCGTGCATGGATACGCCTCGGCGCAGATGACGCAACGCCATGAAGCAAATCAAGACATCAGACAAGCACAACATCAATTTATTAACCCACATCCATACACTGAATGCACGCAACTAAACCGACTCACAGAATACTGTGAGCAAGATCACAAGTGAAGTTGAGTTGGGTCAATGATTAGTTTGATGAAAACGACGATAAAGAGTGCACGGAGGCAAAGAATCCTCCATAACTCTCAAATCAATGAAAACTTTTATCTCCCGCAACGACAACAACAAAGATCGCAACACGCATCAACTTGCCACCTCCCGCTTCAAGCGATGGCAGGACCAACTCAGTCAACCGATCCAACAATCCATCGACTTCTTCTCAGACCCAAGAAACTTAAGCAAGCAAGAAGTTGGAAGTGTAAGTCGCTGGGTCGTCGCTGGTGTCTCCCAAGAGAACATTGAACAATTTCAAAAAATTGCAACCCGAACAGGCATTAAAAATGATGGAACAAAACTGAACACGGAAGGATTTGGCATCGATGGACTGGAACTGACATCGCTTCGACCAGGCTCTGCCTCAGCATTTCATCAATTGAAGCAACACGCCAACAAGCTTGGTCTGGAATTCTGGCAAGAAGTCAAACAGGAGATCACTACCATGGGTGAGATCGATCCACTCACTATCACGGAGGGGACATTCGATCTGAACCTTGGCGACGAAGCCACTGCCACAGATGTAAACGGTGATGGCATCCCCGATCCTATGTTTCACCTTCTGGCCAGTGATGCAGCCAATGCCAGTTATGGCGTGAATGCAGTAGGAGGCTGGAGTGAAGCCAGTGGTGAAGGTGTGCGTGTCGGCATTGTCGACTCACCCCATGATCTGCTCCACACCGACTTGAATGGAAATCTGCCCGTCAATTTTGATCTGGATGGTGACGGAATTCTGGAGGTGGATGCAGATGGGAATGGAATTCCAGACATTCTTGACAATGATCATTCAGCAGGATCTATCGCTAGTCATGGCACTGCCGTCAGCGGTATTGCATTGGCGCGACACAACAACGGCTCAGCTGTCGGGGTAGCACCAGAATCAACATACGTCCCTCACCATTTGGTGTTTGGAGGGTCGATGCCTGATAGTGGCTATTACAACTACACCGATGTCGTTAACAACAGCTGGGGATGGGATGGCACCAGCGGAGTCTTACAAACCAGAACACCATTATTTCTGGCGAGCTGGGAAACAGCAACACAAAATTCCATTCAGGTGGTCGCTGCCGGCAATGAAAGAGATCCGGGCAATACGGGAACTCAAGGGTGGGATAACACCAACAACGACGGCTGGACGCGTCGAGACAACATCATCGTTGGTGCAACCATGCGCAACGGCGAGGTGGAGCAATACAGCACACCGGGCGCAAGCCTGTTTGTCAGTGCTCCAGTCAACGGTTCTAATTTCCGCTTCATTAATTCATTTGGAGTCAATAGCAATCAACAACGAACAACCACATCCGACGTTACGGACGACCCTGCCAATAATTTTGACGATGTGGGCTATGCCAACGGAACAGTCACTACACGGATGAACGGCACATCGGCAGCAGCGCCGATGGTGACGGGCTCCATCGCAATGATGCTGGAAGCCAATCCAAGCCTCACTGTGCGCGATGTGCAGCACATTCTCACTGAAACATCCATCAAAAACGGATTATTTGACAGCAATGGTGATGGCCAACTCGATGCTGTCAATCCCAATGCAGGAGGAGATGCGGCCGTCCCTGGCTCAGCAGGAAGCATTGAACTGAGAACAACCTTCCAAGCTGGTGTTAACACCACATTCGGGATTGCCGATGGTCATAACACTGGCTGGTTCCAGAATGGTGCCGGTCATTGGGTGAGTGATTCCTTTGGGTTTGGCATTGTTGATGCCGGTGCTGCAGCCAATGCAGCCAGCACATGGACCAATGTGAGTGATGAGTTAAAAGCCACCACAAACACCATTCTCTCCAACCCTTACACCATTCCAGAAGGGAACCTCGGTGGGCTCAATTCTCTCTCTGATGCGGGCAGCTGGAACGTCAACGATACGTTGAAAGTGGAGTGGGTTGAACTCACTCTTGATCTGAATCTTCCAGAACAAGATGAAGTGATGCTGGCTGTTCAGTCGCCATCCGGCACACGATCAGTTCTGATGGCACCAGGCGGCAATGATGCCACTGGATTCAATGGCGAAAGAACCTTAATCACAAATCAATTCTGGGGTGAGAATTCAGATGGCGAATGGAGTATTGAGGTTCTTGACACAAACAACGATGGCGACAGTGCCACAATCTCTAATGCCTATTTAGATATTTACGGAACATGCGACAAGGAGTCACCGCTGAAGGTCACACCCTTCAGCAAGCTACAAAGCAATGGGTTTAGCCTTCAATCTCTCGCCAAGAAGTTCCTTGCCGATGGTGGTGCCAACAACGGTAGTTACAAGCTTCTCTCTGTAAATCCCTATGGTGATAAAGACTCCTTTGGCACCTTCACACAAGGCGTCGCAAGTGGCCTAAAAATCGATCAAGGCACCATCTTCACCACTGGTAAGGCCGAAGATGCCATTGGTCCAAACAGTGCTCCAAACACCACAACAAACTGGAACAACCCTGGCATTTCACTGCTTGGAGCCAACAGCAAAGACCTCTCCGGCATGGAGATTCGATTCATCCCCAAACAAAACATGGTGTTGGATTGGAAAGCACAATTTGGTTCCGAAGAATTTGATGAATGGTCCCCAAGCATCTTTGATGACAAAGCAGCGATCTTCTTCGGCCGCGTGCGTCGTCGCAATGCTCGCCTAGAACATCTCCGCCCCAGCAACCTATTGGAAGGACCCAGCGGAACAGGATTTTCCGTCAACGGATTCAGCAAGAACCAAAGCATGTTCAAGGAGCACATTCAAATGAATGAGCCCTGTGGTCCCTTGACTTGGGAGTATGACGGCACATCTAGGAATGCTTGGAACTCCAAAAAAGCGTTCCTGCAAAAAGGCAAGGTTTATACCATCGCCCCAATGATTGCGGATGCACAGGATCACATTTATGACAGTGGCGTGATCTTTGGACCAAACAAGACAATCATTAGGCCGATCGACAAGTTCATTCGTCCCATCCAGGTCAAGCCAATCGGGATTGACACCAAACCCGAAGGAATTGACCGCATCACAGGAGATATTGACTTCAAACAGTTGGGTACAAGTGAAACCAAGCGTTTCGCATGGGCCAAGCTGGATCCCGCCAAGCTAAGTGATGGCCAAATCGATTCCATCCGCTGGGATGATGTGGATCTCAAGCGCTCCAGTGGCAAACGTGCGTTTGACTACAAGCGCGCCGATTGGAATGCCATCATCAACTCCGATGGATTTGGTGATCAAGCGGCCAAGTCACTGCGAACCGATCTGCTCCCTGATCATTCCCTCTCCGATGAATCTCTCGAGAAACTAATGGGTATGGGAGTGAACATGAATGCAGGCAAGATGGATCTTCTCACCATGTAAATCACGAGGCCAAACCATCACCTGAGTCATCAGGCATCAGCACGATCCCCTTCTGCTGATGCCTGATTTTTTTATGGCTGTTCAAGGAACTGGCTGTTCTAAGGGCTGATTGTTGCTCACTCAGGCTTGCCGTTCCTCGGAATGGACCATCGTTCGAAGCCTGAGGCGTAACGCAGCATCCGCCCGTCGATCCGTGCAGATCCTTAACAACGCCGGACCCTGTTGCGCTAAGCCCCATTCCACAGCAACAGGCAAATCCTCCAAACAAGCCACGCCGCGCCCAACGATGCCGTGCGCAGCTGCCAAACGCAGCGGATCGACAGCCTGCGGCATGGCAAACAATCGATCAAATGTGTCCAGAGCATCCGATTCGATCGGCAACTGTTGAAAGATGCCACCACCATTGTTGTCGATGAGCACCACCAGCAATGGGATCTCGCGTTGTGCTGCATGCAGCCATCCATTGCTGTCATGCAAAAGCGCCAGATCGCCTGTGACAAGAACCAATGGACCCCGCGCCATCGCAAGACCCATCGCCACTGACAAGGTGCCATCGATCCCAGAGGCACCACGAAACCCGTAGCACTGTCGTTGGGCACCTGGGCCACCAGCCCAAGTCAACCAATCGCGCACCGGCGAGCTGGCCGCCAGCATCACCGGCATGTCAACAGGCAGGAGACGTGCAAGATGAAACGCCAACGCCGGCTCCGTGCAGATCCCTTCCAATGGCAGAGCCTGCGCCAAATCAACATCGACCTGATCATCCCTGTGTTGCCAGCTCACCAACCAGGGCATCTCAGCCGGACGACGCAGGCGAACAGACCATTGCTGCATCCAGGCCACCAAACCACAGTGCAACTGCGACGCTTGTCGCAACGGATCAAGGGGACGTGATTCCGCTTCAGTGATTAAGAGCTGTGGCCCCTCCAGCTGATTGAGCCAGGCCTCCAGGCGTCTGCTTGCCGGCAGCGGCCCAAGCCGCAACACCTGAAGCTGGCGTGTGGCTTGCAGTCCATCAGGAAGCAACAGCTCCCAATGGTTCAAGCGATTGGGGGAAGAGGTTGGAACGGCTGCCAGGGGATCGGCGAGAAGCGGCCAGCCGCTGAGCTCTAACCACTGATGCAGTGCCTGTTGAAACGCCGGCAATCGCCAAGCCAACCCTCGCCAGGGACCTGCCACAACAACTCCTGGACCACTTGGATCCAAAACCAGCGGCAGCGAAGCAATCGGTAGAGACGCAATCGGTGCGGCGGCGAGAAGCGAAAACTGAGCCGTTCGGCCCGAGCCAAACAATCGACGCTGACCAGAAAGGTCCTGCAGAGCAGTCTGCTGCTCTGCCAATGATGCATGGAGGGGTTCTTCCAGCGGCAGGTTGCAATGCACTGGGCCAGGTGCCATCTGATCCAACCCATGAGCGTGCAACCAGCACTGCTGCGCTAGGTGTTCAACAACAGGTTCATCGGCAAGGTGCAAACCGTCTTGCGGGCCGGACCCGAACCAGCGACAGACCGATCGCAAAAAATCCTCCTGGTTCACGCTTTGATTGGCACCACAGTTCTTCAATCGAGCTGGCCGATCGGCGCTGAGAAACAGCAAGGGCTGACACGATCGATCCGCTTCCACCGCCGCTGGCAGGAGGTTGGCCACCGCTGAACCGGAGGTGGTGACCACGGCCACGGCTCGCCCAGCGGCAGTTGCCATGCCCAGGGCCCAAAACGCAGCGGAACGCTCATCAACCGCCGTCAGCAGCTGCAAATCCCCATGCGTGGCCAATAAGCCAGCGGCCATCGCGAGCGGACCTGATCGACTGCCAGGGCAAAGCACCAGTGTTTCCAGTCCCTGCTCTTGCAGGGTGCGCAGAACCATCAAAGCGGCGTCAAGGTTGGCGCGAGCGAGTGTCAGAAGCGTTCCAAGAGTTCCCAGAATCCTGCTGCAGCGCCGTATCGCATCGGGACAAGCCCCCACGGCAACGTCCAGCCCAGCCACTCCTTAAACATTGACGTCATCACAAATCNAGAGTTTTGTTCAAAATTGCGAGCCAAAAGGGCCACTAACTGATCACCGGCATACTTGCGATGTCAGCGGTACCAACACAACATGCCGCGAATCAACCCCAGTTAGGGATAACGCGTTTCAAGAGAGGATCTCCATTCAGGCGTGATTCAGTTGTTCGAGAACAAATGCACAGAAAAGATCTTGAACAGATTTAAGATCAGGCTCTGACCAAAACCGAATGGATGATCAGATGGATGTGGCATTGTCTTACAAAAGAATCAACCTCTGAAGCGACCTAAAATCTGGAGAAATCAACAAAATAATCGCACTGGATTCATTCAAACGATTGAAGTGAAATCGTCCAGCCTGATCTTGGTTGCCATCAGTCGATTCACACTGGATCAGAACTCAAAAACAGCCAGCTTGGACAGGCGAATCAGGGAGCCAGGTGAATGGGCATGCTCCAGCAGTTTTTAAAGCGCAACACATCTGAGACACTGAGGCCATGAGCGAGTCTTCAGAACCATCGTCAAGATTTGGTGATTCCAATTTTTGGCGCAGTCTTGTGTTGTGGGCCCTACTGGCGCTGCTGCTGCGCTGGCTGGTTATCGAACCGCGCTGGATCCCCTCTGGCTCGATGCTGCCAACTCTGCAACTGCAGGACCGCATCCTTGTGGAGAAAATCCGGCCGCGCCTCAGCCGCAGCCGTCATCGCCCCCTACCACTTGAGAGTGTTGTGGTGTTCGCGGCACCACCGCAGTTGGTCGATGCTGGTTACGACCCTTCAGCAGCCTTGATTAAACGAGTGGTGGGGCTACCTGGGGATCAACTTGAAGTTGACCACGGGGTCTTGATTCGCAACCACGACATCCAGACGGAGCCCTGGCTCACCGACCCAATTGACTACTCCATGGAACCAGTCGAGGTCCCCCCAGGCCAACTGTGGGTTATGGGTGACAATCGAAATTCGAGCTTGGACTCCCATCTATGGGGTGCCCTGCCGGAAGAGAACGTGATCGGAACTGCTGTTTGGCGCTATTGGCCCCTGAATCGGTTCGGTCCGATTCGGTTGTCCGAAACAGCAAAAACAAGACTAAAACCTGGGACTGCGGTAGTGTCAGATTCGTGATGCAGACAACACGGGATGTTTAACCCCGAGTTCCTGACCACTGACAGTAACGACGGTCAAGCGGGGAACGGCCTGATCCAGTATCTGCAGGAACAATCTCCAGACACGCTGCAACGNGTTGCCAAGTCCGCCAGCGTCGACATTCAAGACATCATTAGGCACAACGTTCAGGGNCTCCTGGGCATGCTTCCAGGGGAACACTTTGAAGTCAAAGTGACAGCTAACAGAGACAATCTGGCCAACATGTTGGCTTCAGCGATGATGACTGGTTATTTCTTGCGCCAAATGGAACAGCGCAAAGAGTTAGAAGAATCTCTTTTCGCAGATGATCACATGGCCATCGAAGCAGACGACGAGCTTAATCTCTAAAATTTCTTGCTGATCATTCTTTCAGAATGGGTTGTCTTGGAACAACGCCGCGTTCTAGCAATTGATCATCAAGTGACGACAAGAACGTCCAATTCTTATCGTTAGGTGCCCAAGCACGTTGTTGTAGTTCAGCTAGAAATTGTTTGACCAATTCGTGGGTCAATCTGATCGGAGCGTTGTAGTGCGCGGGGATCAGCCAGCGAAGACCTGGCAAGTCTCCTAGTTGCTCCAACCAACGCTCTAAGGACTGACGAGCTCGCGGTAGAACCAGTCGCTCCAACACAGGCGCCACCTGAAGTTTTGGAGTGTCCTTGCCCATCAATTCAGCAGCAGCCTGCTCCCAGCCCATCTGCCAGCGAAAGGGGTACAGACCAAAATGAGCTTTCGCGCTGCGCAAGCCTGGGCGAAATGCGTCTTTTAAAACCTCCCATAAATCTGGAACCTCCAATGGCTGCGGTCTGAGATACGAGGCAAATAAAACCAAACGAGCCCAGCCGCGACGGCGTGCGTCGGGTGAATCGCGAAGCGGCTCGTCGCCGCGTTCGCGAGCGTGGAACAGCAGAGGTGTTGGATCTAGCTCAAATAGAGCCGGTGGTTCCCGCGAGATGCCCACCAGCGCATCGGTCACCAACAAAGCCCCGGAGGGTTGATGGAAGCAACTGATCTCTTGAAAGCGGCCTACCCCCAAATCCAGTGGTCCAAGGGACATCCACTGACAAATCTCTGGATAAGGGAGACCGTCCTCCAGCAAAACCTTGGTGCGCCTTGGAGGAAGTCCGAGCCAAGACGACGGCAGCTTCACCGGAAAACTCCACTGACCAGGAGTCACCCACACCTCTGCCTGCGGGAAGGCGCGCGCCAACGGCGCCAGCGGCAATTTGTGCTCAAGGCCGGAGGCGGTGGGGAGCACGATCGTGCGCACCGGGCCGTGCTGCTGNTCAAGNCCNNCAATGGCNTGACGAANCTCACCGGTGGGNGGCAGCGGATTCACCAACATCAAGCCACCGGGCACCTTGACCACCGTGAGCCGCACCGGTACTGCGACGTAATACACACCCTGCAGCTGCTCCAGGCTCCAAAGCTGCCCAGCAATCAACTCACTGAATACCGTGCGACGACGGCCATAGGGATACAACGGCAGCAGCGGCCACCAGGGCCAGC
>NZVB01000028.1 GCA_002701375.1 Cyanobium sp. NAT70 | reverse complement strand
GCGATTGCGGCTAAAGACCACAGGCGCGTGCTGAATACGTTGCGCTACATCCACGCCAATCCCAAAGCAGCTGGAATCAGAAAAGGTTTTTATGACCCCTATTCCAATTACGGGCATGACGGAAGGTTGGCGTGTGATGGCATCAGCGAGTGGCACCCAAGTTTCCTAAAACTGGCATCAAGCCTGAAAGGGGTGTTCCAGGCGATATCAGCGGTTTTGCCAAACGTATCGCCATCACGCCAAAGCAGGAGCCAAATGCCATTGGGGCTCACGGATGCTGAAGCGATTGGTTCAGAGCAGCAGCAGCAACAGAAGCAAGAGCAAGCGTGTCTCGCCAGGGCAACAGCAACTCCCATTTGCATTTGATGTTCGCCTCAATCAAATCCCAGAGCAGTGGCATCAAGTTGCGGTGAAATTTCGCAAGGCGAATGGCATCCGTGATGGCAATAGGGAGCGAAGGTTTTAGCAGTTGCGTTGAGGGGATATGAATAGATTTAGGTAAAAGAATACTGAGGCTTGTTTTGCTCTGCCTTGCATTTTTTGTGGATTGATTAGGCAACTGGGCGGGTGAAAGCTTTGACTGTTTTGTTGGCAATGGTGCCAGGTATTGAAGGCTGATTTGTGGGATTATTGGCGTGACTAAAGAAATGAAAAGGCCCTGCGCTTACGAAGGTGAGGATTACGAATGTCCCTACGAATTCAGGTGGTGACTTTGGTCATCCGATTGCGTCATCGCATCCCAGAGCCTCAGGATGCGAAAGACTCCAATGGGCACGAGCTAAATCAATATTAAAAACTAAAAGAGGATACTTCTTCAAATGAACACAACTCGCCATTGGATTTTGTGTTGACGAGTATTTCAAATGTATTCAGGCAAATCATAGCACTACATTCAGGATTGGCTGTGTTACTGCCTATTCCAAAGGGCACTGAGCCCTCTTCAATAATAATGCCAGTTCTGTGAAAGTCTTGTTGATAACGCATGATGATTTGGCGTAACTTTTAAGTGTGGGGTGGGATAGGGAGTGAGTAGGTTCCTTACCCCGCCATTGCTGACGGGATTTCAATGTTTTCTTCAGTAATCAGAACTTAGAGTTAATTGCTTCGCTTGCGTACGGAGAACCATTTGCTAAGTCAACCATTGCTGGAATAGCTAAGGTAAAAGCATTTAACGCAATCCAGCCGGCCACAGCAATTGGACCACCGCCATACACAGTAGATAGATCATCCATTGATAGTTCTTGACCACATTGGTCAGTCGTGAGTTGAGTGTTGTTCATTGGTCTAACGAGAGTGTGTTTGTGTGTATTGCCTTGAGCTGTGTTGCCCTCGACATTCACAAGATCACATCCCATTTGGTGAGCACCACTGTTAATCCGTGGTGTGAGTCGAGGGGATTACCGGTGAATGACTGGTGAACCAGAGCAACGCAGCCGAAGGCAGGCGCTGCGGCGCTGGGACGACCTGGCCAAGGTTCATGGGGTTGAACTGCCCGACTTGGATACCTACAGGCAGGTGGTCTTGGACCATCTCCTGTAGAGCAGGATCCAAGTGAAATCAGCTACCTGGGAGTTGCACACATCCAAGCCCTTCAGACCGGTTCGAACAAATGAGAGCTAGGTGGCAGCAGCGACCAACAAGGCCAGCGTTGGTCTTCCACAGAAATGCCCTCAGTTGCACGCAGATGGGCTGGCATCACTCAAGTTGATGTTCCATAGACCCTGGCTGTGCATGGAGGCAAAACCAGGTGCAAGTGACTTTGGGGACTATTCAGGGATAAACGTCGTAGCTGGCGGTTAAGTGCCTCGTCTCATCCGAACCAACTCGCCCCATACATGCAGCATTGACACAACTATTGCTAGTTTGAGCTGTAATCCGATTCACATACGATTGCATTCAGCTTTAATGAATACCAAGATTTTTACTGGTCTGGCACTCTTAGCCAGTTTTGCTCTGGCTGTGCCAGTTTTCTCTCAGCAGGTTCCTGAACAAAATTTGTCTACTGATATGAATTTTGCCGATGCAGACACCGCCTTTAAGAATTACGGTTGGCGTGCTGTTAACGAGAGGTGTCGCGTAATAACATTTGAGGAAAACTCAAATCTTTTCAAGGTGTGCCGAAAGTACCCTAATGCTATCGACTGTCATCAAAACATTTCCTGTAGCTTCGAATACGAAAATGCAATGAGAAAACGATTGATCGTATGGACTTATTCTGGAGACCAAGGGACTACTTTGATCGATAAATGGTCTTGGTCTGAATAAGATTCCTATCGAAATCGCAAACACTCCCCGAGCCGGCCGGTGCCATCACATCACGCCACTGACAACGGTCAGCGATTGAGGAGCTTAGGGGCATCGTGGAAAAGGTAAGTCCAAGATCCTCGTAAAACGACCAGGCTGAACTTGAAGCAAAAAACTTCCTAGAGAACGAATGGTTTCAGTTGCCAAATGGCAATTAAATCGATTGAGGGTTTCATTGATGACACAAAAAACCCCATCTTGCGACGGGGTGGTAGAACATTCTGAGCGACTCAACCTTGACTTGATCTCAATCAGATGAAGCTGTAAAAATACTCTGCCTGATGCATCGTTTGAACCAGTTGTAGATCTAAGCCAGCACCGAATTGTGACGACTGATGATTGCTCACAAAATCATTGAGCTGATAACCCATTGGCCATTCAGTTTCGGCAATAATCTTGTCTTCACTGCTGTCTCCATTGCCATCGTTACCGCTAGATCCTTCTTCTCCTGATTTCTTTTTCTCAGGGCAGTCATCTGCACGATTTTCAGTTTCCTCGCAATACTCTTCTTCGCTGATCACTTTACCCTTTTCGTCCTTGTGAGTCACCGTCCCCGTTGAGCTTTGGTCGCGAGAATGGCCACTGTCATGCTTGGTATAAGACTGGCGAGTTTCCCCATTCGAGTTGGTCACAGTCGTAGTCGTGTAGCCATCTCCCTGAGTGGTGGTCGTGGTATAGCTCCCCTGGCCAGTGTTGGTGTTATAGAGGACTTGATCTTGGATTATTTGCATGATCTTATCGAATTGATTCATGGCTTGATCGAGTGCGCCGTGGTCAAAGCCAAGCATTGGATCGATATGCTGCTGATTNACAAAATCATTCACCAGCTCCAGCTGCCGGTTGGTGATCAGATCATTGCCAACAACAGAATCAAAACGGTTCTGCAGTTGCGGGCTGACGACTCGGCCTTGAACAAGCTGATCAGGACGCTGGGCCAATGCTGTATTGAGATCGATCGATTGAACTTGTTCAGTCAACACTGCTTGCTGGCGGGTGCTGTTTCCCCTGTGGGTGGAAGCAGCAGTGAATGAAGGACGCTGACGAATGTTGAAAGCCATGATTTGTGTGTGGTGAGAAATGTGTTGTCGTTGAGATCTCTCCCTCCGACAAACACACCATCGCCGTTTCTCAGCCAACACTCATTGACCTGGCTCATAGCCACCTGTGACCTTCGTCACAGCCCATGGATCGCGGCAGACCGTTTTCCCTCCAGCAAATACAAACAGAAGCACAAACACACCATCGCTGAAACCATTCATCCACTCGTTGATCTCANTCAGNACNANCGATGAGGTTGGTCACAGGTCATCAAAAAANCCGCCATCGCAAACGGAACGTATTAAGGCTGCATCAAGTCAAATCTCAGACCATGACGGATCGCTTCATCAAGAAAGAATCCACCCTTGATGATGAGGCGAAGCGTGAAGAACAAAGCCAGTTGCTTGGTGTGCAGGCAGATGTGCGGATCGTGAAGCTGCCACCAGGGAAGAGGGTGTCACGCCCAATCGATTCTTCACTATTCGCATGGTGGGCCTACGAGCGCGCGCGGTTCGTGTCTATGAATCGCAAGGCAACAAGCCATCACTGCTGATCCACAACCAGACACACCAGCGCCAAGAGTGAACCCAACCCTNAAGCCAACAGCCGAATCTCCAACAATCAAACGCCGTTGGCTTGTTGGTCAGCAATACTCCGCCTTTGATCCCTTCCTTCTCGCCAACAACTCTTCTCAACTCACTCCGATTTGATTTGATTTGATCAGACGCTTATTCAATTTAAAGTAGACCCTCCTACATACAGCTCACTGGTGCCATCACATCACGCCACTGACAACGCTGAGGGATTGGTGTTTGCCTCACAATCCCAACGAATCAACAACAGCACTCAATCACACCCACTTGCACACAACTAAGCCCAGTCGCACAACAAAACAACAACAATTGAAGGCAAGGCCTCTCACATTCGCTGCAAACCGATATGCGTGATTGGCAGCAGTCGCCATCAGGGCGAGCTCTGATCAGCAGGATCAATCCCCTCTCTCAACACGAATCATCTGTGTGGCTCGGACGAGCCTTGCTCGAGGCCACAGACGTCCAACCTGTTCACCACAAGAGCTAGCGAGGCTGCATGAACTCCATGCAAAAAGTGCTCTGCTTTGCTTTATAGCAATGGTGCTGACCTGGCAATCGATAGGCATCGCCGTAGGCGTTGTTGTTCCGAAATACACCATTCACTTCAGGACCTGCATAATCACGGAACCAGAAGTCCTTCAGCACCGGATCACCAATCCTTCCGCTGCCGTTCCACCACCACCAGGGAACACCACCCCCGTAGCAGCTCCCTCTGCTGTATTGATCTGGTTGATCACTGCAATAGGCAGGAACCCACCCACCCGACTTTCCCTCATGGGTGAGCCTGGTCCAGGCGTTGAAACAACCAGCCGCCGACTGTCGCTCACGACCACACGTGTAGGTGCGCAGACCATCAGGTGAGAGGGAATCTGGAGTGGCTTCTGCAACTAGCAAAAGGACGACCATCGAAATCACGGTATTCATGGCATCTCCTTCGACTGCAACGATGGCGGCGAACAACCTCACTGATAGCCACGCAAGTTGAAACCTCCGGCTGGGATTTCAACAACCTCACCCTGCGCTGGGAATTCCCCTGAGTCCAACTACCCAGAAACTCCCCTGAACACTGCTCAGGCGGCGACTCATCACTGGCCCAAAATCATGCCTCGTTGCGCAAAAAAAGCAGGGAACAATTGGCAGCAGCGGCACCGTAATTGTTAAATGTGGGATAAATTTGATAACTGATTAGTCTCATGAAGCGATAAACCCATTGACCGGTAGCGGGGTGTCTGATNAGGAAGCAGCAAAGGCAAAGAAGATAACTTTGTGAAAACGATCGGCATGATTGTCCGAGCCTTAGNCAAGCCTTGATACCATTGTTGTGTGAAAGACCGATCAAAAGTCCACGACAATTAGACAATTAGTCCAAGCGTGACCTTTAGCCGTTGTGTTCTACAGGATGTTTCACCATAAAGTTAGAACTTATTCCTTGGGTGTGAACTACCAAAACTGCAATATTTTTGATTCTGAGCGATAGAACAAGGCAATTTCCGAGAATTGACGTAACAGGCCCCTCCCTATGCAGCTGCTTTCGCAAATGTTGCCACTGAGCAATTCAGTCCAACCAAAGCAGATGTGAGGATTGTTTTGAGGTCTCCGTTTATTGCTGGCTGTTAGCGGATTGCTCTTATTCCACATCGTTATGAGCCCCTGGATTGAATAGNACAGNCCCCGCCCGCCACAAACTCTTCTCCAGCTTTCATTGCGTCTCAAGCAAGAGGGACAAGTCCCGCCGTGCCCACACCAGCACCAATGCGCTGACCCCGGATGGCCGTGACAAATGGCACAGCCATCGCGACGTTGCTCGTGACTGNCTGAAACCATGGAATGACCTTGCAACTGCCGTCAGCAGCAGAAGGAACCACCCTTTGCCTTTTTGGCAAATAGAGCCNTTCGGCATAGAGCAAAGCCCATGGTCAGCTCAGCCGTGAAGTTGATCAATATGTGGTGTAAAGCCAAATGCTGGCACTGCTTACGACNCTGGTTTCGGCTCTGCTGGCTTGATGTTGCCNACGCCGTTNTGCACGCGAAACAGATTGTTGGGATCCCATCGGCGTTTGATCGCCAGCAGCTTGGGGTATTGACTGCCCCATTGCGCTTGGGCCGCATCACTTTGGAAATAGTTGGTCTGCGGTGAATAGGTGCCTGAATCAGGCAGCAGTTCACGAAGCTTTTTCATCACAGCTGCAATGGCTGCGGCTTCAGCTGCACCCTGCTGGAGATCGGGTTCATGCCCCTTAAGACCGACGTATCTGTACTGCTGCTTAGAAGCGGCAACCACCAAGCCAATGGCATCAAAGCAGGCTGGATTCAGTGATGTTTGCTGATCTCGTGCTTTGGCTTCTGGGTGCTCACCGGAGAGTCCTTTGTTGAGATGTATCGCAAAAGGGGCGTGGCGGGATGCTTCAAAAAAAGTCTCTGCCACAGCTGTTGGTTGATCGCGCATCGCGGCAGCTGGAACCCAGAGGGAGTCGTAGCTGTTCCAGAAAGCTCCCACTTCCGCCTGATTGCTGGCCCACCAGAAGCGGTTGGCTGGAGTGCCCGGCCGTGGATCACGGTTGATCATGCTTGGGTCGAGTTCGTCCCAGTAGCTGGCATTCCAGAGTTGCTCAAACGGCAGATCCGTGTAGGCCGGCTGAACATCAAAGTCTTTGGGACGGGATCGGAATGGCTGCAGGAAGGCTTCGAACGTGCTGCGGACGTCGCTGTCCTCCAGGTCGAGCACGGTGAGTGTGAAGCTGAGTTTGTTGTCAGGCCCAAACCCCACCTTCTCTCCCCAAGCGGGATTGTCGAGATTGTTGGGGCAAAAACGGATGAACGCCTCCATCAGCTCGCGATAGCCCGAATCGGTGTTGGCTTGGACCCCTCCAGTGATGACGGTGAGGCGCTTCGGAATGGGATGGCTCAACAAGGTGATTTCGCTGAGCACAGCGAAGCTGCATGGACCACCGCCGCGCAGAGCAAAGAACAGATCAGGGTGGCGATGCGCATTCACGGTGCGGATGACGCCATCTGCGGTAATCACCTTGGCCTGCAGCAGATTGGCCGCACCGCTGCCGAACCGTTTAGAGAAACTGCCGAAACCACT
Source organism: Cyanobium sp. NAT70 (assembly GCA_002701375.1). GTDB lineage: Bacteria > Cyanobacteriota > Cyanobacteriia > PCC-6307 > Cyanobiaceae > Parasynechococcus. Next base: position 2,713 of record NZVB01000028.1, on the reverse strand, counting down.
GCCGAGGATGAAACCGCCACAGGCACCCACGCTGGTGCAGCCCCCTCCCTGCACATAGCGCCCTGCACGGGTGGCTTGCTCGTAAACCTCCAGCCAGCGGGTACCGGCTTGAACGGTGATCGCGGCTTCGGCCTTGGTGCCAGTGGGTGCCCCCTCGGGAAGGAAGGCCTCATGCACGGTGACCTGCCGCATCCGGTGCGTCCAGAGCAGCAGTGAATCCGGTGCGCAGTTGCGGCCGAGGTAGTCATGGCCAGCGCCCTTCACCACCAAGCGCAGATTGTTCTCACGCGCAAAGTTCACCCCAGCGGCAAGATCCTCAGCGCAGGTGGCGGCGATGGCCCAGCGACTAGCGCTGGCTGTCCATCCACGTAACCAGCCGGTGGATTGCAGCCCTCCCACTTGATCCTGGATCCAGAAAGGGTTGCGCAACTTGGCCAGCACTGATGCTGTTGCTTGATGCCAAGGCAACGTCGGTTTCAGGAGTTCACCGCGCAACTGGCGGCGAAGAGCCTGAAGCGACGCACTGTTCCAAGCGCGATTGGCGGCTCTGGCTGCGTTGGGCCGCAACCCTTGGACCACCTGGCTCAACGCAGTTCCTGCGATCGTGAAGAGCAGATCGCGACGGCGCCAAAGGCGATGGCCCATTGAGCAATGACTCAGTTGTGGACACTCTGTTTGGCGCCATCGGATCTATCAACCAAACGGCGGCTATTGAAATTCAGCAGCGGCCACCGGAGACAGCGCTGATCCTCAGATTGAATGGCGTTTGAAAGCGCGCCGTTCAGATCCCGTACCCATGATTCTGCCCGGGGTGGCCATGAAAGCCCTGTGGGGGAGCAGTGCGGAAGCCAGTGGAATCGTCCAGTGCTGTGAAAACAAAATCCAGCAACAAAACCCACTGAAAACGGTACGCATTGGCGCTCTCAAACGAGCTCATAGGGCTTCTGCTTGGAGACAGAGTGATCAAGATTGATATCGCGGCATCTCCCGTCGAACAAGATCGCCATCTCGGTTTGGCGTAGTTACAGGCTGGCCATGAAGAGGTGTCGTGATGTGGGTCTTCACTCAACTCGGAAGCGACATCGATGGAGTGGCTGCCAAAGCTAAAAGCGGCAATTCGGTCTCTCATGAGCAGTGGCATCTACGATGCCAAGCATCCGCATTTCCTTACAGAAAAGATCGACTCCGCTTTCTGTCAGTTCAAGGTGGATGAGCGTCACAGCGAACTGGAAGTACAATCAAAAAAATAAAGAGAAGACAATGGAAAAACACATAAAATACATACTTAAATACCTCATCATTTTATCTTCACTTTGCAATCCAATACAGGCCTCAGCCCAAGCCAAATTCACAGAAATAGATGGGTTTATTTTATATTCCGAGCACTACCCGAATCCTCAATCAGAATTCTTAGGTACAATCGTTTTCCAGAACGGTTCTGGGTCGCCTTTAAACGTATGGACAGACAACACAACCTTCTTCAATTGCGCCAGGCAACACGGCAATGCGTTGATGTACGACAGAAGTGGCCTCGGCCAAAGCCCACCGGATTTTAGCGTCTCTATAAAAAAGCCCATAACAGCGCAGCTCGTTCATTCAAAATTAATGAAGTTATTGAAAAGCAATCACATCCCAGGGCCCTACGTTCTTGTTTCACACTCTTACGGCGCACTGTATGCAGGATATTTTGCGCGCAAACAACCTCACTTAGTTGCTGGCATGCTAATGGTCGACCCTGTACCCAACAACTATCAGTATTCAGATCAAATCCTCAAAAATTTTAAATTGACCCGCGCAAAATTGAAGAATATTTCAAGCAAAGAAGCCTATCAATTGGACGATCTCAAAAACCCAAGAGAAAGCAATATGATGACAGCCGATTCGTTTTACCAACAACTTGGCTTCAACAAAACCAAGGAGCAGGTGACTGAATTACCTGAAATGACGAGCAAATTCCCAATCACAATCATATCTTCCTCTGGCATGGAAAAGAATCCTTCAATCAAAGGAGATTGGTATGCCTTACAAAAGCAATGGTTAAATCAACATCCTGAGAGCAAGATTTTCAAGGCCCGGGGTGGTCACTTTTTACAACTCGATCGCCCCAAACTGATTTGCGAACAACTCAATAAACTGATGAAAATAGTAATACAATCTTCCAAAACAAAATAGTGGGTCCGAGAAAGACTGCAACCTTCACAACGCCCGGCTCAATCTATCCAAAGAAGTCTTTTAGCGGCACAACAGCCAGCTGCTTTCGAGGGAATCACAACAACAAAGCTTGGTTGAGTAGAAAAAACAAATGCTTCAGGCATACGAACCAGACCCCGCCAAAACCATTGCAGACCCTCACAACAGGAGCTGATGCGTGATCAATAAAGCTTCAATACGGGATCCCATATCAACATTTTACAAGATCCAAAAGATCCAAAATGGTAAAAACAGATTCAGAAACGAACTCAAGATAACCCTTAATAGTTGTACATCTTGAATAGCCGCTTCAGAATCACTTAAACGAGCAATCAGCAGGGATGAACGCCACGCAAACCGATCTCGCCACCTCCCTGCTGGTGGCAGATGCTCACTGCACTCAGATCCGTGAACTCGTTACGCAAAGCCAGAGTCCAGTGCTCTGGCTGGACGCGGATCAAGATCCCCTCGCACTGATCAGTCGAGCACTGTCAGCACGACGGCAACAAGGCCAGCCGGTGCA
>NZVB01000027.1 GCA_002701375.1 Cyanobium sp. NAT70 | reverse complement strand
AACTGATGCTGAACTCTCTTTAGACCAACTGGCTGAAATCAATGGGAGTGGCTTTTTTGACTTCATGATTAAGGCAACGAAAGTTGGAGGACTGGCCTCAGGCACAGCTTCATTCGGTTTTAAGGGATTTAACAAGTATTTTAGGTTCCTTAAAGGTGAACAAAATCCTAAAACACGAAAGCTCAATATTGTTCTCAATAAGACCGGTAACTCATTGTGGGATAAGCTTTGGACTGCGGACTAATTCATCTAAACATTTAAATTGCGTATCCAAAGAACACCAAACAACCCCGCCACATTGGCGGGGGACACCCCAAAGAACCAAGCCACACACCATTCAAATCAATGACTGACTTCAACCTTGCAACTCGGGATCAAAACTTTGCTCATGATATTGAAACTGATGCTGAACTTTCTTTAGATCAACTAGCTGAAATCAATGGTGGTTTCAGTATGAACTGGTTGTTTAAGGGAGCGAAAATTGCAGCTGCAACCACAGGTACAGCTTCATTGCCGTTTAAGTTCTTTAATAAGGGTCGCAAATTTGTTAGAAACGAAATAGTCCCGACCTTGGCCTGGAAATTAAAATGGCGCATCTAAAGAATATGAAACAACCCCGTCAATTTGGCGGGGCTTTTTATTGCAGAAACTTTGCCCGTAGCGACTCGCCCCAGCGCAGCTGGTCAGAATCGTTCGAAGCCTCGCTACCAGCCAGACCCCAGAAAGCACCCGGTCCAACCCAGCGGTGAGGGATGGCTTGTCAGTGAGCAGCAGCAGCTGGTCTGTCACTTCAAAAGGCCGACACCCCATCAGTTCATGCGGCCGTGCACACCTATCAGTGGATTCCACCTCGCCCACCAATGCCTCAGACCCGTCGGCGGATGCTCAGGCATAACGCCATCGAGGTATTGCAGACGATGCTTAAGACCGGGTGGAAACGATGCAGCCCACCAGGTCTCTGAAGCACTTTTGCTAACTTGAAATCCAGGCGTATTTTGCAACACGGGGTAGATCAGTCTGGTAGCTCGTCGGGCTCATAACCCATAGCTCGAGAGTTCAATCTTTCCTGGCTGGTTAGAGCACAGGGTTCATAATCCCGTGCTCGTAGGTACGAATCTCACCCTCTCTCTGGCCATCGCCCATAGAGCACCACTTTGATTTTGGAGTAGTGGGGGTCGTGGAATGACCAGTCGCTTGCATGGTTTTGGCACCTGTGTTCAACCTCACACGGCCTGCTGACTCAGGTCATCATGTGGTCCGGTGAATTCGGAGATGGTGTGTGCATCGGGGGGGACACCCCAACGACACAAACCACACACCTGAACATCATGTTTTACCGGCACAACCTCACAACGACCAAGGCAGCAACGTTGATTGCACGAGCATTAGGAAGCCAATCTGCCAGCTATGACGCTGACCAATGGCGGGAAAGCGGTCGACTTGATGGCGTTGATGGCAATTCTCAAACTTGCTACGGCGATATCTGCGAGAAGACAGATAGCCTTTTTTTCGACGATAAACAGAATGAGAGGGGAAGTGTTTTCTGGAATATGGATACAGGGAAGTTTACTCAACGATATGAGAATAACTGGGGGTCGGTTACTCAGACGGACACATTCAAGATGAAGAAGTTTGAGCACTTAGAGGGATGGTCCGCAGATCGTGTTCGTTTCAATGTCTGGGGAACCGATGGTTACAACGAGATCACCACAGCGGATCAAAACGACTTTATCGATGGCCGAGGCGGTAAGGATGTCATTCGCTCTGGAGCAGGCAAAGATACGATTTTCGCCTTGTCAGGCAAAGATGTCGTGACCACCGGTAAGGACAAGGACAAAGTCTTTACCCAGGTTGGCGATGGTTATGCTCGAATTACTGATTTTGAAATCGGTGCTGACGAGCTATACATCATGGAGGGAGTCCAGCGGGGGCCTGATGCAAAAATCCTGAGCTGGGAACAACTGGATGAATCCGTTATTCATCAAATCCCGTCACCACGCCATTGCTTTGAAGGACAGGATTGCCAGGAGTTTGACAATTGGCAATATTCATCCAGCTATGTCTTTAAAAATGACGATCTTGTCGCCATCATTGAAGGNCACCTGCCCGATCAATTCCAGATGAGTGCGGAGGCCATTTTCTGATTAAGGCCCCCACAGAGTCGATCAACCCCGCCAGGAGCGGGGTTTTTTGCTGTTTGGCCATGTTTGTTCTGCCATGGTCATGATCCAGCTGCGACTGCAGATCACCCCGGTGGCGTTTCAACACGCTTGCGGGACGGGAGGGGGAGGTTCTTCATTGATCCTTGACCAGCCAGTGACAGGAAAAAAGCCGCCGAAGGCTCAGTGATGGCAGTGCTTCTGCAGCCCTGTGACCAATAGCACAAGCAGCGTTGAAGCAGATCATCAGTTGGGCCGATGAAATCGGAGATGGTGTGTGCATCGGAGGGGGACACTCCAACGACATCAATCACACTTAAATTCAAAACAATGGCTTATTTCCAAACTCTTCAACAGGTCAAATTCGTTACTGCCATTCAAGAGGCATTTGGTGCTCGTCGTGGTGTCTATGACGCTGATTCGATGCGTGAGAGCGGACGGCTGGATGAACAGAATTCAGAATCGAGGTTTACCACAGGTTGGAAGACCGATGCGCTGCATCTGGAGACCAACGAAAAGGAAGCAGGCCAGGTGCTCTGGGACATGGATAGCGGTAACTTTTACCAGCGTTTTGATCATCCATCGCAACGGCCATACAGCGCAAAGCTGTTGAATTTTGAAGAACTACAGGCCTCCAGCAATGCAAACACATCCTTTGTCGTGCTCGGCAACGACGATGCCCATGATGTGATTCGGACTGGCGCATTGAACGATGTGGTCAACGGCAGGGGAGGACATGACCTGATTCATACCAACAAAGGCGATGATTTCATCATTGGTAGCGAAGGTGTTGACCAGGTCTGGACTGGTGCCGGCAAGGATGTGGTTAGCGTCTCAGCGGGCAATGGTTTTGCATTGATCCGCGACTTCGAGGCGGGGATGGATCGCCTGGATATTGCAGGGGGGACCGCTGATGTTTCGATTCGACAATTGGGTCAATCAGGCACCGACAACAATCTCGCTGACCATTTGAGTGCCGTTCGCCATTGGGGACCAACGTTTGAGAACCAACTGGTGGGTGCTGGCCTGATTTACAAAGGAGAAGACCTGATTGCGGCGATTCAAACCAATGATGTTGGTCAACTGGTTGTGACCAGCGAGGGGGTCGNAGGCATGATTTGAAACTCGAGCATGCCGGGGAGCCTGATGCTTGAGAGCCACACCGGGCGTCTCACACTCAAGTTGAAAGCCATACAAGACCCACCTTTGGGAAAAGCAGGGCAGGTCGTGTGGTTCCTGATCAATCCCCCGGCAGTGCAGCACCAATCAGCAGCCTCGTCAGAAATGGCGGGGTTTTTAGTGCTTACCCTCTGTGCATATCAGACATCATTGCTTCCAATATCTTCAATGCTTCTAGGTGTTTCAGCTTCTTCTGAGCTTGAGCCAGCATTGGCTTTCCATTGGGGCACACTCAGCAATCAGAACAGCAGCCTCAGAAATCTCAACCCTGAGTCGTTCAAGGTAACGGTTGATTCTTTTGTCAGGGGCGTCTTTCAGCGCTTTGGCTTGACTCGCTTGCTAAGGAACAATGGCCTTTAGAAGTTGGTTTAATCCTTGACTCGCTATGACTATGCTAGNTTATATTGCAGTTGAAATACNTCACGTTAAAGTAGATTTTTGGTATTAAGCCAGTTGCGATAGAATTGATACTCCTCAATCAGCGAATAATCTTTCGGCTTCAGTTTCTATGCAATGGAAATCGAGTTGGTATGCCAACAGGAAAGCGCCTCTGGAGGCGTTGCAATTCTGATCTGTGATCCTTGGGGTCAGGGTGGCAGGGTTGTGCGATTGAGAAGGTGTGCCAGAGAAAAGAAAATAGTTTCTAGAACAAATGGTCAAAAAATATCAATGTACCATTCATTGTTTGAGATTTTTGTGANATCGTGGGCGTTTGNGTCAGTTCCCCAAAGAACTGCGATTAGGTCGTTCTTGTGGCTGATCAATGTGTCGCCATCACGATCCGTGCGAATCTTAATNTGCTTGATGTTCCCTTCAAAATAGAGATAATCAGAGTTCTTTTCAAAGTCCATAATGTTGTCAACATTATTCTTGCCTTTCCCTGATTTGGTTCTAATCACGAACATGTCGTTGCCTTCGCCNCCCAGCAGTGAGTCACGACCTTTGTTGCCAATGATGATATCGTCACCTTCCATTCCTTGAATGGTGTCATTGCCATGTCGGCCATCAAGTCGATCTTCACCATTGCCGCCAAGCATTGCATCTGCTTGTTGGCTGCCACTCCGTTCAATAGGCTTAGCAATCGAATTTTTCTTGTATGTTGAAGCCAGGGAGATAGCTTCGTTAAGGTTTAAATAATTGCCATCTTTCACGAGATCTTTGAATTCTTTGTACTTGTCTGCGCTGCTATTAAGAACGTCTTCAATCTGCTGCGGGTTGAGGGAAGGGTTTTCGGATTTGATCAAGGCGGCCGCTCCTGCCACCACAGGGCTCGCCATACTTGTGCCATCCATTCCGTCGTATTTCGACGTGGGAATTGTGCTTAACACTCCACGACTATTATCCTCGTCTTTTTTATAATTGATGTCGCCACCGGGGGCGGCAATAGTCACTTTGCTGCCAACGTTTGTGTAACTGGCAAAGTCACCGTTGTTCGCAACTGAAGCAACTGAAATCACGCCAGGAATGAGCTCGCTGTAGACCGCTGGATAGCTAATCCATCGTTTGCTATCAAAATCTTTGTCTTCATTGCCTGCCGCGATCACAAGTGTTGTGCCACGGTTGACAGCATTTTGAAATGTGTTCAGTGTGTCTTCGTGAAATTGAGGATATTTTTGAAAAAATTGTCTGGCGTTCAGTTTAAAAAGATCTCCCAAAGACATGTTGATGATGTCAGCTCCGTTATCAACGGCATAATCNATCGCTTCGAGGACTTCGTACCAAAATTCGAATCGGCCGAATTTATCTCCATCGGTGATCCCGAACACATCTAACGGCATCAGTTGAACATCCCATGTGACTCCTGTAGTGCCGATTCCGTTGTTCCCCTCGGCGCCAATGATTCCGGCGACATGGGTTCCATGTCCATCAGGATCAATGACAGGNTCTGGCGATTGATCGGCAAAGTTCCAGCCGTTTACATCATCTTTGTAGCCATTATTGTCATCATCAATGTTGTTGCCAGGGATTTCGTTGTTGTTGATCCAGATGTTGTTGGCTAGATCAGGGTGATCCAATTGAATCCCGCCGTCAATCACGGCAACCACAACCTCTGGGCTCGAAGATCGTTGTCTCCAGGCTTCTGGAGCGACGATGTCTTCATCATCGAGGCCTCCGGATTGTCCGGAATTCAGCAAATGCCATTGTTNTGGGAACAGTGGATCATTTGGTAACTTTGCATCTTGATAGAATGATGTTGCATCGAAGTCGACTGTAAATTTTGAATCTCTACGGCTTCCATCAAGATTTTCAAAATGTTCAATCTCTAAGATGTAATTGCCTGGTGTGAGGCCTTTAAAGATGCTTTCAGCCTTTTTGCCTTCGCTTTCTGATCGGGAGATTTCGTAATAGGGTTTTCTGCTATTGCTGCCATCGTCCTTGTACAGAAATAGGTCTAAGTCGTCTGTGAAATCGTAGATGTCAAAATAGGCGTAGACGGTTTCAGTGCCGTCAACGGAAAAGTTGATATCAAAAGTACCACCTTGCTTAACCTTGCCTTGGTAATAATCATCATCTGCTTTGGCTAGTTTGCCCCAGTCATAGTAAGTTTTAGCCATTTCAAACCCTGTTTTTTTTATCGTAGTTCAATCATGCTTGTCGGGCTAGTCCGTGTCGCGGGGATGGTTTGAAGCCTTGAGGTGAATCGCACTATCTCACCTCTCTCATAGACGCTATCTCTATGAATGGATCGTGATCTGTTGATGCTGATGCTTGGTCTCGATGTCTTGTTTTCTGCACGCGTCGATGTCTAAGTCGTTCCGGCTCCCTGCTGTGGCCTTGCGGCATGCGCTTTTGGCCTGGTGGGAGGTGCATGGCCGCCGAGATTCTGCTCAAAAGCCTTGGATGTTCACGCCAAAGGGGACTTGGCCTCGGCCGCAGGATGACTTGGATCCCTACGGCATCTGGATCGCCGAGGTGATGCTGCAGCAGACCCAGCTGCGGGTGGTCTTGCCGTATTGGCAACGTTGGATGCAGGCCTTCCCGGCTGTTGAGTCTCTGGCGTCTGCCTCTCTGCAGGAGGTGCGTTTGCTCTGGCAAGGATTGGGGTACTACTCCAGAGCGAGGCGTTTGCATGAAACGGCTCAGCAACTGGCGGGAAAGCCTTGGCCTGAGGATCTGGAGGGTTGGATGGCTTTACCAGGGATCGGACGCACCACGGCCGGAAGCATCCTCTCCAGTGCNTTCAATCAGCCATTGCCAATCCTGGATGGCAATGTTCGTCGTGTGCTGGCCCGGTTGCAAGCTCACCCCGAGCCATCGTCCCGTTGTCAACCTCTGCTTTGGCAATGGAGCGAGCAGCTGCTCGATCGCCAGCGATCACGGGATTTCAATCAGGCCTTGATGGATTTTGGGGCCACGGTTTGTACGCCACGGCAACCGGCTTGTGAAGACTGCATTTGGCAGCAGCCCTGCGCTGCTTACGCTGCCGGCGATCCCTGCCGTTGGCCCGTGAGCGATGAACGCAAACCGGTTCCGTTTCAGGTGATCGGCGTCGGCGTGGTTTTAAACGCTGCGGGAGAGGTGTTAATCGATCAACGCTTGGAAGAAGGCCTGTTAGGCGGGTTGTGGGAATTCCCTGGTGGCAAGCAAGAGCCNGGNGAAGCGATCGNAGCNTGTATCAGNCGNGAGTTACGCGAGGAANTGGCNATTGAGGTCANGGTNGGCGAGGAGTTGATCACCGTTGAGCACGCCTACAGCCACAAGAAGTTGCGCTTTGTGGTGCATCTCTGTGACTGGACTTCTGGCGACCCTCAGCCGCTTGCCAGCCAACAGGTGCGTTGGGTTGCTCCCAACAATCTCGCCGATTACCCCTTCCCTGCGGCGAACGCCCGCATCATTAAAGCCCTGCTTGGCAGGTTGGCGGCCTCTGATCAGGCTGGACTCAGCTGAGGACGAACGGACGAGATGGATGATGGGGCTTCAGCACCGCGGGTGCTGTGTTTAGGCGAGGCTCTAGTGGATCGGCTAGGACCACTGGGTGGCGATCCGGCGGTGGATCACCCGGTGGATGATCGGCTTGGTGGTGCGCCCGCCAATGTGGCTTGTGCCTTGGCTCGGTTGGGCACTCCCGTGGACTTTTTGGGACGACTGGGGGACGACGCCATCGGCGCCTCGTTTCAACAATTGTTTGAGGCCAGGGGCGTGGGGCAGCGAGGTGTGCAGCAGGACTCCCAACGGCCAACCAGGATCGTGCTGGTGCGCCGAACCGCGGCAGGGGAGCGGGTGTTCCAAGGCTTCGCGGGTGACCGTGGTTCCGGATTTGCCGATCAGGCCTTCACGCAAAAGCAGCTCGAGCACAGTTGGTTGCACCTGGCGTCTTCGGCCCAATGGCTGCTGATCGGCACCATCCCCTTAGCAACAGCGGCGTCAGCAGCGACGCTTCAGTGGGTTGTGGAGCAGGCCAAACAACAGCGGATCGCCATTGGCCTTGATGTCAATTGGCGGCCCACGTTTTGGGATCCTGATGCGGATCCAGCTAGTGGTCCGACGGATGCCGCGATTGCTGCGATCCGGCCGCTGATGGAGCAAGCCTCCCTGATCAAATTGGCTCGTGAGGAAGCCCTCTGGTTCTGCAACACGGATGATCCCGCGGTGATTTCTGCAGGCTTGCCGCAGCAGCCGGCTGTGGTGGTGACAGATGGTGCCCAGCCGGTGCGCTGCTGCATNGCNGATCAGACGTTGACAATGCCTGTNCTNTCGCCAGCCAAGGTTGTAGACACCACGGGCGCAGGTGACGCCTTCACCGCAGGTTTGCTGCACTGTTGGAATCGACCTGTCGCTGAGCGGCTGCGTTTCGCGGCCGCCTGCGGTGCTCTGGTCTGCGCTGCTGCTGGGGCGATTGATCCGCAGCCCACTCAGGCGGAAGCGGAGGCCTTTGGTTTGAACAATTGAGCGTTGCGGCTGCCATCGCTGCGGTAGGAGAGATTCAACCGCCATGCGTCTGGCAAGGTCAGGCTGAGTCGCTCAGGCCACTCCACGGCGATCAATGCCCCGATGGCTTGAGCTTCCTCTTCTTCTTGTAGAAACAGCTCATCGGCTGCACTTGGCTGCTCCAATCGATACAGGTCGAGATGCACGAGGGGCGGATTCCCGTCCGGGTAATGCTGTGCAATGGCAAAGGTTGGACTGGTGATGGGTTCTTGGATCCCGGCAGCGATGGCAAGACCCTGCACGAGGGAGGTTTTGCCTGCTCCAAGCGGCCCTTGAAGCAGAAGAATGGCGCCTTGTGGCAGCTGCTTGGCCAGCTGTACGCCTAGAGCATGCGTCGACTCGAGGGTGTTGAGACACCAGATGCACCCTGTAGGTTGGGTGCTAAGCGAGCCCGAAGCCTCGGCGACTCTGCAGAGATTCAACTCCACGTTTTCCAGGGAGCATTAACTCATGGTGGCAGCGCCCACAACCACGACCGATCTGAAATTGGCAGTTGATTACGTCATCGCTGATCTCAATCAAGCGGATTTCGGTCGTAAGGAGCTGGACATCGCCGAGACCGAAATGCCCGGTTTGATGGCGCTGCGTGCCAAGTACGGCCAAGAGAAACCGTTGAAGGGTGCCCGCATTGCCGGGTCCCTGCACATGACGATTCAAACCGCCGTTCTCATCGAAACGTTGGTTGAACTCGGTGCAGATGTGCGTTGGGCCTCCTGCAACATCTTTTCCACCCAAGACCATGCAGCGGCTGCGATGGCCGCCCGTGGCGTTCCTGTATTTGCGGTCAAAGGAGAAACGCTTGAGGAGTACTGGGAGTACACGCATCGCATCCTCGAGTGGGGTGATGGTGGGACTCCGAACATGATTCTTGACGATGGCGGTGATGCCACAGGCCTTGTGATGTTGGGCAGCAAGGCAGAAAGTGATGTCTCCATTCTCGACAATCCTTCCAACGAAGAGGAAACATTCCTGTTTGCCTCAATTAAGAAGAAGCTGGCCAAAGATCCCCAGTTCTATTCTCGGGTTAAGGCTCAAATTCAGGGTGTTACCGAAGAAACCACCACTGGGGTGGCGCGTCTCTACAAGATGCAGAAGAGCGGCGAGCTGCCTTTCCCTGCGATCAACGTGAACGATTCGGTCACGAAGAGCAAGTTCGACAATCTCTATGGTTGCCGCGAGTCCTTGGTGGACAGCATCAAGCGCGCTACGGACGTGATGGTGGCTGGCAAGCAGGCCCTGGTGGTTGGCTACGGCGATGTGGGCAAAGGTTCGGCCCAATCTCTACGCGGTCTAGGTGCCACTGTCTGCATTGCTGAGGTGGATCCCATCTGTGCCCTGCAGGCTGCGATGGAGGGCTATCGGGTTGTGCGTCTGGATGACGTTGTCGATCAAATGGATATCTTCGTGACGGCTACCGGCAATTTTCAGGTGATTCGCAACGAGCACCTGGTGAAAATGAAGGATGAGGCGATCGTCTGCAACATTGGCCACTTCGACAACGAAATTGATGTTGCCTCTCTTAAGGATTATCAGTGGGAGAACATTAAGCCGCAGGTCGACCACATCACTCTGCCAAGCGGCAATCGCATTATTTTGTTGGCAGAAGGGCGACTCGTGAATTTGGGATGTGCCACTGGCCACCCCAGCTTCGTGATGAGCAATTCGTTTACCAATCAGGTCTTGGCTCAAATTGAGTTGTTCACCAAGGGCAGCGAATATGGCAAGGAGGTTTATGTGCTGCCCAAGCATCTGGATGAGATGGTGGCTCGCCTTCACCTTGAAAAGATTGGCGCCAATCTCACCGAGTTGAGCAAGCAACAAGCGGATTACATCAATGTGCCGGTAGAGGGGCCTTATAAGCCCGATCACTATCGCTATTGATTGATTCGCGCGCAGATTCTTCATGTGGCTATCAGAACTCCTCACCCAGTTACCTGTTCTGATTGGGCAGGCCGTCGAGGCGAATCAGTGGCTCGGTTACACCGCGATTTTTGCCGCGATGTTCTTGGAGAATCTGTTCCCGCCGATTCCGTCTGAATTGATCATGCCCCTGGGCGGGTTTTATGTTCAACAGGGTCAGCTTCAGCTGGTTCCTGTTGTTCTTGCTGGTTTATTGGGCACGGTGCTGGGAGCATTGCCCTGGTACGGGATTGGCCGTTTAATTAATGAAGAGCGCATCGAACAATGGCTATCGCGCCACGGACGTTGGATTGGGATCAGTCCTGAAGAACTGGCCCGCAGCCATCGATGGTTCACCCGTTACGGAAGTGCCTTGGTGTTTTGGGGGCGGTTGGTTCCTGGAATTCGCACGCTGATTTCAGTCCCCGCTGGGATTGAAATGATGCCAATGGCGCCTTTTCTGATTTGGACGACTGCCGGAAGCTTGATTTGGACCTTGTTGCTCACCGTTGCTGGCATGCTGCTTGGCGAGGGTTACAACAACGTTGAACTGTGGATCGACCCTGTTTCAAAAGTTGTGAAAGTTTTGCTGGTGATTGCTGTTCTTTCAGGTGGTATTTGGATTGGATTACGCATCTGGCGGCGGCGTCAGTCTTCTGATTGAGTGATGTATTGATTTCATTAAATTGAATCAATCATTTGCAGGCCATTTCAAGTTGCTTACACAATTGGTTTGCATGCTTGGCTTCGGTTTTTTAATGATCTCTTGGTTTTTTTGAAGGCGGTTTTTGGGTGTGGCAACCTTTGACTGTTGTGTGTAAGGTTTGAAGATGACTCTGCTTGTCTGATTACAGGCAAACATTGTATGTATGGTGACTTTTGGTCTCTATCGGTTTTCACCTGATTATTTGCGAGAAGCAGTGCATTCTCGTTTGGCATGGTCAGTGAAGTCGCTTTTGGATGCTTGGCCGCGCGAGGAGTGGAATGATTATGTCGATCAAGATGGTCGACGTTTATTTGATCGTTTGAAATCAGGCTGCGTTGATGGTTGTGATATTGCGGTTCACCATTGCTTGTTGTGTTGCTTGCTGGCTGATCAATTTGTTGAGGCTCGCTATGCATTGAGTGAAGCGAGTCGCCGCTCTCCTCGGCTTCACAGTGAAATGCTGGCGTATGGCCCTGAAGCCTTGAAGGAAGATGCGAAGTGGTATGAAAGGGTGTTTGAATGGAATGATCTTGATCAGAAAAGACTATTGCTATGTTCTCCACATTCAAGTGATGTTGAGCGTTGCATGGGTTGGATGAAGCAAGTCATAGATCTTCTTCAACAGTGTTCTCCCAAGGCTTACGCGGAATTTAGATCGTTTCGCCCATTGTGGCTGATGATTACTTTCGAAAATCAGGACGCTGAAAATTTTATGGGGTATTCCTCCAGTTTGGCTTGGGGGACGATCGGTTTGAATGTCAATTTTGAGCGATGGTCTGAGTTGTTGGTTCAGGTGATTCATGAGTTGGCGCATCAATTGTTGTTTGCTTTGGCCTTAGAAGTTCCTTTGGCTTGGAATGATCCGATGGAGCGTTATCAGTCGCCACTGCGGTTGGATCAGCGGCCGATGGATGGTGTGTTGCATGCTTGTTTCGTCAGTGCACGGACATATCAAGTGTTGAATCAGATTCAAAGCTCGTCGACTTTTTCGTTGTTGGATTCTGTTGATCAGGCTTTGATCAAACGTCAAAGTCAGTTCTCTGCTGATGCAGTCTTGGCAGCATTGCGGACGATTGATCAATACGCCCACTTATCCGCTTTGGGTGAGCGCATGGTCACAGCATCACGCCAAGCACTCTTACCGCGATGAACAGCGGTTTGACTTTGTTTGAAAGAATTCAAAGGCGTTGTGCAGAGCGGCCACGTCGATTTTTAGATCGCTCTATCAACTTTGATGGCTTTGTTGAAAGTGACTCTGATGATTTGTTGTTGATGGCAGAACGGATTGCAGCGTCATTACATCAGCAGGTTTCAGAGCCACTTGTTGTGCTTTGCTTGGATCGATGTACCACATTGATTCCAGCTGCTTGGGGGTGTTTGGCGGCTGGATTGACGGCTTTGCCCTTGACGTTGACGCCCTCTAGGACGCGTCCCAGAGAACAAGATATTCAGGATCTTGTCTTGCTTTTTGAAACGCTAGGGCCAGCTGTTGTGGTGGTTGATGAGATCAGTGTTGATGCACAACGCTGGTTCCCAGCTGGGTTGAACGTGCGTTGGTTGCATTTGTCGTCGTTGATTTTGGCTCAATCGCCAGCACCAGTAGATNTCACCCCTGCCAAGATTGCCTTTGTGTTGCAGACTTCTGGAACAACGGGAACGAGTAAATACGCGGCTTTTTCAGGTGAATGGTTTGAATTCGAACAATCTAGAAACAAACGTGTCTTGACCTTATCTCCCTTGGGATCGTCCAGTGGTTTCCCTTTGATGTATGGCTTGAATGACTTATCGGTCTACTTACCTCTGCGTGATGCAATCCAGAACCCTGATCTGCTTTTAGAGGTGATTGAACGATACCAGTTGCAAGAAATAGGACTGCCGCCAGTGATGGCGCAGCGGCTCTTNCGTTATTTTCTGGAGATCAATGGCCAGGCTCNGAGACGANATTTGAGCAGTTTAGAGAATGTGATTGTTGGCAGCAGCACGATTTCACTGGATGTGATTAATGCATTGAGAGGATATTTGCAATCTTGGGGTGCTCCGAAGCATTGCGTTCAATTGGCCTATGGTCTCACTGAGATAGGGGGTATATCTTGCGGTGCCTTTCAAGATTATGAGGACCACAGTCATCCGCTAGGAGTCTCGATTGGATCTGTGAATGCAGATGTCCAGTTACGGATTGCGAGTGACGATCCTGTTCAGCCTGGTGAAATTGAAGTTCAGCGTTACTTTCCGTTTCTAGGCTATCTGAATGGAAGATCTTTCAATCAATTGAGGCTAGAGCCATTTTCTAGCGGTATTGATTGGTTTTCAACTGGTGATCTTGGTCTGCTTGTGGGAAATATGCTTGTGTTCAGTGGAAGGGTGAAAGATACGATTGTGGTTAATTCTCGAAAAATCTCCTTGTCTTTAGTCGAGTTTTATATGCAAAAGATTTGGCAAGATGTATGGCCTGGTGAGCTGCAAGAGGTGATCGCTTGTGCGGACTGCCAAGATCAGTTGATTGTGTTTGTAGCTCACGAAGAACTTTATGCTATGGAGACGTTTGTTCCTGCTTTAAAGAGATATTTGACTCGACAATTACAACAACAGTTTGGAGTGGCCCTGGTTGATTTGATCATGATTAAGCCAGCGGATATTCCGCGCTCCCTTACGGGTAAGGTTCTAAAAAGATTGTTGTTGCGCTCTGGGGAGAAGTTGAACCATCCTCTTCAGCTGCAGAGTTTGTCTGATTCTTCCAACCAGAGGGTGCTTCAAACTCTTTTGTCGGAGATTCGCTGTTTTGCACCTCATGTTGTAGTTCGTCCTGAACAGCACATTTCCACGCTTGGGATTGATTCCTTGGCGTTGGCTGAAATGATCGGGCGAGTTGAGCGTCGCACAGATCTCTGGTGTGATTTAAAGGCATGTCCTTCTGATCCCAGCCTTGCAGACTTGGCTTGCTTGTTCGTTGGCAAGATGCGTGATGTCTGGACCAAACAAGACA
>NZVB01000026.1 GCA_002701375.1 Cyanobium sp. NAT70 | reverse complement strand
CGCTTCACGGATACAGCTTCACTGAATCGTTGGTTAGCGACATGCACAAACGAGCGAGTTAGGCCGTCTCTTCCATCTGGGAGGGGCGGCCTCCTCTTTTTGACGAGAATTTAAAAAGGGCACAAGCAAAACATCAATTCCTGATCACAAAAGAACACATTTAGATAAATATGATTTCAAGATGTCAACAAAGAAACACAGCTGAATGGCAAACAAAAAAGAAACGATTGCAACGCAATAAAAAAATCGCAATCGCAAAAGAACTCGTCAATACTCAATTGAATAATCTCTCGACCGTTCAATTGTTTGGCTTGGCAACTCCCCGAACGAGGTAAAATATCTTCTAGCGTATCGACCCTGATGCTTAAATCCATACCGAATAGCCACATCTCGAATTGAATAAAGCCTCAAATTCTGACGAAGCTCCTTATTAAGTAGAACTCGCCTAGATTCTTCCATTCGAACATGAGTCATCAACTCAATGATGCCCATACCAAAGAATTCCTGGCAAGTTCTATAGAGAGAAGCTTGACTTGAATCGATGTACGCACATACTTGCGAGAGAGTCAATGGATCGGACATAGTCTCAACGTCATGAGCCAAATAAACGATTTCTCGCAACTGATTAATATTTTTACTGTCGCGAAGAAGCAATGTATCAGAATCAGACTCCTCCAAACAGGCAACGATTAAATCAAAATACTTAGACGAATTAATGATCCCCGCATTTAAATCTTTCTTTGCTAGTTTTCTGATTTGATGAAATGCATCATTATTACAATGCATACCCACTTGATTATTAAGCCGATCAAGTGCATCATATGCCTTACATTTTGACAGTAGGTTCATAAGACGCTCCTTGTCAACCATGCATGCTGTACTAAGACAATCACTGGAGTACTTACCCCAAGCATTGCGAGGGCTGGGATTGATCGTTCCAAATCCAGCCAAACTATTAGGGCGCATTTCATAACCATCACAATATCCATAGACCTCAAATCGAGAGGACAATGGCGTTACCCAATTAAAATCAACAGTGCGGCCATTACCCCAACCCTCATACAAAAGAGTTTTTGATGCAGAAATTTGGGCCAATGAAATACCTTTATTTTCTGATGCAGAAATTTCGTAGGTACCAGGGCCATCGTCTAACTGAGTAATTCTTGTTGCCTGACCAAACAATGAAAGTTTTTCGGAAAGTTCAAGAGGATCAGAAAAATTAAAAGATGTTTTCATTTTATTCACCTCCCCAAAGCGACTTAATACCAACAACGCTTTTGCTAACCCTCTCAATGGTCTGAAGAGGATTTTCCTTAAACGAATAATAATAAAGACGTTCGAAATTACTCCAATTTTTAAAACCATAATAATGAGCAATACGTTGTCGCGTAAATATTTTTAGCCCCTTGGGCATATGTGGACTGGAATATGCTTTACGGGCCTGTTCCAGACGTATTCGTTTGACGAGTTCAATCACACCCATTTTAAAAGTCGATTTACAGATTAAATTCAGTGATTCCTTCTGAGAATCTAAATACTCCGTAATTTCAGACAACGTAATTGGAGGCAAGCCCGATCGGTCTTCATGAATCAATTTAACAAGATCCTCAATCAACTCTATTGATTCACATCTGGCAGTACCGAACGAAGAATTATCATCAGCATCTTCCAAACATGCTATTGCAAGATCATAGAATGATGAACTTAAATTCTTGACAGGTTGATTAGAAAAATGATCATTAAATAGTTTTTTCAATTGCTTACTTGCATGACTATCTGAATCAATTCCAATACATTCCTCAAGCTTAGCGTAGGCATTAAAAGCATTGAGACGATGAATCCTTGCTTGAAGTTTTTCCCACTTAAGACTCATACAACACAGATTCTCATTTGCGCCAACAACGTCCCAAATATTTCCTCCTGTTTTATTGATCCGATTGAATCCGGCAATGCTATGAAGCTGCATTTTATGACCACTAATAATTGTAGAGACATCATGCGATTGTCCCTTTTTCTTATCTATCCAACAAAATGCTACTGACCTTGTATTAGCTTCCTCTTCGTAGAGAAGTGTTTGATTTGTTTTAAATATTTCTAAGTGAACATCCTTTATCGGAGCACAAATCGTACTAGTCCGTAGAGTCCCAGCTGATAGCTGTGTCACATTACAGGAAAAATTCGTATCTGAGTGATAATCTTCAAAATGAGCTCGACAATATTCCTCCATTTCAATAGTATCCGTAAAAATATAATCACGAGGCCTTTTTTTGCGCATGGTA
Source organism: Cyanobium sp. NAT70 (assembly GCA_002701375.1). Classification (GTDB taxonomy): domain Bacteria; phylum Cyanobacteriota; class Cyanobacteriia; order PCC-6307; family Cyanobiaceae; genus Parasynechococcus. Next base: position 8,517 of record NZVB01000026.1, on the reverse strand, counting down.
TATCTTGAAAATTAAGTTATTGTAGTACAAATTCCGCAGTCCAAACGCAAAGCTAAAAAATTGTGTGTAATTGTAAACGCATGGACCGATCTATTTTAACATATCCAAATATTATCAAACCACAATAAGCAAGGATCTTGCAGGGCAAAATGGATCTATAACTTGAATCATTTACTCACTGGTAGTTGGCCTCTCTTAAGCAAAGCTCAAAGATGATCATGATTGATCAGATCTGACAAGGAACAAACAATCGTCCGTGTGATCATTTAATGGAACATCTTATTGCCAAGTTTTAGTGATTAGGCAAGTTAGCCGCATAGATGTAAATAATCATACCAGAATTCATCGAAACCTATATGACACATCGGGGCCACAAAGGCACAAGACACGACAGCAAAAAATCCTTAATAATCCGTTTAGACTGCTTTAAACTTAGGTGGGAGAATGGGATTGTCCTCAGCCTGAAATGGCGTTACAAGAGATCAGTTGACAACACCATACCGAGATGGGTAGAACATACGAACTATCACGAGGTTGAATGGGCGTTGCATCAGAGTTCCTGGCATTTCAAGTCGGAGATGTCGTCTTGGTTGAACCAGTGCCAGCCGATCCAGTCCAACCAAATGATTGTGATTGGTGGATTGGTCAGATCATCCATGTGGACGGAGGAGCAAGAGAACCAAATGTTCCAACCATGTTCCAGGTATGGGATGTCGATACAGGAGCAATCAAATGGGTTAACGCCGATGAGGCAACACGCTTGATTCTGAAAAACTATGAACCATTAGAGACTAACCAGTTTATTCTCAAGTCAACAACAATCTACAAACACAACAAAAGAACATCTAAGCGCTATATACACAAGAGAACATTCAATTAACTGACAACACCAAACATCAATCAAAATTAGCGGATATAGCACAGTCATGCAACCGATACGGGGAAGGATAAAATATCGAGCATCATGGCATCAATTCAAATATTGCGTATTTCATTATAAAAAACATTGAGGGCAATAATCTCTAAAATACTACAAACACCACATCAGCCGAGAAGCGCAATCATTGAACCAAAAAACCGTCCATAGCGCATATATACAAATAATTGTCATGCCAAAGGACGTGATGCTAAATCCATTCAGAAATCACCTGCAAATTGAGCTGTATGCACCAGTTGAAAATTTCCGTTCGACAAAAAAGATTCTATTACTTCTCTAAAATTTAAGAATGAGAGCCCTGTGGGCACCTAAAGCTATAAAATAGCAAAGAAGCACATGGATTACCAAGCACCAAAATGGATCATGCTTGCGAACGATACCTATAAAAAAATCTTAAACCGTAAGGCAGTATCATTAACGAAACGAGATAAAAGACGTGGTGGTTCCTATCAAGTAAAAGAAGCAATGAATGCTATTCACTTGGCATTTCAAAACTGTCAGGGCAGTGACCCCTACGACGGAATGCCACTGGAGAGTCAACTTCTAGAAATCGAAGACCGTGCCATTCAGAGAATCACAGAGATTGCCTGCAAGCGACAATTCAGACGCATGCCAACAGTGGCACATATAACAGCAGAACCTGTTGCACAATTTGAAATTGTGAGTCGACAAACCTATGATGCCAAAGAGGGTTATAGTTCCGAGGAATTTATAGACTATTGCAGAGCGGTTGTTGCGAACAGTAAAAAGAGTAAGCGTTGAGTTGCTAAATAAACACATTCTCTTATTTTTGAAGACGAGGCAAGATAGAGCACGGTCCAATTCGTGGAGTTTATATCCTTACTCCCAAGACTCAAAACCTGGAATTTCTATGCCTTACTCTTCAAAATCACGAATAATAAAATTGCAACTGGCCACTTCTTGGCAAAAGGCTTAGAATAATTTGTAATCATTGAATAAATATGTCTGCAAAGGAATAGTCAATACTGAACAACCATAATGCAATTGACTATCGAAAAAAAATGCCTTTCAAGGAGTTTAATTGTTCATCATTGAGACCACAGCTACCAATCCTGTCATCTGAACTTAACACATCAAGAGTGGTATATAATTCTCTGTTGGGTTCAAACACAAAGGGAACCTCGTTCCCCAAATTGACAGACTGAGAGCCCTTGATAAATCTCCTTACTTGAGTTCTCCCATCAAGGACACAAGTGACCCAGGTGGCGTTCGGCTCGTTCCAATTAATGGCCAAAATCAAAGCAATACCAAGGAGCAGAGTGCAGACAAATATGTAAAAATGCTTCACTATAAGCAAGAAATCAGCTTTGCTATTAAGCATAGCCTACAAATAGATAGATGAAAACTAAAGCCATGCAAGAACTTATGCTGAACCAATAACAAACCAGTACTACTTAGAAGAAGAACTTCATATGTCTAGATGACCATTAATACATAACAAAGGGATACAAATGCAATCCTAAAAAGTGCCAAGGCATACAGAAAAGAATTATATATAAACATAAAACATAGTTTCCACACCTGTATCAATGGAACAGCTCTAAAAAATACAATGTAGCCATAGCAGTCAGGTGAAAACCTGAGAAACAATATCTTCTGTCAAAGAATGTCATAAAACAAAAAGACTGCGCCGGAGAGTGAGGAAAGAGCTATAAAGAGATACATACTTGGGAAAAATGAAAGCTAGCAAAATGCTGCTCGGCCAATGGCATAATGTTGCAATTATTGGTGCAGCAGCCTTATTCGCATTCATACTCACCTGGAGTTTGAAATGTTCATCAACCTGTGAGCCCAGAACATTTTATGTATGGTTCGCAAATAGCTTTGTTATTTTCTGGCTTATCTTTTCACTGATGATATGGTTATTCAATATAATAGCGGAAAGAATGCTGAAGAAGGCTAAAATCGAGTTCGACAAACTAGATCCTGCCAAGAGAAAAGAAATTGAAGATGAGTATTATCAAAGAACTGGCAAAAAGATTGACATACATAAATATTAAAGACTAAAACTACCTCATGTACTAAAGTGTCAGGACTTAGGATGATGCAAGAGTAAATCAGAGAATCACAGCACGGAAAGAAGAAGCTATAAGCATTTATTTCTGCGGGAGTCGAAATCTCATTAATACAATAATCAACAGACGTAGACAAAATGACTGCTACCGAAATCTACACGCATATCCACCTGAACTGGAGACGATAAGAAAGCGATAGGCCTAAGGAGAATGATCAGAAATGTATCAACAACAGTCTCTATGTCGAGACAAGTGAAATATATGCAGCTTAACTAATTCCGAATGTAGTTGAAGAGAAACCTCAAGGCCAATTATGGGAAAGAAAAGTAAGTCAACAGGATAATGAATAAATATAAATCCATAAACGAGGAATCAAGAGTTGTTGCCAAATACAAGAAGGAGAATTACCATTGATTTAGAAAATCGATTCTCATGAGAGAAACCAACGAAGAACTCACACAAAAAGAACTGAAGAATATGGCTGGTGGATTAAATGGGGATGCCATTCATCCCCGAAAGAAAGCATCATTCAGTCAAAGACAGACAATATTCACTGAAATAGGAAGCATTAAACGCAACGCTGGATTTAAAAAAGACTCTAATGGTATCTTGATTGAAGACCAATGGCCAAACGAAGCTGATATTGATACCTAATCTAATCCTTCAAAATCAAGTAAGTATTGGGATAATAATGATCATCCATTGTTTCGGTTGCCTTTCCTGGAGATTGGTATCACATAGAGAAAAATTGATCTTTAAGAAAACTGAACACAAAGAAAGGCAGAATTTTCACCAAACGAATGAAAGCATATGAATGGTGGATTTGATATCAATGAAGACTTATAAGGTCAGTGGCAAATCACCAAAGAAAATGAGATGTAATCAAGGAAAAACATCGTTCTCTGAACCAAGCAACTTTTCACGATACTCTGATTTTAATGTGATAATCACATTCATAAATAAATCCAACACAACTGGATGTGCTGCTAACAGTACTCGCTCAAACAAAGCAAAAGGTTGCTCGCAAGGTCTATGCCGTGTGTTTGGCGGCCAATCACCTGCACTTGCTGCTGCGACCTGAAGATGCGAGCCAGCTGCCAAAGCTGATGCATTAGTTTGGCTGGACTTAAGTAATGGCACTCAATCGTTTATCGGGTCGTTGCGGGAATTTCTGGGAAGCCAGGTCTTATACCACTGCCATTGCACCTAATGACCACAGGTGAGTGCTCAATACCTTGCGGTATATCCACGCCAACCCAAAAGCCTCTGGGGCTTGAAAAGGCTTTTATGACGCCTAGTCCAATCATGGGCATGACGGAAGGTAGGAATGTGATGGCATCAGCGAGTAGCACCCCAGTTTCCTGCAACTGGCAGCACGATTGAAGGGCTGTTCCAGGCGTTATCAGCGGTTTTGGCAGGCGTATCGCCATCACGCCAAAGCAGCAGTCAAATGCCATTGGGGCTCAAAGATGCTGAAGCGATTGGTTCAGAGCAGCAGGAGCAACAGAAGCAAGAGCAAGCGTGTCTCACCAGGGCAACAGCAACTCTCTTTTGCCTTTGACATACGCAACAATCAAATCCCAAAGGAGTGGCATCAAGTTGCGGTGAGATTTCGCAAGGCGAATGGTATCCGTGATGGCGATAAGGAGCGAAGGTTTTGGCAGTTACCTTGAGGGATTATGAATAGATGTAGGGCTAAAGATACTTAGGCTTGTTTTGCTGTGCCTTGCGTTTTTAGGTGGATGGATTAGGCGAGTGGATGGGTGAAAGCTGTGACTGTTTTGTGGGTAATGGTGCCAGGTATTGGATGGTGTTTTGAATGCTTATGCGATTGATTGAACAAATAAAAAGGCTCTGCCGGCATAGGGGCTTTGATGAGTTTATTTTTAATTATTACCATTTGACGTCGCAGTCCTCAGTAGCATATTTGCAAGCCACGGTCAAGCTAACAGCGCCCCCCCCACAGCCAGGCACCCCACCCCCAGCCACGGCTTCAAGCTCCTCATCTGACAAAGATGTAGCAGAAACCATNGATTGAATGTCTNCTGCAGTAATTGCAAACCCAGCTTCTTTNGCAATNNCAAGANCNGCATCGGCATCGGCAGCTGCTTTAAGTTTCTCCTGAAGGCTTGTGTCAGCTTTGACCTTNTCCAGGAAGGACTTGAGTTGTTCTTCTGACATCAGGTTTTGGTTTGATTACTCCAGTTGTAGCACGAGAATTCAATCAAGTCGTTCATGATATTTAGCGGTGACAATGGTGTCAGGCATTGAATCACCTTAAGCTGAACATCAACTACTAACTTATTAGGTCAGACAACTCCTCAGACCATAAATCTAAGGAGTTGTCTGTTGCTGTACCTAACCTCGAATTGATTGATCAACTGAACTGATTTGCTCGATTAACCTGCAGTTGCCAATCACTATGAGTAGTTTTCGGCCAACCATCTTCCAGCTAGTCCAGCTAACGGAATTCCAACGCCGATAGTAAGGGCTGTAAGAATTCCACCATCGACAGAATCGAGTTCTTCATCAGTCAATGCTTCGAATGCTTGCTCGTCTTGAACTTGAGTAAGAGTGGTCATTGGATTAAGTGAGTGAGTGTGTGAGGTGTCGGGGATGTTTCCTCCGACATCCACAAGATCACACCCTTTTCTGAGAGCAACCTGATCTTCTCTGGTAGGGATGCATCGGGTTACTGGTGAAGATGTTGTGAATGGAGACCACACTCCAAATCCCTTTGTGCGTGGTGCTTCTGGGTGAGATGGAGTCACTCAATTGATGACTGCCGTCATCTCCCATTCACTCTTTCGGGTGATGACTCCTCAGTGCAGATAAGAGATATTAGATACATCGAAACAAAACCACCAATGACTACTTCCAACAAAACCAACGAGTTCAAACCTTGGATGTTTATTCCAGTTGGTCTGATCGGCATCAATCTTCTTCTATTTGGTGCTGGTTCCCATCCCTGGCAACAAGAAGGTAAGCAAAATGCTTACAAGCAAAGCGTTCGCGAATGCATCGCTGAAGCATCAAGAGGTGCTAACTGGACTGGTGATTTTATTGCTGATGATTCAATCAAGAGCAACATCAGAGCACTCTGTAAGTAATTTCTCTACCAATTCTTCTCTCTCCCCCAACTACCAAAATGAAACTCCTCACTTCTGTTGCTGCACTTGCTCTCGGTCTTTCACTTGTTGCTCCTTCTTCTGCAAAAGCACAACAGATACATGATGAAGTTGGTACCTGTAACCAACATGGATGGACCAAGTCTTTTCCCGATGGCGATGTTGTCTCTATCGGTAAATCACACGACTTCATCATTACTCGTGGCAGTCAGAGAGTAACTGGGGGATGGACTTATGAAACTCGTCGCCCAGGTGTTGTTTCCCTTCACGCTCCCAATTCATCTGTAACTCATCTTCGCATTATGTGTCCTGGCGGTGGTTATCGCTTCTAATTTCACACACACCATATCCAGAGTACCTCCCTGATGACTCATTGGGGAGGTTTTCTGTTGTCTGGGGAATCTCCCAGGTGATTAGAGCACTCTCTTTCTTTCACTCTTTTGGGTGATTACATCCTCTGTCTCCTCTGTCATTCTTAATACATCGAAAGGGATGACCTTTCACAATCACTCCACTCCCATGAACTTCAAATCTGTCTTCGCTGCTGGTCTACTTGCTATTTCAACCATCGCTCCTGTTGCTGCTCAACAGGCACCTAACGGATGGGTCAGGATTGGCACAGGTGCAGGGACTAAATCAACCTTATATGAGCGGTTCCTTTCAAGAAATAACCATCGAGTAGTTGTTACTCGTCGTTGGTCTGATATGCCTGGTGATAAGTTCAGAATTGAACTGGATTGCCGTCGTTGGGGTGAGAACTACCTCGGCAAAGCAGACTTCACTGAATCAATGCCAGGCACTATGGGTGATAGTTCCCTTCGCTACTGGTGTGGTGGTTGATTAATTTCACAACCTACCTTCCTCACCCCCAGCATTGTCTGGGGGTTTTTTAATGACCTCACTTCTTTGCGTAGTCTTTATCCAGGCAAGTTGTCGTTGCATGCATACCGATCTGCTATCCCGTCCTTGATCTGACCCTTTTTAAGTCTTCCACCCCTTTCTCCAGCATTACAACCCAGTCCCCCAAGTCCTCCGTCTACCTTGATTTTGTTACTACCGAGTCTGTCTAAACCCATTCCCCCACCACTCACATCCTTGAGTTCGTCCACTGAGAGTTCGTTGCCTTCAGTTTCGGGCATAGGTTTGAATACTCTTCTGTAATGGTAGTTCCGCTTCCAATCACAGACAACAATAATATGGTATCTCTTTTTACTATCAATCATCAAACACCTTGCACTCTACGGAACCAGGATGGGTGTCGCAATAATCATCCAGAAGTTTGTCACGATGACGCGCCTCCCATGCCTTGACATCTTCAGGATCATTGGAGACTGGACCTTCTTTGCAATGCATTCCAAAGTTGTACTGGGAACGCTTGTCGTTAGGATCTTTGGTTTCAGGCATAGGTTTGAATACTCTTCTGTAATGTTAGTTCCGCATCCAATCTCAGGCAACAATAATATGGTATCTCTTTTTACTATTAGGGATTAGAACACTCTCTCCCGTTCACTCTTTGGGATGATGACTCTCTTGGAAGCATCAGCGATATTAGGTGTATCCAAAGGTTTCACCCATGACTAACAACACCATCACTGCCATCATTCGGGTCACTGACAACAATAAAGAGGCAAGAGAAGAGCAACTCGCTCTCTCTCACAAAGGAGGAGAAGGCAACTGGGAACCTCAATTCCCTCTTCAATACAACCCTAGGATGCATCGCTGGGAATGATCATATTGACTCTCATCACAACCAACCCCCCATCATTGACTGGGGGATTTTTAATGCCTTCTCATACTGATTGATTACTTCTCATCTACCACATTCATCCTCAGTGATGATTACATCGCCAATCGATTGATTCATATTAGATGCATCAAAGGAACTCCACCAATGACCACTATTCCTCTCACTCCTGCTCTTCGTCAAGAATTGAAAGCAGCACTGAAAGACAACACCATCCAATTCCCATATGAGTGCAGCGACGACGCACTCGCCTTCATTGCTGATGAAGCAGATGGTTGGATGGAGATGCGTGCACTCCACGAGCAAACCATTCGTCGCTGCGGGCGCTCCATCGTTGCCATTCCAAAGGAAGACGAGAACGGCAACATCGTCACTCACCCCAAGACAGGCAAGGCACTTGCTGAGTTTTGCTACACGCTGGGGCAGGGACGTAAGGGACTTCCTGAAATCCTCTGCTTCTATCCATCCCAAACCATCGGTTTCGCCATCAACCGCCTCTGCGATCAGATGGAGTCAGGCGAGTGGATGGGTGAAAGCTGTGACTATTTTGTTGGCAATGGTGCCAGGTATTGAAGGCTGATTTATGGGATTAGTCGGGCTATTGAAGAAATAAAAAGCCCCTGCTAATGCAAGGGCTTTGAGTGTGTAGGCTGTGGTCGTGAGAAGTTTTTC
>NZVB01000025.1 GCA_002701375.1 Cyanobium sp. NAT70 | reverse complement strand
CTCCAGGAGATGACAGCTCACCTCCTGGAGATGACAGCTCACCTCCAGGAGACAGCTCACCTCCTGGAGATGACAGCTCACCTCCTGGAGATGACAGCTCACCTCCAGGAGACAGCTCACCTCCAGGAGACAGTTCACCTCCAGGAGACAGTTCACCTCCAGGGGTGGGTGGAGGTCTGACACCTACACCTCCTCCTTTTCCAGCAGAAGGCTTTGTGCCGCCGCCAGGTGGGCCACCGACCGTTGGCCCACCGCCCGTGGGACCACCACCAGTGGGTGGTTTGTTGCCGCCGGACCTTCCACCGCCTGCGGATGGAGTGATGCCACCGGGGGGGGCTCCACCAGATGGAGTGATTGTTCCCCCTCCGCCAGGGGTGGGTGGAGGTCTGACACCACCGACTGCGGATGGGACAAATCCGTCAATTCATGATGGTCAGGCGCCGGTTTACGTGGCGCCTGGATACCAGGGGCCCACCTCTCCGGATGGTCATCCTGATTTGCCTCTCCCTCCCTTCATCAAGGACGGCAGCCTCGAACAATATCGTCCTGAACAGGTTGCAGACTTAACTGATGAGGACCTTGCTCAATTCAAGTCTGAACACTTGAGCGCTTTGCCATCGTCTGCTTTTAGTGGCTTGGGTCGCGATCAGCTTGAGGGCTTGAACTCAAAGGTGATGGCTGGGTTTAAATCCAGTCAGGTCGCTGAGCTTTCAAGCGAAGCCGTGCGTGGTTTTGATGCTGAGAAGTTCTCTAAGCTACGAGCAGATGCGATGTCTGGCTTTCAGTTGAATCAGATCAAGCAATTAGATCCACGAGTATTTACTGAACTAAAACCTGAACAATTAAATCAGCTCCAGGCTTCTGTGATCAGTGGGTTGAATGAGCAGCAGGTTGAATCTTTAGCAGCAAAGGCCTTTAAAGGTTTTAGCAAGAAGCAGGCGTCAAATTTGCCGGATGAGGTCTTTAAAGTTTTGGATGCGAATCAGATTGGTCGTTTGCGTCCAGACGTTGTGGAGGTGCTGGACAAGCAGCAAGTGCAGGAGCTTAAACCAGAAGCATTTAAAGGGTTGAATAAGCAACAGGTGAAAAAATTATCAAATCAAGTGATGAAGGTTTTGGCTGCAGATCAAATCAGCCAAATCAAGGCAGATGTTGTGAAGTCATTGGCTGCCAAACAGGTCAAACAGATTTCTTCTGAGGCGATGGAAGGTTTGAGTAAACAGCAAGCCAAGGCTTTGCCCAAAAAGTTGGTGAAGGCGCTTAACTCTGATCAGATGAACGCCTTGAAATCGGACGTTTTTGATGCGTTCAACTCTCGGCAAGTATCAGCAATTAAGCCAAAGACGTTTGGTGATTTAAATGAAGATATTTTGACTGGTTTTGGTTCTAAACGGGCCAAGCAGGTCACCACGAAGCAGTTGTCTGAATTGAGTGAGGAGAAGCGAGAGGCGCTGTCTGAGGATTTCCTGGATGAGCTCTCTCGCCAGAAATTGAAAAAAATTGGGTTGACGAAGACGGAGCACGATCATTCGTATTCACATGTGCATGCCAATGATGATGTAGCCACCCCTCGCGACCATGATCATCGCTATGCTCACTCTCATATAGTTTCATCGTTGTCGACTTCTGCGCATAGTCACACATTGGCCGAGCATTTGGCTAACGATGATGAATTTGATCCTTTCCATGATGATGGAACGCACGCAGGCGCATAAGTTCGTAGAGGCTTTCAGTTGTGCAGATTTACCTTCGCCGCGAGGTTGTATTTGAATTGGTTTGAATTTTGCTCGATGGATTTGATGGATTAAGCGATGGCAGGCGATTTGTTTTTTTGAATCTATTACCTGGTGGCTTTTACGAGTGTTCCGTTCTTATATCCCATGATTCTTGCGTTTTTGCTGTGGGTCGCATGGATTGATATTGTGCCCAATTCTTTTCGAATCATGGCTGATCACTCGATGTATCAGCCGGGTCGTCCTCGGTTCCAAGGAGATTCCCCGCCTGGTTCTCCGTTCTTGATTTTTTTAAGAGCGTGACATCAAAGGGATGTCGCTTGAGTTCTTCTTCTCTTTCGTCGGTGCGGCCACTGGCTCCCTGTTGTTGTTCGTTGGTGTCGCGGCCACTGAGTTTGCCGTAATTCTTGGCCTTTTAAATGTCGAAATATATGTCACTGTTAGGATTGAAGGCCGCTCTCTTCGTTTCAAGCTTACCAATCAGAGTTTGAATACCTGGGATGCAATATGTTGCTCGGGGCCTTTGGTCTGCCTGTGAAATATGAAGGTGAGCTATGTCGATTTCAAAGGCCTTGATGTTTTTCGCTGACCTCTTGCGTCGTTCACCTCTCGGAGTTGGACTTATTGAGTATTTTTTCGTCGATATCTATGTGGTTCTGTACAAAGTCGACGTCGTAATCACGCCAGATCAGATAACGCCGTAAGACATCTCAGTTGATGTAGCTGCGTGCATGCCCCAGATGGCAAGGTTCTGATCAAGTTCTTCAAGGAGGTTACGGCCTTGCAAAAAGGCCCTTTTCGCTTTGATCCACTTGCTCGCTCTGCAGGTCGCTTGTTGGGTTTATCTGAGCAGGTTCAAGGATTTTGAATGGTTCTAATGCCTGCAAAAATTGTTTAAATAAAATTGAGCTTTTTCTGGCAAGGCTGCTGGTATGCGAAGAAATAATTTAGTTCTTTGCGGTGAAGTTTTCGATTGAGCTTGTTTTTGTTATTGATACGAAAAGTGGACCTGTTTCCTTGCTATCAGCCCCAAATCTTTTGGGACTGAGTGGAGCATTGGGCCTGGGTTCGTTATCAATTTACATTCCCTGTTCCCATGCCTCCTTCCAACCAGCCTGATCCAAAACAGCTTCAAGAAGGAAGCGGTGGTCCAAGGCCTGAGCAAGGAGGTGGCGGTCGCTCCCCGGGAGGGCATGAGGGTCATGAGCACGGCCCTGGTGGCCAGGGTCCACGGCCTGGCGGCCAAGGTCCACAAGGAGGAGGAGGCCGAGATCCGCAGGGAGGCGGTGGCCGAGACCCGCAGGATGTAGGTGGCGGTCGCCCCCCGGGAGGGCATGAGGGGCACGAGCACGGCCCTGATGGCCAGGGTTCAAGGCCCGGCGGCCAAGAAGATCAACAAGGTGGAGGCGGCCGTGGACCGCAGGGAGGTGGTGGCCAAGGCCCGCAGAATGAGGGTGGAGGTCGTCCACCAGGAGGGCATGAGGGGCATGAGCACGGCCCTGGTGGCCATGAACACGGCACTGGCGGCCAAGGTCCGCAAGGTGGAGGAGGCCGCGGTCCTCGAGATGAAAATTTTGACGGAAACTTTCTCTTAAAAAACAAAAAACAGCTCCAAAATGTGAATTCAGCTCAGATGGGTGAGCTTCGCTCTGATCACATTGGAGCTTTAAAACCTTCCCACGTCCGATACATCAATCCTGGTGCGATCAGAGGTTTGGGTGCCAAGCAAATTGTTCATCTTGAAGATGATGCGATCGAAGCTCTGGATGCCATGCAATTCGGATATTTAAGGCCGAAGGTTTTAAGAAAATTGGATCGTGATCAGATCGAGGCTATTCAGCCTGAGGCATGGTCTGGCATGAATGAAAAGCAGGTCAGAGGGCTAAATCCTTCAATGCTGAAATCCATGTCTGGGGATCAAATCAATGCCTTCTCGCCCAGCGTGGTGGGACGTCTCAAACGGAAGCAGATCCGTGCCATCCATCCTGATGTGTTCAGTGAACTGGATCAAGGATTTCTGTCCGGTTGCGGAAAGGCGCAGGCGAAAGGTGTCACTCGAAAGCAGCTGTCCAAGCTGAGTCAAGACAGCGTCAGTTTGCTTCCTGAGCGTTTTCTGGAGGGCTTGTCACGTTCAAAGCTGTCTGAGCTTGGTCTTCGAGCGGGTTCACTGACAGCCGTTGAGCATGAACATGCTTATACCCACACCCATGCCAATGATGGTGTGGCTACCCCTCAGGAACATGATCATCGCTATTTTCATTCACATGTGATGTTCAAAGGGGAAGATCACGATCATGATTTAGAGAGGCACCTGGCAAATGATCTTGGTTACGATGCCGACCATGATGACGGAACCCATTCCGGTGATGACAGCAGTGGTTTTGAACCTGATTTAGGCCTTGCATCAATTATTGAGAAAAATCATAGTCATACATATCAACACTCACATGGTGGTCCGGATGGTGGGGCTTCTGTGCTGCATGAGCATGGATACGATCACAATCACCGAGTGATTGGAGGTGTCTTTGGCCATGATCACCTCATTGGTAAGCATTTAAGTGAAGATCAATCCTTCGATCCTGTTCATGATGATGGAACTCATTCTGGTGCATCCAGTTTACCTGAATTAGGCTTGGGAATGTTCATGCGTCATACCCATGAGTATGAGCATGAGCATGGAAATTCTGACCGTGCGACGGATGTTTTGCACAGTCACAATTACAGCCATTTTCATGTCATCACGGATCTGCCCATGGTTCTTGCTCCTGGTCATATGCATACATTGAGCGAGCATCTTGCTAATGATAATGAGTTTGATCCCGTTCATGATGACGGGACGCATTCTACTTAGCTTGAAAGATCGATGCTTTAATTTGAATATAATGTCGGGCCTGATCGGTCGTAATTGCGTCTGATCCGGCCTTGGCATTTCTCGGATGATGCGGCTTTGCATGACATTCGCGATCGCGTGGTCAGGTAATTGTTGTAATATTGAAAAGTGCTCTTATTTGAGAGATTGCTTTCTGCCTTGTTGCCGAAGAACTTGATTGCAAGATTCGTTTTATTCAAGGCTATATATTTGGTTCGGGTCGTTTTTGCGATCTTTCAGAGAGCCTTATTTTGCTTCCATCCAATTAGTACCTATGCCTGTTTCAACGAGTAGAGGTACTGTTAATTTGACAGCATTTTGCATTGTGTCTGCAACCAGAGAACGGGTGGATTTAAGAGCCTCTGGCTCGACTTCTAGAACCAATTCGTCGTGTACTTGTAAAAGAAGTCGTGCTGGTAATCCCTTGTTTTGTAAGGCGGCTTGAAGCTGGATCATCGCCACTTTGATGATATCGGCGCTGGACCCTTGAATCGGTGCATTGGCCGCCGCTCGCAATTGTTGGGCTTCCATCCCACCGCGCCGAGCAATACTGAGATCGATCTCGAGGGGATCTTTGCCAAGTAAACGGCCGAGGCCATTGCGATCGAAATGGAACGGACGGCGGCGGCCGAGAATGGTCTCCACGTATCCACGGCTCAGCGCTAATCGTTCTTGAAACTCAAGGAATGCGAATACCTTGGGGTAGCGCTGTTTGTACTTAGCAAGGAACTCTTTTGCGTCTGCTTGGCTGACCCCTGTTTCACGGGCGAAGCGTTGGGCACCCATGCCATAGATCACCCCGAAGTTGATCGTTTTGCCGAGCCGGCGTTCATCAGCGGACACCTCCTCTTTGTCCAGCAGCAGCCTTGCAGTGAGCGCATGCACGTCATCGCCACTGCGGTAGGCCTCCTGCAGCACCTCTTCGCCCGAGAGGTGGGTGAGGATGCGCAGCTCGATCTGGGAGTAGTCAGCGCTGAGTAGGGTCCAGCCCTCTTGAGGTAAGAAGGCTTTGCGGATGCGACGGCTGTATTCGGTGCGCACCGGGATGTTTTGCAGGTTTGGGTTGCTGCTGCTGAGCCGGCCAGTCGCTGTGACAGCTTGATTGAAATCGGTATGAACACGGCCGGTTTCCGCTTCCACCAGTTGCGGCAGGGCATCGATGTAGGTGCTCTTGAGTTTGCTGAGCACCCGGTGCTCCAGAACCAGCGGGACCACGGGGTGGTCATTGCCGAGCTTCTCCAGCACGGTGGCATCTGTGCTGTAGCCGGTTTTGGTTCGGCGTGATTTTTTGCGATCGAGCCCGAGNGTGTCGAACAGCAGTTCGCCCAGCTGTTTGGGGGAGGCCAGGTTGAANTTGGTCCCGGCTGCTTCCTTGGCTTCTGTTTCAAGACGCGCCAAGGTGTCGCCCATCTCCGTGGATAGTTCTTGCAGATAGGGCACGTCGATGCGGATGCCAGTGGCTTCCATCAAGGCCAAAACTGGTTCGAGCGGCTGTTCGACCTGCTCCAACAGTGTGGTGAGCTGCGGTCCCATCTCGCTCAGCTGTTCTTTGAGAAGCAAGGCCAAACGTCGGGTGACATGCACGTCCATGCCGCAGTAGAGGCTGGCGGGCCCGATCGCCACATCGGCAAAGGTCTGCTTTTTACCGACCAAATCTGAATAAGCCGCCGGTTTGAATCCAAATTCCCGTTCGGTCATCACATCCAGCCCATGCTTGGCTGCGGCGTCGCGCAGGTAATCCGCAAGCAGGGTGTCGATGACAACACCCTCCAGTGCCACTCCGTGACGTAACAAGATCAGGCGGTCGTACTTGGCGTTTTGCAGTGCCTTGGGGTGGTCTCGGCTGGCGAGCCATGGAGACAGGGCCATTAAGACGCTGTCTAAAGCCAGTTGCTGCGGTGGTTGTGGTGTGTCCTCGATCAGCTCAGTCGAGGGCTGATGGCCAATCGGGATGTAAGCCAATGCATCGAGAGCCTCCCCCCAGCAGACGCCGATGCCCACCAATTCGGCGCGGAATGGGTTTAGGTCGGTGGTTTCCGTGTCGAGCGCGACTGGGGCCAGAGGGTCCTGGCAGGCCATCAGTCGCTCCAGTAACTCACGAAGGGCGGATGCTGTTGTGATCAGCTGTGGCTGCAGGGAGGGGACGGTGTCCACTCGTTGGGCCTCGGCGCTCAGATCCGGGGGCGTTGAGGTTGAGGTCGTTGATGTTTCGACAGGGTTGATGGCAGCGCCTTCTGCAGAGAAGGTGGTCATGAAGCCATCCACTTGGCGCAGCAAACTGTTCAGCTCAAGATCCTTGAGGCAGATGCTCAGCGCTTCGCCATCAACCTGTTGGAGGGCGAGATGCGGTTCTTCCGGTAAGGGAACATTGACCAAAATCTCAGCCAACTTGCGCGAGAGGTAGGCGTTATCTCGGTCATTGGCGAGTTTCCCTTTCAAGGCTCCTTTGATGGCACCCCTGCTGGCTTTGGGTCCCTCGGCCTGCACTTCGGCTAGGGCGGCGTAGATGGCATCGAGATCCTCATGTTCCTTGAGGAGGTTGATCGCGGTTTTGGGACCAACACCACGCACGCCGGGGATGTTGTCTGAACTATCGCCGGTGAGTGCTTTGAGGTCCACGACCTTGTCCGGCATCACGCCCAGTTTGTCGACGACGCCCTGTTCCTTGATCAAGGTCGGTCCGCTGCTTTTGGCATAAGGGCCTCCACCCATATAGAGAACCGCGATGTCACGGCTGTCATCCACGAGTTGAAACAGATCTCGATCTCCCGAAAGAATGCGAACGCTCCAGCCGTCTGCTGCCGCAGTGTTGGCGAGTGTTCCTAAAACATCATCCGCTTCGTAACCCGGGGCCAGACACAGCGGCAATTGGATGGTGTCTTTCAGAATCTGCTGAAGTTGATCGAGGTCTTGAAAGAACACCTCGGGAGCGACATCACGATTGGCTTTGTAATTGACATCTGCTTTGTGTCGGAAGGTTGGTTCCGCAGTGTCAAAGGCGATGACGACCCCCTGAGGTTTGAGTTGTCGACCCGTGTCCAGCAATGATTTGAGGAAGCCATACGTCACGCTTGTTGGACGTCCGTCTTGCGTGGCGAGTCCGCCTTCTCCACCTTTGCTGAAGGCATAAAAACTGCGGAAGGCTAAGGAGTGACCGTCAACGAGTAGGAGCAGCGGTCGGGAGCTATTTGGCTCGACCGGGTCACTGGATTGCGAAACGGATGGATCAGGCATCTCAGAGCTATCAAGTGTTGAAGCGATGGAAACGACCCAAGATCATGGAGATCAGAATGGCGACATAAAGTTGGCCTGTGATTGTGATCGATACGGATGAAATTTGGGCAATAACACTCTCAGACTTGGGCAGTGATGAGCCCACTGTTGTGAGCACTCCGAACGAAGCTGTAAATAATTTTGGTGCGACAGCATGAAAGGCAGCTAAAGCGTTTGTGGATTGATCAGGTTGAATCAGATTGAATGTTTCTGGGTGAAAGACCCAGATCGCATTGAGTAGCACTCCTCCAGCAAAACCGATGAGTAGATAGCCGGCTGCGGCACCAAGAATGACGCCATAGGTAACGTAGGGCTCTCGCATTAGCATCAGCACGATTCGGTAGAGGGCATAGGAGAGGAAACTCAGCCAGACGGCAAGATGGAGAGGTGTGATGATTGAACCCAGCAGGGAATTAACGATGTTGAAGAAGTTCAACGTCCATTCCATCACCATTGCAGCGACACCCAAGACCCAAATCAACACTTTGACCCTTTTTAAGCTTGAAAATAAAATCAAGAAGCGCATCAAACCAATGGCTAACATGGTCAAGATGGCTGATGTGAGGGGAGGAAACTCTTCGCACATCGGTAGCAGTACCAGCAGCAATATTTCAAAGATCAGCAGCAACACGTAACCACGCTGTCGGCGTCTGAGCAGCACGATCTCCTTGCGGCTGAACTTTGACATCTCAATTGCGTTGCTTGTTAGACCAAGGAGGCAAGTCGATGAACACAGGACTGCCAGGCTCAAGACCGTTCAAAATGGCCGTTTGGTCCCCACTGCTGCTGCCCAGATCAACGGCTTGAAAAGTGGGTTGCTGTTTCTCGCCAACAAGCAGAACACCGGGTTGTCCGTTTTCGGTCACGATGGCCACGGTCGGAACCAATGTTTTGGGCTGACTGCGCCCAGTCTGGAAGTCAATATCAGCTGTCATCCCTATCAATAGGCGTGGAGGTGCATTTAGAAGCTTTAATTTGACTTCAAACGTTGTGACATTGTCTTGTTTCTCGGCGCGAGGAGCGATTTCATCCACCTTGGCCTTGAATCGTTCATCCGGATAGGCATCGACGCGTAAGTCCGCGTTTTGTCCCAGACGGATTCTGCCGATGTCACTCTCTGGAACGCGTGCGACAACTTCCAGCCCTTGTGAAAGTTCAACCACAGAAGAACTGGTGGCACCAGCATTGGTGGAAGCGGTTGTTGTCGGTGTGACGAAGGCTCCTGGTTCGGCGAAGCGTGCGGTGATCTTGCCGCTAAAGGGGGCTCGAATCTCGAGCTGTCGCCCTTCTTGTAGAAGTTGTTGGACGCGTTCCTGTGACGCAATGACCTTCTCATTTTTGGAGATCATTTCATTGCGGAAGGTGTTGTAGTTGTCAGCACTTACGACCCCTTGCTTATAGAGATTGCGTCTGCGGTTGTAATCATCTTTTTTGGCGCGGTACTCAGCCTCGGCCTGCCTGAGCAATGCCTTCTGTTCGTCCAATCGGTCTTGAAAATCTCCGCGATCCATCACAGCCAGCACTTGCCCTTCTGTGACCTCTTCCCCTTCATCGACCAGTAATTGCTTTAACAGGCCTTGCTTGCGTGGGCTCACATTCACCCGCCGAATCGCCTGCAGTTCGCCACTGGCGGTGATCACCCCGGAGAGGGAACCTCGACTGGCTTGCACGGTGTAAGCAGAGAGGTCCCGATCCCGGTTCCGCCATGGCCCGAAACGCCAGAGCAGGCCTGCACTTGAGAGCAGGACTACCAGCAGTGCAACCACACCAAGATGCCGTCGTCGACCTCGATGCAGACGAGCGCTGGGGCCGTTGAGAACAGGCTCTGCCAAAGCTGGGCTCGAGGGTCGTTGCTCGATTCGAACCATGGGCCCACAAAAGTTCACAACATTGTCGCGTCCGAACGGTAGATTCCGCCCCATGCTCAAAGCCGGAATTGTTGGGCTACCCAATGTCGGTAAGTCCACTCTGTTCAATGCCCTTGTGGCTAACGCTCAAGCCCAGGCGGCCAATTTTCCGTTCTGCACGATCGAGCCGAACGTCGGAACCGTGTCGGTGCCGGATGAGCGTTTGAACAAGCTGACGCAGCTCAGCAAAAGTAAAGACACCATCCCCACTCGCATCGAGTTCGTCGACATTGCCGGCCTTGTCAAAGGGGCGAGCGAGGGTGAGGGCTTGGGCAACAAATTCTTGGCCAACATCCGTGAGGTGGACGCGATTGTTCACGTGATTCGTTGCTTTGAGGATGACGACGTCATTCACGTGTCTGGCTCCGTAGGGCCGGCTCGTGATGCTGAGGTGATCAATCTGGAGCTGGGCTTGGCGGATCTAGCTCAGTTGGAAAAACGGCGAGAGCGCCTCAAGAAGCAAATGCGGACCAGTAAGGATGCTCAATTGGAGGATTCGGCCCTCGAACGGATTCAGCAGGTGCTGGAACAGGGTGGCGCGGCGCGCCACGTTGAGTTGAGCGAAGAGGAAGCGGTTTTGATCAAGCCGCTCGGATTGCTCACCAACAAACCGATCATTTATGCCACGAATGTGAGCGAGGAGGACTTGGCGGAAGGCAACGCTTTTTGCCAGGAGGTGATGGAATTGGCCCAAAAGGAGGGTGCTGAAACCGTTCGAATTTCCGCTCAGGTAGAAGCGGAGCTGGTTGAATTAGGTGACGATGAGCGGGCTGATTATCTGGATGGTTTGGGGGTCAGTGAAGGCGGTTTGAAAAGTTTGATTCGGGCCACCTATCTCTTGCTGGGGTTACGGACCTACTTCACCACAGGTGAGAAGGAAACACGCGCTTGGACGTTCAAAGCTGGAATGACAGCACCTCAGGCGGCAGGAGTCATTCATACGGATTTTGAGCGTGGATTTATTCGAGCTCAGACCATTGGCTGGCAGAAATTGTTAGAAGCTGGCTCTCTCGCGGAAGCTCGTAATAAGGGCTGGCTGCGCAGTGAAGGGAAGGACTATCAGGTCGAAGAAGGAGATGTGATGGAGTTTTTGTTCAACGTTTAACTGTCTAGTTATGGTCATTGGTTTGACTTGCCTGACCCGCGTTTCTCTGCCAATTTGTGGTGTTAGGTCGCTTTTATTAGCTGTCAGATCTTGATACTAAGGACTCTGCCTTAGATGCACGAAAGCCATGTTGAAGCATTGGTAATGCGTGCAGTGCCTCAGCTAAATTCTCTGAAAGTAAAGAGGGTTTATCTGGTTTCTGGCACTCTATGATGCTGCATAAAAGTCTTCGAATTCTGTCGCCACATTATCTCTAAGTATCATTAATGCATTGCTCGAGACCTTGTGCTCGTACTATAGCAATCCATACAAAGATAGATGTCAGAAGAGCAGCTCAAGTCTTTCCTGGAGAAGGTCAAGACAGACACAACCCTCCAGGAAAAGCTCAAAGCAATCGTTGATGCTGATGCGGTTATGGCTATTGCACAAGAAGCTGGTTTTGCGATTACATCAGAAGACATTCAATCCATACAATCTCCTACGGATTTATCAGATGATGAGCTTGAAGAAGTGGCTCGTGGGAAAGCAGCAGTGTGTTGTAATTTACAGTATGTGGGCAGAAGTTGGTGCCGTGATACTAGCAACATCTAGCTTTACCTCACTGTGATCAGTTGAGCCTGGCTAAGCAAGCACCTTACGTTTTTAGAACCTTTTTATTTCTTCCATCACGTCTACAAGCCTTAAAATTTTATGCCACTACCTGTCACTATTAGTTAAAATATTCAAACTTGACGCCAGTGATGACGACACTTTAATGTTTGCTTGCCTGGTTGTAATCGTGTTTGCTTCAGCTTGCAAATCAAGTGGAGGTTCAGTCCTCTTTGGAGCTTGGCATTCCGTCTGTAATGTTATGATTTTATGTCTTTTTAATGGAGTCAAAAACCGTACCTCTCATACGCTCGCCCATCAGGTTATTCAGGTCACTCGACAGTGGAGGGATGGACTCGATACTTCCCAGCTTGTCCCTTCCCATGTAAATGATGAACGATCTTGTAGTTGCCTTGTAAATGCCACCCCGCGAAATACGTACGCTATGATAACTTTATATCCAAAGCATAAGGTCTGATCAGAAGCTGAAGCAAGATTTTTTACAGAGACAAAAGGCGCTCTTCCGTTGCAGGGCCACGCTTGATAAGAGAATGTGGATTTAGAAAGGAAAGGGCCTGAACAGTATTGTTGGGTCGCTTGTGATACTTAAGCCACGGGGCTGAAAGCTCTACAAAACCCGCAAAGGGAAACAGGACGTGTCATGTGTCGCGATCCATCTCCCGACTAAATTCACACGGACAACAGCCCCGCCAAGTGCAGGGTTTTTTGTGCCTGTGACCAGCTTCACAACACGTGATGATTTCAGTCAACGCGTCAGACGGCGTTCTCGGTGATCGTATCTGCATCGGAGGCATAGACCTCTACAAAAAACAAACTAATGACCAACGAACTGACTCTCGATCAATTGCAATCTGTTAGCGGCACGGGCACAGAAACCCACTGGAACCAAAGACTGCGCAATGCAAAACGGACCTACAATATTAAGCAACTAGCCAACTCTGGACAGCTTGTTAAAAAGATGAAGTACATCCCAGGTGAAATGTACTTCATTCCAGGTGAAATGTATTGATAAATCAATTCAAGAAAGGACAAGCCTCGTCTAGTACGGGGCTTTTTTATTGCTTCTGCATCCTGAAAATCAAGTGGGGAACGCTTTCAGGAGACGAATCAACCACATGACACTCGACACCTGCAAAGCCATGGCATGAGTGGGAGAACTGATCCTTGCCTTAAGGGAGAACGACTCGCACATGTTCAAGGTTTGGCTGTCTGTAGGGATGAGAGAGCTTGGTCAACCCGCTGTGGCAGAGCTGATGTGTGACGACATCAATCCGAACCTGACGAGTGAAGAAGCAGACAGGATGGTTGGAATGGTTGCTGGAACACCAGTCATCAACCCAAGGATTTCTTTTTTCTTGAAACCTCGACATCATTTGGCTCGTATCAATCACTTTTCCTGTCGCTGCTCTTCGCTTTGTGCATGTCACCATTGCATTGAGGCGGTATTTCCGATCCTGGGCACCATCATTTCTCTTATTTAGATTAGGTCGTCGCGTCGCGGAGATGAAGATACGTAATCACTTTGCCGTCAAAGGCTCAAGCCGCAATCGGTTCATCGTGAACATAGATCAACTTCTATGTACTTCTAGTAAGCCTGCTTCTTATAGGGCCAGAGTGTCTTCACTGGACAGGTCAGCCGAATGTCTCCATATACTTTCATGCTTCTCGAAGGTCAGAAGGTCGAGCTAGATGTCCATCCAGATGCAATTATCGTAGAGGATTATTGCTTGCAAGATGGAAGTACTATCTATGCAGTCGTTGGTGAAGCTGAGCAGGAAAAATTATTCTCACTTCAGGAAATTATCAACGAAAATATTGAGACTTGATTCTCTCTAGAACCACCTAACTAGTTATGCCCATAATGACCTGCAAGACAACATAGAACAACTGCATGTCCTGTTTGTTGTACTCGGTCATGCAAGTGGTTTGCCAGCAGCAACCAGATGGGTGGATGCAGGTTGATCACACTTCTAAGTCCTAAAAAGCCCTCCTTCTAGAGTCGCTATGTCTTAGCAACGAATGTGTGCTCACGTTGCGTTGGTGCGATTCCCATAATTCGTCTTCGTTTTGTGCCCTATGTGAGGTGAGTAAATCAAGCATTCAATCTGTGAATCATGAAGATCGCCAAAGAAAGCTATGTCGACACCCAATTAAGAACTGTATTGAGTGCTCCGTCTGTTCCTTTAGACTTTCGATTAATTCCGAGTGTGCCTACTCGTAGCATCCAGTTTGTCGTTCATGAGCTAAAAATTTCCGCAAGCTTCTGTTTTTTAGATTGCTATTTTTGTAGTGCAGTTATAGATTGAATTGAAGATATCAGTGATCGATGCGGTGATCTCCTCTTCTGCGCAATGTTTCGAGCCAGAATCAGCCTCGTTGGACGGAATCGAAGCTTTGCGTTTTACTTTCTTGGTCCAAGGCGCCCAGCATCTATCCTTTTGTAGCGGTTGTTACCACGTTAAAGTGATAAAATAACAGAAAAATTAATCGTTATGCTTGAAGCGCCAGGAAAAGATTCCGACATATCGCAAGAGAATTTTGAAAAGTCAGTTGTTGTTTTGACGATTTCAATTGTGAGCTGGATTGAATATGAGTTGGATAAAAACCCTGCTAAAGATGAAAGCCCTGAGGTTGCAAAAAAAGCAGCCCTATTGTTGCAAGCCACCGATCACCTGCGGCAGTACGGCATCACAGGTGCACGTGTCGCATGCATCGTCACGCTCACAGTCGCCAGCCTATGGGGGCAAAGTCAGAGCGGGATTGGCATCGCCAAAGAGGATGATTTAAAGCGTGATATGAGCTGGGTGATGAAGTCTCCCGCTGTTCAGACTGCTATTCAGGAAACGTTCAAGCCTTTGGATCAGGCGAGCAAACACGATGCTGAAAATTTTGCAAGAGGGTCTGAGAACATCATTAATGCCTTTGTCAGGTGCTCGCTGGCCAAATTCTCCTGTCAAGCTGATCAGCAATCAGCTGACTTTGTCGCTAATAACATCGACGATCTTAAGGACCTCCGCAACTTTTTTGATGCCGTTGATGAAGGTGGTCTTAGTTATATTCCAAAAGTTCTCGAGCTTTCTGTGTCGTCGGCAATGAACAGCAAAATATTTGATCGTGAGAGTGCTACCAGTTATTCCGACTATTATGCTTACACAGTTCAACTTCTTCAAGATGTGTTCGAGCTAGAAGTGGCTTGATCATTCTTTGTTTCCCTCAGTTGTTTGGCGCTTGGCTTGATTGGGCTGCACAAGCACTGTCATTCCGGTCTTGTTTGTTCGGCAGTATTTATGCTTATGTCGATATTGGACGTGGATGTTGAGGTGTGGCTCTCTTGGTTCACCTGTTCAGGTGGTCGTGTAGCTCGCAGCCTCGAGAGGGAGGTTGGTTGCAATCGACTGGATGGAGTGGTCTGAAAAGATCTACACATCAAGATTGTCCGGACTCTTAGGGTTTTGGTGGATGGCTTTTTTTCTTGTTTGATCGATCGTCAAGATCGGGGGGATTGGGACCCATCAAACAAAGCTTTGTCAGGCTGTTGGGTTGTGCTGATCCAATCTCGAGCTTTTGTTCCATGACATACTTTCTTGGCAAGCTTGAGCTGATCAAACCTGTTATTAAACCTTGTTTGGGTATTAGTCGCTATCGTGATTTCGATAGGTGGTATCAATGGCCACAACAGACCTCTCTGTCTAGCCATTACCTTTAAATACATTAGTTCGTGTCATGAAGGAACTTGCTGAGTTGAATCGTTTGCTTGCTAAGGCTGAGCAAACAAATGAACGCAAAGATGCAATCAGGTTGATTAATGATGCAACGAAATTGCGAGAAGAGATATTTGGGTCTCGCGGCAACAGTTGTCGTCTTTGAGTCTGATTTTGTGCTTGGCTTTTCATGAATGACTACGATTTGCTTATTTCGAGTAGTTGTCTGCTTTTTATTGGTGGAATTAAGTTGAACAGTTAGGCTATTCTCTCTGTCTGGATTTGTTGGGGTTGAGATTTTTTAAGCGGAATGTAAGTTTATAGCGGGCAAGCAGATTGGCTCTATTGTTGTCAACCTTGTGGTTTCTGTTGGGCTGGTCTAAATGTTTAGTCCTTGATGGTTTGCAGGGCTTTTGTGTCGGGCTGACGATGCATTGCTATTGTTATGCTAGGGTGAATTTGAGTGATGATGCGCTCAATGTTGTCGGTGACGACATGCCATGGTTTTGGTTTGATTCTGTGCTCAATCATCCGAAATAAATGATTGGCAATGGCATGCATGTAAAGCTCATCATAGATTGATTTTGGTCGATAGGCTGAATATTTTCGTTGGACTAAATCGCTGTCTTGAGGGAAGGCCTCTCGCCAGTTCGTGTTCCATGCTTGCTGGGCAAACAGATCATTGTGAGCTGAAAATTTCTTCATCACAGATTTGGCCGATTTTTTGGTGTAACCCCAGAATGGCTTGTCATTCCAGTGGCGTCTGATCTCTTCCTTCAGGATGATCTTGGATGATCCCTCGATTGTTCTGTGGCTAATCTTGGCTTGATCTAGCAGTTGTCCTAGTGTTCGTGACAACCAGACCCCGCGAATTCCTGGGCTTTGATTTAGAAAGCGAGTGGCACATTGTTTCCAATTTAGTTGAGGAGAAAGTCCGATTGCGGTGAGGAATTGATCGAATGGATCTTGTCCGTTTTGTTTGAATGGGATAAAAGTGACCTGCATGCCCTTTGCCTTGAGTAAGGGTTGAAAGTACGTCCAGAAATCAAAGAGATTGTTTCGCTTGCTAATCTTTCCCCGTCGATTGCTTTCTCCTGGAAGCTGTCCTTCGAGTATTGATTGCAGAAATTCTTCAAAGGTTTTCGTGTGATAAAATCTTCGCAGTGAATATGTGTAGCGAGAGTTGATGTAATCGAGTTGAGAGCGGATGAAAATGATGATTTTTAGTTGATAACCTCTCTGTTTGGCAATCCTTTTTAATCTGTCAAGTGATTTTTGATGTGTGAGTGGTACGGCGAATTGTTCAGCGCTGAGTAATAAGTTCATTCCCGGTCGCTGATGTTGATCGATGTGATCGATCAGGCTTTGCCAGTTGCCGCGGCAGATATCGCTTACAAGGGTCTTAAATGTGCGATTTCCTTCTGAGGGGTATTGGTAGATGTATCTGTGCGATTTGAGTTTGTCGCGGTTGAGTTGAAGCCTTTCTTGGATATAAGTAGAGGCGGTTTTGTGTGTGCCTGCGTGGATGATCAGTTGAGGGGGTGATTGATTTGCTTCGCTATCGCTGTTCATTGCCATTTGATCTGGGCTCGCGTGAAAATGAATAGGATTTTCTTCAGTATGCCTTCTCTTGCCTTTGAGGCTGTAAAACTCAGGGCTATGGTTCCGTTGATCTAGATGGGAACGGATGGGTCGAATCTCGAGCGCGCTCTTTCCCTGCAAGCTTCTGATTTTTTTGGGTTGCATGCTTGTCGATCAGGTGCCTGTTGAGGCGTCCATGCTGTTCACTCTGCGGCCGGGTTCAATTCTTGCGCGTCAGCCCGGTTACAAGGCTGTAGATCGTCTTGAGCTCAAAATCGATTCAGTTTTAGTTGAAGGGCCTTCCCTGGATCAGAGCAATCAATTTTGTCTCTACAAATTGTTTGATCGTCAGGGCAAGGCTTTAATCCCCGAACAGGCCTGGACGCCCTGTCACAACATTGACAAGCTGATTCTCCTTCCGTGATGGGACTCGATCCCCTTTGGAACCTGAATCCTTTAGCGGGATGGCTTTGAAATAAGGCCTGATTCTGGTGGCCGTTGGAATCATGCTGAGACAAAGACCTGCCATCAGGCTCCAGAGCAGCAGTCCATGGTTCTGTTGGTCCAAAAGGATGCCTCCCAAGAGAGGGGCAAACACTGCGCTAATCGCGAAACATTGTGAGAACAGCGCCATGGCCAGTCCTCGATGATGGGGAGGAGATTCTTCGATCACTGCTTCTGTCGCCGTGGGCAGGAAGGCGGCCTGGGCCAGGGCCATCGGCAACAGAGAGGCGATCACCAATCCAGTTCCCATGGATGTGAGCGAGGAGAGACCAATCAGCAGGCAAGACAGACTGAAGCCAATCAGGCTTAAACCCAGTCCAAAGCTGACGCTGCGCTCTGATAACCAGCGACCAACGGGCCATTGCACGATGACCAACAGAATCAGTTGGGATGCAATCAGGGCACTGGTGAGGGGTTCACTCAGTTCAGGTCGTTGTAATCCCCCGCGGATGAGATCAATCGGTAAAGCACTTTGTTGCAACGACAGGATCGCGGTCGCCACCACGCTGATGGCAAGCACCGGTAGCAGGGGCTTCAGCCAAGACAGCGCGGCGCGGCTGTTGTGATGACTGCTGCTGGGATGGGAGCGAATGGCGGACTGGTGGCGAAACAAACGCTCATCGATTAATGGGGCCAGGCTGATCAGCACCAACAAGGTGATCATGCAGGCGGCTTCGATGCCGTACACCAAACGCAGCATTCCCACTCTTGCTGCGATGGATCCGAGCAAGGCTCCGAGGCCGAATCCCAACGCATCAGCGCTGCGGACAAGGGCATATCCCCGGCCGGAGGGAACGGCACCACAGCTGAGGGGAACAGCCAGATCAATCGCAGGCCAGTACAAGCCTGCGGCGGTCCCAAGCAGGATTTCACCAACTAAGAATCCGCGGTAATCCTGTGCTTGAAAGAGGACGAGGTCGGCCAGTACGGCGAGGATTGTTGTGATGCGTACCGGCCAAGAGCAACGCAACCCTCGATCGAGCCAGTCTCCGCTCAACAGGCGTACGACAGTGCCAACGACGGCAGACAGGGCCAGACCTGTCCCGATTTGACTGGCGGAAAAATCGATGGCATGGAACACCATCGGTGTCATAAAGATCACGCCGCCGGCTCCGATCGAAGCGAGCAGGCGTAGGCGTGTCACATTGCGCAGACCTGGAGGAAACTGGTTCCACCACCGCAAAGGTTCAAGCGTTGTCGCGCGGACGCTCAGCAGGACAAACAATCGCAATGGGACTGTTGAGCAGTCTGCTGCTCTTCACCCAGGGACTGTGGCCCGTGCAAGCTGCAGATCGCTTGGAAGTGGAGATTGATGGGGTCGTTCTTCCGATCACAGTTGAGGAACTCGGTCATTGGGTGCGCTCTGGCGGGCGCAGTCGCTCTGAATTGAACACTTGGCTGATGCTGTTGGATGCGGACAGCAGAGCCGGTTTGATTCGTCTGTTGAAGGCTCCGGTGCTGACGCGTCGGAGTTTTGGACAACAAATGCTGCGCAGTTGGGCGGCACGGCCTCTACTAGATGCCTTGGGAGATCTGATTCGGGTTGAAGGCGCAAAAGGTGAACGCAGCCAAGAGGTTGTGACCACGCTGGAACGCTTGCTCACCAAGCAGGCCAGTGTGTCCACGCTCGACCTGCTTGAAGCGCTGCCGAATGAACGCTTGCGTTTGGATCTCGATGCGCTGGTGCTCGCAGCCTCTCGCTGGAGACATCAGATGCAACGGCATCAAGTTCTTACGGCTCAGCTCGCGAGCTCGACCGCGACAGCCCAATCCACATCAGCTGAGCTGACGTCAGAGCGCGATGTTTCGATGCGTTCGATGCGTCTTGCCGCTGATCATCGGCCTGAGGGGGTGCGCGTTCAGATTTGGTCACCTCCACCAGAGCGTTCGGGATCGACGTCGTCCTGGGTGGTGTTGATGCCCGGGCTTGGTGGTGATCCTGAGCATTTTCATTGGTTGGCTCGCGCCTTGGCCTCCCAAGGCTGGCCGGTGGTTGTCATTGGGCACCCAGGCAGTGATGCGGCCGCTGTTCAAGCGTTGCTGGACGGGCGCAGCCCTTTTGTGGGGGCCAAGGCTTTGCGCCAGAGATTGGCGGATCTCAAGTCCGTGTTGGGCGCCCATCGTTCGGATCAGCTGGCGATTGATGCTGAAGAGGTGGTGTTGGTCGGCCATTCGCTTGGTGCGTTGACCGCTTTGTTGGCCGCTGGGGCTGAGCCGGTGAATGGTCTCGAGGAGCGCTGTCAACTTGCGCTCAAGGATCTGCCGCTGACGAATCTGTCGCAGCTCTTGCAATGCGAGTTGGCGGCGGGTGAAGTCTTGACCCCTTTGCCGCCATCCACCTCGCTCAAGGCGGTGGTCGGTCTGAACAGTTTTGGCAGCTTGATCTGGCCATCCACGCAGTTTGGTTCTCTTCAAACCCCCTTGTTGTTAATGGGAGGCACCTTTGATTTGATCACTCCGCCACTTAGTGAGCAATTGGCGCTTCTTGGTGCCTTGGGCAATCACCCCGCTAGTCGAGCGGTGATTGTCGAAGGCGCGAGTCATTTTTCACCTGTGCGGGTGGAAGGACAGGCTGGTAATGGCCGTGGAGATGATCTGTTCCAGCTTGGGGAGAACTTGGTTGGCATCCAACCTTTGGCTGTTCAGCGCCAGTTGGCCGGTGAGTTGATTCAGTTTTTACGCGAGGTGGAATTGGGTGAATCCATGGGAATGTCGCAACACCTTCATGCAGGCAGCATTCGTTGGCATCGGCTGAATCGAGATGATGCCAAGCGGCTTGTCAAGGACAGTCAATAACGAATGCGTGGGTCGAGTGCAGCGACGAGCAGATCCACGGCAACACTGACCAAAACAACGAGGCCCGCAATCACGACAACGATTCCCTGGACCACGGGGTAGTCCCTTTGGTTGATTGCTTCTTGCAGCCGTAGAGCAATCCCCGGCCATGAAAATGTGACTTCGATCAGTAAGGCTCCACCGATCAGCGAAGCCACCGTGATCCCAGCGATGGTGAGCACAGGTAACAAGGCATTCGGTAGACCGTGACGCAGCACAACCTGTCGTTCGCTCAATCCTCTGCTTCGGGCGGCTTCCACGTAATCGCTCCGAAGGGTTCGTCTCAAATTGAGGCGAAGTGCTGTGGTGAATGTGCCGCTTAACAGCAAGGCGAGGGTTCCGGCGGGAAGAATCAGATGGCGAATGGTGCCGCGCAGCGCGAGCCAGTCGGCCTGACGGATGCTGTCAAAAAGATAAAAGCCGCTTCCCTCTGGTGGCAGGAGACTCGGTGGGAAGCGTCCTCCCACGGGCAACCAACCAAGACTGACGGCGAAGAGCAGCTGCACGAGCATGGCCACCCAGAACGGTGGCAGGGCATAGGTCCCCAGTCCGTAGAGGCGTCCCGCGAGGTCGAGCTTTCCCTCTGGGCGGGCGATGCCACTAAACCCGATGCTCAGGCCAACAAGGGCGGCGGCGACCAGGGCGATCACGCTGAGCTCGAGACTGGCGGGAAGAGTGCGCTGGATAATTGTGTGAACTGGTTCGTGATTGATCAGCGCTTGGCCAAGGTCACCGTGCAATAGGCCTTTCAGGTAGTTCCAGTATTGAGCGATGAGGGACTTGTCCAGTCCCAAAAGCGCACGCATTTCGGCTTTTGCGTCTGCAGGTGCTCGGCTGCCCAGCACCGCATCAACGGGATCTCCGGGGGCAAGTCTGAGCAGCAGAAAAACCAGGGTGGAGATCAGCCACAGCATCAGCGGGGCAAGGCCTAGACGCGTCAGGCTGTAACGGAGAAGGGCACGGAAACGACTCATTCGCTTTGTCTCCGCAATTCGCTGAAGAGCACACGCCCACTTCCATCAAAAGACGGCACGCTGAGGTCTGTTTGTGCCCAGGCCCGCGGAGTTTCCAGCCAGACGGGGATGTAAGCCGCACCGGCTGCTGTGATTGCCTCGATGCTGCGCAGCAGCTTGCGTCTTGGTTGGCCGCGGAGCTCATCGCTTTGCCGAAGGGCCTTCTCGAGCCCTGGAGTCGTCCAGAAACTGCCGCTAATGGCTGCTTCCCCTTCCTCGCAACTGTCCCCTTTGGCATGGGTGCAGCTGAGCAGGGGCATCAAATACGCCTCAGGATCTGGATAGGTTCCGCGCCAATCGAGCATGACGAGCTTGAAGGCTCCTTTCCCGAGTTGGTTGTAAACCGTTGTTGATTCCACGCCATCAAGTTCGAGGACCAGACAATCAGACAGATCACGTTGCACTTGCGCCTGCCAGGTGAGGGCGAAGAGTTTGTCAGCGGGAATGTTGGAGCGGAACGTCAGCGGAATTGTGAGGGTGGTTCCGTCGCAATACCCTTGACTGCGGAGCAGCTGACGAGCTGCTTTGGGATTGTGTTCCGGCCAAAAAGATTGATGACCGCCTGAAATGCTTGGCGGGACTAAAGAACGTAGTGGTCGACGAAGTCCATAACTCACCCTTGTGCTGATCTGATTACGGTCGAGACTGAAGGAGAGAGCACGGCGCAACGGCAGGTTCTGCAGTGGTTTCGCATTGCTCAGAAGTGTGAGGTACCCGATTGAGCTGGCGGGACCAGTCCCCTCGTTGAGCACACCTCGTTGTGCCATCAAATGCAACGCATGTCGTTGGTCCTCGTCGATCGAGGAGGAGAGCAGCACATCCACCTCACCGCTTTTCAGCGCTCCATACAAGGCTGTTGAATTGCTGAGGGTGATCAGATCGAGCCCGTTGTTTTGTGGTGGTTTCCCCCAGTACTTGGCAAAAGGCTCGAGGCGTTGCTGGTTCTCGCTGAAATTGGTCAGGCGATAAGGGCCTGTGCCGACGAAACGATCGTGCAGAAATTGATCGTTGTGCTCGGCGTAGGCGGTGGGTGAGATTGGCGTGAGGTTGAGGGATGTGAGAAGCCCTTCCAGAGAAGTGGAGCGGCGGCTCAGTTTCAGTTGCAATCGGTCCGGGGCCGCCACCTTCACTGCGGCGATACGACCTCCCACGACAAAACTGAGAGTGCCGATGCGTAAAAACCGACGCAAGCTGAACGCCATCGCTTCTGCGTCGAAGCGGCTGCCGTCGTGAAACAACACATCTTGACGGAGAGGAATCGTGACGGTGAGTCCATCCGGACTGATCTCTGGCAGCTGGGATGCAAGGCGTGGTTGCAGCTTGCCGTGACGATCAAGCTCATACAAAGGATCGCCTAGTGCACTGAGCAGTTGCAGGGTGCTCACCGTGTTGGCTTGAGCTGGATCTAGTGATGTGATGCGTCCCGCGGAAGCCACCGTGATCCGCTGATTCACTTGCGGCGGCTGACATGACGACTGACAAAGCGCGATTAAACAAAGCGCTAGGACATTTGGAGCTGTTTGGCCGAAACGGTGTTGATTCAGCTCGACGTCCTCCGACTGAGCAGCTGAAGGATATCCAACAGTGGCGCAGCTTTCTAAGCCAATGGTATTGAGTGCTGCTCAGGCCGTGACTGCGATTTGTTCCAGGGAAATTTCGAAGACAGGAGAACCGACTTTTGGTTCAATCGGCCATCGACGGACCCAGCAGCGATCGTGTTGATCGTCCACACCGATGACTTGGTAGGTGCCCTCATTGCTACGCAGATTGACGCAATCTCCCTGATTCACAGTCATGGGTAACGGAGGATCAGAAAGACTGCAGCCTTGAATGGCAAGCGTCGTCATGGCGTTCGGGATGAACCTTGAGATGCATGAGTCAGTAATAACTGACCCCTTGCAAGCTGGATATTGACATTTTGAAGCATTTTGTGGCGAGTCGCTAGCGTCTTGTGGGACAAAATTGTCTCAAAGACATCCAAGGTGAGCGGTAAGCCCGGAGACCTCAGCCAGGTTGCTAATTGCATTGAGGGCATCATCCATCTGTCTCTGACTGACTTCATGGGTGATCACAACAATTTCAGCACCTGCAGCGGTTGCGTTGAATTGGACGATGGATTGGATGGACACCGCACGATCTCCGAAACAACTGCCGATGCTGCCGATGACGCCAGGCGTGTCCGTTGTGTTGAACCGAACGTAATGTCGTTGTCGCACCTCTCCGGGATCCACCAGAGAGCAGCTTCGCCAGCTGCCTGCCGCGAGAAGTGGGTCCAAGCGTCCGGGATTGTCGCTGGCTTGTCGGATGCCGGCAATATTGAGAATGTCGGCCACAACGGCGGATGCTGTAGGCCCGGCCCCTGCTCCGGGGCCGTAGAACATCACACGACCGATCGGCTCGC
This sequence comes from Cyanobium sp. NAT70, assembly GCA_002701375.1. GTDB lineage: Bacteria > Cyanobacteriota > Cyanobacteriia > PCC-6307 > Cyanobiaceae > Parasynechococcus. The sequence continues at coordinate 9,766 of NZVB01000025.1, read as the reverse complement.
CTTCCACCAAAATGGCATTGTTCACGCCGTTGACGCCAAACAGCGGATGATCTGTTGGAACAAGCGTCGGTTGTACGCGAAGCGACAAGGGTAGTGATCGCGAGGTTTGAACCTCATTTGCCATCCGTTCCGCGACCGCTAAAAGTTTGACTCCATAGCCCAGTTGGCGTGCATAGTCCACATCACGACCTTGCAGTTGACTAATCCCCTGGGTTGGCACATCACTGCGCTCGACGGCACCGCCAAAGGCCAGTGTGGAAAGAATGGCAATTTTGTCTGCTGCATCGAGACCATCCACATCAGCAGCAGGATCGGCCTCGGCATAACCGAGTTTTTGAGCTTCTGCCAGAACATCGTCATAGGCCGCTCCTTCATCGGCCATGCGGGTGAGGATGTAATTCGTGGTGCCGTTGATGATGCCGCTGACCCGGTCGATCCTGTTTCCTCCCAGTGATTGCTTCAACGGCTCGATAATGGGGATGCCGCCCCCTACAGCGGCTTCGATCAGGACATAAACCCCTGCACTGGCGGCTGCTTCGGCAATTTCTTGGCCATGCCTGGCGATGACTGCTTTGTTGGCCGTCACCACAGATTTACCTGCAGCGATCGCCTCGAGGATCAGCGTGCGGGCTGGTTCGATCCCGCCGATGACTTCAACTACGACATCCACAGCGGGGTCTCTCACCACTTCGTGGGGATCCGTTGTGAGACGATCCGCAGGCAAATCAATCGTTCTGGCTCGATTCAAATCACGAACAGCGACTCGCGCGACTTCAAGATCTGAGACCAGTGGATGGCGTTCCTGCGGAGAGAACAGGATTGAGGCCACTCCTCCACCCACGGTGCCCAGCCCAAGCAGACCGATACCAATCCTTGAACCCATTCCCTCCGAACCATTGCTTGAGACCTACGCAGTAACTCTATGAATCGGTGGGGACCCCAAGACCTTCAGCCGATTGGGCCTGGCTCTGCATCATGCGCAGGATGTTGAGAAAACCATTCGCGCGTGACGGGGTCAGGCTGGCTTGTAGACCGGTCGCTTCAAGAAAACAGGGATCAATGGCTTGAACTTGTTGTGGAGTTAAACCATCGAGACCCTGAATCAGTAAGGCCAACAATCCTTTGGTGATCAAGGCATCGGAATCCCCACGCCAATGCATCACTCCGTCTTTCAATTCTGGTTGAACAAAAACCTGTGAGACGCAGCCTTTGACTTTGATGTCTTCGGTTTGTTGTTCTGGGGGGAGTGGGTCTAATTTTTTGGCAAGCCACAACACATATTCATAACGTCGTCTGGGATCGCCTGTGCTGCTGAGTCGTTCCACGATCCGATCCAGAGCTTCACTCCCCGTGCTGCTGGCCATGGCGTCGTTCAACGGCGTCGGCCACGCACGTTAACGAGCAGCCCAACCAGAACTAGGGCCAGTGGACCTTGTACAACGTCGTCAAGGTGCACTCGCCCTTTGCTGACCGGGATTTCTAAGTAGTCGCGATGGCCCGGACCGCCATCCACTTGTAGTTCGTACTGGCCATCGTTGAGGCCAGCAAAATTCAGTTGGACTTGGCCATCAGCATTGGTGCGACCGAGCTCTGGTCCAGGACTGCCGTCGGGATTGAGCAGTCGCACCACAGCTCCTGCTGCTGGTTGGCCATTGGAGAAGCGGCTATTGAGTTCAAGAGCACCATCGAGATAGTTCAACGCGGATTCAATCTGGTGGGCGCGTGCTGGCGAGCCCCCTGCAATCGCAACAAGCAACAGTGCAGCAGTTGTGATCAGTCGTCCAAACGCAAATCCACGCATCAACCAAATTGATCAATCATCGGCATGATGCAACTGGGACAAGCTGTTTGCAAGAGCCGATCAGTCGTCCAAGCAAATTGTCTGCAAGCAGTGTTTTTAAGGCATGGATGCAAAGCGTTTTAATGACCTCAAGGCTCGCCTTGAAGAGGTGTCGTTAATGGTGAGCTGTAGTCCAATTGTTGATTGGTTGAGTGTTGATGTGTGGTCGTCATGCTGTTGAAGACCAATTTGTTTCTAATGTGTAGGTCGTTGATCATTGCTAGGCATCTCGTATTAAAAATGGATCTTCCCGTTTCAATTTTTCTTGTCGTTATCCTTTCGGTGGTCGAGCAGGATTTTGCCCAGATTAATATCAAGGGTTTCCACTCGATCGATGCATGTGAGAAACAGCTGCAAAGCTCAATGAAGAAAATGGACGATCACAAGACGTTCAAAGTGCAAGCCAAGGGATGCTTGAAAGCAAAACTTGTGACAAAATGGCTGGAGCAATTCCCTCTGAAATCAAGCTCCTACATGCTTTGAATTTTAGTTTTAGGATCATAATGATCAGAGGATTTTAGTCTTAAGCTCTTCTCGAGTATCTCAGTTCTAGGAGTGTCGTATCGATTGGATTGATTGGCTAAGAATTCTCAGTTCAAGCTGTTTGAGCTTGAGATAATCTTAGTCCTATTTCACTAATCGATCCATTGAATGGAATATCCCATGAATCCCGCGGTAATGGATCAAGACTCAAGCAATCTGATGGCAAAACAACATAAGCAGGAACGGATTTCCATGCTTGATGAGCTCTCAGTCGATCGTAGTAACCTCCTCCATATCCAAGACGGATCCCCACCTCATCAATGGCTAAACCTGGAACAAGCAGAACAGATAAATCGGTTGGATTGAGACTTGCGCCTTCAGAGGGAGCTGGGATCTTGCAAGCATCCGGAGAAAGAGAGACCTCGTTCCAGGCTCGATAAGTCATCGTTCCATGCCCATCTGCAACCGGTAAGGCAACTTGAAATTGTTGCCGGAGTACACGAAGATCGATTTCACCTTTGAGAGGCCAGTACAGTCCAATGAAGCCAAGTTTGGACGAGGCACTTATGGGTGCGACGATCTCTCGTTTAATACGATTAACAATAGCATCATGATAGATATCGCAGCTGTTGCGTATCTGTCGAAAATGTCGCCGAAGTAAATTCTTCTTGCTTTTAAGTGCTTTCTCTTGATTCATCGGAGGTCAATTCATATAAAACTGCAAATATGGGTGGTTTTCCACCCTTCTTTGAATGCTGTCGAAGATGTCTGTGCTGTTGTCATGTAGAAATCTAATGGCAAGTCATTTTGAACCAAAAGAACCTGGTTGGCCAGATGCCGACCATATAAACTAAAAGTTTTCTCTTGGGATATTCGAGAGTTCTTTTGATACTTCGACTTTACATCCAGCCGAGGTCATCTGCCACAAGGGTTGTCGAGTTTGCGAGCTGAGCAAAGTATCCCCCATCGCCAAATCCATCTTTCTCTTGATTTGCATTGTAATAAAGCTTGCCTTTTGATTCTAGATAGAGAAAATCGACAGCTTCTTTCGCGTGTTTTCTTAGCTCTTTTCTATTGAGCACTGAAAGGAAGGTTGGATTGCGCTCCATCCCTTCAAATTGGCGACTTCCCAGAATGATCATATCCTCTCCACTGTTAAAACCAATGATTTTTTCACGACCTTTGCGCCCATAAATATCTTGCTGGTTGAATAGATATTGGTCGTTTCCGGAAAGGCCTTTGAGAACATCAGGGCCTTTACCGGAGGCCAGAACATCATCTGATTGTGTGCCTTTAACGTGGTCTTTCCCTTTGTTTCGACCAGTGATCGGTTTGACAGAAGAGAGGCGTTTGACCTTTTGGAGTGAAATGGGAGTGTGCTGATCAAGAGATTGGCTCCCAATGTCGACGGAAACATCAGCAGAGTTTTCAGCAGGTATATTTACTTGAGCACTTCCCGCAAGTAAACCTTGTGTAGGACTTATTGTTCGTATGTCGTAAGAACCTGCATCAACATCTGCTTCTAGCTCATAATTGCCCTTGGCGTCAGTAATGGCTCTAGGTTCGCCTTTAGACAAAACACCATCCCCATTCAGATCAACAAAAACGGTGTTGCCTTTTAAACCTTCTTCTGTGTAGACCACTGCATCATCCCTTTGAACATCTTCGCTTAGATCTCCGGATAGAACTCGTACAAGTTCGTTTGGCACATAAAAAACGTAGGATTTTCCGTTGATATCGATAGAATCAAGAGCGGATTTGGAGGCACCCATACCGGTGCCAAAGGATTGCAAATTGTGGCCAAGCTCCTTTAAGCCCGATGCAATTGAAGTGCCATCCCCTTGATTGGGAAAACCGTCAGAAATGAAAATTATGTTGGCTTGTTCACTCTCCCACCGATTAACCAGTTCTTTGACCTTGTTTAAGGGTTGATCAAAACTTGTGCCGCCACTTGAGCTGATCTGAGCAAGCTTATCTGAGAAATTATCAGGATCGTTCGAGTTGTTTTCGACCAGGCCATCAAAGAGGATCGTGGACTCACTATCAAAACTAATTAATCCAAGATTAGATTGACCATAGCCTCCTTCGAGCAGATAACTATGAAACGCTTTAGCTGCGGCAATTTCAGAATCTAAGATCGTATCACTTAACCCATCAGAGTTGTGGTCAGCAATTGGTTCCGATCCCCGAAAAAGATCACCTGTACTGCCAGACTTGTCTAAGACGATGATGACATCTGGATTGTCTCCTACTAGTAACGACGTACCCCGTTGTCCATTGCCATCATCGTCCGCAAAATTTGTGCCGCTGATGGAGGTTGTCATCATTACAACATTTGCTTGAACAAGATTAGCTGTTTAGAGGAGACTTTTCAATCCTACACATGTAGGGTTGTTCGCTACGACTCGAGTTTTTAGGTCTCTTTATTCGTGTTATTTGCATTCTAAATGCATCGCTTATCGAGGTTGTATGTTTAAGTTGAAATGACTTGATTGTTTTCAGTTTAATCCCATAAATGCTGTGTCTGCAGGGCCTGCAATCTAAATGTTCAGCATACTTCTGTTTGTCTAATCTGACGCTATCTATTGGCTTGCTTGAAGCAGCATTTTGTTGAGTCAACTAATCATTGTGCCCCTGTTTGGCGACGTAAACTTAACTAAAGATAGGATCATTGTGATGGAAATGGTGATGATTCCAGGCGAATATAAAAATGATCCAACAATGATGGTATTTGATGGAGTGAAATGGATTCATTAGTCGCGCTATACGATGTGGGCATTTTCAGAGCCCAGTGCTGACGAACCATCTTGAATAGCCTCTTCTGCACTGGCACATAGCGACTGCTTTTGGTCGAAGCGTCCTTGATTGTGATTTGCGAGGAAGATCAAGTCGTTATCAGATTGAACTGGTGTTCTCGAATTGTTTTTCGATTTAGACTGATACAGAGTAATCTCGTTAAGACCTTCCAGTTGTCTGTCGTTGTCGATCACAAGAGATTCATTGTGACGGCTAAAGCTGTCAATTTCAGGATAACTGTAAGGCCTGATTGTTGATAAATTTCCTTTTCTGCCTGTCAACGGATCACTTCCCTCAGGGGCCTTTTGAATGGGAAAATCACGATCTAATGTCTTTCTATGTAGCTTTTGATCTTTGTTAAGAGGAGCAATTCTCTTCTGTACGGATGGACCTGTTTGCTTTGTACTTTTTGGCTTGGCTGAGACGGTACTTGATCGTGAATAGGGAGCCCCTCCTACTCCCGAATGGACATTAATTGCAACAGTAATATGATCAATGACTTCGTTTAAATTATAAGTGCCACCCCGTTCTGTTGAGATGTCTTTGCTTAAAAGATTTTTGACCAATCTCTTATTTAGAATTTCCCAGTAATCTGTCTCGTTGGGATAGTTAACGAGAAAATTCTTGACATGATCAATGATTTGACTAAAGTTGTAATAATTCTCTGGGTCTTTGTCTCCAGCTCCGTTTTTATATCTGTAATCAATGTCGATATCTAGAATCGCTGTTCCCTGATGTTCGATGTAGTAATCATCGATTTCGAGGCCGAACTTTTCTTCGGAGGTTTTCGGATTCTTTCTTTGGCTAATCCCGGTTACAGACGTTGAGTGTGGGTAGGGGATGCCACCTGTTCCCGAGTGGACATCGATGTCGACAGATAGTGTGTTGATGTGTTCACTTAGTCTGTAATGTGTTTGTCATCGCGTGGAAATTTTCTTTGTTAAAAGGTTTTTTACGAGATTTTTGTTTAAAAGCTCCCATGGGTCATTCTTGTTAGGATATTTTGCAGATACTTGTCGATGTGGTTAATAATTTGCTGGAATTCGTAGTATATGCTTGGGTCGTTTTTGTTGTTCTTCTTGTGCGTATAGTTGACCTTGATGTCAATGATGGCATCGGTTTGATGCTTGATGTAGTAGTCGGGAATCGAAAAGCTAAAGCTTTCTTTGACAGTCATTGAGCGGTCGACTTTGTTGATGTCAATTTTAGGCGTGCGTGTTTCGTGAAAGCTTGGTTTGTGTTGTTTGGATCGAGCGTCGCCGTCTAGATGGATGGCTAGGACAAGATGATTCTGTTGTTCTGGAGTGGAGGTGTCATCACTTTTGATCGTCAATGATTAAAGCGAATGCTTGGTTGGCGTTTATCTCTGAAACCATGCAGTGAGGGCCACCGCTAAGGCATCGGCAGCGTCGTCTGGACGCGGTGGTTTATCCAGGTTCAACTCCCGCATCACCGCCTCCAGAACTTCATCTTTCTCGGCATGGCCGAACCCCGCCACGGCGAGTTTGATCTGCATGGGTGGGAACTCCACCATCGGGATCTTGAAGCGGGCCAGGGTCATGACCACCACACCTCGGGCCTGCACCACGTTGATGGTGTTGCTGGATCGATAGAAGAAAAATTTTTCGACAGCTGCAAGTTCGGGACTCCAAGTGCGAATCAGTTCGCGTAGATCGCGGGCAATTTCTACCATCCGCTCCCCATCGCTCCTGCCTGGATCTGTGCGAATAATTCCACAGTCCAGCATGGTTTGCTGGCCTGCTGAGGTGTTGATGACTCCGTAACCAACCCTGGCGAGTCCCGGATCAATACCAAGGATTTTCAAGTCCCTCTTATGCCGCTAAAGCCAATTCGAATTCAGCCCGATCATTACTCTCGCTGCGTTCAAAGATCTTGCAGAACACTTTCACCACTCGATCACCCGAATCCACTTGTTCGAGTGGATCTTTGCGCAGACGATGACGTAAGCAGCAAGACGCAACACGAGCGACATCCTCTTCACTGACCTCGGTGCGTCCTTCAAATGCAGCTAAAGCGCGTGCTGCCCTATTCGTGACAATGTCACCCCGTAAACCGTCAACATCGAGTTCACCACATACCGCTGAGATGCGCAGCCTCAGATCATCGTCAATCGTGACCTGATTGAGCCGTTGCTGCGCCTCGACAACGCGTTCCTGCAGAGCCTTTTGATTGTTGTCTAAGGCAGCACTAAAGCCATCTGGGTCACCATCGAAGCTGGTGCGTTGATCCACCACTTGGACGCGCAGCTCTGGATCGCGAACAGTACGGACCTCAACGCTCATGCCAAAACGGTCCAACAGTTGAGGCCTCAGCTCTCCTTCTTCGGGGTTGCCAGAACCAATTAAGACAAAACGTGCAGGGTGACGCACCGACACACCTTCCCGTTCGACGGTGTTCCAGCCAGACGCCGCCGAATCGAGCAGCACATCCACCAGATGATCGTCGAGCAAGTTCACCTCATCGACGTAAAGCAGGCCGCGATTGGCTTTGGCCAGAAGACCTGGTTCAAATGCACGGACGCCTTCACTGAGGGCCTTTTCAATATCGATCGTGCCGCAGAGGCGATCTTCGGTGGCGCCGAGCGGTAAATCCACCATCGGGACTTGTCTGGGTTCGGTCGCCAGCGTTTCCCCTTGCTCGAGACGCAGTCGAACATCACTGCTCTGCAAATCAGGATCGCTGGGCGAGCTGTTGTAAGGGTCGCCCGCCACAACATCGATATCGGGCAATAGATCTGCAAGGGCCCTGATGGTGGTCGACTTACCAGTGCCTCGGTCTCCCATGATCATCACGCCGCCAATGCGTGGGTCGATCACGTTGAGAAGAAGCGCCAGTTTCATCTCTTCCTGGCCGATCACAGCGGTGAACGGGAAAACCCTGCGCTTCCGGGGTGCACTCACGGGCTCTCGGCTGACGGAGACATGGATTGTTTCACATGCCGTCCATTAGGCGGTGGCCTGCCCCACGGTTGTGGAACAACCATTAATTATTGAACGAAACCCTCTGTGGTCGCTCAAATCGCAGTTGTATCAGCGCTTTTCTTCCGAAAAAGTAATCATCTACTGCCAAATGTAATGACAAATGGGACTGGTTCCGAGGCCACCTGGGGATCCACCATATGTGCGGCTTTCGCGAATCGGACGTCTCGAATATTTTCGTCGGGTTCCATCCGAGCTACGCCCATTTCTCGGCGATAGAGCATCCATTAGCAGAGTGCTCCTCGCGACACAACTGATCGTAGAAGCAAGGAAGCAAGGGCAGCGTGTCTCCAAGTTCATACAGCAGTCACAGAGATGCTTGCTGATGCCAAGAACGCACTGCAGGTCGAGGCGAAAAAGGAAGCAACGTCATTCGCTCCATGCGACATCGCGGCCATCGCTGCTGAATGTTGACGCGCTTTGCTTGAAGCTGGGGACAACGGGCTAAATAAAGTAGAGATAGAACAAGAATTAGTCGGCATTGTTCTCGCCTCTCTCCTTGCTAACCACCACGATGAGCAAGGAGTCAAACCGCACTAAAATAAGGCATTGCGTGTACCAGCGTTAACGAGGATAGAATTAAAGTTGATCATCTCTTGCCTCAAGCAAGAAGCACAACAAGAGCGACTGCTTGTTGTGCTTGCTTTGCGAATGACAGGTGTATGTATAAGCGAAATTATCAAGCTTCATGATCAGGATCTTAGGAGGACAAGGAAGGGCATTTGGTGCGTCGATAGGTTTACGAATCTTTAGGGTTTTTCCTCGCCCGCTAAAAAACAGACAAAAAGAATGAACGACAAGTACCTATTCGCCAAACATTCGTTGATGCAGGGTTTCTCGATATTTTTGATACAAATAAGCAAGGCTATATATTCTCAAGGGTGAATCAAAGAGCTTGGCCTGAATTTTTTAAGTATTGATTGGTTCGGCTGGAGATTTGCAAGAAGCAATCAACGACGTTTCACCGCTTGCACAATTCCGCTATCGACATCTGGCGTGAATCAGGTGTTCCAATAGATGTTCTCCTTGCATGGTCAGGACATCATTTGCCAAGTGCTCAAGATCAAGTCTATGGAGATGGCTTGAGATTAATGCCAGACACAACAGCAAAGGAGTTGGTAAAAGTAGATTGGAATGGCTTGACATTTAAATGTCAGGTAATCACTTAAAAGTCTCAGCCTTATGCTTATTGTTGAGTTTTTCTATGTTCTTTAAGATCTTCTGATCCGCTTTTCTGTGGGCGCAACGTCTGGCTTTATTAATAGCGCCAGCTTGGTTTCCAGGTTTCGGTTGCTACTACTGCGGATTTTTGGGAGTTATCTTTCCATATTCCGTATGTCCAGAGGCCGACCGGTGATTGACCTGGTTTGAGGACAAAGCCGTTGTAGTTGGGGAACGGTTTGATTTTGTAGGTTTCGCCTCTTTGCAATGTGATCGTCTTAACGCTCCCGTCACCGGCCAAGGTGACTGTGCATCCGCCTAGGATCTTCCACTCTGCTCCGTGGCCTGCTGCGCCCGCAATGTCAGTATTCATGTTCCAGCAGCTGCTTTTGATTTGATTCGCTTTGGCATAAGGAGTTAGAAAACTAACTGTTATTGCCAGGGTTGAGAAGGTGGTTAAGAAAGATGATTTGTCCATCAGGTATTA
>NZVB01000024.1 GCA_002701375.1 Cyanobium sp. NAT70 | reverse complement strand
ACCTCATACCAACCCGCCTGAATCTCCAAGTTGCGCGCCGTAGCAACCAACAAAAAACAACGACTGTGCTTGGAGCACGATGATTGCAAAACAGGGAGCACAGCAGCGCATGTAATGAGGTTAACTCAGGCCAAATAAACCATCCTCCCCCGGCAATAGAGCCGTGCATGGGCGATCATCCGTCAATGCACGCCAGGCATCAAGATTGGAGCAATAGAACTCCTGCACAGTCCCCTACTGCCGATCAGAGAGATCAGTTCCCCATAATCCCCGATCAACATCACCCCGCCAATCTTCCAAGACCCGCATCCATTCAGGAGTGGACTCAATCTTGAGATTGGCAGGCAATAATTTCTTAGCACTGATCAGGAGAGTCGCTCGAGCAAGTGCTCAGAGACTCGAATCGCATTGGCAATTGCTGTTAAAGAGGGATTCACCGCACTGATACTCGGCATGAAACTCGTATCAACAACATAAAGATTATCAAGGTCATGAGCTTTACAGTTCACATCCAAAACTGAACTACTGGGATTATCGCCAAAGCGGCAGGTACCAGACTGATGACCCACAGCTGCAATGTTCATCGCTGAACCGTAGTAGATCTCACGCTCCGCGACATGAGTACCGTCATAGGCCTTGTCAAGAACCCCCTCAAGGCGATGACAAAGTTGCTCTGATGCCTGGTTATTCGTAGGGGTATAGGAGAGAGTGATCTGACCACTGCGATCAACACTGACGCGATTCTCACTGAGAGGGAGATCCTCGGTTTGCAGCCAGAAATCAAGCGCATGGGATGCAATTTTATCCAAGGTCCAGGAGGGTGCCACAGCTGTCAGCCTCGGCTTATACCCCTTGATCATTGCTCCATTGGTCTTGCCGGTCATCTGCACATGACCCATAGGGTAATCAAAATCCTGATCACCGAAATACCAATCATTAATGGCCGGAGTCTTCTGAAAAACCGTATGATTTGGCTCATGGGCAACAGCCACGACCACTTTGCAATTGTGATACATGTAATTACGTCCCACCTGATCAGAGCTATTGGCAAGACCGCGGGGATGCTGATCATTGGCAGACATCAACAACAGCCTTGCTGAATTAGCCGCGCCACAGCTCACCACCACAAGATCAGCACTGAAGCTGCGTAGCTCACCTTCATGCTCGACCTCCACCTGAGTGACGGTATGGCCGCTGGTGTCGGTGATCAACCGCTGCACGTGGGCATGGGTCAGCAATGTCAGCGACGATGTCGCGCAGAGACCAGGGCGGACTCCCATCACCTCGGCATCCCCTTTCGCATGAATCAAACAGGGGAATCCATCACAGCGGTTGCACTTCACACAAGTACTGAATGGCAGATTGTCCTCAATCAGGTTGACACCAACAGGCATATGGAAAGGGTGTAGGCCCTGACTGCGAAAGTCATCAACCAGCTGCTGCATCCGCGGCTCATGGGCCACTGGGGGATGGGGATATGGGCTGCTGGCAGGGGGTTCAGTTGGATCCTCTCCCCGCAAACCATGTACGTGGTACATGACCTCGGCCTTGGCGTAGTAGGGCTCGAAATCGCTATATCTCAGAGGCCAGGCAGGTGATATGCCCTCGATATGCATCACTTCCTCAAAATCACGCTCGCGGAAACGGAAATGAGCCGCTCCATACATCTTGGTGGCACCGCCAACAAAATAATGACTACCTGGTTGAAAGTGATTACCATTTTTGTCCTTCCAGATATCAGGAGAGACATAACGGTTGGCCTGAAAGACTTCGGCAGAATCCCAATTCTGAGGCTCACGTGGCAGCCAGCCACCCCGCTCGAGGACCAAAACTTTGCGACCCGCTTCTGCTAAGCAGCGAGCCAAAGTTCCGCCACCCGCGCCGCTACCGATGATCAGCACGTCATAATGCGTATCCATAGCGAACAGGGGAGAGGTGAGGCGACCTGAGGCGCTACATCGAGTTGTAGCGCTGCAGTTGGGTGAGCATCTTCAGCACGATTGCAGTCCAGCCTGTCTGGTGACTAGCGCCGACACCTGAGCCGTTATCGCCATGGAAGTACTCATTAAATAGCAACAGATCCTTCCAATGGGGATCATTCTGGAAGAGTTCAACTGCACCATTAAAGGGTCTGCGACCGTCCTCACCGCGACGGAATAATCCAACAAGGCGCTTTTCCAACTCCAACGACGCATCCCAAAGGCTGATCCAGTTCCCAGAGCGCGTGGGGAATTCTATTTTGAATGTGTCTCCATAATAACGACCAAATTTTTGCAGCGACTCGATAAGGAGATAGTTGAATGGCATCCACACCGGGCCACGCCAATTTGAATTGCCACCAAACATGGCCACAGGGCTATCAGCGGGGCTGTAAGCCAGCGTGCCGGTCTCTTCTCCCTCGCAAAAAGTGTATGGATTCTCCTCATAGACCTTAGAGAGAGATCGAACTCCATTTGGCGAAAGAAATTCGTCTTCATCAAAGACATACTCCAGAATTCTCCGCAAATGCGATTCAGGAACAAGCGAGAACAGAGTGCGATCATTATTCCAGCGACCGAAGTGTTGACTGATCCAATTGGGGCAAATACGCTCAGCAAGATATGGACGGAGGATAGAGTTTACATCCAATGATTCCACCCTTTGCACCGTATCTACATCAAAACTGGCGACAGCAAGCAGGGGAATAAGACCAGAAATAGAGCGAGATCTCAGATAATCCCAGGAGCCATCCTGACGTTTAATCACGTCATAGTAAAAACCATCCTGGTCATCCCAATTTCTGTAGCTGCGCATAACCTTGGCAGTTTCATTAATTACCGCGTCAGTATTTAAGGTTGAAGCCAGCTGAGCGAAGTCATAAACAAAGCGCTCAGCAAGATCCTTATATTCCGGCTCTTCAGCTGAGAGGATGACAGCAATCTCAAGAAGATTGAGGCTCAGCATTGCCATCCATGCTGTGCCNTCNCACTGCTCAATNACACTGCCATCAGAGAGCGGATAACGNCGNTCAAACACCCCGATATTGTCGAGNCCNAGAAAACCACCTTCAAATACATTGTCNCCTGAGCGATCATTACGATTGGCCCACCAGCCATACTCAAGGATCAACTTGCGCATTGCNGCGCGTAANNAGGGAAGATCGCCACTACCGCGATCATGGCGCTCAATCTGAAACACTCGCAGAGCCGCCCAGGCACCAATCGGCGGATTGGGATCTGACAATGCCCACTCATAAGCGGGGGTTTGCGCGTTGGGAGCTGTGTAGCGAGGACTCCGCAACAACATGCTCTGGGCCTTGGCTGTGGCCGGGTCAATCGGAGCAAAGGCAACTGAGTGAAACATCAGATCCCATTGACAGAAATAGGGATACTCCCAACTATCTGGCATGGAAATCACATCATCGGCATAGAGACGTCGCCAGTAGGCATTGTCAGTCTTCAGCCTCTCGACCGGTGGGGCAGGGTGGTTGGGGTCACCACTAAGCCAACGAATAACAACCCAGCGGTAGAACTTCTTGCACCACAACAGACCACTCGCAGCCGACCGATAGATCAGTGCATCCTCCAAACTGAGGTGCGGAGCGCGGGAATGGAAATACTCCAGACACTCCCTCTCCCGTACTTTGAAAACCTGATCGAACTCAGCAGCAAAGGGAGCAACCGGCATCTGCTTGGCCAGGCGCAGATCGACAACCCATTCGCCACCAGCTGGGATGTTCTTCTCAAGGAGTAGGGCAGCTTTTGTACCCTCCTGGGCGGGGTTCACGCTCGTGGTGTCGCCATCGATCACATAACGGTGAAAGGCATCCTTGACATAGGGTTGCCCATTGGTCTTTCCGTAGAGACGTTCTGTATTGGTCTGGTTTTCTGTAAACAACCAAGGCCCAGGCTCCCTACTGACCAGCTGGTAAGCACCGAGACCCTCGAGATCAGCAGTTTGAACACCTGACTGAATCTGACTTAGAGGATGGCGTTGACGCCAGTCCTCGCTATATCCCCAATCCCAGGTATTGCGCATCCACAGAGTCGGAAGCAATGTTAGAGGAGCTGAATCAGGGCCACGGTTGACGACATGGATGCGGATCAGCAGGTCTTCAGGGCTGGCCTTGGCATACTCAACAACAACATCGAAATAGCGATTGTCATTAAAGAGTCCTGTTTCGACCAGCTCATATTCAGGCTGATCCCGCCCCCGCCGGCCGTTCTCCTCCACTAGGTGTTGGTAAGGGAATTCCCCCTGAGGATATTTATAAAGCCCACGCATGAAGCTGTGGGTTGGTGTGTTCAGCAGATGGAAGAAGTAATCCTTGATGTCTTCCCCATGGTTGCCCTCTCCATTACCCAAACCAAAGGGACGTTCCTTCAGGATCGGATCCTTACCATTCCACAACGCGATGCCAAAGCAGAGAAAGCAACGCTCATCACAGATACCCAGAAGACCATCCTCGCCCCAGCGATAGGTGCGGGAGCGGGCATGGTCATGGGGGAAGGAGCTCCAGGCATCACCACTGGCGGAATAGTCCTCCCGCACAGTGCCCCACTGACGATCACTGAGATAACTGCCCCAGCGCATCCAGGGCACCTCCTTTTCATCACGCTCGGCCATACGCCGATGTTCAGAGCTCAGTCCCACAGCTGGAGAAGAAGGGTCAGTGAATGACATCAGAACTCCGATTCGAGGTGCTGCGCAAGCCGCAGCGACAGAGCGATTGTCGTGAGGCCAGTACCAATACTGGGGCAACTGGGAAAGACACTGGCATCCGCGATGTAGAGATTGTGCAGCTCATGGCTACGTCCCTGCAGATCAACAACCGAGGTCGCCGGATTACTACCCATACGGCAGGTGCCGCAGGCATAACCCATCACACTTAAGGGCGCCTCACCCCGGGGGTGAGTCGGAGCGGTTCGCACCACATGCGTAAGCGGATCGGCTTCCACAGCCTGAAGGGTGTCAATCCAGCGATACACAAGTCGGTCATGGGCTTCGCGGTTATTGGCGATGTAGTTAATGCGGATCTGCTCACCCTGCAGATAGACCTTGTTATGGGCATCTGGCAGCACCTCACTCATGGCCCACCAAGCCACCGAGCGTGACGCCAGTTCCTCAAGCCCAAAGTTCGGCATCAGCTTGGCCACCAGCGACAACACTGGCGGCGATTCGGCGAAAAGGGCGTCCTGTAGCACACCTCCACAGCTCTGGATGTGGCCCAAAGGGAAGCTCACATTCTTATCGCCCCAGTAGTAGTCGTTGACCCCAAATGAGCGCTGGTAACGGCCACTGTTCGCTGCTGCCGCCAGCTGCAGGATCGAGGTGAGCTGGGGCTTCATCAGGTTACGACCTACCTGATCAGAACCATTGGCCAAACCGCGTGGATGGCTTTGATTGCCGGAACGGAGCAGGATCACCGGGGTGTTGATCGCACCAGCAGCAAGAACGATGAACTGAGACTGAAACAACCAGTCCTGCCCATCGATGCAGGCCTCCACACCGCGAACCTCAATGCCGCTGGGGTTGACATGCAAACGACGAACAACGGCATTGGTTCTCAACTGCACCTGCTGATCGGCAATTGCAGGAGCCACGCCAAACAGCTCAGCATCACCGCTGGGGTCCTCATGGTTATCCGACCAGCTCAATGGCAACTCATAAGGGTTGCAGCCCTGTCGCTCCAGGCCGCTGCGCAGTTCATTGAGAAACGGCTCTACCGGGCGGGTTTCATACTCATAATCCCTCTGACGCGGAGGTTCGGTGGGATCAACACCGGCACGCCCATGAACTCGGAATAGGGCTTCAGCCTGGTCGTAGTAGGGGGCAAGGTCGCCATAGCTCAGCTCCCAATCAGGGGAGACACCCTCCTGTAGTGGCAGTGGCCCGAAATCTTTCTCACGCATGCGCTCGAGCACAGCACCCCAGATCTTGGTGTTACCGCCAAGGGCATACATCGTCTGAGGTGCAAATGGATCGCCATCAGGGCCAAACCAGCGCTCTTGGGGATGGAAGCGCTCCTTCATCCGTAGGAGCGCGACATCCGCGACGTTCTGATCCTGCAAGGACATCTGGCGGCCACGCTCCAGCACCAGCACCCGATGCCCCTTACCCGCCAAAGCGCCGACAAGAGTGCCACCAGCAGCACCACTACCGATGACAATGACGTCGTAAATCTGGTCGTCGATAATCATGGTCGTCTCCTCAATAGCGNTGCCAGACGTANATCANNACAAANAGGATGATCCAGATCACATCCACGAAGTGCCAAAACAAGCTCACTGCCGTGACGCCCATCTCGCCCTTGTCNTAATTACCAGGGCGGAACGAGTGGTAAAGCATTAAGCCCATCAGGCCGATGCCAGTAATGACATGCAAGCCATGGAAGCCAGTCAGTAGATAGAAGGTTCCACCAAACACCCCGCTACTCAGACCGAACTCAAGACCGGACCATTCCACATACTGCCCATACACAAAGTAAGTGCCCATCAACATGGTGATGAGCCAAACGATGCGAAACCCCCAAAGATTACCTTTATGCAAACAGCGCTCAGCAACATAGGCCACAAAACTGGAGCTCACCAATACAAGGGTGTTAATCAATGGCATCTTGATATCAAGCCCATCAACGCCAGGAGGCAACCACTCTGGCGAGGTCAACTTAAAAAGAGAGAAACCCGCAAAGAAGGCCAGAAAGATGATACTCTCAGAGCACAAAAAGATCACAAACCCAGTCAGATTATGCCCGGAATGCTTGACTTGCCCCGGGGTGTGATTGAGCTGTAGTGAAGAATCTGAGCTAGTCATGATTCAGGCCTCCTTGGCTCGTTGGATGTAGTACTCCTCATCGACAACCTGCGACTGACCCAAGCCATAGCCGTATGGGTTATTAATCACCGTGGGCACGTCATCCTCAAAGTTCTCTGCTGGCGGAGGAGATGGAAGCAACCACTCCAGACCGATAGCCCCCCAGGGATTCGGTGGTGATTTCGGCCCACGAGCCCAGGAACTGACCATGTTGAGGATGAAGGGAATGGCCGCCACGCCGAGCATGAAGGCTCCGATACTGGCGATCACATTCCATATCGCAAATTCGGGGTCGTAAGAAGCCACGCGGCGAGGCATGCCAAGAAGTCCAGCCCAGTGAAGCGGCAGCCAGTTCAAGGTGCAGCCCACAAAAGTGAGAACAAAATGCAATTTTCCCAGTCCCTCGTAATACATATGACCGGTAAATTTAGGGAACCAGTGGTAGACCGCCGCAAACACACCCAACACAATCGCATTAAAGATCACATAGTGAAAGTGAGCAACGACGAAGTAGGTGTTGCCCACATGAATATCAATCGGCACCGTGCCCAGCATCACTCCTGTAATACCGGCAAAGATGAAGTTAAGAAGGCCACCGAGGCAGAAGAGCATCGGCGTAGTCAACCTCAACTTGCCTCCCCATAGTGTTGCCACCCAGGCGAAAACTTTGACCCCGGTAGGCACTGCGATCGTCATCGTAGTGAACATAAATAGTATTCGCATCCAGTTAGGCGTCCCGGTGTAAAACATGTGGTGCACCCAAACAATCAGCGAGAGAAATACAATCCCAAAGGAGGCGAGGGCCACGAACTTGTAACCAAACAAGGGCTTTCGTGCGTAGCACGTGAACACCTCAGAGAAGATGCCAAACACCGGCAAAACCATCACGTAGACGGCAGGATGTGAATAGAACCAGAAAAAGTGCTGATACAGAACTGGATCGCCACCGCCTTCGGGACGAAAGAAACTGGTACCAAAGCTGAGATCGAACAGCAACATGATGGCACCACCAGTTAAAGCAGGCAGCCCAATCAACTGAATGGTCTGGGCACCCCATGCTGTCCAGCAGTAAAGCGGCATCTTGAAAAAGCCCATACCAGGGGCGCGCATGCGAATGATCGTGGTAACGAAATTGATCGCACCAAAGATCGATGAAATCCCAGAAAGTGCCACCGCCAACAGCCAGATCTGCTCACCATTGATGAAATGCCCCAAGGGGTTCTGGATACTGATTGGTGGATACGACCACCAACCCGCCTGTGCTGGGCCGCCGGGGATAAAGAAACTGCCCATCAGCAAGACCGCAAACACCGGCACCAGCCAAAAAGCTGCCGCATTCAGTCGCGGGAAGGCCATATCTGGCGCGCCAATCATGGTGGGGATCAGCAGGTTATTAAGGCCGTTGAGAACTGGGAATAGAAACAGGAACAGCATGACTGTTCCATGCATCGTGTAGAGGCCGTTGTACACGGTGGGGTCCACCAGGTCTGCCGGCGGGGTAATCAGCTCACCGCGAACGATCATGGCCAACAGACCACCCACCAGCAGAAAAAGCAACGAGGTGGCGATGTACTGAATACCGATAACTTTGGCATCGGTGTTGAAGCTCAAGAAGCGCTTCCAGTTATCAGGGGCTCCCGGGACCGGATGCGGTGCTTTGAGAATGCGAGGGTCGAAATTAGTACTAGTCATGATGCTCAGGCGTCGTGGGGGATGGAGGCATCACCGGGGTCGTTAACCATCGGCGCAGGAGCCGGTGGCACCGTGGCCCAGCCTTTATCGCCAGTCGCCAGTCGCTTGGCATACAGCTCACTTCCTGGGCTCAAGCCCGGCTGCAGAGGTTTCTTGGCTGTCGTCTTGAGCCAGCTGCTGAAAGACTCGGGCGATTCGACGATCACATCGGTCTGGTTATTGGAGAAGTAGGCACCGCTGAACATGGCGTCCCTCAGTCGAAAGCGACCTTCTCGGGTGGGCGTGAGGCTGTAGGAGATAACACTGCCAGGGATGATGTCCTGTTTGAGCCGAAATGCCGGCACATAAAAACT
>NZVB01000023.1 GCA_002701375.1 Cyanobium sp. NAT70 | reverse complement strand
TTTTGCTCACGATTTCTGAGCTTGAATAGAATGCCGCTGGCTTGTATGGCACCAAGAAGCAGATCCGAAATGGTGAGTCACCGATTAACACCTGCACCCATTTCGCAGGGCTTTGGGAAGGTGCGAAATAAGCGTATCTGAGTAAAAATCGTTCTGAGGATTATTGTGATGCAGAAGCAAGCGATTCGATTCCAGGCAATCTATCGATCAATTTTTTACCATGGCATCGTCAGTATCTTGAGGGTTTTGAGAGAGCGGCAAGAGAAAATTTGAAGCAGGCAGGTGTGAAGGGCTGGATACAGTGGGCTCTGCCTTACTGGGACTACACACGCAAAGGTGAGGATAGGGCGCCTGATCATTTTCTATCGCGTCAATTATCGAGTGGTTCGTTGACTCCTCTCTATGAATCATCGCGTCGTGTCATGATTAACGATGGTAATGGCATCAGTAAAATGTTGCAGCCAAAATCGGCGCTTGGTTGGAATGTGGATGATCTTAAGACGAAGGAAAAACTCTGGACATTCACCACGANAGACGNCATCAANGATCGNGTNCCNCTTTGNNATTATCCGGATCTAGATCTTGCTAAGTAAAGTCACCCGGAGATTTTTGGTCCACAACCGACTGTGGGCGTTTTGGATCAATCTCTCCTATATCGATAAGATCTGGAGTGATTACAACAACAGCGCTAATGCTTCTTATCTTCAGTAGATTGATTTAGAGCAAAACCCTTGGAATTATTTATTTTACACAATTGATCGTGGTGGAGTCGTTGAGCTGGAAGCCTATTCTGCTTGGGGAACGGGTAGCGAAACAATTATCTCGAAGAGTTATAGCCCTCCCTATGTCTATGACAGCGCAGGCGACGAGTCTGGATCTAATCCTTTCCTTTCCTCGCCTTGTTGGATGTTCTTCGCTAAGTGCCTTCGTGTCTAGCCAGGTTGTTGACGAATCTGTTCGATCACTGGCATTTAAACCAATGGANCTTGAGATCCCATTTAATGCCAAACAACTTCTAAATTTACNTCGGAAGGGGATTNNTCTGATGATGGATATTTCCTATGAGATGCCGATGAGTGTGTCTCAAGATATTGGTCTTTTTATTTGTTCGGATTCCTATTTTTCTCTGAATAAGCGGCCCATCCGTGATTTTTGGATGTCTTGGCAGCCAGGGGAGAATTGTTTTTCAGATCCTACATTTGGTCCATCCTATTCACAGGGGAGTGGAGTCTTCTCCCCAGAACGTGTGGCTGGGATGAGTGTTGGGGACTTCAATCTCTTGCCCATGGCGGCAGATTCTGCCATGGAGCACAGTCACCATCATCTGGATGATGGNTCNGNGATGGAGATGGCAATGTCGATGCAGGGTTNATTTGTGACTGATTTGACTAACTCTATTCAGAAGCAAAGACTCGCCGGTTTGGTTGATGCACATGAACCGCTTGCACTTTTTATTGCAGCTGATCCTGCTAATCCATTGAATGAGCACACAATGATTGAAGCGATCACCTATAGGCTTCATCAACCATNAACATCGCTTGATCAGAAAGCGTTGAGGAATGGCTTCGATGCCATGGCTTTCCTGGCTGATCATCCTTTGCTTCTCCATCAAAACAATGCTGTTCGTGACCCCTATGCTTATTTTTAGAAGCATCAGGATTGTTTCGCTGATCAGCAGTATCAACGAGAGAATCGTGCTGCATCAATTGGCTCTGGATATCAAGTCGCCAATCCACAGCTTGGTTCTAATCAAGAGGTGATCGATCATTGGACTGCGCTTGATCACTATCTTNNCAAGGGAATAGAGCAAGGCCTATCGCTCTATTGAACGTGCATCCTTCTTGTCGAATGTGTGTTGATTGTTGAGTGTCTACCCAAAAGCTGTTTGCTTTGGTGTTGGGATCTCTTACAACTCTTGAGGGGGTTGTGGATGCTGAACCTTTAAAGACCTATTCAATTGCAATCATCAGTGGCTGAGATCATTTGTTTGGATGTTCGCTTATTACCTTACTTCCCCTTCAGTTTAACTGAGAGGATCAAGAGTAGAAAGAGTTGAGTCAGTGTCACTTTGTTGGCTCATCGGTATACTGCAGTGATTGCGTTCAAGCTGTTCGGATGGTGTAAGTGCCTTGGATTGTTTGGGAGTTAAGGCATCAATAAATGTGCTGGCATGTTCAAGTTGCTGATTCGACAAGGCTCGAATGTGTTTCTGGGTGAACGCTGTGATCTGATCGTTGTTGAGTTGGTTGAGTGTTTTTGATTTGATTGAAACCAGCCTGTCTGCCTTGATGGCTTTGATTTGCCCTGAGGCAAGGCTTGAAATGAATTCACTGGCGTTGTGAAGTTGTGCTTTGGAGAGATGATTGATGTGCTCTTTTGAAAAGCCGGTGACTTGATCGTTCGCGCGTTTGATCTATTTAATAACGTCGCATGATTTAATCAGGCNGCGCTGCTCTTTCAACTCTTTATTTTTAATTTAATCCTGCTTGGCGTGATNATTTAAGCNGCTAACGGCTCTTGTTCAATAGCTTGATTGCGGCCATATAGCTGATGTAGTGCAGACACCACATGCTGCTGTTCCAGTTCACTCAGCTCAGGGAAGATCGGTAAGCTCAACACTTGGCTGCACAAGCGCTCTGTGTTCGGCATTGAACCAGAGTC
This sequence comes from Cyanobium sp. NAT70, assembly GCA_002701375.1. Classification (GTDB taxonomy): domain Bacteria; phylum Cyanobacteriota; class Cyanobacteriia; order PCC-6307; family Cyanobiaceae; genus Parasynechococcus. The sequence goes on along the minus strand of NZVB01000023.1, from coordinate 21,671 downwards.
GTATCCCAAATGTTCGTAGGCTGGCTGTCGGTGGATCGGAATCGGGTAGTAAATGATTGTGTTTACACCGCGATCGTGCAGATATTGTTTCAGCCAATCACGGCAATAACTTTCAGGAAGGCCATGGCTGCTGCTGATCGCAGATGGGCTGCACTGGCCGTTGCATAAGGGTTGGCCGGTGGGGCAGTTTTGAATCCGTAAGACAAATTGATTCCAGCTATGACCCTCTTGATTCTCTGGAAGTTTGATGCCAGGCAACTCCGTTAACTGGTCGCGATAACGACGGGCGATCACGTTTCGTTGCTCGATCCAAGTGGATAATCTTCCGAGCTTGACGTTCAACACAGCAGCCTGAATGGCATCGAGGCGGCTGTTGTAACCCAGGGCTGTGTGGAGATAACGGCGTGGCATGCCATGCACCGCCAGTTCTCGCATCGTTTGAGCGATGGAGTCGTCATTGGTGGTGGCGGCACCACCATCTCCTGCTGCTCCAAGATTTTTGGTGGGAAAAAAGCTGAAGCAACCCACATCGCCGAAGCTGCCTACGGGTTGCCCCTTCCACTGCGTTCCTGTCGCTTGCGCGCAATCCTCAATCACCCGAAGGCCATGGCTTGACGCGAGAGCCATCAGCCGTGTCATGTCCACGGCACGGCCGAACAGGTGCACGGGCATCAAAGCTCGTGTGGCGTCGCTGATCGCCGCTTCCACCTGATCGAGGTCGATCAAAAACGTGTCGGGATCGACATCCACAAACACTGGTGTGGCGCCAACCGCACTAATCGCTTCCGCTGTCGCAAAGAAGCTAAAGGCGCAGGTGATCACTTCATCTCCTGAGCCAATGCCCAGCGCTCTTAACGCCAGCACCAACGCGTCGGTTCCGCTATTGCAGCCGACGGCATGGCGCGTTCCGACCCTTTCAGCAAAGCTCTCTTCAAACGCTTTAATTTGCGGCCCTCCGATGTATTGACCACTGCGCAACACGCCAAGCACCGCCTCCTCGAGGTCTGAGCCCAGATCGTCGATCTGCTGGCTAAGGCTGAAAGGAGGCACATTCATGGGCGCCACCTTATACGCAATCACCAAACCACTTCGGTTCTTGGCCTGGATGCCATTTCACGTTGCAGCCAATCGAGGCGGTTTGTCTGCTGTCAACCGGCTTCCCTTCCAGGACGGCGTCGAGCGCTTGACGCAGGTCTGCTCCATTCAGGGGCTGGTCGTTGCCTGGGCGGCTGCCATCGAGTTGGCCGCGGTAGCGCAGTGTTTGTTGGTGATTGGTTCGAGGTGCAAACAGGTAAAACTCTGGTGTGCAAGCCGCGCGGAGTGCTTTGGCCAGGGTCTGCTCCTGATCCATCAGGTAATCAAAGCTCCACTGATGGCGTTTGGCCTGCTCGGCCAGTTGCTCCTGGCCATCTTGTGGATGGGTGATCAGGCTATTGCTACTGATCGCCACCATTTGAATCCCTGTGCTGTAGTCCTGATCCAAGCGGCTCAGCTCTGGCTCAAGGTGCTTCACGAATGGGCAATGCGCGCAAATCACCATCAACAGCACAGGGCGTTGATCCAATTCGGAGCTGCTGACTTGGCCTCCCTTGACCTCTGGCAGGCAAAAGTCCGGTAGGACCGTCTCCAACGGCAGCATTGTTGATGGTGTGAGCGCCATAACTGGCTGCGAATTGCTTGTTCCTCCATCAGGATGCCCATCTCTGGCGGTTAAGGGGAGTTCCATGCCGGAACGCAGAGTGCAGGCCACTGCATGGCTGGCTGGGTTAGCTGTGCTGTTGGGGGGATGTGGAGGAGGCGGGTCGAATTCCGATCAAGAGGCTTGGACGATTTATCCCTTGCAGCGCCGTGTTGCCCACGATGGTTTGGCCGTGGTGAGCCAACCCAATGGTTATGGCTTGCATATTTTTCTCGAGACCGACACCAGTGATCCGGCGGTTTGTCAACCGCGTTGGATTCCAGATCCGGCTCGCTTGTTTAACGGCACTGGTTCGGCGCCGTTTAGTTCTGGTTTGGCGGCACGACAGGAATTTTTTGATGCCGTTCAGCGCCAAGACGTTGTTGAGGCGATGAAACGCGAATTGCAACTGCTTTGCCAAGCGCGAGCAGCAGAGGCTGAGTGGCGTTGGTTGGATCCGCCTCGCTCCGCTGAGGAAGTGATTCCTGTGCAGCTCCCAGCTTGGGAAGAAGAGGATCTTCTCACGGACCCCAGTGAAGAGAAGAAACGACAGGATGCCTTACTCAACGATGAGACGCCTTAGGCCTAGCAATGCCGTGATCAATAGCCGGCCCACACCACGGGTTCAGCCTCGCGCCAATAACGGCTAAAGCGCCCTAGTCGCGGTGGTCGCGGTAGCGCCACAAAGGGTTCGACGTCCAACATCCATAGCGGCAAGTGCCGGTCGATTTCAGCGGCGGCACGGTTGAGGCGTGGATCGACGGCAGTGCTGGTCACCACGGAATCGGCGCCATGCCGTTCCGCGAAGGCCAAAACCTCATCCACCACGTTTCCCTTGCGAAGGGTGACGGGGAGTTCGAGACAGCACTCGTAGACAAAGCCCAGTCGTTTGCGACTGATCCGTTGCGCATCGATCCAGCTCTGGTCGAAGACAAATAAGGCTGGAGCCTCTGGATAGTCCTCAAGGGCGGGGTTGGTCGGTCCAAGCGCTTCCTCGTGCACCCAGACGATTGGTTTGTTTTGGTCCATTAGAGGCTGTGACGGGCAGACCTGCTGCGGGCCGCGTGATTGGAGGAGGCTGGATTGGAGGAGGCTTGATTGATCCGCTTGCTGCGGCGATTGGGTTGCACGCTGCGAATCGAAGCCTGCACGGCAAACAACTGCTGCTCCAATTGGTCGTAGCTGGCTTCAAACGGGCATTGCGCTGCAGAAGGGCAGTTCGTGCAGTACCGACCACTGCTGTAGCGCTCCAGATTCCCCTTGTTGAAGACATAAGGCTTGTGGCTGAAGGTGCTGGCCACCCATTGCCAGCTCAAGTGATTGCTGGCCGGGTCGCCATCGAGTAGGTGCTCGAGGAACCAGTCGGCGCCAGCCTTCCAGTGGATTCGTCTCCAGTGCACCAGCCAGGCAGCCATCCACATGCGGGCGTGGTTATGCAACCAACCTGTGCTGACCAGTTGATCGCGGAAGCCGTCCATACAGGCCAGGCCCGTTCGACCGTCGCGAACGTCATCTGGTAGTTCGCGGCTGTAACTGGAGGCTGCATGCCCGGTTTTGAACTCCTCCTGGTCGTTGTGGATGCGGTCGCCCAGGTCTTGCCACATCCGTTGCCAGAAATCCCGCCAACCCAGCTCATTGATCAGCTTTTGACCCTCATCTCGGTTGCGGATTCCCGCGAACACCGCATCGCGCACCTCCGCCAGGGTCAACACACCATGGCGGATGTAGGGAGACAGACCTGTAACAGCACCATTGAGGTGATTGCGGCTGCGGGCGTAGCGCCCGGGCTCGATTTGGCTGAGCTTTTTTTCCGCAGCGCGACGGCCGCCTCGGATCGAACTCAGCTCCCCACGGGCTTCTGGGAACTCCTTGGCCAGCAAGGCTTCCAACGCATCGCGTGAGGCGAAGCTGCGGGGCAGATCGTTGGGGTCAGGCGGGGGCTGGACGGCAGACACCGGCCGGTTTCGGCAAACAGGCCGAGATCCTGGCGGGGCATGCGGGAGAATCGCGCCAATCCAACTCCATTTCCGGCCCCCGATGCTGCTTGATCTCACCGGTAAGAAGATCCTCGTCACCGGCATCGCCAACAACCGTTCGATCGCTTGGGGCATTGCTCAGCAGCTCAAAGCGGCCGGTGCTGAGCTGGGCATTACCTATCTACCGGATGAAAAAGGACGCTTTGAGGCGAAGGTGCGTGATCTCACCGCACCGCTCGAGCCCAGCCTGTTTCTTCCCTTGAATGTGCAAGACGCCGATCAGATGGCGGCGTTGTTCGGTGAAATCAAGGACAAGTGGGGCCAATTGGATGGCTTGGTGCACTGCTTGGCCTTTGCCGGTAAGGAGGAGCTGATCGGGGATTACAGCGCCACCACCGCTGAAGGTTTCGCCCGCTCTCTCGATATCAGTGCTTATTCCCTGGCACCGCTCTGTGCCCATGCCAAGCCACTGTTCAGCGAGAAGGCCGGTGTGATCACGCTGTCTTATCTCGGTGCTGAGCGGGCGATTCCCAACTACAACGTGATGGGTGTCGCCAAGGCGGCCCTAGAGGCCTCCGTGCGTTACCTCGCCGCTGAGTTGGGCCCTGAGAAACAGGTGCGCGTCAACGCGATCAGCGCTGGTCCGATTCGCACCCTGGCCAGCTCGGCGATCGGTGGCATTCTCGACATGATCCACAACGTGGAGGAGAAGGCCCCGCTGCGGCGCACCGTCACTCAGATGGAAGTGGGTGGTACGGCTGCTTTCTTGCTCAGCGATCTGGCCAGCGGCATCTCCGGCCAAACCATCTACGTGGATGCCGGTTACTGCGTCACTGGCATGTGATCCAACCCCGAGGTGCGACGGACTATCTCTGGCTGTCGTGGTGGCTGATTTGGCGTGAGCGTCGCAGCTTGCTGCTTGCGACGTTGCTGTGCTTGGTCAGCCTCCCCATCCACGACACCATTGCAGCGGCGCTTTTGCCGGAGGCCTTGCTACAGGTTCTCGGCGTTCTGCTCGCCTTCTTTCTCGGGTTTCGTTACAGCCAGGCGTACAACCGCTGGTGGGAGGCGCGCGTGCTCTGGGGCGCGCTGGTGAATGAGAGCCGCAATTGGCGTGATGTGTTGACCACGGTGCTGCCGCGTCGGACCACTTCCGGTGTTGAAAGAAGGTTGCTGACGCTGGAGGTTCTGCTGATCTGGTGCGTCAATGCCCATCTGCGCTCGCGAGAAGGTCAGCCCGTTCGTCTTCCTGTTGCTGTGGAGCACCTGGCGGATTCTCTGGGCCTGTCTGATCCGACGGTGCAGCATGTGATGCAGACCATGGCCCGCTGCCAGCGGCAGCTCGTGGATGGATGCTTGTTGAACCCAATCGCGCGCAGTGATCTCATCCAGGTCCAACAAGCGCTGACTCGTGCCATTGGCGGCCTGGAGCGCATTCGCAGTCAGCCCTTGCCAGCGTCCTCGACCTTTTGCATTCGGGCCTTGACGTCGGTGTATGGCTATCTGGTGTTCCTCAAATTGGATGCAATTGGGACGTTCAGTTCAGCTGTGGTGGGCTGGTTGGCCTTTTTGACTCTGCTGATGGCGGAACGGATTGGCACATTCCTTGAAAATCCCTTTCTGGATCCCCGCTTCGCCTTACCGCTGGATCGCATCTGTTGCTTGATTACTGCCAACCTGCTGGGTGAAGATCATCCGTTGGCTCAATCTCCAATTGATCACCATCCGCGTTATCCCAGATCGGTGGTGACCTGAGGTTTGAGCGGCATGTTCTTGGAAAGAACCTAAGGGTCTGTGCATTCAAGTTGGATGGGGTTGGTCAGAGAATCGTGCTGAACAAGTGTTGATATCGCATGTCATCTTGATTGCGCCATCGCATCATCGTTGGCTCGGAATAGTTGGGTCGGGGGATTGATCAGGAACCACACAACCTGCCCTGCTTTTCCCTTCATGGGTCTTGTATTGCTTTCAGCTCAATCCGTGAGCATCAGGCTCCCCGACGTTGTTGTCTTCGCGTTGAATAGTAATGGCGTTCCGGTGTTGCTTCGATCGTTGTGATTTAAGCCATCCTGATGAATAAGGACATATTGTTGAGAGGTGAATGGATGATGCTCGTTGGGAGGGTTCCCTTCGATGTCACTACCATCGCCGCTCATCGGCTGATCAGCATTGATGCACGTAAACGATTGCTGTGAGGTTGATCACATCTGCTTACGAGTTGCTTTGTCTATCAACTGGCAAGGCACACGATCCGTCCCCAGGGAGGGATTGGGTTGATAATGCTTTCTTCTTTGCCTGCAGGATGATGGGCCTAAAATTGCATGATAAGAGTGTCATGCCACCTCCCAGGTTGACTGGCAGATGACATGACTCCAATGCGCCTGATTCAGGCCTGAATTTGTTGTTGCTAGACGAATGGGTCGCTATCTAAAAGTGTTTTCTTGTCCATATTCATTAACACTGTTGCAATATTGTCTTCCGCTTTGATTCTAACGTTATCGCCTTTTTGTTGAAGTTTGAATTCCAAGTCAGGATCTACATCAATCACGTCTCCATCATCCAGGTTGAAATCTCTGAAAACGTCTTGACCTGCCGATAAGACAAATTTATCGCGTCCGGCTCCACCTTTCAACATGTCATTACCCAAGCTACCTGCTAAAAGATCGTTGCCAGGTCCTCCGATTAAAATATCATCGTCTTGACCACCAAAGAGTTTGTCGTCTCCGCTCTTCCCAACTAATTTATCGTTATTTTGACCCCCTTGCAGTTTGTCATTTTGCTTGCCTCCGATCAGATGGTCTTGTCCAGCATTCCCTTGAAGCAGATCCTTGCCGTTGCCTCCTTTGATGATGTCGTTTCCAGCCCCGCCTTTGATATCATCTTTGTGATTACCTCCATGGAGGATATCTGAATCTAAACCACCTCGAATCATATCGTTTCCATGTCCGCCTTTTAAATAGTCGGAACCATCGTTGCCTTTTAAGAGGTCGGCTCCAGAATTGCCAAGAGCAATATCGTCTTTTAATCCGTTTAGCTTGTCCGCGAGTGAAGAGTTATTCCCTTGCATGGCTTTTTGAAAAGGTTCTGCTCTGTTTATGTATTGCGGCATTGAGGCTTGTTCCGCGTGCTACGCCTGAATGATTCAAGCTGCCGCTTGTATTGAGGTGATTATGATTTGTGCACATCAAGGGATGCCTCGTTATCCCTCCTTTCGGCCCTTTCGTTTGGGCTAATCACCGCGAAAGGTGTTTGCTTTTTGCCTGTTCATTTGTCGCTTGTTATGTTCTATAACTCCCTCGTTTGTAGCTGATGGAACGCGCGAATAGCGTCGTCATATTGTTTGTAAAATATTCGTTTTCGACTTCTTCTTGATGGCTTTTGTTGTGAACCTGCCTTGATGATCTCTCCACGGTTCAGGCCTTTTCTGATGATCGCCTCCACACTGCTCTGAGCAATGCCTTGGAGCATTGATCCGCGGTGTGATCCTTACCCTGAAGTGCGTTCTCTAGCTGCTGGATGTGTTGTTGCCATCCACGTCGTCGGATTTCAAGTTTGTTTTCGTAGGTGCGGGTGATCGTTTCGATATTGCAGCCAGTCTGGAATCCTTGTGCCAGAACCTGGCCGGCTAATTCCCCGCTGACAATCGCTCGATCGATGCCATGCCCGATCAAGGGATCGACCAGGGATGCCGCATCACCCGTGAGCAGAATTCCCGACGGTGCATGGGCCAGTGGCTGTTCAGTTAAGACAGGGATTCCCCAGGTTTTGATCGCATCACCACGCGGCGCGTGCTGGTGAGTGAGCGCCAAAAGATCACGACCGCTGATGCGCGGGATGTTGCGATGGTGGCACCAATAAATTCCTGCGTTGGTTCCACCTGTCACTGAAAACTGCCAGGCGTAGGAGGGATTGAGAGCCCATTGATGATCCATCAATGAGATGGCCTCATCTTTAACCTCATCCTCAATCTCATCGTTCTTGCAATATCGGCGGCTCGCGAGTGCAATCGGACGTGCAGATCTTTGATCACGGCTCAAGTGCTGGATCACCGAGGACACACCGTCACATCCCACCACCACCTCCGCGCTGATCTGGAATTGCCCTTGCAGTTGTCCGTTACGGCTTCGAATTGTTCCTTGGACAGTCCAGGGTTCAGAGGCTGAGACACGGTGGAGCGCTTGAACCTGCCAACCGAATTGCATCGGTACATCGGCTTTCGCACAGCACTCAACCAGCCAGTTGTCGAGATCGATGCGGCGGATGGTGTGAAAGGAGGCAGTTTGCGTGCGCAGGCCCATTCCAATCAGGCTGTATCCGCCAGCTTCAGCAAGGGTGGGTGTCAGCTCGTGGAAGCAGGGTTTCCGTGTTTCGCCAAACGATCGCTGGATGATCCTGGAGGGAACGTTGTGGCGGTGGAGGTAAGCGAGGGCTTCGCCCGTGAGTGCATCACCGCAGATCTTGTCTCGTGGAAAGTAAGCACGATCCACCGCCAGAACATCAACACCACTGTTGGCCAGTGCCAAACCGCAAGCTGTACCTGCTGGACCCAGGCCCACAATCAGAACCTGCACCCTTCGTGAACTGGATGCAGCGCTCGCTTGATGCGCAATATCCGCGTTAGGGAATTGCTGCGCTTTGGTTCCAGATCGTCGGTCCTTGCGGCACGATGAAGTCATTGAACGCAACGGGATGACACGTCAAGGGGAGATTCACCGAGTCACCGGCGAGACCGACGTGAAGGTTCGCTTGGATCTGGATGGCAGCGGTCAGTGTCAGGCCAGCACGGGTGTCTCTTTCCTCGATCACATGCTGCATCAGATCAGCAGCCATGGCCTGATCGATTTGGACATTCATGCCATTGGAGACACCCATATCGATGATCACCACACCAATGAGGATGTGGGCATTGCTGTGGGGCAAGCCTTGGCCCAGGCGTTGGGGCATCGGCGTGGCATTCACCGCTTCGGGCATTTCGTGGCACCTCTCGATGAAGCGCTGGTGCAGGTGGTTTTGGATTGCTCTGGCCGTCCGCATCTCAGCTGTAACTTGCAGATTCCAACCCAGAAGATCGGCAGTTACGACACCGAACTGGTGAAAGAGTTTTTTGTGGCGGTGGTGAACAACAGTGGCTTAACGCTTCATATCCGCCAGTTGGATGGTGCCAATTCGCATCACATTGTGGAGGCTTGCTTTAAGGCTTTTGCCCGTGCGTTGCGCATGGCCACGGAGATCGATCCACGCCGAGCCGGTGCGATTCCGAGCAGTAAAGGGGTGTTAGAGCAAGCGGGTGTTGTTGGTTAGTTCATTGTGTGTTGGGTCATCTGACTTTTGAGACCGATTTGGTGGAAGTGAACTATGGCGCAGATCTTGTATTTAAGAGATCTAAAGGGCAAAGAATTTGTGAGAGATTGCCCTTTAGGTCTTCTGTAGTTAATCCTAATGAAGTTAATATTTAGCCTATTGGATTGATTTTGAGGAATGATTCTTTGTCGACACCCAGCAGTGTTGTCATGTTGTCTTCTTCATCTTTTAGAATTAGATTGTCTCCTCTTTGCTTCATTGTAATGTCAACATTTGGATTAATCACAAGTTGATCAGAGTTGTTCGGTTTGGTCTGGAAATCGTTGATCTTGTCTCGTCCTTGAGACCAAATAAATGTGTCTTTTCCTCGACCACCTGTCAATATGTCGTTGCCCGGCCCGCCATTTAGTGTGTCGTTATTTTTGCCACCATGCAGTTGATCATCTCCCGCGTGACCTCTTAATTGATCGAAACCATTCGAACCTCCCAGATGATCATTTCCGCTGCGCCCTAAAAGCTTATCATCACCATTCTCACCTTTCAAAATATCGTTGGAAGATCCTCCATCAATGTAATCATTGTGATTCCCTCCTTTAATATAATCAATACCTGATTTGCCATGGATGGTGTCGTCCCCGTCTGCGCCATTGAAATAGTCTTCACCAGCTGCACCTAATAGTTCCTGATGCTTGCGATTACCTAAGTTCAATATATTGCCCTTGCTCAATTTGATGAACTTCTCGTTAATTCGACTCAAGCGGCGATTGATTTCTTCAGAGTGTGAATCGATGTCGTCGAAAAGATGCAATTCATGAGAAATGCTGCTCAGGGATTCTCTATAATATTCAAATGCTTCTTTTTTGATTTGATTGATATCCTGAAGCTTGAAGCTATCTTGCTGCATTAGAGAATCAACTTTTATGCTGAGTTCCGAACTGGCCTTAGCAAGGAAGGTAGAGGTGGATTCCATCATTTTTTGGAGACCTGGATTGGAATCTCGATGCAATCCTTTGAGTGTTTCAAGAATGGCAACGCGTATAGCTGTGTCAGAAGAGGTCAGGTCAGGCTTTTCTAGTAATGATTGTGTGAATCTCTTCATCACTTTCAGTTGTTCTTGAGTTGAACCTTGATGTTGCTCGCTGAGTTGATCGAGTGCCATCAGTAGCAAATCAAGATTAAAGTGTATTTTGAGATGAGCGACATAACCTGATAAATAGTCTGCTGCCTTTTTAGTGTTAGCTAAATCTTTCCCTTTAAGATGTGACAGGGGATCTTCCTGAAGGTAATTAAACTTGCCTAAGTTAAACATTTTTTTGATTTTGCTCATACCCTCGTCCGCTGAATATCCGAGATCTAGTGCCAATGAATGGAGTGTGGTGAGTGGAGTAATCATGTCTCCCGCCGGTGCAATAAATGGAATCTTTAAGGGTTGATCCATTGTTTGATCAATACCGCCATAAAGCACGAGTCTTCCTTCGCTGGGATCAATTTCACCATTCCGGTTAATATCGAATTGCCGCGAATCAATATCAAGATTATATTGAGCATTCTCTCCAGTCGTCATGCTGGGCTCAAGTCCGTTGTGCCAACCATCAAAGTTCGCATCAAAGAATACCTTGCTTCCTTCTAAGTAACCGTTTGAAGCTGTTCCGGAAGCGTAACTTCCACCCAGGCCAAATTTAAATAATGGAATTCTTGCAAGCTTCTTTTGCCACACGGTTTTCCAATATGAATAGAACCATAGATCAATACCGATTTGTACTTTAGCTTCTAGATAAGCCGCAAGATCACCAACCATCTCAAAGAGGCTCAATGGATTATCAATGCGCTCAATAATTTCGTTTCCGTAGATTTTTCCATCATCCGTACCTGCGATTTCCCCTCCATCGAGCAGATCTAAGCTTGCATTTGCTTCGATTCCACCAGTCACATCTGCACGCGCCACAAAGGCATTGAGCCCTGCTCCTGCCCCCATGTTGGCGTTGAGTTGGAATTCTGGGCTATCCACACCATTGTGCCGATCATTGACATAAAAACCATTAAAGGCTTTCCATGCATTGTCGAGATCAAAATTGTCTGCTTGCCAGGCTTTAATTCCAGATGTGTCAAAGCCAAAAGTTAGATCTGCTTTGGCATTAAAACCACCCTCAATCACCCCTTGCACAGGTCCCATCGGAAATGATTTTCTAATCGAAGAGTCAATATTCAATGATTGAACATTGTCGTTAGGTGGGGTACTTGTTGATGCGACCCAAGTAATCAGATCTGTCGTTTCTCCACTGATTAAATCTTGAATGGTTGAGGCATCTTCAAGTAGAGGTATTTTGAAATTCAATTTCTCAAGCTTCTCCATTACCTGCTTGTATGTGCTCGGAACATTTGATAATGTAGTTTGTTGCTTTGGTGTTCGAGTAGGAGTTGATGCTTTGACGGGATTTTTCTTGGCTGATATCTTTGTGTCTCCAAAATCATATTGAGAACTTGGATAGTCGATATAGTAATTACCTTGATTTGCCATGGTTTCCAACGTGCGCACTAAATCAGTGAGGTCCTTTAGATTTCTGATAAACTGCTCTGCTTTTCTAAATTTTGCTGTGCGCGAGCTTCTGGCAGGACTTCCTAGGTTCGCAAACCATTGTGCGAGATCCATCACGGATACACGATTATCTTTTGGATTACTTTGATCGAAAAAGCTTGTTAGTCCAAGTTTCCCAAAAATATGAGTATCCGCGTAAAGAGCATCTACAACAGGATAGATTGGCTCCAGTATTGTATCTATTTGAGAGACGACTGGGTCGACTAACTGAGTGACAAAAGTGCCGAGATCTAGTTTGACATTGTCCACAAATAATGTACTGCTTTGCCCATTGGCGAAGGGAAGATTGGCTGCCATATCAAAATTAAATGAAGGAATGGCTGCATTTCCTTGGACTGATGTTTGAACATCAAAGGACATGACTGCACTTGGAGCAAGTATGTTGCCATTAGGATCCCTATAATTCATTATTGAATAATCAATAATATTAGACACTCCCTTGCTCTTGATATCATTGATTGTTAATTGGCTCGTGTCTTGTGTATTGGTACTTTTATTCTGCAAGAATGCTTGTAATTTTAAGCCCATCCCTGTAGCGGGGCTGCCCTGGATTCGTTCGCTTGACGCATTTGCATTTGTGGCCTCAAGCTGCAAAAAGCCTAGGCCACCAGTGATTTTGGAGTCTTGGCATGTGTTGTCTCCATCAGGACAAGGAGGGGAGATAGCACTTTGAAGCGTTGCTGTGATATAACTTTCTGGATTACTGATGGTGATTTCACCACTTCCTACACTCGTCAAATCAATTGCTTGGCCGGCGATTGCTTCATTGATATTGTGTGCCAGCTTGAGAGTATTGTTATTGGTCGCATCTTTTATAACAAAATACTCTGTTTTTTCTTTCAGCCCACTCGGTAATGTGTCTGAGGAAGAAAGAGTGACTCTGTCACCAACCTCAAAACTAGAAGTGCTGGAGAGTTTTAAGCTATTGTTAGCAATATTTATTTCTGAGACGAGACTATTGAAAGCAGTTTTGATGTAGGGACTGCTGCCATTCGTTGGAATATATAAATCCAACTCTCCGTCCACATCATAGGAAGAATTTAAATCTCCTTGACTTTTAAAGTTTAGTGAGGGGATGCCGAAATTGGCATCAAGTGGGATGGTGTTGGCGTCATCAAAAGAAAATTCAAATTTAATATTGACATCATTGCCCACCATTTTGACCTTTACTGGTGAATTGTCTTTCTGTAATGAAATCAATCCTGATCCTGGGCCAGTGATATTAAGTGGATTGTTCGACTGTGCATTGTCTAGGCTGTTGGCTAATTGAATTGTATTTCCTGCCTTCTTAATAACATAATATAAGTTTGCATTGCTAAGGCCGGCCGGGAGTGTCTCCGTTGAATAAGCAGAAACTACATCACCTGTCTCGAAAGAATTAGCTTTTTTTGTTGTTAGACTGTTGGCGTCCGTATTTACATTTAGGACGCTGGCTCTGAATTTATCTCCTAATACTGTTTCAATTTCCTTGTTGATTATTTCCTGCACTTGTGCGGTCGTTGCAGATTTAATGGTTTTTATTTTGCTCGACACCTTGTCGACAAAGGAGTACAAATCGCTTCCAATTTTAATGTCTGACTTGCCTATCATTGGCAATTGGTAGTCAGTCAATCCATCTTGTAATGAGTCAAATGCCGAACTGATGGCATCGCTAGTTGTTTGTGGCAAGCCCTTATCTTTTACGGTAAATTTTTCGATATGGTCAGTAAAAGAAGTTGATTCGCTTGGTGGTGTAGGTATAGTCTGGTCTGTTAACGCCAGATTCGTTTGCTCAACTGCAGCACCTCCGCCTGTTGTTATCTTAGTAGAAACCACTTTTGATGGTGATGAACTGCTCGTAGATGGCTGGTTGTTGCTGTTGTACTTAGGATCAGTGCTAGTAAATACGAACTTAATAGCGGCAGGATGGATTCCATCGTGTTGAGCGTTACTAGGATTTTTGCTACCATTGTCATCAATCACGACACCTTCAGAGTCATACGTCAATAGTTTCAGTTCGTCGGCTGTATAAGCACCATCTTCAATGACGCCATCATCGAATGCTTTTAATGAGATGGTTTGTGGTCTTGACCAGTTGCTCGGTAGATAGTTGACTTCGACCGGGGTACTAAGGTCTAATTGTTGCGGGCTTGTGTTGTTATGGTTTAACAAATCTTCTAGAATTTGGATTTTGACGGGGGCTGTTGGTTGTGTGAGCAATCCAATTAAAAATTCTGTATTGTCTCCACCTTCGACAGCAGATATGACGTTACCTTGATGGATAATATAGAAGCCGGCTATGTCATCATTCATTATTTTGAGAGTTGCGGAACTATTTTCAGGATTGTTTTGATCAAGTTGATATTGAGCAGATGCTGACTCTGATGGGTCAATAAGTGAGACTGTGAATGATGCATCGCCAGCATCAGTTTTTTCATCAATGGGGACGACGAATACATCACTGCTTGTTTGCCCTGGTGCGATGCGAACTTCCCCTGTTTGAGCAGGACTTTGGGCAATATCTGAGATCGGGACAGATTCCTCAGATGGCTTTTTCAACACATTATTTTTAAAGTTCTCATCGACGACGACAGAAGACTTTCCGTCAGCCTTATTGATTGTATATTGAACAATGATTCCTGTGGAGCCTACAGATAGAGGGGCTGGATTTGATAGTTTGACTCTGAAACGACCGGGTTCGCCAGTTTCCTCAGCATCGCTCACTGGAACGATCGATGCTGTTGGAAGATCATTGTCTTTAATTTCAACGGAAATTGGTTTTGTTTTGAGTTCACTGCCAAATTTTTCATCCTTAGATTCACTGCTAATCAGCAATTGGCTAGAGGTCATATCTTCCATGATGTCGTCGTCATATGCTTTTATTTCAATTGTCTGCGGTAATTGCCAGTTTTCAGACGTGAACGTAATCGAGTCACTCTGGTTGAGATTTCTATCGTTAATTGTGAATTGTTCGTCGGATGGTTGTAGCGTAAATATGACATCAGCGCCTGGCTGACTGTTCAGCCTTAGATCAATAAATGCACTTTTATCTTCACTGATAGGGTCCTTCTGAAGATTCATTAATAATCTTGCTGTATCATCATTTTCATTGGCGATTTTAAGTGCTATTTCGTTGTTTGCGTTGACACCATATGGTGTGATTGCCTGATATTCTGTATCTTTGCTGATAACACGATGGTAGATGTTGGCTTCCTGAGTACCGTCATCGATAAGATCATCAACGGGAACAATCGTAAATGGTTGTTCTGAGTCCCAGTTCGAAGGTGAGAAAGTAAAGGCAATGAGAGAATCAGCCTCAAAGTTTTTTGACTTAAACTTGCTCCCTAAATTTGTCTTTAATGGTTCAATCTTTTCTCGAATTGTAAAAAAGTCTAATCCAGCTGGATTGTTTGCGCTTGTCGTAACTTGATCGACATCTCTAATGAAGTCAATTCTCGAAATATTCTGTTTTACCGTTGAATCCTTGTAATTTACAACAAATCCTTGTATTTTTTTGCTGCTATTCAGTTTGTAAACTGCCTCTTTTAGAAAATCAGAGTTATTTTCTCTAGCTGGCTTTCTGATTGATTCAATGATATTAGTTTGGCTTGGTTTTTGTGCGACTCCTTGAAAATATTCGTAGCCTTTTTGTAATTTAGCTTCTGTGGGAGTATCCGTTTCGAGGTAAAGAGTAACACTTTCTGTTGGTTGACTTAGTAGCTTCACATATCGTGTTTCACCGGCACCGTTTTCTTGGAGATTAATCGTCTCTTGAGAGGTAACTGGTGAAGATTTTGGATTGCCTCCTGGATTAGAAATCGAATACTGAATTGCAGCTTCTTCATCCTCTTGATCTTGTATTGTAATCGTGTAGTCTTTCTGTGGAACATTGACATGTGATTTTTCAAGTTTTAGGTTATTTGATGCTATGTTGTCAATTGTTCCTTGTACCGTACTGACATCGACAACTGAGACCGGTGGTTCTCTGAGTTCACTTTCAAGAATGATCGAATCTGTTAGCAGGAGTGAGAACCCCGCGGCTGTACCTGAATTATTTTGTTGATTGCTATCAGAGCTATCAGAACAGTTAGGATCAGAATCAGAAGTAGAATTATTTTTAATCCCGAAATTCATTTTTGTGCCAGCTTTTAATCTTACGCTCCTTAGGTTCATTTTGCCGGCAACGAAACTAATGTCATATGTGTTGAAATTTGTTTGCATATTGAGGTCTTTAAAAGCCTCTGAGTTTAGGCTCGGATTTAAATATGGATTTAAATACATTGTCATATCCAGCTCATCAATATTAGGAATTAGCGCTGTTACATCTGTATTGGCAGACTGGGCTGAAGGTTGTTGTACTGTAGCAATTGCAGTAGCATTGCCATTTATATCAATGGTTAGATTGTTATTTAAGGACAGTGTTATTTTTTTGCTGTTATCATATGGACTTACAAATGTAAGATTTTGATCTTCTTTTATTTCGATGGCTTCGCTGTAGGTGCCGACACGTTTGAATCGTGCTTCGTAGGTTGAATTTGTTTTTTTGGTCAGACTGACCAAACTTATTTGAATCATTTCGCTACTTAATGCAGATTCAATCCCATCTGATGTGAATTGAATGGTTTCACTGGATCCTTTACTAATGCTCACATCTCTTGCCAGTGTTAGCGTGAGCGGTTCTGCTTTTGTGCCTGAAGAGCTTTTGAAGACGAGTGACTGACCTGCCGGCAATATTATTGGTTTAGCAAAATTGTCGTTACGCTTTAAAATACCAGAATAAGTTGAACCCTTGCGAGATACTTGTTCTAGAGTGATATTGACTGGATTGCCCTTTGTTATCGGAGAATCTTCTTGAATGCCGATCTCAACCGCTTTATCAAGCAATTGATAATTTAAATTGCTACTCGCTTCGTAATTGGCAATAGGCGTGTGATTCTGTTCATAATTAACGACTGCTGGAACGGAAATTGGAGATCCCTTATAGATTGTAATTTGTTTATCCACATCAGGGGTTATGATCGCTGCAAATTCGTTATGGTCTTCATTCTGAGCCAAATGAGAATTGCTGGGTCCAATCTTGATACTGTTTAATTCTGATTTTTGCAACGTTATGGATTCTCGGTCACTTGTGTTATCTAGTTGAAGCGTAAATGTGGTATTGACTGCTTTCTGTTCCGTAGTGTCTGTGTCAACTTGATTAGNCGTATTTTGTGTGTCGGTTGTAGTGGCATTGCCTGTTGATGGTTTGGAATTCGCGTCAGACTTTTGTGCGTCGGTTGTAGTGGCATTGCCTGTTGATGGTTCGGAATTCGCGTCAGACTTTTGTGCGTCGGTTGTAGTGGCATTGTCTGTTGATGGTTCGGTCTTCGCGTCAGACTTTTGTGCGTCGGTTGCAGCAGTGTTGTTTAATGATTGTGAGACCTTAATGAGTTCACTATGATCACGTACAAGAGAAACTTTGACGGTTTGATCTGGTTTTGCAATATCATCATTACGTGGAGATATGGTCAACGTTGTTGAAGAAGAGTTCTTGGGAATGACAACGTGCCATGCACCCACTTGACTGAAATAATTTGAAGGAATAGATTCGTTCTTCCTTGTTGTATCTAATTGGCTAGGTCGATTCCATTCGAGATCAATATTAGGAGACTGCTCAAATGGATCATAATTTAATTCTATTGGAACGAATGTCCCTGCGCTGCCTTCATAAGGCTGACTTGTTTTTGATGCATTAGATGCCTCGTTGTTAAGAAGATCATCGATTAATATATTGCCGTCAACAGATAGCTTGGCCCCTCCTGATCTGGTTAGGTTGAATGTATATTCACCAGTTTCAGGAATGTATAGAAAACCTTTCCATGTGACTAAATCTTTGCCACGTAAAACTTCACTGGATCCTGTAATACCATTAGGGTCATCGGAAGGTGTAACTGCACTTCCTTCTTCGACATATCGTTTGAGGCCGTTCAGATAATTCTTTACTGCAATATCATAACTTAGAGGCCACTCTGTCCCCTTGACATCAAGTTGTGTTGGCTCAAAGTAAACAACGGTATCCTGCCGAGCATTGAAAACCTGTCCTTGCCTATCTTGTAATGAAATAGTTAATGTACTGCTCGTGTTATTGGCTGGGTTTTCCGCCGCTTGGATGATGCTATTTCTCGTTTGAAGGCCATTACTTAAAACAGCAATCGGATCGTTTGGGTTTTGTGGATCGATTCCATCGTCTTTTGTGATGTTTTGTGCGTCCTTGGGGACCGGTGCGATTAATAGCTTATCTTCGAGATTGCTATAAAAAGTATCTGTTCCAGTGCTTGTGAACATTAATGATTGTTTGCCATCTAATTGTTGCGCATCACTTTCTGAGCTAGAAGTATTTTTAATTTCTGATTTTTTTGCTGGATTAATTTGAAGAGATAGTGTTTGCGGTACATCCCAATTATTTTTCGTAAATGTAAGTTGATTGTTGGCTGGCGTTTTCGCGCTAGATGGTTTCTCAGAATCCGCAGAGTCATCATCAGTCGCTGCTGGGTCCGATTGAGCTGAGTTGGATGACCCCTCTGAGGATGGTGGCGTGACGTTTACATTGATATCTTTTAGGGCTTCTTCTGAAAGCGTAATAGTGACGTTATTTCTAATTGGTGTTTTTAATCTTACCCCTATGATTTGGGTTTTGCTATCGCATTCTTCGTTACTAATATTGATTTGATTTACAGGCGCCCAGATCGTTTCCTCAACAAGGGTATCTGGATTCTCTTCTGAAGGCACTTTAATGATATAGGGGACGACAAATTCGAGTCCTGCTTTCTCATTGTCTTTTAATTTTGCTGTTGCTGAGTTGTCTATACTGCTAACTGTGTAGTCATTTGAATTGCCACTACCATTTTGGAGGGTTAATGTAAGGGTTTCGGCTCCCTCTGCAAAGGCATCATCTACTGTCGAAAGGCTTTTCGTAAATGAAGTCTCAAAAGCTGGTATTGTTACTGTTCCTGGTTGACTGCCATCTAAATCAGTTGACCCATTTAAATCAGAGTTTTGGCCCTGAAGATTGAACCCTGATGATGGGCTCAATGTATAGTTAACAACAGTGTCTTGTGCGCTTGGCTTACTTAAATTAAACTTAAATCCAATATTTTGGCCCTCTTCTCCACTAATCGCGATAACTGACACCTCTGGAGGATTGAGATTTGTATTTCCCCCTTCTTTGAGGTTAACAATTAATGTGCTGTCATCATCGCTTGGCACAATCATCTGCGTAACTTGTTTCTTGTTATCGACGTTCTGGTAATTTGGATCACTGCTCGACGGTGTTGCGGTAACAAGAGTTCTACTATCAGGTATTGTCGATAACGTTATTGTCTGAGGTATGTTCCAGTTTGTTTCGTCGAAAACTAGTTGTGATTGACTAAAATTACTCGTAGTGTTTGTCGTTAATGCATTGTCTTTGCTAATTGTTTGTGCTGTTAGTGCTATAGAAACTGTGCTTGTCGGCTGGCTGTTGATATTAATTTCAAAGCTTGCACTTTGGCTGCCATCCTGCCCTTTTGTGGCTCTAATGGTTGAGGTTCCTGTTCTATTAATGGGAGTAATAGAAATCCCAGGCGTGTATGGGTTGATGCTCTTATAGTCCACATAATTTGTGGCTTTGTTACCCTCTTCGACCTGGATGCCATCCCACCAAATTGTTTGACTTCCAGGCCCATCGAATCTCAATTGTAATGCAGTGGTGTTTGGAGAATTAATTTGTTTTGTGATCTCATAACGTTTCCAGTCGTTCGTTAATTTAATACTCTCTAGTTTTGTGTATCCTCCTGGTCGTTGATTTAATGCATCGATTGGATTGCCATTTGCATTTGCTTCAAATAAATAGAGATAACCGGATGGATTATTTGCGATATCCCTCCCTCCTTTGGCATAAATACTTGCCGTCCATGTCTGCCCATTTTTCACAGGGCCTAAATTATATTTTGGCTGGTTGTATGTTGACGAAAAATTATTTAAGCTACTTGTTACCATTTTTAGCGGAATCCCTCCTGCCGGTGATTTTGGGATCGTGTTGTCTGCACTCATGGCTGCTGATGTAGCCATGTTTCCATAGGGTTGTAATGTAGTGGTATCAGAATTAAACGCGAGACCGCCAAATAAATTAGACGGATTAAATTTTTCTGCAAAGATATTTTTGCTCGTTTCGCGCTTGTCTTGGATCTGAATTGTTGCTGTTGACTTGGTTGGATCATAGGAAGTCGCAAAGGGTGTATAACCTTCAAGTGTGTAATTTTGTCCTATTGATTCATTTGAATTTTGACTGGAGGAATTGCACCCAGCTGCTTGCATTGTATCATTTAATGCAAGCTGGATGGTTACATCTTCGTTGCCTTCAGCAATTGCATCGCCAACGGCGGAAACGTAGATTCGCCCCTCAGTTGCTCCTTGTGGTAGCCAAATAACATTTTCTGCAACGCATTCGCCTGGGTATTGTGTTAATTTTGAGGAATAAAAATCTTGATCAGTGGTCGCAGTCCCACCCGAGATTAAATAGCGAACGTAAATACCAGTTTGATTTGTAATTGACCCACTTTTTACCTGGATGTCGAACCAACCTGGCTGTTCTCCTTCGATGGCATCCTGACCTTTGGATATCGAAAGTTGTGGTAGGCCCGTGATGGTGACTTCTGGGAGCCATTTTTGTACCTTCAATCCTGTGAAATATTGGTTGCCCGTTTTGCCTTCTGGTTGAGTATCTTTACCAATGTTCCACGTAAAATCTTTAGTCGTTTTTGGGTTAATGAGCTGACTTCTTCGCTCCCAAGTCAGTCCATTAATCTCTTTCGTGTCTTGTAACACCCCAAGGCCATAGCTCGTTTCTTGTCCGTCTACACTGACATTAAACATTGAGTTGCTTGTCGAGTCAGCAGTTTTTGCATACCAGCCGCTGAGACGATAAACGTTATTGATGTCCAGCCAATCAGTTGCATATCCAGATATCGTCTTCCAAGGCGTGTCCTTTTGGTTATTTATGGAAGTGCCATTTTGGTTAAAGAATATATTTTCTTGATGTAAATCAAGCTGCATATAACTAGGGTTTTTTTTCGAGGCCTCCCCTGTGGTTGAATTTCCCCATAGATAGACTGACCAGTCATCTCTTCCTCCCCAGCTGTACTTAGTTTTGGAGCTGTAGCCCTTATTTTGTGAAAAAGGAACGGAGTTTGTATTTGGAGCATTTAAATCAATTTTCCCCCAAATATTGACACCTTGATATCTAAGTCCTATATCGCCTGATTCGACATATGTAACATTTTGACCGTTAACAAGTGCATCGACTGCAGAGCCGATGAATGTACTTTTAGGAATCGGAGTGATTATGCTGAATCTTAGTGGATAATTGCCATTCGCTGCCGTTTTTAGTGCGTAGCCAGAAGCCTCTGGGCTGCTAATTTGATCAATCGAGACGTTGATGTCTTGATCTCTTAGATACCAGCCCTGGTAAATATCTCTACCACTTGAGAATGACTCTGGAAAGATGTAATTGCCTGGCTCCTTCCAATCGAGCTGAGCGGGGGTCGCCATGGCTAATTAAGTTGTAAATTATATCAACTATAAAATTCCACATGGATAGTCCTTTCCGTATTCAATGGTTTTTTAATTTTTAGCAAATAATTGCTAGCGAAGCTGTCCGCTCGCTCCTCGCGATTTAATTATTTATTTAGCTTGAGATTGCTTTTGGCCTTGATTGCATGTTTGCTTTTGGTGCGCTGCTGTTTAATTGTTTTGTTGGATCGGTGCGACTAGATAGGTTCAAAATCCAATGCACTGCTTACATGCTCTGCTTGACATTCTTTTTTGTTTTTCATTGAATAAATTTAACAACGCACTTTGCTGCAGGATTCGAGATAATTTCTTAATTCCGATTTTCGCCAGTGACCGTCGCCCCTGCCTGTGCCTACGACCGTCGCGATTGGTCCAGTGCGTTCGTCAACGTTGAGCAGGAATTGACCAACGCCCCTCTCACCGCAGTGCTAGGCAATCTGCCGCCCGAGTTGTCCGGCACGATGAAGTCATTGAACGCAACGGGATGACACGTCAAGGGGAGATTCACCGAGTCACCGGCGAGACCGACGTGAAGGTTCGCTTGGATCTGGAT